>NZ_JAPSHJ010000110.1 GCF_031179985.1 Arthrobacter sp. | reverse complement strand
GCGGACTGGGCCAGCGAGATCGCGACCACCGCCACGAGCACGGCAAACACGATCAGCAACTGCAGGCGGAGATACTGCCCCGCAAGGGACATTCCTCGCCGTCGAGTCATTGTGCTGCTAGCTTCCTGTGTGTGTTTCGGCCGCCGCGGTGCGGGGGTGGTGGGGTGCAGACGGGAGGAGTTCGCCACACCCGTTATTCCGCGCCGTTGCCGTCGCGGTGTGGTGAACTATACCGCACCTGCAGCGGCTGGTTTTGCCGGTGGTCCCGGCCGCCCCAGCCTTCCAGCGTCACGTCGGAGGCAGTGGCAGGAGCCACAAGTCAGCACAGCTGCGAACCTTTCATTGGAGAGGGAGGCGCCGCATGATAGGCGCATGACGCAAATGACCTCGGCCGACGAATCCGCCGTAGCAAGGGCACAACGCGAACTACAGGAGGCCGGCGTCCGCACCGTGATCGGCACGGTGGTGAACGCTTCGGGCATCACGCTGGCCAAGAGCGTTCCATTAGCCAGGCTCAAAACCTTCCACCAATCCGGGATGGGTGCCGCCCCTGTCTGGCACGTCTTCACCATCGACGGCGGGATAGCGTTCACGGACACCATCACCCCCGTTGGCGATATGCGTCTCAAGGTCGATATCGCGGGACTCCGTGTCCTGCAAGGGGGCCGGGCATGGGCACCGGCCAGCCTTTACGAACAAAACGGAGCCGCCTCTCCGGCCTGCGCCCGGGGCATTCTGGCCGACGTCTACGGCAGTCTCGACGAGGCCGGCTACCAGGCACTCGTGGGCCACGAACTTGAATTCTTCCTCATCGCCCCGGATGGTTCAGCGCTTGAAACCACGCCCTGGGTCCCGTACGGGGCAACCGGTCTTCTGGACCGATCGGCATTCCTCGACGATCTCCTGTCGGCGTTGAACCGGGCCGGCATTCCCTTGGAGCAGATCCACGCCGAGTACGGCAGAAACCAGTTCGAGTTTTCCCTTCCGCCTGCCCCGCCCGTTCAGGCCGCGGACACCGTGGTCCTTGCCAAGATCATCGTGGGCATGGTCACCAGGGCCCACAGCATGCAAGCCTCTTTCTCCCCATCGCCCTTTCCCGGCACCGTCGGAAACGGTGCCCACCAGCACTTTTCGCTCCAAAAGAACGGCCTGGCGCTGTTCTCCGGCGGCAGCGGACAGCACGGCATCTCCAGCGAGGGAGGCGCGGCCATCGGAGGGATCATCGCAGGACTCCCTGATATCCAGGGTTTCCTCACGGGATCAGTTTTGTCCGGAAGCCGGTTGGCACCCGGCACATGGTCAGGTGCCTACTTATGTTGGGGTCTGGAAAACCGGGAAGCCTCGGTGCGCTTTCTAAACGAGGGCGAGAGCAATCCTCACGGAGCCAACGTCGAGGTAAAAATCGTCGATCCGTCGGCCAACGTGTACCTGGCCTCCGCAGCCATCCTGGCACTCGCCCTTGATGGCATCCGCAGCGGGCGCAAGCTTCCGGCAGAGGTTCCGGGTGACCCGGGAAGGCTGTCCGAAGACGAGCGGGACCGGGCCAACGTCCGCCTGCTCTCAAACTCCCCCACCGCCATTATCGACACGCTGGATAAGTCACGCCTCGCACGCGGGCTTCTAGGAGACGCCATCGTCGATGCCACGGTGGCCGTCCGGCGCTATGAACAGCGGACCTCCGCGAAACTCGCGCCTGATGAACTTGCCGAACGCTTTCGGCTGGCCTGGTCGATCTAATGGCGGGCAGTTCCTTCCCGGATTTTGTAGAACACGTCAGCCTCATCGATCACCACGTGCATGGCGCGTTTCACGCCGACGGCGGCGAGGCACGCTTTCAGAACTCCCTCAACGAGGGGAACACCGAATCCCTGACCAAGCCAGAAGACACCTACAGCACGCAGCTCGGGATCGCTATCCGATGCTGGTGCAGCGGCATTCTTGATCTGCCGCGGCACGCCTCAGCGGCGGAATACTGGAGCCGGCGCTCCGAGCTTGGAGAACTCGAGGTCAGCCGGCGCATGACCCGCGCGGCCGGGGTGAGCGACTGGCTGATCGACACAGGATTAGATACCGCTGACTATCTCGGCCCGGCTGGCATGGCCGACGTCTCGGGTGGGCGAACCCACGAGATCGTTCGGCTGGAAGTGGTCGCCGAGCAGCTGATACAGAAAATTGCCAACCCGGCTGACTACGTCGAAGAGTTCGGTCAGCGGCTGCAAAACCTCGCCCTCAGCGCTGTGGGCTTCAAAACAGTCCTCGCCTACCGCGCAGGATTCGACCAGAATCTCAGCCGACCAGCCCCGGCTGCGGTCACTGAATCTGCCCGCCGCTGGCAGGAGAACCTGGGTACCGGCACAATTGCGAAGCTCACCGACGTGACCCTTATGGCCCACGGGATCCATACGGCGGTGTCGATGAAGCTTCCGCTGCAGTTCCATGTGGGATTCGGCGACCGCGACCTGGACCTCCACAAGACCAATCCCCTGTACCTCCTTGACTTTCTCAGGTCCGCCGAAGTTCGGGACACACCGATCATGCTGCTGCACTGCTATCCGTTCGAGCGCGAGGCCGGCTATTTGGCCCACGCCTTTGAAAACGTCTACATCGACGTGGGACTTGCGGTGAACTTCACAGGCTCACGGAGCCGGAACCTGGTGGCCCGCTCATT
This sequence comes from Arthrobacter sp., assembly GCF_031179985.1. Classification (GTDB taxonomy): domain Bacteria; phylum Actinomycetota; class Actinomycetes; order Actinomycetales; family Micrococcaceae; genus Arthrobacter. The sequence continues at coordinate 222 of NZ_JAPSHJ010000110.1, read as the reverse complement.
CGAACTGGCTCCCTTCACAAAAGTCCTTTACTCCTCCGACGCATTCGGCCCGGCCGAACTTCACTACCTCGGAGCCAGGCTATGGCGCAACGCAATCGCCAAGGTTGTCGGCGGATGGATCGACGACGACGACTGGTCCGAGGCGGACGCCCGCCGGATCGTGCAGCTCATCGCACACGAAAACGCGCGCCGCGTGTACGCGCTCCCCTGAGGGCGCCAACC
>NZ_JAPSHJ010000039.1 GCF_031179985.1 Arthrobacter sp. | reverse complement strand
CAGCCCCGGCCCCCGGTGCTGCTCATACAACACGGCCATCGCCGACGAATCCCCGTCCCGCACTCCATTGATCAGATCTGTCTCCGCACCCTCTGTTTCGGTTCCCGGCGTTACCGGTGCCTCCATTGTCCCCACTGCTGTGTCCCCTCGCCGACCCGGCATCATCTGAGCGAAAGACCATCGCTCACCCCCTATACGCCAAGGATTAGGGTTTCATGACACAAAACAGAATACCGGCCAGTAACAAAGCGGGAAACGCTTCCACCAACACCAGGACTGGTTCGTTCGTACTCATCCAGGGACCACGGAGACGTGCACGAGAATATCATTTGGTTTCCTGCCCTAGACGGGATTGCCTCAAGACTGCCCCTTTGCGAGTAATTACCTCTAACTAGACGGACAAATTATGGCCTTAGCACATCGTTTATCACCCTACATCAATGTCTTCAGGAGTAAATAAAGAGATAAGCCTGCTGATTATTATCAGCTGCCAGCTTCGAGAATTCGGCAGTTGCGGAGATGGCACCAAAGCGCACGTTAGCGCCTCCAGAACCCCAGTCCCCTGAAGCAGCAGCGGGGGCGGTCCCCATACCCCCAAAGTCGGTATGACAATGTCAGCAGTAGCTACCTGCTGCCTGCTCACCATTTTGTGCAATCGTGCATAAACAATTGACACGCCACTAATTCCATTTATTATTAAGGCGTCTGGGGGAAGCAAATTCGACTGACTTCAATTGTCGAAGATGTACCCGAAGAATCGTTTGGGTCGTGTCGGCCTAATCTAAACCGACGGGTGGTAGTCTGTTGCTTTTTCCGCGCACGAACACAAATTCCTCGATAGGTCCAGCGCCCTTTCTGGGACCTTCGATTGTTCGCCCCAGTGGCAGTCGCAGCACCGTTATGGCGCTCGTTCTTGTCCTTTTGGTAAGTCTTCTGTCGCTCGTGGCACCGGCCGTTACCGCACCGTCGGCCCAGGCAGCGCCGGGTGATCCGTTCAACTCTGCCGACGCATCGGTTTTTGTGGCCCAGTCCTCCGGAGGGGGGCCCACGACACTGTACTCGTCGACAACGGATGGAACGGGTACAACGACGTTTACCGCTGTAGGACCACCCTCCGGACTGGTGTATAACGCCATTGCATACAGCACGGTTGATAACTACATTTACGCCATTTCAGGCAGCAGCGGTTTGGGTGGAGACGGTTCCACGATCCCCGCCGGATCGGTGATACGGGTAGGCCAGGACGGATACGTGACACGAATCGGAACTGCCACACACCCCACTCCCGGAATTAATGTGGGCGCCTTCGGCGGCGACGGCCTCTTCTACGTTATGGCCGGAGGTTCCGGTCAAGAGATGCTCGTAATCGATCATGTGACGGGGGCTCTGGTTCGCACCGTTAACCTGTCGGCCGCCCCGAGCATCGCTGACTTCACCTATATTGATGGTTACCTGTGGAGTGTCAGGGTGGCTACCGGGCAGATGGTTCGGATCGATCCTGCCACGGGCACTGTCACTACCTTCGCCGAGCAGGTCCTGCCTCTGGGCCAGGGACAGGGTGCAGTCTGGACCTACGGCAATGGCAATCTCGGCGCTTCGACCAACAACGACGGTACTGTTTACCAGATCGCCATTGCGGACGGGGCATCAGCAACTCCCTCCTTCACTGTGGTGGCCTCCAACAGCGGGCCGCCCAGCTCCTTGAACGACGGAACCTCCTCACCAGGTATCCCTACAGACCTCGCGATCGTCAAGACAGGTCCAGCCGAGTTCATCCCCGGCACCACCCTCACCTACACCCTGACGGTGACAAACAACGGCCCCGGTAGCTCTACCGGCTTCGTCGTTGACGACTCAGTTCCCTCGCCCTTGACAAACGTGGCAACAAACAGTGCAGCGTGCACAGTCACCGGTAACGACGTCACCTGCGTCAGCGGCACCCTGGCGGTTGGGGCCTCACAGGAATTCACCATCACAGCAGACGCCCCAGCCACCATGTCCACCTGTGTACTGAACACAGCCACAGTCCTGGCTAACCAAACGGATCCCGAGCCCACCAACAACTCCTCATCCACGCCAAGCTGCCCGGCGCCCCAGGACTTCGGCGACGCGCCCGAGTCCTATAGCACAGCAGCAGCCGCCAACGGACCAAACCACTACGTGACCGGTTATGACTCCGCCACCAGCACAGCTCCGCTGATGCTCGGAGCCACCATAGATACTGAGTCCGACGGTCAGCCGTCTGCTGCCGCTGATGGCGACGGCGCCGACGAAAACGGCGTTGCGGAGCCGATCCTCATTACCCGGAATCAGGCATCGACTGTGTCTGTCTCCGCGACGAACAACACCAACGTGGACGTGACCCTTGCCGGATGGATTGACCTGAACGGCGACGGAGCGTTCCAAACCGCAGAACGGGTGACGGCGACGGTGCCGGCCAACTCGGGCACGAACAGCTACCAGCTGGCCTTCCCTGCCGGAACGACAGCAACGGACAGCTTCGCCCGGTTCAGGATTTTTGGTGAAGTTGTTGCCGACCCCCAGCCGACCGGCAGCGCAGCAGGCGGTGAGGCAGAGGATTATCTGGTCACGGTCCTGGACACAGCGCTGTCCGTTGAGAAGACCTCGGATGCGACCGGTGACACCAGGGGCGGAGACACCATCACCTACACGGTCACGGTCAGAAACACCGGGACCGGTGATTACACAGACACAACACCCGCATCAATGAGCGATGATCTTTCCGCCGTCCTTGACGACGCAACATTCAACAACGACGCTGCAGTGTCCTTCTCGAATGGTTCCGCCTCTGCACCCCCGGTCCTGACAGGTACGACCCTGGCCTGGTCCGGTCCGTTGAAGTCTGGCGAGATCGCCACGATCACCTACAGCGCCGCACTGCAACCCGGCGGGGACGGCGTAGTAACCAATACCGCCTGCGTCCCGGCCCAGGAAGCCCCCGACTGCGACCCGATTGTGAACCTTCTACCGCGGCTAACGATCGCCAAAACAGCAGATACGACGGAAGTGCCTGTCAACGGCACTGTGGTTACTTACACGCTGGTCGTAACCAACGAAGGCCCCGGCGACTTCACCAACACCAGGCCAGGGACATCCTCCGATGACCTCTCCAAGGTTCTGGACGACGCCGCCTACAACAACGACGCCGTCGCCACAGCCGGCACCGTTTCCTTCGATTCCGGTGCGCAGAAACTGGACTGGTCCGGTGCCCTCGCTGCCGGCGCAACAGCAACAGTCACCTACTCGGTGACCTATGACTCCACCGGCGGTGACCAGTTGCTGGTGAACGTGGCGTGCATTCCGGCCGAACTAGCCCTGAACACGGACGAGGCGTGTGACTCAGTCCAGACTCCTGCCGCTGCGCTGCAGCAGCGCAAGAGCGTAGACCCGTCCTCCGGAACCCCCGTCAGAGCGGGCCAGTCACTGACGTACACCCTGCACTTCGGGAACACGGGGAAGGCCGCCGCGACGTTGGATGAATTCGATGACCTTTCCAAAGTCCTCGATGATGCAACCCTTACCAGCGGACCCGTCTCCTCGGACCCTGCCCTGACTGCAGTACTGAACGGCTCACGGATCGATATCGACGGATCCGTCCCGGTGGGCGCCACCTACACCGTCAGCTACACGGTCACCGTCAAGGCGTTCGAGCAACAAGGGGACCATGTCCTGAATAATGCCCTCGGCGCTGATACAAACTGCACTCCCGACAGCCCGCTCTGCACCATCAACCCCATTACGCCCCCCGCGCTCCCGGAGACACCGGCGGCCAGTCCCCTGGCCAACACGGGATCTCCCGCCATGAACGCACTCCTGCTCGTCGCAGGCTTGCTGCTGGCAGCAGGCGTAAGCCTGAGGCTCATTCGCCGCGGCAAAGCCAGCCAGGAAGAGGAAGGGGCACTCCCCTTAACCTAATCTTCGCTCACCGCTGCTTCCCCCTGGTGTGGCGGTGACCGGAAGCGGCACTGATGAAAACCAGCGGCAAAAAACAGATGCAGGCCCCCATGAGACCCGAGGGCCTGCATTTGTTGTATGCCCTGACCGCCCGATCGACGAACAGCAGCGGTTCCCTGGTCGTTGGAGTCCCCTCCGGTGGGAGCGACCCGCGAACCAGCACAGACCAAGATCAACACGGGAAGAAAGAAGTCCTATCCATGATCTCCACCATGCCCCGCGCCCGATCCTCATGAACGATCCATCAACAGTGGCGTTCACCCTCACCTACGCCGCCACCCTCGGCGTCGCCGCAATAATGTTCCTCGGACAAATCCTGGCTTTCGCCGTCATGCTCGCCCTGGCGGGAATAGTCGGTCTCCTGGCCTACGGGGCTCAGGTAGTGACGCGCCACCGCTCAGATACCTAAGACGCCTGCCCTGCACGGTTACACGCGGTCGTCTCAATTCCTCAGAACTGGGACACTTCCCGCGGCCGGCACTCCCCCAGCTCGCAAACGCGATCGTCGGAACCCGTTGAGGTGCCGGTCCACGGCTCATTCCACTACCGTTCCGGGCGGCGAGAGCGAAACGACCGAGCGAGCTTCAGGTTGCGCGGGCCGACAGAAGCAAGAACAACGGAACACGCCTTCTGCGGACCAACTCGGCTTCGTCTCCGCCGAATCGGCCGGGTTCCGGTTCGCACTCGCGCAAAGCTGTCAGGTTGAATCCTGCACCATTAATCGCACCCACATACTGTTCAATGGTCCGGTGGAACCAGGTCACGGTGTCACCCATCCACAAGCGCTCGTCGATGGTGCCGCCGTGGGCTTCCACTATGTCCTTGCTGATGGAAAGGCCCAGGCCGGCCCCGGGGATGGTTGACTCGCGTACATTGCCAGCCCGGAAGAATTTGGTGAAGACTTTCGCCTGGTCCTCGGTATTCATTCCCATGCCGGTGTCGCTGACCCGGCAGACCAGCTCCCCGTCCTGCTGTTCGAGGGCAACCAGCACATTGCCGCCTCCCGGCGAGTACTTGATGGCGTTGGACACCAGGTTCTCCACCACTTGTGAGATGCTGCTGGCGTCAACATTTACGTCCAAGCGCTCAGGCGTGGATACCTGCAAGTCCACTCGGCAGTCGGCGGCCTTGGGCAGGGCGGCGGATACGCAGGCGCGGACCAGTTCAGCAACGTCCACGGGTTCCCGTCTCACAACGGACTTATCATGCCCGAGGGCTAAAAGATCGGATACCAGGATAAGCAACCGTTCGGAGTTCTTCCTGATGATCTCCATCGGCTGCTTCTGGTCCTCGGCCAGGTCGCCGTCCTGGAGGAGTTCGATATATCCCAGGATGGACGTCAGGGGGGTCCTGAGCTCGTGGGAGACGTTGGAGACGAACACGTCCTTGACCGCCAGCGCGTTCATGAGCTCTGTCACGTCGCTGAAGGAAAGCACTGATCCGATGAATTTGCCATCCGGGTCCTTTATAGGCCGGGCCGCGACGCTAATCGCCCTCTGTTCTTTGCCTGTACCCAGCCAGACCGGGTAGTCCGTAAAGGTTTCTCCCAGGAGCGCACGGCGATAGGGGCGCTCCTCTGCCGGAACCGGCGTGGTTCGGTCCGCCTCCAAGACACGTATCTGGGACCCGGCGCCCGGGGTGCTGAGCGGCATCGCCACCTCGTGGTTGGCCCGCTGCTTGCGGTTCATCAGGATGTCATTGCCCTCCGCATCAACCGCAAGGACACCCACGTTAACGGTTTCCAAGATGGTATTCAACAGCGATTCCTGCCGTTGGCTGTTGCGCAGGTTTGCCTGAAGCAGTTCATCCTTCTGCCTCAAAACCCGCTGTTGCCGGCCCACGCTTCGGGTCAGGAACCTAATCGAGAACCCAAGCATGAATATCGTCACCGGCACGAGCAGGGGACGCGTCAGATCCTGCACGGAGACGGTCCCGTGGAGGAAAGCAGGTAACCAGGTGATGCCCAGCGGTGCAAGGAATGAAAGCCATAGCGATGACCGCGGATAGAAGCCGGAGGCGCATAACCAGATCACCGGGAAAACCGCGAGCAGGCCGATGCCCGCCCGACCTTCCTCACCGCCTTCGCTCCCCACAGCGATCGAGACGAAGTCCAACAGCGGGATTATCAGATAGCTGGTATATGGCAAGCGATCCCATGGGACCACATAGCAAAGCAGCAAGATGCCCAGCTGGGACAGGAGAAATCCGACAAGAAGCGGGTTTCCCAGGCCTTCCTGAAAAGACACCCACAACAGGACTCCCGTAAACTCTGACACCAAAAAAAGAGACAGCTGGCATAAGAGAATCCTGTCCCTCAACTGGTACTCCTGGAACGGCCGGCGCGAGAACTCCAAATGATGCCAAGCCCACGGGTCGGGCGGCCGGATGGAACTGACAGACATTGAATATTTCTCTCTTCATCACAGGATGCTGCCTCTGCGGGCCCCGGGCCGGACTGAATGCTGTTGGCCCGGACACTGACGGGCACAGACCGGATCGTGACGCCAAGGTGTTCTTCGCGTTCACATTGTGAATGCGACCGGCAGGAGACTTGCCGCCACTGATGGGACGGCAGGTTTGTGCGCGCCCGGTAGAAGGGCCTGGCATCTGCTTCCGGCGCAAGTGACAGGAGAGCCGACTCAAATCGAGCAGGCCCTCCTGTCCGCTTCCCAGTTAGAGGTTTGAGTCCTAGCTGGACTCTCTAGTGCCGCAGGCGCTTCCGTTTGCTGACGATGAGGAAAACGGCCCCGCCGAGGAGGAGCACCAGCCCGAGGGGAAGCGCGAACTGTGGGGCACCTGTGTAGGCCAGGGCGGTCGGCTCTGTTGAGGGTGTGGTGCTCGGTTCGGCAACCGGGGTGGAGGCGGGTGAGATGGGCTCGCCAAAGGGTGTGTTGCCCGGGGTGCCCGGATCTTCAGCGGGGGTGACCGGCGGCATGGCCTTGATCTGAGCATCGGACGGATTTGAGACGACGTCGTGGCCGTTGGTGGTCCCGCCATGGGCGACGGCGGTGTTGGTGATGATGCCGGTGTTGAAGTCCTGCAGTGTCACGGTGTATTCCGCTGTGCAGGTGACCTGGGCTTTGGGCGCCAAGGACGCGGCGCCGGCAGGACAGGAAACAAGTGGAGAGCCGCCGGTGCCGGAGAACGCGGTCTCGGTGATGGTGATTGGTGCAAGGGTCACGTTGCTGGTGTTGGTGACGTTGAAGGAGTAGTGCAGGGTCTGTCCTGCGTCCGTGATGGCTTCTTCAGCCACGGACTTGACCAGCGCGAGGGATCCTCCGAACGTGACGGTAGCGTTGCCCGGCGGATTCAGGCCCGTGACGGTGACGTTGCCCGGCCCGTTGGTGTAGACACCGGCGGTACCTGAAGTCGCGTCCACGGTAACGGTGCAGGAGGCCATGCCTTCGCTGAGGTTGCCGGCAACTGCGACTGACGTGCCGCCGTCGACGGCTGTCACCGTGCCGCCGGGGCACGTGGTAGCGGCCGCTGCCGGCGATGCCAGGGTCAGGCCGGCGGGCAGGTTGTCGGTGAATGACCAGCCGTTCTTTGCGCCGAGTTCTGAAGTGTTGGTGACGGTGAAGGTCAGGGTTGATGTGCCGTTCAAGGGCACGTCTACGGGGCTGAAGGATTTGTCCAGCTGCGGGGTGACATCCAGTACCGTGATGTTGTCAAAAGCGTGGTCATTGCCCATCCAGTTGCCCAGGACGTTCCGCAGGACGATGCCGAACGAGTCACCGGTCAACAACACGGAGCCGTCCGCAACGTAGCTGCCGGCCCGGGCGGTGTTGTTACTGGAGGGACGGTCGATGAAATGGGGAGTCCCGTCGGCGCACACGTCGATCGGCTCGTTGGAGACCGGGTGTTCACCCGTGCTGTCCTTCAGATGGAAAGCCAGCAGCGGGTCAGTCTCCGCGTCCGCCCGCACAAAGTCCTCTCTGCAGTTCAGAGCCGCCGCGTCCACGCCAAAGGTGACGAACCGGCCGGTCGCAGCCGGAAACGTGATGGGGGTGACGGTCTGGAATTCGACAGCGTTGGCGGGGCCGTCACCTTCGGTGTAGGCCGAGACACCGGAGTTCGTAGCCGGGGTCTCGGAGCCGCCAACGACGCCCAGAACGTTCACGAGATCCTTTGTCGCCTGAAAACTGTCGGCCGCAAGCTCGGGCTTGATAGCACTGCAGTCCGTGCCGTTGTGCGGGGTGGTGAAATCGACCACCATACCGTTGCACGCCGGGCCGCTCAGCCAATACGGGTCCGCGGAATACTCCTGCCCGGTAGTCCCCGTGTAGGCGTCCAAACGGATATTCGAACCCGGGGCACGATTCTCGAAGTCCTCAATGAACAGCACCACCGGGTCCCCCGGCACACCGGGCGTGCCCGGGGCAGCATGCGCAGCTGGCGCAACCACAAAGCCGAAACCCGCGGCAAGCAGCACGCCCGCGGACACGCCCCGGACAGTTGCTGAACGGACTGTGCGGACAAACCCGGCGGCGCGGGGTACCCGCACAAGATCAGTTGGAGATGTAAGCATCGGAAGGGACTTTCTTGATCCGGACACGACAAAGCTTCTGGTGAATCCATGCCACGTCTGATTGAGAGGTTGCTGCGTTCCACATCTGTGGACACATAAGTACTTTACACATGTCATGTTGTTTACGTGTGTATAGACTTTGATTCATGAAACTGAATCAAAATCCAGACGCCCAGGACCCGCGGGTCCGGCGATCTCGGACTGCAGTTATGCAGGCCGCAGTCGCTCTGGTGGCCGAGAGGGGCACGGCTGCCGTTCCTCTTTCAGATATTGCCGAGGCGGCAGATGTAAGCCGTCCCGTGGTTTACCAGCACTTCGGTGACCGGGACAACCTTCTCCTGCAGTCCGCCGTTGATCTCGCGACGCGTGAACTACTGCCGCGAATGGCGGCCGCTGCTAACAGGGCGAGCGGACGAGACGGGACCCTGGCCATGGCCCGGCATTTCGCGGAGCACAGGTCGTTCTACCGGGCTGTTCTGACGAGTTCCTGCGCATTCGCGCTGAACAAGGCGCTCAGTGGCCTGATCATCCCCCATAACAAGCAGATGGTGCACGAGATGTCCGGTGGCTCCCTCGATACGCAGGGAGAAGAGGACCTTGCCACCTTCCTCACCGGAGGGGGGGCCGCCGTCGTCAACACCTGGGTAGTGGAGAGTGCAGACCCTCTCGACCCTGAAGAGTTCGCGGACCGGCTCATGCGACTGGCATCCGCCCTTCCCGCAATTATTGACAGAACAGCCACAACACCGCCGAAAGGGCGAAAGTCATGACCCTGACAAGCCACATCCTCCAGCGCAAACTGGAACTTCCGCCGCCCCTGAGCCGCGACCTCGTCATTCAAAAGCAGCTCCGGGTGCCGATGCCCGATGGCGTCGACCTCCTGGCGGACCGGTGGGCGCCGCGGAAGGGCGGCGAAGGGTTGCCGACGGCCCTGGTGCGCACCCCCTATGGCCGGGCGGGTATTTTTGGCACCGTCATGGCAAGGCCCTTGGCCGAACGTGGGTTCCAGGTGCTGATCCAAAGCACCCGCGGCGGATACGGCTCGGGCGGGACCATGGACCCCATGCGGCAAGAGCGCGCCGACGGCCTGGCAACACTGGACTGGGTGATAAAGCAGCCCTGGTTCGGAGACTCAATGGTGCTGGTGGGCCAAAGCTACCTCGGATTTGTCCAATGGGCGGTGGCCGATCAACTTCCGCCACAGGTCAAGGCAATGATCCCCCAGGTAACCGAATCCGCACTGACCCTGGAATTCCTTCGCGAGGACGGCATGTCCCTTGAGCTTCCGTTTGAATGGGGGGTCATGACTGCTGTCCAGGAACGTCCTTGGGCGATGCTCCGAACGAAGAACCAAGCCAAGAAAACCGCCCGGGCACTGCAGACGCTGCCTCTCAATCAAGCCGACGTCGCCGCGATCGGCCACAGCTCAAAATACATCCAGGACGTCCTGAGGTACGACGCGAAACACGAATTCTGGGCCGCCGCCGACCACACCCATCGGGTGGCCAACGTGGGCGTCCCGGTCAGCTCCATTGGCGGCTGGTACGACATCTTCCTGCCCGGCCAGCTCCGGGACTTCCAAGTCCTCCAGGAAGAAGGCCTTCCCGCCCGCCTGACTGTTGGCCCATGGACGCACAACGCGTTCCACAACACTGGCGTCCTCGAGGCCGTCGAGTTCGGGCTGGCGTACGCAAAGGGCGAGCAGCCGCCCCACCGCCCCCCTGTCCGCCTGTTCGTGATGGGCGAGGACTCATGGCGGGACTTCGACTCGTGGCCGCCAAAGGGCTACGCACCAAAGAAGTTCCACCTCCAACCCGACGGCGGACTCTCCGGCGGACCGTCCGCGGCATCGGAACCTGACCGGTACCGCTACGATCCAAGCGACCCAACCCCCGCGGCCGGAGGCATCAGCATCAACCACGGCGGCCGCGTCGACAACACCGCACTGGAGGCACGCCAAGACGTGCTCACTTACACCACAGCCCCGCTCGATGAGGACGTCGAGATCATCGGCGAAGTCAGCGCGGAGATCTGGTTCCGCTCCAGCCTCGCCAACGCTGACGTATTCGTTAGATTGTGTGACGTCGGCCCCGACGGCCGCTCGCACAACATCTGCGACGGACTGACCAGTTTGTCCGCTGCGGACGAACTCGCCGCAGTAACAGTGAAGCTTTGGCCCACCGCCTACCTTTTCAAGCAGGGCCACCGCATCAGGGTTCAGGTTTCCAGCGGGGCCTTCCCCCGCTATGCCCGCAACCCAGGCACAGGAGAGCCCAGGGCCACCGCCACCACCCTTCGTCCAGCAGACCAAACCGTGTACCACGACCCCCAACACCCCTCCGTGGTGACCCTCCCGGTCCGGGCGTAGACGATGCGGCGTCGCGGTTGAAGAACAGGAACGAAACAGAGATAAAGGGCTTCCAACAACAGATCGACAAGCTAAAGTAGGGCTGATCATGGATGAACCAACTCGCGTTTCAGTTCAGTTCCTTAAGGAAGCGATAGCGGTGCTACTGCAACATCTTGAGGAAGTAGAAGGTCCAGAAATAGGGCTGGAGAAAGACTACTTCTGGTCCATTCCACCTGAGCGTCTCTATGACGTCTATAACGAACCCTCATCATTCACCATCGGACAGTTAACGGAGTCTTTGGGTAATCTCGAAAAAATGGTTGATGACCCTACGCGAGTGTTGAGCTATGGTCTGGTTTCGATGGCAGACGTACTTAGGGCCGTTGGCCAAGAGGTACTGAATTAGGCCCGAGCAGGAGGGGCTGCGCTCCCATCCCCCGGTTGCGTTGCGGGTGTGCGACTGGCAGCATTCTCATGGAGGCCCTCCGGCGCGTCAATCCAGCTGGCGGCAACTCCTGCTTCTAAGCCTCTGGAGTCAATCAACAGTCCTCCTTTCGGACGTACTTGCACCAACGGGACACGCGCCATCTGCCTGGATGGGCAGCTTTCATGTCGTGGAATCTGTTTGGTTACAGCGGCAGGGAAGTCGAACGCTCAGTACGCCATGGTATTGGTCATCGATGCCCTGGCACCTTCCAAAGAAATCAATCTCAAAAACGATCGATTAATGAGACAAGCCGGCCCACTCCCCCGCTGACTTCCAAAATCCGCGTGCCGACACGGATACGGGCTGTCTCGAAATGCCGTCTAACAACCGATGGTCTCACAACTGCAAATCGTTCGGGATTAAGAGAATACGGGGCCGGGGAACTCGTCATTGCCGCCGACGAAAGCGGCCTTGTCTGAGGCGCCGGACTATGCTGCTTGGTGTGATTAGGTCCGACTGACCTGTCCTACTTCGCACCGCCCATTCCGGGCCAATGGTCTATCGACTAGCGGCTTTGACCGGACACCGCCCACTTCACTGCCCCCGTTGCCTTTCGCTCGCTGTTTGCTGGTCCAGCGCGGTTTCTGGGCCTAAAGGTCAGGAATCGCTGGCCTTGGTGCTGCGGCATTGAATGCTGAGGGCGAACGGGTCTTCGACAAGCCATCGCCTGGGAACACGGTCCGGATACACTTCAGGGTGCCGTGCGAGCTTTCCATCATGGATGCGTTGGCGAAGACTGATGGGGTCTAACTGCGCCACGGTACACTCACCACTTTGCGTGATGTTGCCCCGTCCCTGCGTGTCCATGAACAGCCAAAGCATCATCGCTGTTTGTCATTCTGATACTCGATCATCGCTGGGCGGGCCCTCCGCGCAACCAGGGCGCCAAGCGCCGGCCGCGTCACAAAATTTCGTTCGGCGCTCCTCCGTCACTTATTTCCTTACGAAATTTCCCGGCTTCGCCGGTTCCCCAAGTTGCACTCCGGCCCCTGATCCCAGCAGTGACTCCGTTATCAGAACGACGCCTACATCCAATGGCCGGGATCAAGCACCGGCAAGGCGATCAAGGAACCGGAATCATGGAAACGCCCACCATCGAATCCCCCGCAGACCTGCTCAGCTTCATCGGACACATCCTCGTCTGCTGGCCCCAGGAAAGCCTGGTCTGCCTCACCCTGGACAGCAACCACATCGGCGCCACCCTCCGCGTCGACCGCCCCCGGCACGACGGCGCCGAACGCACCTACGCCCGCCCCGTCGCCGACTACCTCGCACCCGGACGCGTATGACAAGGAAGGCCCCTCGGACGAAGCAGCAGCCTCCGTCAGAACTTTGCTCGGCGGTAGTCATGTCGCTCGGCCCATGTGCCGTCAATGACTGCTTGTAGGGCTACGAGAGAGGGAGCAAGACAACCTCGACCAGTGTTAAAAACAGATTTAAGTGTGGACAATGTCCACACCACCTTTTGCCCGACACATGTCCTTACCAGCCCACGCACCTAGACAACTCGGAGCAGCCAGCCAGGAAAAAACATAGAAAAAATTTGGCCTAAGTCATGTCCGGTTAAATACGCGCGGGAGCCCAGTCCGGGGACTCCCGCAGCACGACGGAACGCAGGAGTTCGGCAGATTTGCGGACACCTTCGCCGGAGTTCACAATGACATCCTCGTGCTCGATATTCAGCGGGCCGTTATAACCAACCGACTGCAGCGTGTAAACGAAATCGGCCCAAAAAGCAGCGCCGCCCGGATGACCCAAGCCGAGGGTCACGTAGTTCCAGGAACGGTCCGCCGTGCGGGCAGGGGGCAACGTGTCAAGAATGCCGTTGACGGACGCATTGGGCCTCTCGATGCGGGCGTCCTTGGCGTGGACATGGAAAATCGATGACCCCAGCGCACGAATGACCGCAAGGATGTCCGCGCCCATCCACATCAGATGAGACGGGTCGAGGTTAGCACCAACGACCTCGTCACCCACAATGCTTTGCAGCCGCTTCATGGTTGCTACATTGAAGACGAGTTGACGGCCATGCATTTCAACAGCCAGCCGGACGTTGTGGGCCCGAGCGAATTCCGCAAGATCAACCCAATAGGGCTCTGCCACCTCGGCCCACTGGTATTCAAGGATCTCAAGTGTCTCCGGCGGCCATGACGTGGTGATCCAGTTGGGTGCCTTCTCCCCCCGCGCGCCGGGAAGCCCGGACATCAACACCACTGTGGGCACTCCCATCTCGGAGGCCACCTTGATCGTGTCCCGTACAACCCTGTCGTGGGCTGGGCCGGTCACGGGGTGGAGTTGGTTACCATTGGCGTTCAGTGCGCTCAAAGTGAGCCCACGGGAGCTGATGGATTCAGCGAGAACGTTGCGTGCCGTAGCGCTCGAAACGAGCTCCTGGAGGTTCGCATGCGGGGACTCGGACCAGTTGCCGGTGGCAATTTCCACAGTCTCCATGCCAAGTTCTGCCGCAGTATCGAGTACTTGTTCTAAGGGTTGGGATCCAAGCGAATCGGTGATAAGTCCAAGCTGCATACATGGTTCCTTCGTACGTCGATGGGCGGCGGAGGCTCATCACCCTCCCATTCTAAAACTTTAGATGAAGATTAGGCTTAATGTCCTTACATAGCAATGTGTTAGCCGTTTAGGTAGTTTGGCCCCGGAGAAACCCGACGAGAAGGATTGCTTCCCTCGCTCTGCGCCGGGGTTGGAAATTATGTCCAGGGCCGTGCTGGCGATGAGCTCCAGGGGCTGCGGGCTGAGACGCGGAAACTTGCACGACTGAGCGACGGGCAGCTTACGCCCAATGGGCGATAGCAGTTACGAAGGGGCAAGAAGCCAGCACAGAGGTCGCGTTAGATGCGATGGAGTCCAGGAGGCTTGGCCCAGCAAGGAAGGGTACCGGAAGCTAAGCTGGGATCCGGAACCCCACAAACTTTCAATAAAACGTGAATTCGAACTCTCACCTTGCGTCCGTCGGGGTTATCCTCAAAGAGCGTATCCAGTTGCGGGGGCATCCGGGCGGGGGGCTAGGCGCACCCGCGGTGTGACTGCCGCGGGCCAGTTTCATTATTTGCATCCACACCGGGGGAACCCGGCGGATTTCAAAGGAAACGAGCATGGGCCGTCGACGTGCAGCAACTGACCCGAGCTATCCACGCTGGATCTGGATCGCCACTGCGGCCACCGTGGCACTTCTCATTGTTGGCGGCGCATTCGTGCTGCGAACTCTCATCTTTCCCGCCGAGTCGGGACTAGGGCCTACAGCCGGAAATGACAACGGACCTCCGGCCGGCGCACCCTTGGCGCAGGACAGTCCTGCCGCCGTCGCCGGGTCCTCTCCCTGCATTTCCTTAAACATCCTCACTTCGCTGGAGAACGCTGAGATGGTCCGGTCCGTGGCGGCCGAATACACGGCGAAGCCCCGCAGTGTGGAAGGCAAATGCGTGACACCGGCCCTGACCCAGGAAAAATCGGGTGTCGCAGCCGGCAAGGTTGCCAAGCAGTTCCCCGGCGTTACCGCCGGCGACAGGCCGGCCATCTGGCTGCCCGACTCCTCCGCGTGGTTGCGCATCGCCAAGGAAAGTGCCGACGGAAGCCCTGATCCGGAAGCGGGAATGAGCATCGCGCGGAGTGCGGTGGTGGTCGCGATGCCCGAGACGATGGCCAGTGCCCTCGGCTGGGACAGCAAACCGCCGTCGTGGTCTGAGGTGTTCAGGATGGCCGGGGACCGGGACGTCTGGGAGCGCCTCGGCCATGGCGACTGGGGGAAGTTCAAGTTCGGCAAGGCCAGTCCGCTTGTCTCGACGTCGGGCCTGATGGCCCTTACTGCTTCCTATGGAGCCGCCGGCGGCAGCCTTGGAGGTGTGGACAGCATGGACCTGGACGCATCGTCGCTGGTGGAGAAAGTGCGTGCCGTGGAACTGGGCACCAGCCACTACATGGCCACCCCCGAGCATTTCCTGTGGCACGCCAGGGAGGCCGACGAGGCCGGGAAGGTCTCGGAGTTCCTCTCCGCCGTGATCGTGGATGAAAAGTCCGTCTGGGACTACAACCGCGGAGTCGTCAGCGAGGACGGCATAACGAAGCGATCCGGTCCGCCACCCAAGGAGCCCCTCCGCGCCATCTACCCCCACGACGGCGTGCATGTGGCGGACAACCCGGCAGTAATACTTGACGGGGATTGGGTAGGGACCCAGCAGCGCCTGGCGGCCCAGGATTTCCTAAAGTTCGCAGTTACGGAACACGGCCAAAACGTTGTAAAGGCCTCCGGGTACCGGACCGTCCAGGGCAAGCTGGACGCCGGAGTGGCGGGAACCGGACGGTACGCTGAGGCGCTCCAGCCACTGCCACTACCCAAGGCGGAGGCGCTTGTAGCCATGCAGGACAGCTTCCCCGAGGTCCGTAAGCGGGCCAGGGCCCTGTTCCTGCTGGATGTCTCGGAGTCCATGGTGCAGGAACCCGGCGTAACCAAGCTGCAGCGGGCCAAGGACGCCGTACGGAAGGCACTGGACCACTTCACGGGTGAGGATGAGGTTGGACTGGCCGCTTTCTCCCATGTGGACGACGGCCCCTTGCAGCCTGGCATCGTGAGTCCGGTAGCCCCGTTCAAGACCAATAAAGCAGACCTCCTCGGCAAGCTAAACGATCTCAAGGCCGTGGACGCCACGCCTCTCTTCGAAGCGGTGAGCCGCTTCACCGGCGAACAGGCCAAGGAATACAAAGACACGTTCATCAACACCATCGTGCTTTTGAGTGACGGCAAAAATGATTCCACCCACCCAGGAGACCTGGGCGGGCTCTCCGAACAGTTGAGCCATCAGAACCACTCGACGCCGGTACTGGTCTTTACGCTCGCTTACGGGCCCGACGCCGACGTCCCCACTCTGCTGGAAATCGCCAAGGCCAGCGGGGCGCACTACTATGACGCCACCGATCCGAACAGGCTCGAAGAGGTGCTCGGCGAACTGGTGACCAGTTTCTAGGATCGTGAGGCAAATGCGGAGCATCGTCAGAGGGACCCGCGGAGGGTCAAGGTAACTCCGCGATCCGGCCCAGTTCGGCCGATATACGACCCAGTCCGGCCGCCAAGGTGTGCACAATGTGCACACCTTTCTTTTGCCCATGTCGCTGCCCCATTCGCCGACTCGCGCGCCCGGATCGGCTGGAGTTCCGCCGATCGGTGCATCGAGGCTAGGATTCGAGCAGAGTCTTGAGGCGCTCTAGATCCGCCTCTACCATCTTGGCATCCCGCCCGAACTCCTCGTCAGTCAGGTCCATCTGCCGAAGAGTGAAGATGACCTCGGAGCCTTCTGGGTGGTCGATGACGCGCAAAGGGTTGTTCACCTTGTTCCCGGACGGCAGTGTCACTTTATGGTCGAGCACGCCGTAGTCGTTGCGGGGCGCGAAAACGAAACTGATCCGGCCCATTGGTGAAGCGGCGAACAGCACGTTTCCCTCGCGTGTAACGTCGCTCTGAGCAAGGCCGCCTGCCCACTCGGGAAGATGCGCAGGGTCGGCGGCGAAGTCGTAGACTTCCGCCTGGGCTCGGTTGATAACCACACTGATGTGACGGCTGTGCATGCCCCATCCTGTCATAAGGGCTGGAACCGGAACTAGCCGTCCGGATCGACTTTGGGAAATTTGGGCGAGTACGAGAATTCCTGTGAGGTCTTCGGGCAAGAGCAAATGGGGAATCATCGTCCAGATTTGCGTCTACTCCAACTCCAAGAACTATGGGACAAATCGGCGACAGCTTCGTCAGCCGCAAGGACCGGGTGTAGACAATGCCTGGGACGTAAACAGTCAGCCTTTCATCAGGTCCGCGTGGTGGACCGCGACAACGTTCGGGTGGGCCCGAAGCCGGTAGCGAAGGGCGTTATCACCGTAGGTTTCCAGAATGGGGCTGTTCGTCGGGTCAACCGAAAGGCCGCGCGCCTTGGTTTGAAACTCTGGGCTCACCGCGAGCTGCGGCATCCTCGCGTCCAGTGCCGGGTTATAGAAGAACGGAAGGGAGACCCTGTCGGTGCCGGGAGGCGGCGAGACCACGCGGTGCAGGGTCGCCTTCAGGTAGCCGTTCGTGGCCAGCTCGAGCATCTCTCCGATGTTGACCACGAAAGATCCGGGAACCTGGGGCGCTTCGATCCAAGTACCCTGGTGCTCGACCTGGAGGCCGCCCTTCCCGGGCTCCACCAGGAGGAGCGTCAGCACCCCGCCGTCACGGTGGGAGCCCACACCCTGTTTGGGTTCCTTGTTGGACGATCCCGGATACCGTACAACCTTAAGCACGGGGAAAGCCCGCGCAGCGAAGGCCTCATCGAAAATGTCCTCCGGCGCTCCGAGGGACACCGCCAGAGCCCGCAGGAGAGCCAATGAGATGGTGCTCAGCCGCTCCATCCACTCGGCGGCAATCTCCCGCATTTCCGGCAGCGCCTCCGGCCACAGGTTCGGCCCCTCCAGGCGCCAATAATCCGCGACCCCCGGGCCCGGCGCCACCACCTGCCTGTCTACTCCGATGTCGATCTGCTCGCGCCAGTCGACTGCACCCTTCGTAAGTTCCCCGCCGACCCGCGTGTAGCCACGGAACTGCGGGCTGTGGACATTCTCAATCGCCAGCTTCTGTTCTTCGGGCAGGTCAAAGAAGCGGCGGGACACATTCAGGATGGCGTCAGTGAGCTCCTGCGGGATGCCGTGGCCGGCCAGATACAGGAAACCGACCTCATGCATGGCATTGCGCAATTCGTCACGAAACCGGGATGCTTCCTCCCCGCCCGCGTTCAACCGCGAGAAGTCGACTACGGGCAGTGTTTCGAGCGGCAACGTCTCCAGTCCTTTTCAGCAAACTTGCCAAACCGACGCATGTGTCTGCTTCCATGTTACGGCCGGGCTGTGGACGTTGGACAGGAACGCAGCCAAACACCGCATCCGGACCAACAGACCCAAAAGGCCGGGCCGATAATGGTATGGCCGATCTTGACGAACGGGTCTGCCCGGCCAGTTGTTCATCGGGCCACTGGTATCAACCGATTCCACACCCGCGCCGAAGGGCGAAAATCAGCAGCCCGTCGTAACGGCAGCCGGTGAACGACAGGCCCGTGGCCGTTTATAGGGCGGGCAGGTTGTGGGAAAGACGCAGCACCATCAGCCAGGCTCTGGACGTCCGGCGACACCGATCCCCTAACCTCGGGCGCAAGTCATGTCACCCTCCCCCACACCCAGTATGAAGAAGCAGAACAACCACCGACAGCCGCTGAGGAGGAACATGGTGAATACCGCCCGGTGCTTGGTAGACGCCGTCGAGGGTGACAAACGGGTTGGCGACGATGATTCCCACGCGCCCATTCTGGAACAGGGCCAAATCGCTTTCCATAGCCAGCGGCCGTGACAAAATGGTGCCATGCTGCTCGACGAGCTCGTGAGGACCTCGGACGCCGTTGCGTCCACCCGCTCCCGGCTCGCCAAGGTCAACGAACTGGCAGGCCTGCTGCTCCGGCTCGACCCCGCGGACATCCCGACGGCGGTCGGCTTGCTCACCGCCAAGCCTCGCCAGGGCCGAGTGGGGATCGGCTGGAGCAGTATGAGGGCGGCCAGAGGCGAGCCCGCTCCTGGACCGAATCTCACCATCGCCCACCTCGACGTTGTGTTGGACCGGCTGCTGGGGGCCGCAGGCGCTGGCTCGACAGTGGAACGCGCCGCCACCCTTCGGACTCTGATGGCGCAAGCCACCGAACGAGAGCAGGCCTTCATCACCGGCGTGCTGCTCGGAGAACTTCGTACCGGTGCACTCGAAGGCGTACTGACGGATGCGGTTGCCCGCGCCGCGAGCCGGCCGGTCGAGGCCGTGCGGCGCGCAGCGATGCTGTCCGGCGACCTCGGCGGGACCGCCCTGCTGGCGATCACGGGCACCGCGGCCCAGCTTGATGCGGTCGGCCTCGTCGTCGGGCGTCCCGTGCAGCCCATGCTCGCCGCAACCGCGGGCAGTGCCGGCGAGGCGTTGGAGGCGACGGGGGAAGCGTCGGTGGAATACAAGCTCGACGGCGCACGCATCCAGGTGCACCGTGCCGGCGATGACGTGCGCATCTACACCCGCACCTTGGCCGAAGTGACCCATCGGCTGCCTGAGGTGGTGGAGGTCGTGCGCGGACTGCCCGTGCGCGATGTGATCCTCGACGGCGAGACCCTAGCCCTCGACGAGGACGGCGGGCCCCGGCCGTTCCAGGAGACCATGTCCCGGTTCGGGGCGAACGCGGCACGCACCACGCTGCTGCATCCGTGGTTTTTCGACGTGCTACACATCGACGGGCGCGACCTGCTCGACGAGCCGCTGTCCACACGCATCGGCGTGCTCGAGCGCATCGCCCCCGGTCACCGCATCCCGGGGAAAATCACTTCGGATGCGGTTGTTGCCGAGAGAGTATCGCGCGATGCGCTGGCCGCCGGCCATGAGGGTGTGGTCGTGAAGGCGGTGGACTCGGCCTACGCCGCCGGGCGGCGGGGTTCGAACTGGATCAAGGTGAAGCCGGTGCTCACCTATGACCTGGTGGTGCTCGCCTGCGAATGGGGGTCAGGACGGCGCACCGGGCTGCTGTCGAACCTGCACCTTGGAGCACTGGACCCTATCGGCGAGTTCGGCGAACCCGGCGGTTACGTGATGGTGGGCAAGACTTTCAAGGGCCTCACCGATGTGCTGTTGCAATGGCAGACTGAAAGGTTCCAGGAGTTGGAGGTGCGGCGCACGACGGGTACGGTGTGGACCGAGCCGGTCACCGTGGTGGAGATCGCCATCGACGGCGTCCAGCATTCTCCCCGCTATCCGGGTGGAATCGCCCTTCGGTTCGCACGCGTCAAGCGCTATCGTGACGACAAGACGGCAGCAGAGGCTGACACCATCCAGACGTTGCGTGCCCTACTCCGCACCTCACAGGGCAGAAGGGGCCCTGGTTGAGGATCCTTGCTTAGGACGTGGCTTTGATGGAGGGAAGCGGGTGAACAAGAACCGAGGACCAGGTACGGCGGCGGTGTTGTTCGGGGCCCGCTGATGCGGGTCCCGAACAGTCAGCATTCGAGGAAGTCAGCACCGCTGTCCTCGATCACGGGAAAAGCGGCGGAGGCCACGCGTTTGCGTATCCTCCGTCGCTCTTCTTTGTTGGTTTATTTACTGAAGCCCGCTGTCAGGCCGGCGACGAGTTGGCGGCGGCCGACGATGTAGACAAATACAAGTGGCAGTGCGGAGAGGACGACTGCGGCGAGGATCGCCGGGGTGTTGATGGTGAACTCTCCTTGGAACGCCCACAGCGAAAGTGGGAGCACGCGGTTTGACGCGCTCTGGGTCAGGATCAGTGGGAAGAGGAAGCTGTTCCAGACGTTGAGGGCGTTATACACGGCGATGGTGGCAATTGCCGGGCGGATCAGTGGAAACGCAAGGCGCCACATCATTGACCAGTCTGAGCAGCTATCGAGGCGCATGGATTCAAATAGCTCGTCCGGGACGTCGCGCAGGAAGTTGGCCAGGATGAGCACTGACACCGGAATCGCGAAGGCGATCGAGGGAAGAATCAGGGCCAGGAGCGTGTCGTACAGGTACAGGCGGGTGATGCCCCAGTAGATCGGGATGATGATTGCCTGCAACGGAATGGCCAGTCCAAGAAGGAACAAGAGAGGTGTCATCCAGGACCGGCAACTGATCGTCGACGGCCTGATCACCTCGGAGCAGGCGCGCAGCCACGTCCAAGCTGATGACACTGCCCTCGCCCCCGACGGCGGTCCTGGCACTGAACCTCGGTATCAGCACGGGTGTGCTGCTGGATCGTATCGATAGCCAGCGTCAGCTGGCTTATATTTCGCTCGATGAAACCGAATTATCCGCGGGACTGCATATCTCAGCGGTCGTCCGCGACCCCGAAGAGGTGGGCAGGCAGGCAGCCCTCCTCGCTATCTCGAGGGTCGCTGAACCGGAGCTGCGCTCGCGCACCGTGACCCTGCCCAGTCACCTCATCAAACGCGGATGAGGCGAAATCTCAGCAGAAGAGTTCATTAGGCCGGCAGATTCGAAAAGCCAGCGTTCGGCCCCGTCCCAACGTGACCGGCACCCTAGACCAGGAGCCCACCATGGCGGACGGGATGCCCGTCTTCTTGGCGAAGAACGCTTGCGCCGGGGCTGCTGGCGGAAAGGTCAATGCCTGCATCCGATCTGGGCAATGAACGAGCTCAGTGCGGCGTAGAAGTGCAACACTGCTGCCATACCGGCAGCTATGGGACAGTGGGACGCTATGGCGTGGTGGTCCCTGTTTCAGTGAAGGGGATGATGTGCTGCGCGTTGATTAGCTCGCAGCCGGGCCACCAGCGTGGAAGCAAACAGCGCCGTGATCAGCTCCAGGCCGATGACGGCCAGCAGGTTCCCGGGCCGGTCAGCCACCGATTCGAGATCCCCGTAGGTATTGTGATGCGCGTGGCCTCGCGCTGTACCGCTCACCAGAATCAGCCCATGGAGGGCAACCATGAAAAGAGCGCAGCCCATGACACGTTGAAGCGCGGCCACATGGCTGTCCTGCCAGATATGGACGGCGCAAGGCATGCAGACAGCCGCCAGGACCATCATCAACGCACCCAAGCAAGCGCCGTGCTCGTTCTGGAGGGCAAGCCACACGTGTACGCCACCGGAAGCTGCGACGACTCCCGCGCACAGCCGGGCATGGAGGACGGGCCCCCCGGTTCCGGCCCGTCCTGTCAATACCGCGGCGGAAGCCTCAGCCATGGCAGTGGCTGCCGGAGCCGCTGTCGTCACGGCAGCCACTGACCGAAGTTGAACCAGTGGCAGGAGGCACATCCAGGACCGGGCTGCGGTCGAAGAATCCTTCCGGACGGAGTTTGAAGCCCACTGTATCCACGGGCATGATGGGCCAGTCCTCCATCCGCGGGAAGTGGGTTAGGCCGAACGTGTGCCAGACTACGATGTCCTGGCCGTCGATGTCCCGGTCCTGGGCAATGTAGGCCGGGAGTCCTGCTCCCCCGGAGTGCTGGTTGACGAAGTCGCCGGTGGGGTAGCGCTCATCTTCAGCGAAGCGGGTGACCCAGAGGTCTTTGGTGGCAAACGCGGCGCGCCTAGCTATGGAGGAGTTGGGGTCGGCCAGGAGAGTCGGCTGGTTGTGGGAGTGGAGCTTGTAGCCCACCGGTTCGCCCAGCCGATTGCGGGATTCGGGGTTGGAGATGATCCAGGTCCGGCCTGCGCGGGCGTCAGCTTCACGGACAGCCTCCGACTCACGGGCCAGCAGGGTGCGCCTGCGGGAGAACGCGTTGCCCCGCTCGTTGCCCTGGCCCATTGCCTGGCGGACAACGTCCTCCTCCTCCACCCTGTTGGTGAATCCGTCGATTGCCATGTCCAGGCGGGCGCTGAACAGGTGCTGGTGGAACGGCGCTCCAAGGCCCGGGGCGAGCTGGGAGATGTTGTCCGATCCGCCTTCAGGGAACGCGCTGGTAAAGACGACGCCTGTCGCCTTGGCCTCGAATTCGATGGTTCCGTCAAGGTAGAGGTACCAGTAGAAGCCGTAGTCGTAGTTGCCGATGGTGGTGAAGAAGGAGATTACCAGCCGGCGGTTGCGGCGGGTGTAGTTGATGCCGGACCAGAGGTCGCTGTGCTTGGCCAGGATGCCCCAGTCCTCCTCATGCATGCAGATGCCGTTGCGGATCTCGCGGGGGTTGCCGAAGGCATCGCTGATGACCGGGCTGAGGTAGGTGATCTCGCCGAGGCAGTCACAGCCGAGTTCCAGCGAGTTCGCGTACTGGCCGACGAGGTACTCGCCCGTGTCGAAGTAGTTCTGCCAGGAGCGGACCGGCGAGGGGTCGCCGTAGGGCACCACCATCTCGGCGATGGAGGCACGGTTGATGATCGTGCGCTTCCTGCCCCCGTCCTGGAAGGCGATGTTATGCAGCACCACGCCCTCACGGACGTCGAAACCGACGTCCAGGCTCCACTTCTCCCAATCGAGGTGGTTCCCCCCGGTCACGGTGAAGCTCGGGCCCTCAGGCTGGGAGATGCTGATGGGTTTCAGGCTGGTACGCAGCGGTCCGGTCAGTTCCGGATCCGTGTAGTTGCCGTGCTCGGCAGGGACCGGCACAGGTCCAAGGTCTATGACCTGGGTGACTTCCTGGTTGACCACGTCCACGTAGGCGACGAGTCCATCCACCGGATGCGCCCAGGCGCTGTCCTCGGGAAACTCCTGAACGAACGCCAGGCCGCGGAGGATACGGCGGCCCTTTTCTTCGGTGTACTCGAAGACGCCTGCGGAGAGCGGAGCCACGCGGACTTTGCTGACGTCCAGGTCCCGCTCCGCCAGTGCC
Source organism: Arthrobacter sp. (assembly GCF_031179985.1). GTDB lineage: Bacteria > Actinomycetota > Actinomycetes > Actinomycetales > Micrococcaceae > Arthrobacter. The sequence goes on along the minus strand of NZ_JAPSHJ010000039.1, from coordinate 14,731 downwards.
TTGAGCCAGCGCCCGTCAGTGGCAAGCAAGGCTTCGACCACCTCGAACTCCTCCTCAAGAACGGGAAGCTCGCCCGTCACTGCTGTGTCCAGTTCGACGGCGGAGATCACCTTCCGGGAACTTACCGAGACCGTCACGTCAACCGGCGCTCCCCCGGAGATGTCATGGATAAACACCCGGAACCGACGGTTTTCGCTTTCAGTTCCCGCGCCCGGGGCCGCACCCCTGGAAGGATCCAGGAGTCCGAGATAGGCGACGCGCTTCCTGGCTCCCAAGAGCCCTTCTTCACGAAGGATGCTCTGGACCCCGCTGATTTCTGTGTGCGTTGCCAGGCAGTATGGCGTAACGACATCTGTGAGTGAGGGCGGCATGTCGACCTTCTTGTCCGGGACCTTTGGGAGTCCATTTTTATTTTCTATACTTGTAGAGAATAACGGTACGTAAGATGTGTCACAAGAGCGTTTGGGGCAAAAAGATTCCGGGGAGCAACTGAGTGCCAAAGATTGTCGACCACGACGAGCGCCGGTTGGAGCTCGTGGATGCGACCTGGCGGATCATCGCCCGGCTGGGCATCGAGAGCGCCACAATGCGCCAGATTGCCATGGAGGCCGGCTTTGCCAATGGCGCGCTCAAGCCGTACTTCCCCACCAAGGACACGCTGCTGGAGTTCGCATTTGGCCACGTGTTCAACCGGACCAATCAGCGGATCGGGGCCATCACGGAGGGCAAGTCCGGGCTGGCTGCCCTCCGGGCCTTCTGCCTGGAGGTGCTCCCGCTGGACGAGGAGCGCGTCAACGAGGCCCGTATTGTCATCCCCTTCTGGCAGAAGGCAATCAACGACCCCCAGAAGGCCGGCATCCACAGGGAGTCCATGGAACAGTGGCTTGCCGCCATCCGGCGGTACCTGGCGGAGGCGCGGCAAGCAGGCGGCGTCAGCACCGCCGTCGCTGACGCGATCCTGGCGAACCAACTGTTGAACATGCTGCTCGGCGCCCAGGTCCTGGCAGCGCTGGCCTCTGAGGACAGGACGGATCTTGGCCTCGAGGACCAGCTCGAAGGATTTCTGGCCCTGCTATGACTCCATGAGCGGGAAACTCGGGCCGCCGGACCGTGCACCGGGCGACAGGAACCGGCTGCGCAAACCTCGAACTTATTTTCGCCAGCTGTTGAAAAAAGACTTGCCCGGCCGTAACCTGAATGAACTGTGTCGCAGGACACAACCCCAAGGGAACGTCAGATGGCCATCCGTCGTCAGGAACATCCATGCCAGTTTCTACAGTCCGGCCTGCGGTTCAACCTGCAACCCAAAGACTCACATCGAGCGTCGCTACGTCCTTTGAGCATTGGAAGCATCTGGTGGCCGAATCCTTCGTGCCGCTAGCCGCGCGGAGCGCGGACGTGGACGGTTTCCGCGGGCAGATGCGCTCACGGGTGCTGGACCGGATGTCCATCGTGGAAGTCACCGCCACATCCCATGAGGTACACCGCACTCCGGCCCTGATTGCTCAGGGCCAGGAGCGGTATTTCAAGCTCAACCTGCAGCTGGAGGGCACCGGGCTCCTGATCCAGGACAACCGCGAAGCCATCCTTCAGCCGGGCGATCTGGCAATCTACAACACCAACCGCCCGTACACCCTGACCTTCGAGGAACAGGCGCGGACGATGGTGGTGATCTTCCCCTGCGACGCACTCTCATTGCCCACAGACTACGTGTGCCAACTCGCCGCCGTAAGGATGGACGGCAGCACCGGCCTCAGCGGGATCGTGGGGCGGTTCCTCCGCCAACTGTCTGAAAACCTTGAGGTGCTGAGTGGCCCCAGTGGTTCCCGGCTGGCGGCCAACGCCCTGGATCTGGTGTCCACTATGCTGCACGAGGAAATGGACATTGCTCCGGACCGGATGAAACCGCAGGCGCTGCTGGGGGTGGCGGTTCGCGAATACATCAACGCTAACCTCTCTGATCCCCTGCTGTCACCGGCGAGCATAGCAGCGGCACACTTCATCTCCACCCGGCACCTGCACAACGTTTTTCAGGAGTCCGGAACCACTGTGGCAGGTTGGATCCGCAGCCAGCGACTGGAGGGCGCCCGCCGGGATTTGCGCGATCCGCTGCACGCGGGGAAGTCCGTGGGCACCGTCGCAGCACGCTGGGGCTTCCTGGACGCCGCGCACTTCAGCCGCACCTTCCGGGATGCTTTTAGCGTTTCCCCCAGCGACTGGCGGCGGGGCGCCTAGGACCGGCTCCCGCTGGCTAAGCCCGCGGCTGGCCTGCAGGATCTCAGCCCCAAACGAAGCTTTCCTGTCCGCGTTCCTTGTCCTGGCACGCGTGCTGACCCGGCGCGGAGTTCGCTCCGGGCCGGGTCAGTGCTACCCCGCTTACCGGATCTACCGCCGGCGTGGCTGGCCGCTAGCTGGGCACGTGGCTCAGGTCTGCAGCCTTGTGCCGGCGCTGAACCTGTGATTCCACCCATATCCCGGCCGCAAAGACCACAGGAACAACCACCAGAAGGGCGGCTGCAGTCTCGGCGCTGCCGCCAATCAGTGCCGTGAAGTTACTGATTACCAAGAACAGGATCCACCCCAGCAACAGGGCCGCGAGGGTGGGGGCGATCAGTGTCTGCCAAAGCTGGGCGTAGCCGCGTTCCCGGCGGAAGAAGCCGACGACGGCGACAGAGCAGAGCATGTACAACACCAGGAGTGCCGCTACGGCCAGTCCACTGAACCAGGAGAACAGGGTCAGGACGGGATCCAGCGCCAGGATGGCGAACGGCGTCACCAGGACGACGGCGGCGGCGCTCTGGATCCAGGCAGCCGCGGCCGGCGCATGATGCCGGTTTGTCCGGGCCACGATGACGGGCATGGAACCGCGCAGGGCAAGGGAGTGCAGGTAGCGGTTAATGCCGTTATGGAACGCGATGATGCCCGCGAGCAGCGAAGTGACCAGTAGGACGCCGGTGACGACACCGGCCCAAGGGCCGAAAAGCTCCACTATAGGTCCCAGGACGAAGGAGGTGGCGTCGCCTGATTCGAGGGCCGCCCCGGCCGCGTCCATGACGTTGGACGGGCCGTAGTAGCTGACCAGCATCCAGGAGGTGAAGGAGAAGAAAACGGTGATGACCCCTACAGACAGGTAGGTGGCCCGCGCCACGGTGCGGTGCGGATCCTTGGCCTCGGCCGAATAGATGGCCGTGGACTCGAAGCCAAACATGGAGGCGACGGCGAACATGATGGCCACGCCGGGGGCACCGGTGGCGATGACGTCCGGCGAGAAGGATGCTGCTGCACTGATGGCTTCGGGCCCGCCGCCGCTGAAGAGCACGGTGAAGCCCAACAGCAGCAGCACCGCCACTTCAAGTCCTACCAGCACGGCCAGTACCCGGGCGCCGAGTTCGATGTTCAGGGAGCCGAGCACCTGTACGCCGGCCATCGTAGTCAGTGCCAGGAGCCACCAGGGCACGTCCAGCCCCATCGAGGCGAGCAGACCGGAGAACACTGCCCCGTACAGGCCGTACATGGCAGCTTGGACGGTGTTGTAGGCCAGCAGCGCCAGCCAGGCCGCCCCTGTGCCGGTCTTCCGGCCGAACGCAGCGGTTATATAGGCGTAAAAGGCGCCGTTGGCCTGGATCTTGCGACTCATGGCCACGAAGCCCACCGCAAAGATGACGATGACAATGCCGACGATCAGGTAGGCGCCGGGAGCGCCGGCACCGTTGCCGAGCGCTGCGGCGAGCGGCAATGCGCCTACAATACCCGTCAGCGGCGCCTGGGCGGACAGGACAAAGAAGAGAATGCCCAGGACGCCGATACTCCCGGAGCGGAGGGCTGTGGAATGCTCCCTGGCCGGAGCGTCGGTGGTCCGGGACTCGGAATTTGAAATACTCATTGGATCCTTCTTAAAGATCATGGCTGGCGGGGAAATACTGTGAAATCCAGCTTGGCAGCAGGCGGCCCAGCGGCTTTGTCCGCCAGCGATCAGTTCTTGTACGTCAGCGCAGTTCCGTGCGGACCTGCAGAAGCGATGCCGCTTCCAGCGCCGTTTCCATGCCGCTCTCGATGGCGCCGTCGATGAACCCGCCCCAACCGTGGGCGATGTCGGAGCCGGCAAACAGGACGTTGCCGTGTGCAGCCTGCAGGGCGGGCAGGTGCGTGGACAGGAAACCGGTGCGGTGCATCGGCCAGGTTTCGCCAGCGAAGGGGTCGGCCACCCAGTTGTGCGTGGACACTTCCACCACTTGCACGTCCGGCACCAGTCGGCCAAGCTGCGCTTGGACAGCTGCCGGGTCCGCAGCGTCAATTTTCGAAGCGTCGGGACCGAAGCCGACGGCGATCGTGTCGCCGTCGAGCGTGTACTCCACCTGGAAGAAGTTCAGCGGCCAGTCCGCTTTTCCCAGCGCCGCAAAGGGGGCATGTTCGCCCCGAAGCCGGATCCAGACCTTGATGCCTTTGGAGACCTGCCCGAGCTGCACTCCTTCAGTCTTGGCGGGAGGGAGCGGCGGCTCGAAGGCGACGCGGGGAAGGGCGTGGAGCGGAACGGTGACGATGGCAGCCGCGGCGCTGATGGTCCGCCCGTCCGAGCCCAGGACGGTGACGGTACGGGCATCGTCCGAAATTGCTGCCACGGTGAAACCGAAGTCAATACTGGCTCCGCAGTCCCTGAAGATGGCCTTCGCGAGAGCAGACGTGCCGCCCTCGATCTTATAGGTGGCGCAGGCCTCGAAATTTATCGCCCAGTCGCCGTTGGTCAGGGCTACCCAGCGGAGGGCCTGCGTCAGGGCGGCGTTCTCCAGTGGACCGTTGAAGTTCAGCGCCCAAAAGGACTCAAGGATGTCCCGCGTTGATCCGGCCGGGAACTGCTCCCGGATGCGGTCCTGGACAGAAACACTGTCGATTTCCTTGAAGGCATCCAGGGCCAGTGGCCGGAAGGGCTCGGGGAAGTACGTCCGGGAGTCTTTGACGAACTCGTCGTTGTACCTGCCGATCAGCTGCAGCAATGCGCCGGGAGCACCCTCCTGGCGGCCGCCGTCGGCCCACCAGAAGGCACGTTGGGGCTCCGGGCTGGAGACAGTGCCGAGGCCATAGCGCTTCAGCTCTGCCCAGACAAACGGCTGTGTCCAGTGGACCCACGCCCCGCCGATTTCCAGGTCACGGCCAAGACGGTGGTCCAGCCAGGTCCTTCCCCCGATGCGGGCCCTGGCTTCGAGGATGTGCACCGAGAACCCCTGCCGGGTGAGTTCACGCGCAGCCGTAAGGCCTGCAAATCCGGCCCCCACCACGATCACATCAGGACTTTCCTGTTCCAAGGCCTGTCTTTCCATAATCATGGCCCCTAGGAGTAGACGAAGAATTCGACGGTTGGTGCCAGCACGCTCCAGCGGGTTCGGGCTCCCTTGTTAAAGGAGGCCGAGCTTCCCGCGGTCACTTCGTAGACGTCGCCTCCGTCCACCTCGATTCGGAGGTGGCCTTCGATGATGTGGATGGTCTCGTCGGCTTCCATGACCAAGTCAAAGGGCTCGGGCGCTTCCGTTGGATTGACGTGCCAGTAGCCGCAGGCGAGTCTAGGCCGGTCGCCTTCGCCAAAGCGGCGGATCCACTGGATCTGGCCTAGTTCGAAAGACTCATTCTTGGCGGGGTCGAGAAATGAAGACGTGCTGAAAGCAGGGGTGGTGGTCATATGGGGCTCCATGGGAACGGGCGCAATGCGCCGGAAGAGGGCTGATTCCTGAGGTTCGCCTGTGATCGACATCATCTGAGGTGGAAGCAATCTAAGCAATTGCTTAGTTTTAAGTCAATAGCCCGGACTGCTATTTGCCGCGCTCGCTAGAATCATCGTCATGACCGCTTCCGCCACGTCCGCGCCCTCCTCGAAGTACGGCAAAGGCCGGGAGGCGCTGCTCCGCGCTGTGGTGGATGTGGTGGCGCATAAGGGCCTGCGGGGGCTGACCTATCGGGCTGTTGCAGAGGCCGCGGGAGTCAACAACACGCTGGTGGCACATCACTTTGGATCGCGTGATGCCCTGATAGCCGCTGCCCTGCAATGGGCCTCCGAACAGTCAATCGCCGCCTCCCGGCTGCGTGAAGCAGCACAACAGAAAACCGGTTTCACCGAAGCACTGATGGACCTGCTGCTCACGGATCCCGAACTGCAGGTCTTCCAGTACGAGATGATCCTCGAGGCGCGGCGCCGCCCGGAGTTGACCGGACCTGTGGCGGAGCTCTACGAAAGTTATGTCCGTGCCCTGTCCGAGGGGCTGGAGGCTTTTGGGGTAACCGCAAATGTCCGAGTGGTTGCCCGCTCGCTGTTCGCTGCAATGGACGGGCTGGTGCTGCAGTACCTGGCTGGCGTTTCGCGCGAGGAAATCGCTGCAGCCCTGGAAGAGGTGCACCAGATGGTCACAATTAGGCGCGACGGCGGACCCGCTTCCGGCAGCTCGCACGAATAAGGCCTGGGAGGAGAGCCAAAGATCCCCACTCCATGCCATGTGCGGGGTGACGGGTTGTTGCGGGGAAGGTCATGAACGGGGAGGCTTCCGTTCCAACACCAGCCCCCATCCTGTTCTCTCCGCGTCAACGGTCCTGCGCGAAAAGACAAGTCTCCCAGCCTGCAAGTGACCGAGACTGGGAAGCAACCCGCTAAGCCATCCGGCTGGCGCGCTTGCCTACTCGAAGTGGAGTAACTCTTGGAAACGTATGATGCGCTTCTTGCGTCCATTACCCCCACGTCCGGCCCCACACGGACCATCCTGGACCCGGCAACGGGTGAAGCGGTGGGCGAGGCTCCCGTCCACACCGTTGAGGACCTCGAACATGCGGTCAAGGCAGCGCAGGAGGCCCAGCCGGCATGGGCCGCGCTGGGCCACGAAGGCCGGTCCGCCGCGATCCTTAAGGCCACCGAAGCCGTCGAACGCTCCGCCGAGGAACTCGCCCAACTGCTCTCCCGCGAACAGGGCAAACCCCTCAACGGCCCGAACGCCCGCTTCGAAACCGGCGCCTGCGCCGCCTGGCTCCGCGCGGCCGCCACCACGCCCCTTGAACCAGAGACGATAGTGGATGACGGCGGTACCCGCGCCGAAGTGCACTACCGGCCCATCGGCGTCGTCGGCGCGATCGGTCCCTGGAACTGGCCCATGATGATCACCGTCTGGCAGATCGCGCCGGCCCTGCGGATGGGCAACGCCGTCGTCGTCAAACCCTCCGAGCACACCCCGCTGTCCGTCCTGGCACTGATAAGGGTCATCAACGAAGAACTGCCCGAAGGCCTGGTCTCAGTCGTCTCCGGCGGCCGCGGTGTCGGAGCCCGCCTCGCCGAACACCCGGCCATCGGCAAAATCACGTTCACCGGCTCCACCGCGACCGGCAAAGCCATCATCAAATCCTCCGCCGACACCGTCAAACGCCTCACCCTGGAACTCGGCGGCAACGACGCCGGCATCGTCCTGCCCGACGCGGACCCCAAAGCCATCGCCCAGGACCTGTTCTGGGGTGCCTTCATAAACACCGGCCAGACCTGCGCGGCCCTCAAGCGCCTCTATGTTCACGAGGACATTTACGACGCCGTCTGCCAGGAACTCACGGCCGTCGCCGCTGCGATGCCCATGGGGAACGGGCTGGACGAGAACAACGTCCTGGGCCCGCTGCAGAACAAGTCCCAATACGACATCGTGGCAAACCTCGTGGACGCAGCCCGTAACAGCGGCGCTCGGATCCTGCTGGGCGGTAACCCGGACACCGACCAACCCGGCTACTTCTACCCAGCCACCCTCGTGGCGGACATCGACAACGACAACCCGCTCGTCACCGAGGAACAGTTCGGCCCCGCCCTGCCCATCATCAAGTACAGCACTGTGGACCAGGCAGTCGCCATGGCCAACGGGCTCGACGTCGGACTCGGTGCCTCCGTCTGGTCTTCCGACCTCCCCGCCGCCAGGGAGGTAGCTGCCCGCATTCAGGCTGGCACGGTCTGGATTAACAAACACGGCGTGGTGGACCCCCGCATCCCGTTTGGCGGAGCCAAGCAGTCCGGCTACGGGCTTGAATTCGGCGTCGAAGGCCTCAAAGCCCTCGGCGTACCCCAAGTCATCAACGGCTAGGCCTTCCATAAAGAGGGGCACTGCACGCTGCGACGTGCAGTGCCCCTATCTCTTTCTTGTAGAGCTAGGAGAGAGGAGCAAGCGAACCGGACCAGGTGCTAAAAACAGACTTAAGTGTGGACAATGTCCACACCACCTTTGGCCGGACAAATGGCCCTGACCGACCCCGCGCACCCAGGCGACCGCGAGCAGCTAGTCAGGAAAAAACTTAAGAAAAAGTTACCCCAAGTCATGTCCTCAAGGCCGTCACGGACCATGAACAGGTAAGCGGGCAACCAAGCCGCCACAACCCAAGAAAGGAACCACATAGCCCGAGTACACAGCAGGCGGAGGGCCCACAAGCCAGGACCCTGAACCCGCCACCCACATACCTGAACAGGCCAGCGCGGCGGCCAGGCCACAGTTCGCACACCAGCGTCAGAGGGACGCCACCACAAGCTTTGTACACACGTTAAAGCAAAAATCCCCTCAGACGGGGGGATCTGCTGTGCCCGAGGTGGGACTCGAACCGCCTTCCAGCCCCTGCAAACATAGGGAACTCCCGAAAACATACCGAATCCGAGCCAGTCCGGCACGAGTACGACCCAGTCCGAAGCGAGAAGTGTGGACATTGTCCACACTTCCTTTTTGCCGAGTTGCTACATCCATTCGACTGCCGCACCCCTCCGGAGGCACAGCAGTTTCATGCCGGCCCCATGCAGTTTCAATCGGGGATTACCTGGCGCACAGACCTGCGCTGGATCGTTGCCGAGATCAGTCGCTGTCGGTGCCAGATGGATGGCGCGGCATAAGCGAGAACTCGCAGGGCACGATGGCGGTGGTCTCACCTCTCACACGCATTCATGTCCGGAAGCCTGGGCAATGGCAGTCCAGCCGTCAGGTAAATCAGCGAGGAGATGCTTCACGCTGCTGCTTGACGTTCTGATGATCCATCATCGCTGGGCGGGCCCTCTGCGCAACCAGGGCGCTCCCGCGCCGGCCCCGATCAAAAACTTCGCTCGGCGCTCCTCCGTCGCATATTTCCTCACGAACTTTTAATTCGGACCCGGTCCCCCAAGTTGCACTCCGGCCCCTCACGCCCAGCGGCTGGTCCCCTATCCGAACGACGCCCAAATCCAACGCCCGCCAACAATTCCAAGCGGGATCGAAGAGCGCACCAGGACATATCGTCGATTATCCGCGCTTTTGGAAACGGATGAGGGAGTCGCCTAGAACATGCAAGCCAGCTGGAACGAATGTGAGCTTTCTCCGCTAGCCTTGCGGTGTTTTTGTGAAGTGATGCGCCCAGCCCTTGCCGAGCTGGAGGATGGCATAGATTGCTGCCTCCTCACGATCCATCTGAGAAGGCTCCCACCGAACAAGGTGCCGTTCGCGTTCAAGTCTTCGGCTTCACCCACTTTCGAGTGCGGAAAGTTATATCTGAGGGTTCCATGGTGAGACCTTACTTCTGAGGCGGACCTGACTTGGTTTTATGTCGTCTGACAGAACGTGCGCTGTTTAGGGGCTGGCCCATCGGGCGGCCTGTCGGGATTTGGCTCTCTGCACGTTTCTGCTTGGGCTGCAGTTCCATCGGCCACTCAGGGAGGCCCTAAGAGACCGAAGGTTCCAGGACAGCGTGGTGAGCCATCGCTTGCCCAGGCTCATCACGTGGGTGACAATGCTGTGGGAGCCAGCTCTGGGTGTTGTCCCCTCGAAGTGGAGGCAGAACGACTGATGACCTTGCGCACCGGCTATGCCTGAGCTCCGGTAGTGGATGTGGGCGCGCCGAGGTTGCGGTACTTGTCGAGCCGCTGCGGCAGTAGCTCGCCGATGCCGGCTGAGGCCAGGGTGGCAAGTTCGTACTCGATGGCCTGGCCCAGCCGCTGGCAGAAGGCCTTGGCCTCCAGTGCTGCGTCGCCGCGCTCGTCAATGACGTGCTGGACAAGCCCGTTGGCGAAAAGGGATGCAACGTTGACGCCCTGGGCTTCGGACATGGCCGGTGCGAAGTCGGTGTTCCGGTGAACGATGGCGCTGGCGCCTTCGGGCGGGAGCGGAGACAGCCACGCGTGCTGGGCCGCGATGGTCCGGTCTGCCGGCAGCAGGGCCAGCGCACCGCCGCCTGCGCCCTGGCCGAGCAGCACGGAAACTGTGGGCGAGCTGAGCCCGATCAGATCGTGGAGGGACCTCGCGATTTCGCCCGCAAGGCCGCCTTCCTCGGCTTCCTTGGACAGCGCAGCGCCAGCGGTGTCGATGACTGTCAGCAGCGGCAGGCCGAGTTCCTCAGCCAGCCGCATGCCACGGCGTGCCTCGCGAAGCGACGCGGGACCCATCGCTGTCTGCTGCGAGGGCCGGGGCCGGGTGTGGCCGATCACCACGCAGGACTTCTGGCCGAAGCGGGCCAGTGCCAGAAGCAGGCCCGGGTCTTTCTCGCCCTGTCCTGTCCCGTTGAGTGGAAGCACATCCCGGGCCCCGTGCGCCAGCAACTGGCGCAAGTCCGGGCGCCGCGGATTGCGGGAGATTTCAATCGACGCCCAAGCGCCGGCCTCCGACGGTTTCACAGACAGCGTCCGAGGCGGAGCGACCTGCGGATCCGGGCCGGTGACCAGAATGCTCAAGGCCCGGTCAATGACGTCGGACAGCTGCCAGGGCGGGACAACGGCATCCACGAGCCCCTTGTCGAAGAGGTTCTCTGCCACTTGGACATTCTCTGGGAAGGGGATGCCGTAGAGCGCCTCGTAGACCCTGGGTCCCAGGAATCCCAGCAGGGCGCCAGGTTCAGCCACGGTGATGTGCCCGAGTGATCCCCAGGATGCCATCACGCCGCCAGTAGTGGGATGGCGGAGGTAGACGAGGTAGGGCAGCCCAGCGTGCCGGTGTGCCCGCACGGCCGCGCTGATTTTGATCATGGACAGGAAGGCGATGGTGCCTTCCTGCATACGTGTGCCGCCGGAGGCAGGTCCAGCCAGCAGCGGAAGCCCTTCCTGCGTTGCCCGTTCGACGGCGTTTACGATCCGTTCCGCGGCCGCGAGCCCAATGGAGCCGGCGAGGAAACGGAACTCGCTGGCGATGACGGCCACCCGGCGGCCGCGGATGAGGCCCTCACCGGTCAGGACGGATTCATCCACCCCGGTTTTAGCCCGGGCCGCCGCCAGGTCCTGCCGGTATTCGGGACCCGGCTCAGGGTCCACCACCGGGCCGTCCCAGCTCCGGTAGGAGCCGGGATCCAGCACCGCAGCGATGAGCTCAGTGGCGTCCAGGTGACGGACCTTTTGTTGTGTCAGCATCCTCAGCGGCCTTCCTCATCCTGGCCTGTTCCGGCGGCTGCGCGCCCGGCGCGTCCGGTGCCGGCTCCGGAGACCAGGCCAAGCCACTGCCGGATCTGCTCCCCGTCCTGGTCCAGCAGCGGCGGGGCAGTATGCTTCTTGAGCGTCGTTTCGGCAGTGTCCGCGGCGCTGAAAAACCGCAGCGGTGGGCCGGGCAGGCTCACATTGCCGAGGATCTTGTGGTCGACGTCGATCACGAGTCCCTGTGAGTGGACCTGGTCCCAGGCATACACTTCGTCCAGCGTCCGGACCTTGCCCGCCGGAATGCCAACCTGGTTGAGCTTGTCCAGCAGGGGTTCGGCTTCAAAGTCGGAGAACACCCGCTCCACCTCTTCAATGACTTTCTCCCGGTTGCGCACCCTGTCCGCGTTGCTGGCGAACTCAGGCCGGGCGGCGTTGATCCCGAATGCCCCGGCGAACGTGGCCCACAGTTTTTCGCTGCCCACACTGATCTGCACCAAGCCCTGCCGACAGTGGAACAGGCCATAGGGGGCGATGGAGGGGTGGTGGTTGCCCTGGGCTTTCGGGACCTCGCCGGCGACCGTCGCCCGGGTGCCCTGGAAGGCGTGGACCCCGATGAGTGCGGCGAGCAAGGACGTGCGGACGATCTGCCCCTGGCCTGTGCGTTCGCGCTGCAGCAGCGCAGCGAGTGTGCCGAACGCCCCGTACATGCCGGAGAGCAGGTCTGCCATGGGCACTCCGACCCTCTGCGGATCCTCGGGCCCGGATCCGGTCAGGGACATCAGGCCGGCCTCGCCCTGAAGGATCTGGTCGTAGCCGCTGCGCCGTGACTCGGGGCCGTCGTGCCCGAAACCGGTTATGGACAGGACCACCAGCGACGGGTTCAGCGCGTGCATGTCCGTAGCTGAAAATCCGAGCCGGTCCAGGACTCCGGGCCGGAAGTTCTCGATCACCACGTCCGCCCGTTCCAACAGCTCCCGCAGGACCGCGCGGCCGTCATCACTCTTCAGGTCCAAGGCGATGGATTCCTTGTTGCGGTTGCAGGACAGGAAGTATGTGGCCTGGAGATCATCCTCTGGACCCACGAACGGCGGCCCCCAGCCGCGCGTATCGTCGCCGGTGTCCGGGCTCTCGACTTTGATGACGCGCGCCCCGAGATCGGCCAGCATCATGCCGGCATGCGGCCCGGCGAGGGCCCGACTCAGGTCCACCACGAGGTAGCCCGACAGTGGGCCTTCGGTGCGGAGGGTGGATTCTGCGCTCATACGGATCTTCCTTCTGTTGCTTGGTTTGCATGCTGCGCATGCGATGGCCGCTGTTCGTTGCCCTGTTTTGTCACCAGCGTTCAGCCGGCGACGGCCGTCGAGACGGTCTGCCCGGTGCCGAGGGCATAGGCCGGGAGCGAACTGGTCGCTGCGATGGTCATTGCGTTGTCCTTGTTTAGTTCCGGGCAGAGTCCGGTCGTAAGATGCGGGCATTCACTTGTCGAGGACGTGGTGGTGGGGCTTCCTTTGCTGATCGCTCGATTTGTCCATTCCACGCGGGTTCTTTCAATGGGTGGTGGTCATCTCCAAAGACCGGGCATCAGGGCGACGCGCCCCGGCACCGTTCCTCTGCTCGAATGCGTAGGCGATCTGCAAAAGAGCCTTTTCTGCCCGGGGCGGTGCGATGATCTGTAGCCCGATGGGCAGTCCGGCGGGTGTGAAGGCGGCAGGCACCGATATGGCGGGGCAGCCGGTTACCGAGATTATGGAGGGCAGTCTCATCCATTCCAGATAGTTGTCCATGACGTGACCATTGATTTCCTGCGGGTAGGGAAGTTCAGCGTCGAATGGTGCTACCTGGCTAACCGGGGTGATGAGGAAGTCATACTGTTGGAAAAACAGGCGCATGGTGTGGTGAAGCGTTGTCTGCGCTATTTCAGCTTTTCCTATGTCATTCCCGGTGAGACGCCGCCCCTGCTCAATGTTCCATACTGCATCGCTCTTGAACTGACCCGGGTTCCGATCCAGCAGGGGCCCTAGAGTGTACTCGAGCTGCCACGCCCGCAGCGTATTGAATACTGAGTCGGCACCTGCAAGGTCCGGGGCTGCTTCTTCCAGATGGCAGCCCAGATCCGTGAAGGCTTGAAGTGCGGGACGCAGCGAGCCGAGCACCTCGGGTGCGACGGGGACAGAGCCGGTCAGGTCTGCCGACCATGCAATGCGTGCGCCGTGCTGATCTGTGGTGAGAGGACCGGCGAAGGCCTGCCCCGGGGTTTCCAGAGACATTGGACTCCTGGGGTCCGGTCCGGCGAGCACGGAAAGCAACAACGCAGTGTCCTGTACTGTGCGGGCCATGGGGCCTTTGACGGACAGCCGCCCCCATGCCGCGCTCTCGGGCCATGAGGGTACACGGCCGGGTGTGGGCCGCAATCCGACCACGTTGCAGAAGGAGGCTGGGTTGCGTAAAGAACCACCTGTGTCGCTGCCGTCCGCGATGGGGATCATGCCCGCTGCGAGGCTTGCGGCGGCACCTCCACTGCTTCCGCCAGCGCTCTTCGCCAGGTCGTAGGGGTTGCGGGTGAGCCCGTAGACGTCGTTGTACGTGTGGGACCCTAACCCGAATTCGGGCACGTTCGTTTTTCCCAGCGTGAGCGCCCCGGCTTTCTTCATGCGTTCGACGACGATGTGGTCAACGGCGGGCACGTCCGTGGCGAAGAGTTTTGAACCGCGGGTGGTGCGGATCCCCTTTGTGGGCAGGATGTCTTTATGTGCGGTAGGTAGCCCGTATAAGGGTCCCTTGTCGGTGGTCCTGCTCCACTGTCGATCGAGCTGCACGGCCTGGTCCATGGCCTGATCCAGGTCCATGGCGACGAGGGCGTTGACCTTCGGATTGGTATGTTCGATGCGGTCGATGTGGGCCGCCAGGACTTCGGTGACGGATAAGGTCCCGTTGCGCATGGAAGTGGTGAGGTCAATGGCTGTCATGAATGGAATGTCGGACATGTCTGCCCTTTCGGTGATCTCGGTCAGTTTGAGCCGGAGAGGACTTGAACGACTTGGTTTACGCAAAGGCTGCCAAACAACGCGAGCCCAAGCCCGAGGGCACAGTTGCTGAGGATGCCGTTGCGGAAACCCCGGTTGAGGCTGCGACGGTTGAGCAGCACGAGCAGGCTGCCACAAAGAACAGGCAGGATGAACGCTGACAGGGTCGCATAGATCACCACGAGGGTCACGGGGCGCCCGACGAATTGGAAGGCGATGGCGCTCAGGACGCAGTAGAGGATCACCGAGCGGAATACGGGGGTAGAACTGGACATGTGGGCGTCAGCATCCTCGTCGGGAACCTTCCGCAGAACACGGATGGCATCGGCAATGAGGTAGCCCATGGCGCTGAAGC
>NZ_JAPSHJ010000038.1:7158-38526 GCF_031179985.1 Arthrobacter sp. | reverse complement strand
GCGAGGCTGAGGAACCTGAGCGCATCGAGAAGTTCCTCCAGGACTCGGATCCCTCTGCGAAAGCAGCGATAGAAACCAAAAGCCGGGGCTAAAGCACCAGGTTAAAACACGACGTCGGGCGCTCACCTCTCCAGAAGAGGTGGGCGCCCGACGTCGTCAGCGCGAGGGCGTGGGCCCAGGGTACAGGTGCTAGCTGGGCTTCGTGAGCCCGGTGCGGGCCATGGCGTCTGCATAGGCGACGTGCATGTCGTCCAGGTACTGCTGCTGGCGCGCAGGGGTGCCTGCGAACGCCCGGCCGCTAAGAGAGCGGACTTTGTAGGTCTTGAGGCCGCGGCGCCACAGCAAAGGCACCTCGGTCTTGAGGAGAAGGCCGGCGAGGCGGTTGGCCTCCGTGCCATGAGCCACGATGACCGACGCGCGGGGGACGAGGGCCAGGAACTTCAACAGCGGCTTGAGGCCGGCTGCGATCTGGTCCGGAGTGAACTTGCCATTGGGTTCACCAGCAATGTGCCACGGGTGTACGTTCCATGGCATGACAAATTCCGGTCGAAGCCCCAGCTTCCACTGAACCCCCAGCATTCGGGTGGCTGCCTCGTCATCGCCGGCGGTGATGAATCCGGAGTCGTCAGCGGTGCCGATGTTGGAGTACAGGCTGATGATGCGGCATTCGTCCACATCGTGCATCGGGTCCACGTACGGAACCTGCGTGCCTGGCTTGGCGGCCTGCAGGGCGTCGCACAGCTCGTTGACGGCTGCGACATTGGGTTCATAACGGCGGCTCAAAAGCTGCTCGTGGAAAGGTTCAGTGGCCAAGGCTGTCATAAATTGCTGGGTCTCCTGCGGGGATAGGTCACGCTGCCGGACCGTAAGCGGGCACGCCGAGTACAGCCTGGATGAAAAAGATGTTGTGTGGAACGATTCCCTGATCGTTCTCTACCAGCTTAGCAAGCCCCGCAAAATGTTCGGCGTGCCGCAGCGATCGGGTCCCCCGGATGCCCTGCATGCCACCTCCACGGCACGACGCCGAAGATCACAGGACAAGGCGACTCGCCGTTGTGAACGTTGACAGTGATTTTGCTGCTTGATTGGGTTGGCGGACGGCCTGCAATGGGGGACACGGCAGGCCGCGGCACTTAAATGCACTCGAAAGAGGTAACGCACGGTGAAAAAAACCTTGAAAACCCTTGTCGTTTCCGGCGCCCTGGTCCTGGCCGGGGTGGCATTGCCCGCCCCGCTGGCTAATGCGGTGGGTGAAGGGCCCAATCATGACGGCAATGGCCAAATCACTACCTCCAAGCTTGCCACCTATGACGAGATGGTGGACTTCCTCAAGAAGCAGGATGCCAGCCAGGAGCGGATGGAGCTGGAGGTGATCGGCCAGACGGTCAAGGGCCGCGACATCCACCTGGTCAAATACCTCACGGACCCTTCCAAGCCCACCATCTTGTACCTCACCCAGCAGCACGGCAACGAGCAGCTGACCACCGAGGGCGCGATGGAGTTCATCAAACACCTTGGGACCGGCAAGTCGGGTGGGATCCTGGACGGGGTGAACATTCTCATCGTTCCCATGCTCAATGCCGACGGCGCTATGGGTGACGTGAACTTCCCGCTCGATGACTACATTGCGAAGGGGGAGCGGCATCTGACCCGCTACAACGCGGAGGAGGTCGACCTGAACCGGGACCACGTGGCCAAGATTCAGCCCGAAACCCAGGCCCTGCACAACAATGTCATGCGCAAGTACCCCATCGATTACATGATCGATCTGCATCATCAGGGCAGCCGCAGCGAACGGGACGGTCAGCTCGTTTCAGGGTCCATCCTGTATCCCACCACCCCTAACGCAGACCCCGCCGTCGTCGAGAAGTCAAAGCAGCTCGGTGCCGTGGTGTTCAACAGCGTTGACCCCACCGGCTGGGGGCACCTGGGCAAGTACCTGGGCGGTGATGCCGAAACGATCAGCCGCAACGGGATCGCGGTGGAATACGGGATCGCCACCCTGCTGTTCGAGATGCGTGGTATGTCGGATCACTACCTTGACGATTACGCCCTGGGGCTGCGCAGCAACGGCTACCTGATCAAGCAGACTGTCCTGACTCTGACGTCCACCGCAGCCGCCATCGCGGATGGCTCAATTACCACCGCAGACACCACGTTCTGGGAGACACTCGCTACCCAGACGTCGCGTCCGGGAGAAGAGGCCGACGGCGAGTAGCTGGCCTGCCGCTTTGGGCACCTCCCGGAAGTGAGGAGTTGTGCCCAAAGCGGTGCCCTCAGCGGTGCCCAAGGCGGTGCCTGCCCCCGGTATCCGCTAAACTTGGGTCGTAAGAGCCCCGGATCTCTTGCATTTGCCCGCCGGTCAACAGGCCGCGGGCGCTGCGGTGACATCCGGGGCATTCTCATGAACGGCGCAGGACCGTGGCTGACCTAATTGAATGGGTTGTCTGCGGAATGGCCCGAACGAATGGGGGAGGATCCCATGCCAGCAATCGTGATCGTCGGAGCCCAATGGGGCGACGAAGGCAAAGGTAAAGCCACTGACCTGCTTGGCGGACGCGTTGACTACGTGGTCAAGCCGAACGGCGGCAACAACGCCGGGCATACCGTCGTCGTGGGCGGTGAGAAGTACGAGCTCAAGCTCCTCCCTGCCGGTATCCTGAGCCCAAACGCCGTCCCGGTCATCGGCAACGGTTGTGTGGTGAACCTCGAGGCCCTGTTCCAGGAGATCGAGGGGCTTCAAGCCCGCGGCGCTGACACTTCCAAGCTGCGCGTCTCTGCAAACGCCCACCTGGTGGCGCCGTATCACCAGGTGCTGGACAAGGTGACGGAGCGCTTCCTCGGCAGCCGCGCCATCGGAACCACCGGCCGTGGAATCGGTCCTGCCTACATGGATAAAGTGGCACGCCTCGGTATCCGCGTCCAGGACGTGTTTGACGCCTCCATCCTTCGCCAGAAGGTGGAGGGGTCCTTGCGCCAGAAGAACGAACTCCTGGTCAAGGTCTACAACCGGCGCGATATCGAAGTGGACGAGATTGTTGACTACTTTCTCTCATTCGCCGAGCGCCTCCGCCCGCTTGTTATTGACAGCACCCTGGTACTGAACAAGGCGCTGGATGAAGGCAAGGTCGTCCTCATGGAAGGCGGCCAGGCCACGTTCCTTGACGTCGACCACGGCACCTACCCCTTCGTCACGTCCTCCAACCCCACAGCCGGCGGCGCGTCGGTCGGTTCCGGCATCGGCCCCACCCGCATTTCGCGCTCCATCGGAATCATCAAGGCCTACACCACCCGCGTTGGTGCGGGACCGTTCCCCACGGAGCTCTTTGACGAGATGGGCGTGTATCTGCAGAAGACCGGTGGCGAGTTCGGCGTGAACACCGGACGGCCGCGCCGCTGCGGCTGGTACGACGCCGTCCTGGCCCGCCACGCCTCCCGCGTCAACGGTTTCACGGATTACTTCGTCACCAAGCTGGACGTCCTCACCGGCATCGAGCAGATTCCCGTGTGCGTGGCTTACGACGTCGACGGCGTCCGCCACGACGAGATGCCCATGACACAGACCGAATTCCACCATGCCAAGCCCATCTTCGAATACTTCGAGGGGTGGACTGAGGACATTACAACTGCCCGCACGCTCGAGGACCTCCCTGAGAACGCCCGGAACTACGTGCTGGCCCTCGAGAAGCTCTCAGGAACGCGGTTCTCGGCTATCGGTGTGGGGCCTGACCGCGATCAGACCATCGTGGTCAACGACCTCATCAACGACTGACACCAACCGATTTACGACGCCGGCGGGTCACCTGAAAGGTGGCCCGCCGGCGTCGTCCTCAGGGCCGTAAAAAGTCTTTAAAAGTTTTTTTGTTTTCGCGTAACCCTCGGCGGCCCCGTGACGATTACCACTATGAAACGCCGGGTTGGAATTTGTCCCCCATCATGTTCGAACCGGCGCTTTAACCACCAAGAGGCGCCGGGCTGGAATTTGTCCCCCATCATGTTCCAGCCCGGCCCTTTTGTGATCCCGGAACCTTTGTTAGCGGTAACCGGTTTCACAAGAGTGTGGTTACCGAAAGTAAAGTTAGTACGCAGAAATTCGTCACGGATGGCCCGCCATGCCCCTACAATGATGTAGCCATCCTCCCCGGAACGAAAGCCTAGGTCTGTGACTGACGCGCTGACTGACGAATCGTTAAGCGCCCTTCGGGGGCGTGACTCGGAACTTTTCAATGCCGTCTACCGCAGCTACGCATCGCAAGTCCTTGGATACCTGACAGCCCGCGGCGTAGAGGATCCGGAGGCAACAATGCAGGATGTTTTCTTGGCCGTTCTCCCGCGTATTGATTCCATCAGCGGAGGAGTCGGCGGACTACGGACCTTTGTCTTTTCAGTCGCCCACGCCCGCATGGTTGATGATCACCGGCGTCAGAGCCGGACACCGCTGAAGCAGAGTTTTGAACCTGAATTGGATCCCCGGGAGTCAGGGTCTGCGGAGAGCGACGCCCTGTCGAGAGTTTCGCCGGGTGAGGTGCTGCAGTTGCTGAACGTGCTCGGCGAAGACCAGAAGGAAGTCCTGACGCTGCGTATCATCGCCGACCTCACCGTGGATCAGGTAGCAAAAATCATGGGGAAGAGCGCAGGAGCCGTGAAGCAGCTTCAAAGACGTGCACTGGACCAACTCCGTGACCATTCCGCGGTGAAGGAGTATGTGGCGCAATGACGAATTCGGAAAAAGCAACCCGCTCAACGGTGGAAGAGCTCCTGCTCGATGCCGGGCATGCCGATGCGCCCGAACTCAGGGCCTATCTCCTTAGCCTCAGTTCCCTGGCTGATTTGCCGTTGCCGGCACCGGGCGCCGAACTCGCTTCCATGCTGGCCGGCAGCGTTGACGAACTGGCACGCAAACGTCCCCTGCGCAAGCATCGTCCCACCGTGGTTTCCGTCGCAGTCATTGCAGGCATGGGATTGGGGGTCAGCGGGGTCGCGGCTACCAGCCCGAACCCTGGTATCCGTCAGGGCCTTGTGTCGATCCAGAATTTTGAGGGCGGGTGGGCCCCTGCCCTTGCAGCTCCTCTCGGAGGTGCATCCGTGCCAGTCTCGGCGGCGCCTGCAACCCCCGATCAGTCGTTTCAAGGCCGGTCACTCGCGGAGCCGGATTCCGGACCCTACGCGGCGGAATTGGCTGAAGACGCTCCCGCTGGATGGGTGGAAACCGCACAATTGGGCGCCAGCGCTCCTGCCGGAGGTTCTCGAGCAATGCGCGGCGGAAGTAGTGTAGCGTCCGCCGGCGTTTCACTCGACGGCGCCAAGAACGGAACCGGATTGGCCGCTGTCAAACCCCGGGGTTCGGGCCGTCACGTGGCTCTGGCTGGCCCCCTGGAAAAGGGGCAGGACAACAAGGCCCCGGCCTCCGGCAAAGTGCGCACAGAGGAAGCAGGACACCCAGGGGCAGACGGTCAGGGCCGCGGTACGATCCTGCAGCGGGCGGCAGTCCGGGGAGTCCCGTTCTGGGATGCCTCGCTGGATTTGGGTGACTGGCTGGCAGCGGACGGTGAGGCGCTCGCAGAGCCGAGTGCCGCAGAGCCGGGTGCCGCAGAGCCGGGTGCCGCAGAGCCGGGTGCCGCGCTGCATGTGCGTGACTGGGTGGTCTCCAAGGTCGCCCTGGAGCCAGTCGCAACGGAGCCGGTCGTTGCCGAGCCTGCCGCTACACCACAGGGGCATGGGAAGCGAGCCGCTACCCAGCCTGCCGCTACACACCAGGTCCCTGCCTCGCCAGCGGCCCCGGAGCCTGCGGCACTTCAGCGTGCGTCGCCGGCTGCTGCCCACTCCGCCTTACCAGCCGCCGCACCACCAGCTGCCGTAGTGCCTGCCCAAGACAACTCTGCCAAGAAATCCAGTGGATCGGCGCCGGGCAGGCTTCCCAGTGGCCGTCATTTCTCCCAGACACCTCCACCTCAGTCGGTGGCTTCAGTCGCTGACTCCGTTGGTACTTGGCTGAAGAAAAACCACCGGTGACCTGCGTCGAGGCCATGCCGGGCAACGCTGTGGCTGCGGTGCGGCAGCCCGGTAGGTCCGGGCTGCAAGCTTAGGCTGGGAACCATGGCACACGTTAATGATCCGGATGTAGTCGAACGCCTCATGCTTACCCCCGGAAGATGGGCCATCGTTGGCCTCACCTCCAATGAGTGGCGGGCTGCCTACGACACATCCCTGTTCATCAGAGATCGCATGGGCATGGAAATCATCCCCATCAACCTTCCGGCGGACACCGTCCACGGCGAGGTAGGTTATTCGCACCTTGGTGACATCCCTGGGAAAAAGCTGCCCATCGACGTCGTGGACTGTTTTGTGAACTCCCAAAAGGTGGGGAACGTGGTGGACCAAGCCATTTCGATAGGCGCCAAGGCGGTGTGGCTGCAGTTGGGGGTCATTGACGAAGCCGCCGCGGAACGGGCGAGGGCCGCCGGACTGGACGTGGTGATGAACCTCTGCCCGGCTCAGGAATCCTGGCGCCTGAAGTTATCTCCTGTACCCGGCGCGGCAGACCAACAGTAGGCTCAGCTCATGGATGTGGCTGGACTTCGCGACGTATGCCTGAGTTTTCCCGGAGCCTTTGAGGACTTTCCCTTCGGGCCGGAATTCTCGGTCTTCAAAATCCGGACGGCAATTTCAGGCGGAGCCACTCAGCATGCAAAAATGTTCGCATTGTCCGCAATGGACCCGGAGAACTGGTCAGTGAGCCTCAAATGCGACCCAGTCCTGGCCGAACAGCTGAGGACCGCACACCCGGAGATCACGGGCGCGTGGCACATGAATAAGACGCACTGGAACGGCGTCCGTTTGGATGGTTCCCTGCCGGATGAAATGATCCGGGACATGGTGGAGGATTCCTACGATCTTGTCGTGGCATCACTGACCCGCAAGCAGCAAGAGCAGCTGGGCTGGGCGCGCCTTGCCAATTCTGCGGAGTAATCCACCAACGTTTTAATGCCGAGAGCGGATCAGGAGCAGCAAATGCTGGAGCAGAAAAACCTTGACCACCTGTGGAACTTTGATGACCCCGCCGCCTCCGAGGTGCGCTTCCGCGCGGCGATGACGGAGGACAAGTACGACGCCGATGAGCTCGCCGAGCTTGCAACGCAGCTTGGGCGCGCCATTGGACTTCAAGGCCGCTTGGAGGAAGCTGATGCGCTGCTGGACACCATTGACGGGGACGAACCAACGGTTGCCGTCCGCGTGCTCCTTGAACGGGGCCGCCTCCTGAACTCCGGCGGGCATGAGGCCATGGCCGTGCCTCTGTTCGAACAGGCTGCTGAACTAGCGGATCATCTGGGTGAGGACTTCCTCGCCGTCGATGCCCTCCACATGCTGGCGTTAGCAGATTCGGCGCATGCCGAGGCCTGGACAAGAAGTGCCTTGGAGTATGCCTCCACAGCTCATGACGAGAGGACGAAGCGCTGGATGGTTGAGCTGCACAGCAATCTCGGGTGGATTCTTCACCGCGCTGGACGTCCCACTGAAGCGATGGTGGAGTTCCAGCTCGCCGAGCAATGGGCCGAGCGGGTGGGGACGCACCGGCAGCAGGAAGAGGCCCGTGAGGCCATCCAAGAATGCGAACAGACGCTGACAGCCGCAAAGTAGGAGAATCATGTGGATCGGCTGGATTGAATTCGACGTCCTCCTTGGCGATGTTCATAGCCTGAAGGAAAAACGGTCAGTAGTGCGGCCGTTGATCGCCGAGGTCAAACGCCGGTTCGACGTCTCTGTGGCCGAGGCAGGCTTCCAGGACCAATATCGTAGGACGGTTATCGGCGCCGGGCTCGTAGCGGCCGACCGGGCTCACATCGTAGAGGTGCTCGACGCCGTCGAGCGCTTTGTTGCTGCCCGCCCCGAAGTGGACTTGCTCAGCGCCCGCAGGCGCGAGCTGAGCAGCGAGGACTGACCCTTCTTATCGATTGCTCCGTACCGGCTCTTTTGAGGGCGCAAAACGGCAGTTTCGGAGCAATCGATGACTGGTGTGGATAACTTCTGCGGCATTTGTGGCCTTCTGCTGTTTTTGGTCCATGAAAACCGCGCGCCCGCTCCCTCCTGAGCTGCAGGGGCGACCATTTACTGTCGCCGAGGCCAGCCGAGCCGGCTTGACTGCTAAACGTTTGCGCCACAGGGAGGCAACCCAGATGTACCACGTGGCCAGACAGGAAGGTACGGCGCATCTCGACCGTCCGCACGTCATTGTCCATCGTATGAAGCTGTATGGGGGCGAAGTTGCTGTTGTGGGCGGAATTCCCGTCACCACGCCCGAGCGTACATGGCTGGACATGGCAGAGATGCTCACGGTCGATGAGCTCGTGGCTATGGGGGACAGCTGCGTTCGTATACCCCGTTTATCCCTGGAGGGACGGGATGCGCCGTTGTGCAGCATTGCGGACCTTCAGCGCATGATCGACCGCCACAAGGGAAAGCGGGGGCTGCGGAAAGCCAAGGAGGCCATCAAGTTCATCCGGGTGGAGGCGTGTGGCCACCGATTAAGAAACGATTGCTCCGTAACTGCCCTTCTGAGCGTTCAATAGGGCAGTTACGGAGCAATCGATGGAGCCTGGGCCCACGCCGCCAGGTTCCCTGGCCGAGCTTGCGAGGCTAAGGCGGCGGTGGGGACTAGCCGAAGTACTTCGGCAGGGTGGCCTCATGTGCTTCGCGGAGCGACTCAAGCGGCAAAGGCTCGACGCCGTTGATCTCCAGCTGGCCGCTGGCAGCGTCCACCACGCCGATCCGGAGGTGCTCGAAGTTGCGGGCGGTGCACATGTCCTTGAAGCGGATCTCCTCAGAGCGGGGTACAGCCACAACGGCACGTCCCTGGGACTCGGAGAACAGCGCCGTGAAGAGGTCAACGCCGTCGCGGTCCAGGACGTCCTGCAAAGCGATGCGGGCACCAACGCCGTACCGCAACGAGGACTCAACGAGGGCTGCCGCGAGGCCGCCTTCGGAGAGGTCGTGCGCCGAGTCAATCATGCCGTCGCGGGAGGCATTGATCAGGATTTCGCCCAGTGCGCGTTCGGCAGCGAGGTCAACCTTGGGCGGCAGACCGCCGAGGTGTCCACGCATGTTGGACCATTCCGACCCGTCCAGTTCTGCTGCGGTGGTGCCCAGCAGGTAGATGGCCTGGCCATCCTCGCGCCAACCCGACGGCGTGCGCCGCGCGACGTCGTCGAGCTTGCCCAGAACGGCCACCACCGGGGAAGGATGAATCGGAGTGCTGCCAGTCTGGTTGTACAGGGAGACGTTGCCGCCGGTGACCGGTATGCCCAGCACCATGCAGGCGTCGGACAGGCCGCGGATGGCCTCAGCCAACTGCCACATGACGTCGGGGTCCTCGGGAGAACCGAAGTTGAGGCAGTCGCTTACCGCCATAGGCACTGCGCCCGCGGTGGCGACGTTGCGGTACGCCTCAGCCAGAGCCAGCTGCGCTCCGTGGTACGGGTCGAGGTAGGTGTAGCGGCCGTTGGCATCGGTGGCCAAGGCCACGCCAAGGCCGGTTTCCTCGTCCACGCGGACCACACCGGCGTCGTCGGGCATGGCCATAGCCGTGTTGCCGCCGACGTAGCGGTCGTACTGGTTGGTGATCCAGGACTTGTCGCACATGTTGGGCGAGGAGATGAGCTCGGTGACCGCTGCGGCCAGTTCAGCAGGGGCGGACGGGCGGCCCGCATCCTGTACCGAACCGGTGAAGGAGTCGGCCTGAACGGAGTCCTGCCACTCAGGGCGGGCATACGGACGGTCGTAGACGGGACCGTCGTGGGCCACAGTGCGCGGGTCCACGTCGACAATGACCTCACCTTCCCAGGTGATGATCAGGCGGCCGGTATCAGTCACCTCGCCGAGCCAGGAGTATTCAACGGCCCACTTGTCCATGACAGCCTCAAAAGCAGCAATGTTCTCGGGCGTGACTACGGCCATCATGCGTTCCTGCGACTCGGACATCAAAATTTCGCCCGGGGTCAGCGTGGGGTCGCGCAGCAGGACGGAGGTCAGTTCAACTTCCATTCCACCGTCGCCATTGGAGGCGAGTTCGGATGTTGCGCAGGAGATGCCTGCCGCGCCAAGGTCCTGGATACCCTCAACCAGCGAACCCTTGAACAGCTCAAGGCAGCACTCGATCAGGACCTTCTCCGCGAACGGGTCGCCCACCTGCACTGCGGGACGCTTGGACGGCTTGGTGTCATCGAAGGATTCAGAGGCCAGCACCGAGGCGCCCCCGATTCCGTCACCGCCGGTGCGGGCACCGAACAGCACCACCTTGTTGCCCTTGCCGGAGGCGTTGGCCAGGCGGATGTCCTCGTGGCGCATGACACCGACAGCCAAGGCATTGACCAGCGGGTTGCCCTGGTAAACGGAATCGAACACCATTTCCCCGCCGATGTTCGGCAGGCCCAGGGAGTTTCCATAGCCACCGATGCCTGCGACGGCTCCGTGCATAACGCGGGCCGTGTCCGGGTGGTCAATGGCGCCGAAACGCAGCGGATCCATCACGGCAACAGGGCGGGCGCCCATGGAGATGATGTCGCGGACGATCCCGCCAATGCCCGTTGCGGCACCCTGATAGGGCTCCACGAACGACGGCGAATTGTGGGACTCGATCTTGAACGTCACGGCCCAGCCGTCGCCAAGATTGGTGACGCCGGCGTTCTCACCGATCCCCACGAGCATGTCTTTCTTCATCTCGTCCGTGACCTTTTCGCCAAACTGGCGAAGGTGGTTCTTGGACGACTTATAAGAGCAGTGTTCGCTCCACATCACCGAGTACATGGCGAGCTCGGCGCCGGTAGGGCGGCGGCCCAGGACCTTCACTACCTCGTCGAACTCATTCTGCTTCAGGCCCAGTTCGGCCCAGGGAAGTTCCGTGTCCGGAGTCTTGGCTGCGTTCTCGACGGTGTCGATGTTGAACTTCTTGCTGACGGTTTCAGCTGAGGTGCTCACTTGGCGTCTCCCACAATCTTGTTAAGGACGGAGGTGAAGAATCCGAGGCCGTCGGTGTCGGAGCCGCCGATTCCGTCGAGGGATTCGGGGCCGTAGCCCACCTCCACTGCGTGCTCCGGGTGCGGCATAAGGCCCACCACGTTGCCGGCCGTGTTGGAGATGCCTGCGATGTCACGCCGCGAGCCGTTCGGGTTGAAGCCCACGTAGCGGAATACAACACGACCTTCGGCCTCCAGGGCGTCGAGTGTCTTTTCGTCCGCGATGTACTGGCCGTCCTGGTTCTTCAGCGGGACAGTAATTTCCTGGCCGGCCGCGTAGTCGCTGGTCCAGTGGGTGTTGTTGTTCTCCACGCGCAACACCTGGTCGCGGCACATGAACTTCAAATGGTCGTTCTTGATCATGGACCCGGGCAGCAGGTGCGACTCCGTGAGGATCTGGAAGCCGTTGCAGATGCCGAGGACGGGGAGCTTCGCATCAGAGTTGGCGGCATCAATAATTCTGGACATCAGCGGAGCAAAGCGCGCGATCGCTCCGGCCCGAAGGTAGTCCCCGTAGGAGAATCCTCCAGGGATAACGACGGCGTCGACGTCGCCGAGGCTGGTGTCAGCGTGCCAGAGCGCAACCGGAGTGGCGCCCGCGAGACGAACGGCCCGCGCGGCGTCGCGGTCGTCAAGGGTGCCGGGGAAAGTTATCACGCCGATCTTGGCGCCGGCGAGCCTGCTGGTATCAGGAGAGCCGGCGGACGGAGCCGCGGCTGCTTCGCCGATCAGGGGAAGTTCAGTCATCTCAGGCCTCGACGACCTCGACGTTAACGACGTCCTCGATCACCGGGTTGGACAGAAGCGTCTCGGCAGCTTCGCGTGCCTGTGCGAGGACGGCATCCGTCACCTCGCCGTCCACCGTCAGTTCAAAGCGCTTGCCTTGGCGGACAGCGCTGAAGCTGGTGAAACCCAGCCGGGGGAGTGCACCCACAATTGCCTTCCCCTGCGGGTCCAGAATCTCGGGTTTGGGCATGACGTCAACAACGATCCGGGGCATCCGGTAACTCCTGTGCGTGAGCATTGGGTAAGGGCGCAGCGGAGGGGTGCCGTCTCACGCCGTTCCGCTGTTGCCTGACTGGACAGACTGCCTGACTGGACAGACCAAAAAAGCGTGAAAAGGGCGCTCCGCGAGCTTGCTAGGCCAGTCTACCGGGGATAGTGGCCCGCGCCGTATTCGGGCGGCAGTGTGAACCTCACCGGGGGTGCCCCCGGCGAATACGTGGACGAATAAGTGGACGGATAAGGGGCCCGGGCAGCCTTGGACAATGGCCGACGGCGGGCTCTGGTCTTGCCCCCTGCCGGTCATTAGGATTGCGCCATGGTGGATAAGCCGAGATCGCTGTTATTGCCCATCATGGCGGCCGCAGTTTTTGCGGGACTTGGACGCATGGTTTTTCAGAAACTGAAGGCGGACCGCGCCGTCCGGGAAACCGACCGCGCCGCCCGGCAGATCAATGTGGCCGGTGACATGGACGAGAAAACGCGGGCCTGGATCAGTGATGTGGTGAGGACTCCGCGGGAATAATCTCCTGAAAAAGCCTCCAGAAACTTTAAATGTTCTTATTCCGCGGGTTAAATTCCCTGTGTCAATGGTATTTTTCTTCATATCGGCACCTTGCCTGTTGCGCTGAAACCAAGCAATGATGCGTGGGCGGAAAAGCCGGTTGCCTGATTTTTTATGTCCTGTTCTGCCTCCAGTCACGGGGACGCTGCCAACGGCAGAAACCAGCGATGACAGGCAACCCACATCGGCGGGTGGTTCTCACTGGGGGGAGCCACCCGCTTGTCGTTTCCCAGGTCCCGCACCAGCCGTTTGAGCCTGCCTATTTTCAGATGACAAAACGGCTACGAAATGTATGTGCTATGTCATATTCAGCTATCAGTCTGTACTGTGTGACACGGCTGGTCTCACTCTGATTACAGGAACTGTCATCGAGTTGCTGCTCCCAGCCTTGTTGAGACCGGCGACGCCGGACCATTCCTCATGAAAGGTCTCACCCACCCGTGAAATCACCACGACACAGCACCCCAATGGGTACAAGGGGCAGAGGATTTCGGAAGACAACGGCGTTAGCCCTTGGCCTTCCGCTGCTCTTTGGAACCGTCGCTGTCAGCCCCGCTACAGCGGTGCCCGCAGCTCCCGGCGCAGCAGCCACCCAGAACGACGCCCCTACCGTTTACCAGGATGGCCGGTACATAGTGGTGCTGGCTGAGAAGGCAGCGGCCGCGTATGAAGGCGGGACAGCGGGCTTGCCCGCCACCAAACCCCAGCATGGGCGCAAACTAGACGCGGAGGGCCAGAATTACAAGGCTTACGACGCCCATCTCCGAAAGTCCCAGCGGGAGGTCGCGGCGCAGCAGGGCGTTACTCCTCAGAAGCAGTTCACAGCCGCCCTGAACGGGTTTGTTGCCGAGCTCACCGCCGAACAGGCTGCCGATCTGGCAAAAGACAGCAAGGTGCTCAAGGTCGCCCCGGATACGCAGAATGCTCCGGATTACACCACAACCGACTTCCTGAAGCTCACCGGAGCTGATGGAGTCTGGGCCAGGCAGTTTGGCGGCGAGGCCAATGCAGGGAAGGGGGTTGTGGTGGGCGTCATTGATTCTGGGTACGCCCCTGACAACCCGTTCCTTGCCGGAGAAGCAGTGAAGCCCCTTAAGGGGAAGGCAGAAGTAGGCGTTCCCTACCGGACTGAGGATGGCCGGATTGCCATGCTGAAGTCCGATGGCACCACCTTCCAGGGCGAATGCCAGAAGGGTATCGAATCCGGAGCTGCCTTTGACGGCAGCCTTTGCAATTCCAAGGTCATCAGCGCCCGCTACTTCGCGGACGCCTTCCTGGAAGGCGTGGAGCCGGAGCACCGCGCTCCCGAGGAACTGATTTCACCGGTCGACGTCGGCAGTCATGGCACGCACACAGCCACCACCGCCGCGGGTAATGCCAATGTCGAACAGACGATCGATGGCAAGAGCTTCGGGAAGAGCTCAGGCGTCGCTCCTGCTGCCAAGATTTCTGTGTACAAGATCTGCTGGGAAGACGATGATCCTGACACCGGCGGCTGCTATTCATCCGCTTCCATCGACGCCATCGAGGCCGCCATCAAGGACGGCGTGGATGTGCTCAACTACTCAATTTCAGGAAACACCAACAGCACCACGGACCCGGTTTCCCTGGCGTTCCTGAATGCCGCCGCAGCGGGAGTCTTCGTCTCGGCCTCGGCAGGGAACTCAGGCCCCACGGCTTCCACCGTGAATCACGCTGCCCCATGGCTCACAACGGTGGCAGCCTCAACTTTCCCCAGCGAATTGCTGGGAACGGTCAAGGTCTCTGACGGCTCGCTGTACCGCGGTGCTTCCATCATGAAGACAGAAGTTAAGGATGCTCCCGTTGTGGTTGCGGCAGACGCCGCGGCTGTCGGATCAGCTACGGCCAACCTCTGCGGTCCGGACACCCTGGATGCAGCGAAGGTCGCCGGAAAGGTTGTGGTTTGTGACCGCGGCGTCATTGACCGTACGTTGAAGAGCCTGGAAGTTCAAAGGGCCGGCGGCGTGGGCATGATCCTGGTTAACCTCACCGCCAGTTCTGAGGACGCCGACAACCATGTGCTGCCCACCGTCCATGTGAACGCACCCAAGAGCCTTGAGCTCAAGTCAAAGCTGGCTGCCAACCCGGCGCTCACCGTCAGCCTCGTCCAGGGCGACCTCACCGGCGAGCCGCTGCCGGCCGTTCCCCAAATTGCCGGGTTCTCCTCCCGCGGGCCAAGCCTGGCCTCCGGCGGAGACCTCCTTAAGCCTGACGTCTCCGCTCCCGGCGTTAACGTCCTGGCCGGCGTATCCACCATCGGTAATGCCGGCGCGCAGTTCGGCTTCATGTCCGGGACGTCCATGGCTGCCCCCCACATTGCCGGTTTCGGTGCCTTGGTGCTCGGCAAGCAACCCAAGTGGACCCCCTCAATGGTCAAGTCAGCCATGATGACAACGGCTTACCCGCTGGTCAATGCTGATGGCACACCGAACAAGGATCCGTTTGCAGGCGGTGCCGGGCACATCGACTCGACCCGTGTCCTCGATCCGGGGCTGGTCTACAACTCCGGCGCCAAGGACTGGCTCGCGTTCCTCAACGGCCAGGGAATGGACACCGGTTCGCCGGAGGCCGGCAGTATCGCAGCACGCGATCTGAACCTGCCGTCCATAGCCTTGGGCAGCCTCGTGGGAGAAGTCACAGTCAAGCGCCAGCTGACGGCCTTGGTCCCGGGTAAGTACAAGCCCGAAGTGAACATGCCGGGATTCGATGTCCACGTCGAGCCGCAGGTCCTGAACTTCGCCAAGGCCGGCAAAACCCGCGAAGTCACCATCACCATCCGGAACGTCAGCGCTCCCATGGGTAAGTTCAGCACTGGCACGCTTACCTGGAAGGGGCCGCGGACCGTCAGCTCGCCGATCGCTATCCGTCCTGTCGACGCTCAGATCGCTCCTTCGTTCTCCTTCAGCTCCAGCACAGGGGAAGGCAGCGGAACTCTTGACCTGGTTTCCGGTTCGGATGCGCCCATTGCTGTAGGAGTGGAAGGCCTGGCTCCCTTGGCAGAAACCTCCATCACCAAGACCCCTGGTGCTTTCGCTCCCAGGAACGATGAGCACAATGCGGTGATTAAGGTGACCGTTCCGGAAGGCACGGAATTCACACGCTTGGGTATCCAGGCTGAGAGTGAAGACGTCGACTGGGACATGGTGGTCTACGCTCCGGATGGCAATGGAGGTCTCAAGCCCACGCAGGTTGCTACGGCATCCGCCAGCGAGTTCCTGGATTTGGATTCGCCCCGGTCCGGGACCTACTACATCGTCGCAAACCTTTACTCCTCTCCCGAGAACGCTGCTGCCACATCCAGTGTTCAGGCTGTATCTCTTGCCGGGGATGCAGGAAACCTGACGGTGAGCCCCAACCCGATAGTCGCGCCCAACGGCACAGCGACTACGGCCACAGTGAACTGGTCGGGCCTGGCTGAGGGTTCCTACCTGGCACGCCTGAACCTGGGCCCGAACGGCATCACCACGTGGGTCAGCGTCAAGGTAGGTGCTGCCTCCGCGGCAGCTCCCGCCGGTGGCCTGACGACGTCGTCCGTTGACGCGGTGCCAGGCGTCTAGAAGCTAACTCGACCAGGTAAGAGCAAAGGAATCGTCCCGGGCAGCGTACGCTGCCCGGGACGTTCTGTTTGCCGGCCCTTGCTTTGGTTCTTTGTGCGATTCTCAGAGACTTATACGAGGCCGCGACGGGAGGCTGGCCCGCCCAACAGTGGTTCCATGGCACGCCAACGGGCGATCTCACAACCGTCCGTGAGGCTGAATCTGCTACGCACAGGCCGCCCATGGAGGACACCTGTCACCAGCGCAACCTGGGGGCCGCCGTATTGCTGGGTACAGATCATGTCCGCCCGGCGCGCGGCGAAGAAGATCTCCTCGCCGAACCGTTCGACGGCGGCCAGCGCGGCTCCGGGGTCCGGCACCGTGGATTCGGGAGCAGGGGATCCGTTTCGGACAAGAAGCCGGAAAATGCGCTCCGCGGTTTCGGGCAGACCGCTTACCTGTACCGTCAGATCCACCTCGGCGGATTCAGGCAAGACGCTCATGTTTCGCCCTGGACGGCTGAGCTGGGGCCGACACCACACCGGCAGCTTCGAGCAACGGTTTAAGCGCCCCCAGGAGCCGTCCGCGCAACGCCTGGGCTTCGGCAGAGAAGGCCCTTTGGTGCTCTACATATTGCGCCTTGCCTTCGGCAGTTTCGATCGGGATGGCGGGATAGCCCCATTGTTCAAGGTCGTAGGGCGATGCCTGCATGTCCATGGCCCGGATCCGCCAGGACAATTCGAAACAGTCCATCACCAGTTCGCTCGGCAGTGCGGGCGATAGCTTATAGGCCCATTTATAGAGATCCATGTTGGCGTGGAGGCAGCCTGGCTGCTCCGTGGACCGCTGGTTTTCCCGGCTCGGGGAAAGCTCGTTCAGTGGAACGGCGTCGGGTGAATAGAAGCGGAAAGCATCAAAATGGGAGCAGCGGATCCGGTTTTCCTCCACCACACGGTCGGTTCCGGCACTGCCCAGCCGCAGTTGCAGGTACTCGTGGCGGAGCTGGAATTTGTCCTGCCGATACACCATGGCCCATTCGTGCAGCCCGAAACAGCCGAACTGGCCCGGCCGGAGAGCTGTCCCCTGCAGGATGATGCCGGCAAACCGCACCGCCTCGAACCTGTCCTGCAGGAATGACCCCCGGTCAAAAGCCAGCGCGGCACTGCCTGGAGGCAGGCCGGCTGAGGCGAGTTCGGCGTCGTCGAGCTGCCGGTAGTATTTCCACCCGGCTCGTGTCTGCGCCTGCTGCCCGGAAAGTACGACGCCGTCCCCGGGGTGCCAGCGCATCAGCTGACCCGGTTTTTGGGTGTAGTAGGTGAAAAGGAAGTCCTCCACAGGGTGCTTGTGCCCTGCCGAACGGCGGGCAAGGTACGGCTCGGAGTACTGGCGAACCCGCAGCTGATGGGCTGACTCGCGGGCCATCCAGTTGCCGGGCGACAGCGTATGCTCCTGCTGCGGCCAGTCGGCGTGATGGTTTGGCATGGCGCTAGAGGGCTCCGCCGGTGGGGCCTAAGACATCCCCGGCAGCATTCCAGGCCGCAATTTGGCACCCGTCCGTACGCGCGAAGCTGACGTCTACAGGCGTTCCGTCCACGATTCCCGTGACCGTGGCGCGTTGCGGGCCGCCGTACTGCTGGGTGCACGCCCGGTCCGTACTGCGGGCTGGCGCATTCAGTATTGCAGGGTGATTCTTGAGTGCTGTGCAGGCAGCGTCAGCCTGGGGATGTTTGCTTTCCGCGGCAGGCGCCCCATCCTGGCACACCAGGGTGTAATTGATGGCAGGTTCGGTTTCCGAAGGGGTTACCACGATGGCAAGTTCCACGTTGCCTTGCCCCGGTCCGGTACCAATAGGGGACTCTAAGGGCGGAGATGGTGCTGGCTCGGTAGTTTCGACGTCGGGTGGGACTGTGGGCGTGGCCGGAGCCGAAGGCCGGGCTGAAGCAGAAGCGGTGCCATCTGAGGCCGTCCCCGTTGGTGTGGGGCCAGCCGCTCCGCCGCCGGGGGAACAAGCTGCCAGAGCGGCGGCAGCAGAGACTGCGAGCACTCTGTGGATGAGCCCGTTGCGCATTACCCGTTCCCCTCTGTTTCCCCTATTCTATCGCCGGCTATCCCGGCAGCGGCAGCCGTGTAGCTGGCTACTCTATAAATGCCTCTGCCGCCGGCTCCGCTGACGCGGCGATCAGGCCCGTCATGGACGTGTGGAGCTGAGTGACTTGCTGCCGGGTCAGGCCGAGCCGCGCCATCATGGTGCCAGGCACAGCCGTTGCCTTTTGACGGAGGGCGGCTCCCTTGGGTGTCAGCTCTACGGCAAGGGCACGCTCGTTTCCCGCCGCCCGGCC
Source organism: Arthrobacter sp. (assembly GCF_031179985.1). Lineage (GTDB taxonomy): Bacteria > Actinomycetota > Actinomycetes > Actinomycetales > Micrococcaceae > Arthrobacter. The sequence goes on along the minus strand of NZ_JAPSHJ010000038.1, from coordinate 20,054 downwards.
ACGGGTGATCAGGCCTGCGGCTTCCAGTCTTTTGAGCAGAGGGGAGATGGTGGCCGGTTCCTGGCTCAGGGCGTCACTGATGTCCCGAACCATCCGTGGACTGGATTCCCACAGGCACAGCATCACCAGATACTGCGGATGGGTGAGCCCCAGCTTCTCCAGCACCGGCTTGTACGCGGCCACGACATTGCGTGCTGCCACCGTGAGTGCGAAGCACAACTGATGCTCCAAGAGGAGGAGTTCGTCATCGTTGACCTGACCGGTGGTGACCTTCACCCCGCTGATCTGCCCTTGGCCGGTTGCAAGCTGCTGCTTCATGATTCTCCTAAGTTAGTGCACTAATGATTAGCGTACACTTATGGAGAGAATGCGTGAGGCCGGCTGGTGCGGGCGGCGTGGCAGCGCCCTGCGGTAGCAACGGTAAGAAGACAAAACCTGGAGGATTTCAGATGGCGGCAAAAGAAAACCGGGCACAGAGGTTTATGCGTGCCACCGGAAAGCTGCGGGCGATTTTCGGCCCGGCCAATCGCAGTTCCCTTTCCCACGAAATGACCGAAGAGAACAAAAAACTGCTGGCCAGCCGCGAGACCGAAAGCCAGCAGTGGGAAACGGTGAAACGCCCGGACGGAAGCACCTACGTCGTCCCCAAAAACCCCGGGGACAAATCACTCCGTTAGGCCCCGGCCAATCCGGAAACACTATGCCTTTGGGGCTTTTTCGGCTCTTCGGGCGTAAAATTGGCTCACTGGAACCGCCAGACAGCAGGAGCTCTGCTGGACCGGGAATGCGGGGAAGGGGGTGGTAATTGTGGCTCGCGTAATGAACGGCTTTATCAACGTGACGGAGAGGCTCAGGTTCTTCTTCGGCCCTGCCACTCGCGGAGATTTTGATTCACCCGTTGTTCACAAGCATGACGAGTTCGAGAGGGCTTCCGAGGAGGAATTGTCGCATTTCGAGGTCGAAACAGATTCCCATGGCCATCACTACGCCGTTCGTAAAGACGGTACGTGAAGCCCGAAAAAGAAGCACCGGCTGCCAGGCAACCGGTGCTTTCTCTTTGTGATTCTTGAGCTGGATACAGGGGTAAGGCTGGACCAGAGACCTGTCCAGGTTAGCGTCCGGTGCCGCCGTATACGGTAGCCACATCTTCGCTGTCCAAATCAAATGCCTTGTGGATCGCACGCACAGCGTCATCCAGAAGGTCGGCATGGGTCACCACCGAGATGCGGATCTCAGAAGTAGAGATCATGTTGATGTTGATGCCGGCGTCGGACAGCGCCTTGAAGAAGGTGGCCGAGACACCGGGGTGGGAGCGCATGCCCGCCCCGATAAGCGACAGTTTGCCAACGTTCTCGTTGTATTCGATGCTCTCGAACCCGATTTCTGCATGCGCAGCATGCAGCGCCTTCAGCGCATCCGCGCCTTCAACAATCGGAAGCGTGAAGGAGATATCGGTGCGGCCGGTGCCGTGCGTGGAGACGTTCTGCACGATCATGTCGATGTTGGAGTGCGCGTCTGCGATGACCTGGAAGATCGCCGCGGCCTTGCCGGGAATGTCCGGAACGCCAACCACGGTGACTTTTGCTTCGGAACGGTCGTGTGCAACGCCGGAGATGATTGGCTGCTCCAAGGCAACTCCCTCTTGAGTGGTGATCTTGTCATCAGCACCGGGCATGACCCAGGTGCCTTCGTTCTGGCTGAAAGACGAGCGGACATGCAACGGAACGCCGAAGCGCCGGGCATACTCCACGCACCGCAGGTGAAGGATCTTGGCGCCGGACGCTGCCAATTCCAGCATCTCTTCACTGGAGATACGGTCAATCTTCTGGGCAGAGGGCACCACCCGCGGATCTGCTGTGTAGATGCCGTCGACGTCTGTGTAGATCTCACAGACGTCCGCCTCCAAGGCTGCGGCCAAGGCAACAGCGGTGGTGTCTGAACCGCCACGGCCAAGGGTGGTGATTTCGTTCGTGCTGCGGCTCATGCCCTGGAAGCCTGCCACGATGGCAATGTGTCCCTTGTCCAAGGCGGTCCGGATCCGGTGCGGGTCGACGTCGATGATTCGGGCTTTGCCGTGAATACCGTCGGTGATCATTCCGGCCTGTGAGCCGGTGAATGACTGTGCGGAGGCTCCGAGCTTGTTAATGGCCATAGCCAGCAGGGCCATGGAAATTCTCTCGCCGGCGGAGAGGAGCATGTCCATTTCACGGGCGGGCGCTGAATCGGTTACCTGGGAAGCAAGGTCAAGCAGTTCGTCGGTGGTGTCGCCCATCGCGGAGACAACCACAACCACCTCATTGCCTGCCTCCTGCGCATCCACCACGCGCTTGGCTACCCGCTTGACGCCGTCCGCATCGGAAACCGAGGAGCCGCCGAACTTTTGCACGATGAGCTGCTTGGTGACGGCAGTGTTGTCGGGCAGTCCTTGTGACTGGGACTCGGTATTCACTTCGGTAGTGGGCATACTCATGCGCGCACCCTCACTGGACTAATCGGGTTTCTGAAGGCCAGGCGGCCATAGTGGCACGACGGCGTAACTTATTTGGGTCAGTTTATCGCCGGGGGAGGTCCGGCGCTGAATTGTGACCGAATGGTGGCCGCGGCGGAACAGCTGACGAGGGGCTTTCCGCGTAGCATCGGATAATCATGGACCACGTGTGTCTTGGAAGCACCGCGGCTTTCAGGCAGTCCCGGGTCACGAAAAATTGTTGGGGGACAAGTGCAAGACGGCACGGACAATAACGGCAGTCAGGCAGCAGCTGGCCGTATCAGGGAGGTGCCATCCGCTGATTCGCCGCTCCCTGATGGGCCACTCCATGAAGGGCCAGCAAGCGGAATTATCGCCCGAGGGGTGAGCCGGAGCTTTGGAGCGGTTCACGCCGTCGAGCATATGGACTTTCATGCGCCGGCAGGCAAAGTGACGGCCTTGATCGGGCCCAATGGTGCAGGCAAAACCACCCTGCTGCTGATGCTGGCCTCGCTCCTGGCCCCGGATGCCGGAACCATAGCCGTTGACGGGCTGAACCCCTCCACCCAGCGAGCTGAAGTGAGGCGAAAAGTGGGCTGGATGCCGGACACTCTGGGTGTGTGGGAGTCACTGACAGCCCGTGAGATCCTCACCCAAATGGCCCGTTTCTACCGCCTGCCCAAACAGGGAATCCCCAGCCGTGTGGCGGACTTGCTGAACCTCGTCAGGTTGGCTGACCTCGCCGACCAGCCGGCACGGGTCCTGTCGCGCGGGCAACAACAGCGCTTGAGCCTTGCCAGGGCTCTGATCCATGACCCATCAGTGCTTCTACTGGACGAACCGGCCTCAGGCCTTGATCCTGGTTCACGGGTGGAACTGCGCATCATGCTGCGGGAACTCGCCGAGGCCGGCAAGGCCATTGTCGTCTCTTCGCATGTCCTGAGCGAGCTGGATGAAATCGCTGACGGGGCAGTGTTCGTCAACCAGGGCCGCACCGTCAACAAGCAAACTGTGGAGGAAGCGACGGCGCGAGGACGGCGATACGCAATTTCCGCCGTCGACACCGAGTCACTTTCCCGGAAGCTCACCGAGCTTGGACTCGCCTTCCGCATCGAAAGCAGCCGCAGGCCGGCCGTCAGCCTCATGCTGATGAATGACGACGACGCCGTGCGGCTGCTGAGGGGCCTCATCCTGGCCGATGTCCCCGTCCTTTCGTTCGCCCCGGCGTCCGGAGCGCTCGAAGAAACCTATATGACCCTCGAGGTGGAACAGCAATGAGCCAGACAACCAGCGGGTCGCACAACACCGCAACTGGCATGGGCGTCGCTGGCTATGCCGGCGGCATCCGGGACGTCATAGTCCTCGAACTCAAACAACGGCTGAGGTCCCGTGGCTGGTACATCATGCTGGGAATCTGGTTTCTCCTGACTGCCCTGGTGACGTGGCTGACGTGGGCAAGCTGGAACGCCAGCCAGGCGTACCGCACCCAAGGCGGCGATTTTGGTTATGTGGCCGGACCAACAGGCCCGGGTTCGATGATTTTTGAAATCGTGCTGGCCTTCGTGTTGCTCTTTGCCTTGCTCGTGGCGCCGGCGCTCTCGGCGAATGCCATCAATGGGGACCGCAGTGGCGGAACGCTTGCCATCCTGCAGATCACCCTCCTCACGCCGGGACAGATACTCTGGGGAAAGTTCTTAGCAGCCTGGCTGGCTGCGCTCGCTTTCCTCGTCACCAGCACCCCGTTCCTGATTTTCGGCGTCGTGCAGGGTGGTCTGACCCCGGGGCATGTGATTGTTGCGCTCCTGATGCTCACGGTCGAAGTGGGCATCGTGTGCGCCGTGGGCGTGGGGATTTCAGCGCTGACAGCACGTCCGCTGTTTTCCATTGTCACTACCTACCTGGCCGTTGCCGCGCTGGTTTTCGGTACCGTCATCTCCTTTGGCCTCGGCACGGGTCTGACGCAGGGAACCATCAGGGCGAACCAGGCGAACTATTCCAACTCCAGCCCGCTCGTCCCGGAAGGCGAGCCCGCTCCTCCTGCCTACACCTGCAGCGGACCCTTGCAGGAGGAAAGAGTGCCACGGACAGAGCGAGTAGCCTGGCTACTCGCAATGAATCCCTATGTTGTGGTGGCGGATGCCATCCCCTACCCCGATCGCGCGGGAGGCGGCTACTTCTACTCCGGGGGCGCCATTGAATCCATCAGTCAGGGCGCTCGCTATGCGGTGGCCGGACCGGAGGGTACGTACCCTTGCGCCAACGGTGAACCGCAGGATCCTTACCTGAGCCAGACGACACCGATGTGGCCCTTGGGACTGGGGCTTCAACTGATACTCGCCGGGCTGCTCATTTGGCTGGGTTGGCGGTCGCTCCTTACCCCGGCCCACAGGCTGGCACGGGGAACCCGCATCGCCTGAACCCTTCCTGCTTGCCGGCGCGTTCGTGTGCTGGACAGCCTGCTGGCAGAGGCTCACGATTGGAACGTGAGCCCGGACAACGACAAGGACCAACCCGAGCCGGTCTATGAACTGATCGGGGAGGAAGCTCCTGGTTTCCACTCTGACCAGGGGCTTGGCGGCGGGGAAGGCAGCAGCGGTGCAGCCGGCACTCCAGGCGCAGCAGGTGTTGCCTTGCGGCGGGCACTCAAAGACTGCTGGGCATCAGTTCGAAGCCTCAAGTTCTGGTTGCAGTCGCTCACTGTTTTCCTGCTGTCGTGGGCCAGCGCAGTCCTCCTCGTCATTGTGCTTGTGACCGGGGGGACTTACACCACTGACGCCCACTTCTGGGCGTACATCCTCACTGCCGCACTGCTCGTGCTGGGGGCCTCGTTGCTGGCTTTCCTTTGGGGCTTGTCGATCCGTCAAACTGCGGATGATGCCGGTTCTACCGGCTTACTGCATGCATGGTTCTTCGCTGCTGCGCGAGGCATGGCCTTCACCGTTGCCAGTACCGTGGGACTGCTCATTCTCGCCACAGCCTCGAACGCACCTGCCGAGCTTGCCGGAGTCGCGGCGGGGGTTATGGTCTTTGAGTCTGTCGTTTTCGCGGGGATCGCAACCGGTGCGGCATGGTTGCTACCCGGGAGAGGAGGACAGCTTCTTGCCTGGTCGACGACTGCGTTTCTGCTGCTTGGGAACGTCGCCGCCGTGATCGCCTTACTTCCGGCTGTGCGGCAGTACGAACCAGCCCGGGTTGTCCTTAACGTACAGCGGGACGATTTTGGCAGGATTGCCTCCTACGAGTGCTCACCGGAGTTCTTGGGCATTGTTGAGGTCTTCCACACGGAACGGGTCGTCTGGTTGGGGGTCTCGCACCCGCTGCTCATTTTCGCACTGTTTGCCGGGGAGGCATCTCCCGGCACCGCTTCCGTTAGCTGGCTGCCAGCGGAGCTTGAGACAGCTGGAGCGGGGACCCAGATTCCATGCGTGGGGTCTGCAACTGCAGGGGCGAATGAGCAGGGGGAAACTCCGGTTCCTCTCGCCCTCACCGGCATCGGTACTCAACTGGCCATGGCCGGTACTCTGCTGCTTGCCGGTCAAGCCGCTTCACGGCGTCGCGAATGGCTTTTGTCTTCCTGACCAAAGGCACGGAGGCAGTCCCGGCCGGGCGGCCGAGCTAGCTGAGTGCGTTTCGGCGCCCCTCAAAGGCGCGGCCCAGCGTGACCTCGTCGGCGTACTCGAGGTCCCCACCCACGGGGAGCCCCGATGCCAGGCGGGTGACAGTGATGCCGATTGTCTTGAGCATCCGCGCGAGATACGTTGCCGTCGCTTCACCTTCGAGGTTGGGATCAGTGGCGATGATGATTTCCTGAATGGCGCCGTCATTGAGCCGGGTAAGGAGTTCGCGGATCCGAAGCTGCTCAGGGCCGATCCCCGCAATAGGGTTAATGGCTCCTCCGAGCACGTGGTACCGGCCCCTGAAGGACCGCGTCCGTTCGACCGCCAGAACATCCTTGGATTCTTCGACAACGCAGATCACTGAGGGATCGCGCCTGGGATCGCGGCAGATGTTGCAAAGCTCCTGCTCGGTGACGTTTCCGCACACGGTGCAGAACTTCACGCGTTCCTTGACCGTGGTGATCGCCTCCACCAGGCGCTTCATGTCCTGGGGATCAGCCTCGAGGATGTGGAACGCCAGCCGCTGGGCCGACTTCGGACCGACGCCAGGCAGCCGCCCCAGCTCATCGATGAGCTCTTGAACTGCACCCTCGTACACTGTGTCCTCGTTCGTTCGGATGGATCTTGCTCGGATGGATCATGCTGGTTGATTCGGAACCCCGCGCGCAGGTTCTGGCTCTCAGCAAGAAAGCTGAGAACGGGAACTAGAAGCGCGGTGGAAGGGGACTGCCATCCAGGGAGCGTTCCTCCACGAGCTTTCCGCCCAGAATACGCTCGACAGCGGCCCGGCCAAAGACTCCGGATTCTTCAATGGTTTCATCATCAGCGCTGGGGACGTCCTGGACGAATGCGGCGCCGGTGTCAGCGGTGCGCGCAGGAGCTTTGGCCCGGCCGGCCTCCGCCTCCGGGCTGCTGGACAGCCGTTGATACAAGCTTTGCCGGACGGCTGTTTCACCCGGCGACGTAGCTGCCGAGACTGTGTAGGCCGAAGGTGTGTTTTTGGTCGGAGCTGGCGGGCTGGTTATTGAAGACTTCTTCGGAGGGGCAGGCGCAGGCGAGGTTGCCGAGACACCTGCCGGACCGGCCATGGCTCCCACAGGCTGCGGGACCTGCGCCGCAGCAGGCTCGTACCGTGGAGCGGGTGCGGGCGATTCCGCAGGCATGTTTGAAGCAGTGGCAGGGCTTGGCAAGGAAGCAGCCGCGGACACAGGCGAATCGGCTGATCCGTTCTGCGAACCAACATTAGACTCTGCGGCAATGACCCAGACCCCCGGAGCCTGCTCGCGTGCATGTGCCCAGGGGTCGCTGGTGGCGGGCCGTTGTACTTCGGAGGCGGGATCGGGGCCGGTGATCGGAGCCTTTGAGGTCGGAGGTGGTCCAGGCCTCGATTTGGTCTCAGCATTGGCGGCCGGCTGCCGGAGAGGTGTGTGCCGTCCGGGGTCGGCGGGAGGTTCCCAGTCCATCGGGGGCTCGTCGTCCGGCGGCGGAGCGTCTTCGTCGCGGGGCGGACCCCAATCGTCGTCCGGATAGGAGTAGGAACCCCCTGAGTCCTGCATGTTGACGCTGGCGGCGTCGTTCTTTGCGGCACCTGGTGTACGTGATTCGTCCGTGGATGGGTGCCCCGGTGCTGTTGGCGTGTTTGCATCTGCGGCCGCATTCGCCACGGCAGGACTGGGCACAGCAGCCGGTGCTGGAGCGGGTGCAGCAGCGGGAGTTTGGGCAGGAGCGGATGCCGTAGCCGGATCGAGGCCCCAGTCAGCATCAGTGGATGCTACCGGAACCCCTCGGTTAGTAGGCGCTTTTGGGTTTGGCTCAGCGCTCGCTGCACTCTTGGATCCGCCCGCGACAGCTTCAATCTGGCAGTCGATGCCGATGGTCTTATGGATGGCTTGACGGAGGTTGTCCGAATGGTCAGCCCGGCCAAAGGCGCCTGCCAACCCGGATGTAGTGAAGGCGATGGTGAGTACCTGACCGTCGAACCGGGCAACCTGGGCATTGGGTTCAACCAAAGCCCACGTGCTGCGCTTGATTTTGGTCAGCGTCTGCAGAATGTCCGGCCACGCCCGGCGCAGAACCTCGACGTCGGACGAGCTCGCGCCCGGCCCGGGCGCTGCCGAAGATGCGGATTCTGCAGGGGAAGGAGGGCTTGCCGCTTCCGTGGACGGTGCAGCCGGAGATGCAGCTCTGGCTGCAGCGGCGGATCCCGCTGACGCTGCAGTAGGTGGCGTTGCGGCCGAAGGCGCTGCTTCAACCATGGAAGCTGCAGCAACCGCGGGGGCGGCTGCCACCTCGGGAGCTGCAACAACCTGAGGCGCGGCAGACTGAGGTGCGGCCGAGGGGCTTTCGGTGGGCTGGGCAGGTACGGCTGGCGGGCGTTGCCGCGCACCAGAAGCAGCCTTGGCATCAATACCGGCGGCGTCAGCGGCAGGGGTAGCGGGATCGTTTCCGGCGAAGCTCAGCCTGCGCTCCACACGATCGATCCGTGCAGCGATGCCACGCTCGGTTTGTTCGGTGCTCGGAAGCAGAATCCGGGCGCAGAGCAGCTCCAGATGCAGCCGTGGCGAGGTGGCACCTGTCATTTCAGTGAGTGCCGTGTTTGTCACATCTGCTGCCCGTGAAAGCTCGGCGGAGCCCAGATTGTGTGCTTGGTTCTGGAGGCGTGCGATCTGATCAGCAGGCATGCCGCGGAGGATGGACTGAGCGCTTTCAGGCATTGCCTTGACGATGATGAGGTCGCGGAACCTCTCCAGCAGATCCTCCACGAACCTTCGGGGATCGTGTCCTGTCTGGATGACACGGTCCACCGCGCGAAAGACTGTGGCGGCGTCGGAAGCTGCTATGGCATCGACGACGTCGTCAAGCAGGGATGCGTGCGTGTAACCCAGCAGCGCCACAGCCAGCTCATAGTCCAAGCCATTGGGTCCGGCTCCTGCCATGAGCTGATCCAGGACAGACAGCGAATCACGGACGGAGCCGCCGCCCGCACGGATGACCAGTGAGAGTACGCCGGGAGCTACCGGGACGTTCTCCTGCTTGCAAAGCAATTCAAGGTAGGCCATGAGCGGCTCCGGGGGAACCAGCCGGAAGGGGTAATGGTGAGTGCGGGAGCGGATGGTGCCGATGACCTTGTCCGGCTCCGTGGTGGCGAAGATGAACTTGATGTGCTCGGGTGGCTCTTCCACGATTTTGAGCAACGCATTGAAGCCGGCCGACGTGACCATGTGGGCCTCATCGATGATGAAGATCTTGTAACGGTCCCGCACAGGAGCGTAGGTGGCGCGCTCGCGAAGATCCCGGGCGTCGTCCACCCCACCGTGGCTGGCAGCGTCGATTTCGATCACATCGAGGGAACCTGCGCCTCCGCGGGCAAGCTCGATGCAGCTGGGGCATTTTCCGCACGGCGTATCGGTGGGACCTTGGACGCAGTTGAGGCACCGGGCCAGAATCCGGGCGGAGGTGGTCTTTCCACATCCACGTGGACCCGAAAAGAGGTAGGCGTGGTTGACGCGGTTCTTCCGCAAAGCCGTCATCAGGGGCTCGGTGACGTGTTCCTGCCCGATAACGTCCGCGAACGAGTCAGGGCGGTATCTACGGTAGAGGGCAGTAGTAACAGTCACAGAGAAAACCCTACCAATCGGGACAGACATAAAAGACCCCCCATGCACCCGCCAGAGCCCATTTACCCTTGCTACCTTCCGGTCCTGGGGGAGTTCAACAGGATGACGCCACATGAGGGGCCGTCAGCAACTTTACCTGAAGTTTTGACGTCGCCAAATCGAGTGTCCAACCCGCTTGCGAGACGGATCCAAGTGCGGCAGCGGTTGTGGCAGACGCGTAACGGAGCAAACAGGATCAGCGGGAGTGGCCGTCCACTGGCCAACTCATCAGGGCCGGTTCCTCATAAGGGTGGGCAGCACGCAGTGCCAGCACAACGTCGTCGAGCTTTTCGCTTTCCACGATGCATTCCACGCGGACCTCATCAACGTGTTCGGGTTGCCCTACGGCGCCTAAGTAAGGCTCAGCGCCGTCGAGCGGGATGAACCTTCCCACGCCACGGACGGTGAAGGAACAATGGGAATAGTTCCCGATCCTTCCGGCGCCGGCATCTCCAATTGCCGCCAGAACGGCGTCGGCATGGCTCTCCGGTATGTACGTAACCAGGGCATGTAGTCGCGGCATATGGCCATCATCCCAGCGCGGATCATTCTACGGCCAACGGACCGGCTCAGAAATGTCTTGCTTATCCGTGGCACACGGCGCAACATTGCGTATGTAAACCGATTGGGGCAATGTCAGGATTGTGAGTCACTGGGCCTGGCGTGGGGGTCGGACCCAGTAGCTCAACGGTGATGCCGTGAAGTGGGCGCATTGGGGGCGTCCATTTTAACGTTAAAGTCAGTCCCGGTTCCGCAGGCCACCTCCAGCCGTCGGCTGCTGCAGTCCAGCCAAGGCAGGAATCCACCCAATTTCCTCAATTGGGTGATGCCGAAAAGTTCAGGTAGTCTAGTATCTGCTTTTGATTCAAAAGCTACTGGAGAATTCGCCTAGCGGCCTATGGCGCACGCCTGGAACGCGTGTTGGGTTAACGCCCTCGGGGGTTCAAATCCCCCATTCTCCGCGTTTTGGCCCCGGTCCTGGACCGGGGCCTTTTGCGTGCCGGGTCTGTTTCGTTTCAGGTATCTGGATCAAGCTCCAGAGCCGCGGAACTTCAGACGCCTCTATCCTTCATATCCCAGGCGGCGAAGCCTGCGCCTTGCCGCCTGCTCGCTGGGAGCCTGACGTCCCAAGGCGAGCTGCACGACGCCGAGCGTAACTCGCGTAGCCAGCCGTACCGGCAGGGGGAGAGGACCCAGGCGCGCGGGCTGCAGCCTCAGGAGCTCCTGGTACTTTGGTTCAAGGCTGGACACGGCGGCAGCAAAAAGCACACGGTATCCGGGCTTCAACATCGGATGCAAAGGGGGGTTCCGGATAAAATCAACTGTCTCCCTGACGCTTTCATCAAAACGTAAGTCGCCGGCGTCGAACCAGCTGTCCAACTGCTTTTTCATCTCGGACTCACTGACGGGTGGCGCCTCGGCTCCCATCAGGCGGCCCGCCTGGGCCCACTCACGGACGTAAGCGTCAGGGCCGCCGGGGATGGGCCCGCCCCAGATTTTGTGAGTTTCCAGAAAAGCATCCGTAAAAGCGATATGGACCCACCGCAGGAGTTCAGGATCATTTGCGTAGTAGTGGCGGACCTGGCCGTGTCCGTCAACGTATTCGCCGCGGACCTGCTCATGAAGCCTGAGCACCCAGTCCGACGCTTCCCTCGCGGCTGTGGTTGATCCGTAGGTGACAGTCATAATCCACCGGATGGTATGGGCAAGTCTCCCCAGTGGGTCCTCGCGGTAGTGGGAGTGTTCGCGCACGCCAGCCAACACACCGGGATGGAGCGCTTGCATCAGCAGCGCACGGATGCCGGCCACAATGGTGCTCATGGAACCGTGCACGGTCCAGACAGCGGAATCCGGGGTGAAGTAGCCAATGTCATTTCCCTCCGCCAGCCGGGGCACCCACTCTGGAAGTGATACCGGATTGCCGTTCAGAGTGCGTCGGATTTCGGCCTGCCACTCCTTGAGGATGTTACGCATGCTCTATTCTCACTCAATCAATTATTCTCAGTGGGATTCACAAGATAACCTCAGGAGTTCCGCAAAGTTCTCTAAGCTTGAGCGGATTTTGGTCGATCAGGGTTCACAGGGTCCATGCCCTGTGGTCCCATTGGTTAGTAAGTCCGCAGGTTGGGGTTGGCGGACCGAGTCTTTTGGGAGTCCTTGAGTGGGAAATCACGCCGCAGCAACCGGGCCTGGCAGCCGTTCCAACGGCCCTTGCGCCCTTGCTGTCCGTATCCTGGGCGCAACTGTAACCGTTGCCCTCGCAGGTTTGGCCTTCGGCGTCCAGGGTCCCGGAAGCCAAAATCCGGTGGCGTCGACGGCGCATCCCGGCACAACGGCGTCGGGCGTCACTCCAGGCGCCGCGGGTTCCGCAGAGGGTGCGGGCGTTCATGATCCCGTCGGGTTCACTGCAGATCCTGCCGCCCTTATTTCCTTCAGCCGCTCCATTGTCAGGACAACGTCCAAAGACGGCAAGCATGAACTGAACGTTGCTATCAAAGATATGCGGCGCCCTCCTGCCGGTTCCCTCATGGCTCCGCTGGAGGTTCTGGTTCCGAGCTCGCCATTCGGTCTCCGCACCAGCCCGATGACCGGCGCCGCCGGCGAATTTCATTGGGGGCAGGATTTTGCTGCTCCATGCGGCACACGGGTCTATTCCGCCGATGCCGGTGTCGTCCGGGCGGTGGGCTGGCACCTGTGGGGTGGCGGCAACAGGGTGGAAATCGATCACGGCAACGGCCTCATCACCACGTACAACCACCTTGAGGCAATAGCAGTCAAAAAGGGAGAATCGGTCCAGGTAGGGGAAGTCATTGCACGGGTTGGTACCACAGGTTCTTCCACGGGTTGCCATCTCCATTTTGAGACCATCCTGAATGGGAAGCATGCCAATCCAGCCGACTGGAAGCTCCTGCCCACCAAGCAGGTTGATGAACTCGGATCCTTGGAGATGGTCAGCTACGCACCGGGCCAAAAACATCCCGACGGTGCCGAAACTCCGCAGTGGGCGATTCCCGTAGCGGCAGATGGAGCACACGAAGTCGACGGCGGACACGACCATTCTGATCCCGGCGCTGACGGTACATCCGGTCAGGATCCGAACCCGCCTTCACCTGCTCCTTCGCCCAGCCCATCCACGCCTGCGGTGCCGACACCGAC
>NZ_JAPSHJ010000038.1:5072-7058 GCF_031179985.1 Arthrobacter sp. | reverse complement strand
GGTGGCGTCCGTCGAGCCGGCAGTGACGCTGGAACCAGAAGCCACCCCTACCCCTTAGTGAGCGAACGAATGTGTGATCCCGACGGAGGCCGATGAATCAGGATTTTTCAACATGCCAGCCCGAGTTTGCATATTGTTTGCCTAAAGTCTGGTTGGATAAAGATTACTGAGAGGGACACTGGAAGCGCCGCTTCCAACCAACCACGAAGGCAGCAATGGAGCACATCGAGGCCGAACACCCCCGGCCACGTCATTTTCTACTCCACCTGAGCGACCCCCACCTGATGGGAGGTCCCAAACCCCTTTACGGCGCGATCGACAGCGAATCCCGCCTGGTTCAGCTCTTCGAGGAAGTGCAGGCTTCGGGGGTGCGTCCTGAAGCCGTAATTTTCACCGGAGACCTCGCCGACAAGGGCGAACCGGAGGCCTACGCCAAGCTTCGGGCCATCGTTGATCCCGCCTGCGAGGCGATGGGTGCACGGGTCATCTGGGCCATGGGAAATCACGACAACAGGGCTCATTTTCGAACCGGCCTGCTGGACCAGCCTGCAGATGACTCCCCGGTGGACCGCAGCTACTACGTCAATGGGCTTCGTGTTATCACCCTCGACACATCAGTACCGGGCTTCCATCACGGCGAACTCAGCGGAGCGCAGCTCGAGTGGCTTGCCGACCAGCTGGAAACACCGGCCCCGGACGGCACCATCCTGGCCTTGCACCACCCACCGGTCCCGTCCGTGCTAGACCTCGCCGTGCTCGTGGAATTGCGCAATCAGGCGTCGTTGGCGACTGTTCTGCGAGGCTCGGATGTGCGCAGTATCTTGGCCGGCCACCTGCACTATTCCACCACCGCCAGCTTCGCCGGGATTCCCGTGTCCGTCGCTTCAGCCACGTGCTACACGCAGGACCTGAACGTTCCAGTAGGCGGTTCCCGTGGCAGGGACGGCGGGCAGGCATTCAATCTGGTCCATGTCTACGAACACACCATTGTGCATTCCGTGGTTCCGCTGGGGCAGACTCCCACTGTTGGTGAGTTCGTCAGTGCAGAGGATACGCAGAAGCGGCTCGCAGCAGCCGGAATCGTCATCCCCGAACGGGCAAAAACACAGGGTGTTGCCAAGCCCAGGGTCGTCACCAGCCCCTGACGCACCCCGCTCGGCCGCAACATTCGGCCGCATCCATTCAGCATGTGGGAACTGGCAGGCAATGACCTCAAAATTCACGTTTGAGGGCATTGCCTGCCTGTTCGTGTGGAGCATTGTTCGGCCGGGCTTACTTCTCCCAGGGTGCCTTGATGGGGAAATAGTTCTCCAGGAAATCAGTAACAATGTCGGCGCGCTCATCAGCCGGGACCTCCGGGAAGCTGCCGTCGTTGAGGCAGAAGAAATCCATGTTCCGCTTGGCCAACAGTTTGGGGAGATAGTTCAGCCCCGCCCGCACCGTGGTGTCGATGTAGCGGACTTTGGCGGCTGTCTGGGTGGTGGCCCTGCCGGTCAACAGCGCGTAGTAGTGGTAGAAGGAGTTGGTCACCGAGATGTTGTCGGCTGCCCGGAAGACGCTGGCCGCCGTCTTGGTGAACTCGTCAGGAAATTCCTTCTCCATCCGTGCCACCACGCTGCGGCGCAGAGGGGCTGCAGCGTGTTCCAGGTGCCTCGTGGTGATCCGGCCGAAGCGGTTCCAGAGGAGTTTCCGGTTGACTCTGGCAGCGTTTTCGAAGCCGCTGCGCTCTGCGTCGTTATCGCCCAGCCCGATGCGGGTCTCCGCCTCGATGAACTTGGTGATTCCTCCTGGCGTAAAGAACATGTCGGGCGCGACAGACCGGCCGAAGAACATGTCGTCATTGGAATACAGGAAGTGCTCCGAGAGGCCCTCGATGTGGTGCAGCTGGCACTCGACCGCCTGGGAGTTGTGCGTGGGCAGCACTGACGGGTCAGCAAAGAATTCCTCGCTGCGCACGATCGTCACAGTCGGGTGGTCGGCCAACCA
>NZ_JAPSHJ010000038.1:0-4972 GCF_031179985.1 Arthrobacter sp. | reverse complement strand
ACCATGGCCTGATACGGCGTCCGATTGGAGTTGATGAGGGCATAACGGCCCCTGTGCCTGATGACGTCGGGGCGGTTCTTGAGGCGCGCGACAGCCGCCGGCGACGTTATTTCCGGATGGCTCCGGACGTCGTCCGATGGCTGGCTGCCGTAGTAGATCTCATCCTGGACCAGTGCGTCTGTAATGGCGATTCTCCGAGCTGTTTAATACGAGGGGTTCTACCTGCATAATAACGGAGAATAAAAAACGCGAGTCAAACGTCGGTTAGCCTGCAAGGATGCGTTCAGGTGGTCAATGCCTCCCGCCAGCCGCGCAGGAAAGCACCCCCGGCGTCGTCGTGAATGATGGTGCTGTCCAACCCGAGGTCCTCCGCCGTGAGGATGTCATACGGTTTCTCCGGAACGCCATCCGCCGGACGGACGTCCACGTGCTTCACCGGGTGGTCGTTGTGGTGGAGCCAGTCAGCCATGGCGTAGTCCGTGCGCGAGTCTCCAACGGTGCGCCAGGCTTGCGGGGTGATGCCCTGGGCGGCCAGCAGTTCAACAGCCCGGCTTGCCCCAAGATCCTTGCCCAGCCGGATGGACTCGATGTCAGTGGAGATGATGGTGGGATCCACGCGGTAGTCCACCTGGTCATCCGAATCCGGTTCATGGTGGTCCAGGCGGACCACACCCAGGCCATGCCTGGCCATGAGCTCCATGGCGTCCGCGTCGAAGAGTTTTTGCTCGTCCAGGTAATCAGCGTTCGCCACTGTGATGTGCTGCTCTACTGACACCATTGCCCGCTTGGTCTCGTCAAAGAACATATGGCTGGCGTAGTCCTCCGCCACGAGACGCCGGACGTCGTCGCCGTACGCCTCGGGTACGGCCAACTCACGGTCCACGTGGATAGGACCAGGGCCGTCCGCGGTGTAGCTGAACCAGACAGCGCCCTTCTCGCAGATGGCATGGATGATGGTCCCGGCCGGGATCCCGGCAGCGATCATTGGGTTCATGACCTGTTCGCGAATGAAGGCGTCCGAGCGGCCCGTGTTGAAAATGACCGGGATCCCGGCAGTGGCCAGGGCAACGAGGTCGGCGATAATTTCTGCTTTGACGTTGCGGGTGACGGGACTTGCCACCGGCCCGTCGACGTCGAGCAGCAGGGCCAGTGGGGGAGTCGACGGCGGGGCAGCGGCCACAGGAGTCTCGGGTGCAGTCATGCACCCATTGTGTCAGCAGGCCCTCACCAGATCCGTTCCGGAACCTGAACGTTGCACCTCATGACGAATGGTCACTGTTTGGCTACAACCTCTTCGTGACAGGGGTCATTCGTTCCGTTGGTGCTGCTTCTTCCATAGGCTTACAGAGTGATATTCAAAGCTGTGGGCGAGGGACGCCCCTATCCCGACCATGGTTACAACACGCCCAAAGCATGGGCTGCTCTTCCTCCGCGCCCTGTCCGCCTGGACGAGCTCGTGACCACCAAGCGGACCCTGGATCTTGAAGCCCTGCTGGCCGAGGATTCAACGTTTTTCGGTGACCTTTTCCCCCATGTGGTGGAGTACCAGGGGGTGCTTTACCTGGAGGACGGGCTGCATCGGGCAGTCCGCACTGCACTTCATCAGCGGAACGCCATTCACGCCCGCGTGTTGGTGATAGATGGCTAAGAAACCGCAGGACCCTTCAACCTTCCACGGGCACCACGTGGTAACAGGCCCCGAGCTGCGGGCCACGCTAATTGAACATGACGAGCGCGATTTCGAACCTGTGCGGATACGCCGCAGGATTATTCACGGCGTGGTGTTGGTGCTGCTCTTGGCCCTGATCGCCAGCGGGGTGGTGGTGGCCCTGGCAATCATGAACGGCCAGGTCACCATCGCGACGGCGGAGCCAAGCAAGGAACCTGTCACGCTCTGCCCGACGGCGATTCACGACTACACGCCGAATGAGAAAGTGAACCTGAACGTCTTCAACGGCACCAGCCGGGCCGGACTTGCCAGGACCGTGGCGGACGAGCTCCTGGCCCGGAAGTTCGCAGTGGGGAACGTGGGGAACCAGGAAACGGGGTACCGTGGCGTTGCCGCCGTGATTTCGGGAGCAGCCGGCCAGTCCGCCGCCTTTACTGTCCAGCGGAACCTACAAGGCTCCGACTACTTCCAGGACAACCGGGCGGATGCAAGCGTGGATCTCATCCTCACCAACGACTACCAGGCACTCACGCCACCGGAGCTTGTTGACCAGACACCCGGGAAACTCAGCTGCCCGCGTGAAACCCGGCGTATCGTGGACGACTCAAAGTGGCCTGTTGTCCCGCCGGCGGGCTGACACGGCAGGCTGACCGTTTCGACGGTTCCCTGCGGGGTAGACGGTGCGGAACGTCGAGTGGGAACGGAACCGTCGAAATGGCCGCTACCTAGCCGCGGGCTGGGTGACACGGACGGGAAGGCTCCCGGCGTCGTCGAACCTGGCTCCGGCACCCAGCTGGATGAACCGGACGGTCCGGTCGACGGCGTCCGGTGTTCCATCGCCGCGCGCTGCGCTGGAGGACAGGGTGCCGTGAATCAGTTGCGCGAGCTGGATGACGTCGGCGACGGGCAGGTAGCCCTGGGCCATGGCCTCCCGAAGGATGTCCTGAAGGAGCACACTCAGTCCGCCGACGTGGTCCGCCAGCCTCGAGAAGGAGGCGGGGGAAAGCACCGTACCCATTGCAGGGCCTGGCGGGAGATGGCGCCGGCTAAGGTCCTCCACCTGTGCCCGCACGTACAGAGCCAGCTGCTCCACAGGGTTGTCCAAGGACTGAAGTGATTCACGGAGTCCGATGAGGAAGCGCTCTGTTTCATCCAGCGCGTAGGCGATCAGCAGCTCTTCGATGTCCGCATAGTAGTTGTACACGGCGGTCCGGCCGACGCCTGCTTGGCGGGCCACATCCGTCATGGTGAGACCGGGCAGCCCATGGGAAAACAGGAGCTCGCCGAAGGCGGTCAGGATACGCCGTTGGGTTTCGGCACGTTGGGCGGCGTTTGTTGGCGCCGAAATCCTAGGCATACAGACACATTACCGTTATCTGTCAGCAAACTTCCCGACGGCGGAAGCTGCCAGGCCGGTAGCCGGCCCTTTTGCTCTCCGGCAATTGGGAGGACGATTAAGGGGCATCCATCATAAGGAGGTCAGTGATGTGCTACGGATACAACAAGGATTTCGGGCGTGACACCAGGAAGGATGCTTCACGGAAACCTGAAGAGCGCCTGCAACCTGAAGAAAGGCCGGAACCCCGTGTTGAGGTGAACGACTTCAAGTTCTGGGCCTTCCCCCGCCGCCACCGGGAGTTTTCTGCTCCCGAACCGGTAGTCGACCGCACACGCGAGAAGGTGTGACGGCCCGGGAGGTCGAAGTGAAAAAGGAAGGCCCCCAATGTGCGGGACCTTCCTTTTCAGTTGCTCAGCTGGTGGCCAGAACTAGATGGCACAACCATCGGGACCGCAGACGACGCCGTCACCCTCGTCTGCGGTGCGGGCACCAGTTTTGTCACCCGCAGCGACCATGACGAGCGGGTGGGATTCCTGCCAGCCCTGCTCCAGAGCCTGCCGGAACGTCTCAACCGGCTGGGCACCGGAGAGGCCGAACTTGCGGTCGATGACGAAGAAGGGCACGCCGCTGATACCCAGGGCGCGGGCTTCAGCGAAGTCCTGCCGGACGTCGTCGGCGAACTTGTCTGTGGCGAAGAGCCCGGCCACCTCATCGGCGTCGAGCCCCAACTCCAGCGCCACTGAGGTCAGGTACTCCGTGCTGCCGATGTCCTTGCCCTGCTCGAAATGCCCGCTGAGCAGTCGCTCCTTTGCCTCATCCTGAAGGCCATGGGCAGCGGCGAGATGGATGAGCCGGTGTGCGGTGAAGCTGTTCGCCACCACAATTGTGTCGAAGCGGAAATCCAGTCCCTCGCCTTTAGCCTGTGCTGCAACGTGGTCAAACATCTGCGAGACCTGGGCCGCGGCCATGCCCTTGCGGGTGCTCAAATAGTCGAGTTCGGTGCCGTCGTAATGCTCGGGCAGGGAGGGGTCCAGCTGGTAGCTCCGCCACTTCACCTCAACGGAGTCACGGTGGGGGAACTCGGCGAGGGCGGCTTCGAAGCGGCGTTTGCCGATGTAACACCAGGGGCAGGCCACATCGGACCAGATCTCAATCTTCATGCTTGCCACAACTGCAGTGTCCCTGCACTCATTCCCATGTGGGCATATGGATTTGGTCACAGGGCGGGGTTGGCAGGACGCTCAGGCCGGAAGCGCACGCTCCATCACGAAGTCGTGCTCAACGGTATTGCCAAGCTTGAATGTTTTGGTTCCGACTTTGTTGAAGCCGGATTTTTCGTAGAAGCGGATGGCTTTGGCATTCTCGCTGTTGACGCCCAGCCAGAGTCCACGTGCGCCTGCAGCTGCCGCTGATTCCACCGTTGCGTGCATCAGCTCTGCAGCAGCCCCGAGCCCGTGGTGGTCCGGATGAAGGTAGCACTTGCTGAGTTCTGTGGACGGCACGAGGCTTAGGGCAGAGGCGACTTCCGGGTCTTTGGCAGGCCGCGCGACGAGCATGCTGTAGCCACGCAGTTCTCCAGTGGCTTCAATGACCAGGATGGTGACGTCCGGGTCCGTGGCGTAGGTGCGGAAGTGTTCCTCGCTCAGGGTGTTCGCCAAGTGGGCGGCGATGTCGGCCGGTGAAGAGCCCGGCGGGCAGGCCAGCGGAAAGGTAACGCCGGCCAGCTCTGCCAGCCGGCCGGCGTCGTCCTCTGTTGCTTTTCGGATGATGTGCGCCATATCAAAACTCTAGCCCCGGAAGCCCGTGGTTTCAGTCCTGGTAGCGGTCAGTCCTTGGTGCTGAAGGCGGCGTCGAAGGAGGTGCTCGAGGCCGGGAAGTCGAACTTCTTGAGGGCGGCGAGGGCCTCGGGGGCGCCGTGGAGGCGGTCCATTCCGGCGTCCTCCCATTCGATGGAGATGGGTCCG
>NZ_JAPSHJ010000037.1:35851-38867 GCF_031179985.1 Arthrobacter sp. | reverse complement strand
TCCGGGATGACCAGGCCGGAAGCCGTGGTCTGCTCGGCTTCGAGCGGGCGGACAACAATACGATCCTCAAGAGGCTTAATAGAGACCGACACTCGGACCTCTCCTTTTCGTCAGCAAATTCATGGACAGTAAAACTGTGCCTTTGGCTGGCAAACCGTCGTCGCGGGTGCCGGCAGCAGCCGGGCTGGCAGTTCTTCATGTGTTAGCACCCTCCTAGGGAGAGTGCTAATGAAGACTCTATGTAACCGTTAGCACTCGGTCAAGGCGAGTGCCAGAATTTCGTCGCAGGTGAACACTCGCGGGGAACCTCAGCCGGGGCTAGGGGTCCGCCAGATCGTCAAATCCGAGGTTCTCACCGTTATCTTCCCTGTTCTGGGGCGAGTTCCGCCTACGGAATAAGACGATGGCTGCTGCAACCGCTGTGGCAGCGGAGGCGATCAGGACAACAACACTGCCAACCCGGACAGCCGAGTAAAGCTCCCTGATGTCCCTGGCCTCATCGCTGGGATCATTGATGTTCTTGCCGCCCACCGAGTACACGGTGGCGTTGAAAGTATCGAGCGCGAAGATAACGGCGAGCAGCGCGAGGCTGACGATGACGACGGCGGCTGCCGCTATGAGGGCCGGCCGGGCGTACTTGACGATGCCGTCAGCGGAAATCTGGTCATTTGCGGCTGCCTGCGGTTCTTGATGCTCTTCCATGTCTTCAACCCTAGCGGGGCCACCACCGAGTCGCGGCCTCCACTAGGGTTGACTGCATGGCTGACGCAACACAGGACCTTATCGCCCCACTGCTGACCAGCGAGGGGTGGGAGTTGTTGGCTTCACTGGGTCCCTACCGGGAAGCAGAGGCCTTCCAACAGAATGCGGCGCTTCGAAAAGCCGGGCACTCCCCGGCCCTTGTCTCAGCTGTCCTTACCCAATCCCGCCTTCGAACCAAGGCTGAAGGCAAATTCGGCGAGTTTGCCCGTCAAATGATCTTCACACCGGCCGGGCTGGAGCAATCCACGCGCCTCCCTGTTGCTGCGCGCCACGCAGAACGGTTCCTGAGGGCCGGCATCAAGCATGTGGCGGACCTTGGCTGCGGTCTTGGGGCGGATTCCATGGCCCTTGCATCGCTGGACATTCGCGTCACTGCGGTGGAGCAGGATGAAACAACTGCAGCCTGCGCCACCATGAACCTCATTCCGTTCCCGAACGCAACCGTGGTCCATGCCGACGCCACCACGCTTTCCCTTGAAGGTATCGACGGCGTCTGGCTGGATCCGGCGCGCCGCTCCACCTCCACCTCGGGAACACGACGGATCTGGGACCCCGAGGATTTCTCACCCCCAATGTCATTCGTTGAATCCCTTGCGAAATCAGGCCGCTCTGTTGGCGTCAAAATGGGCCCTGGTATCCCGCATGGCTCCGTCCCGGCCGGATGCGAAGCCCAGTGGGTTTCGATGGGCGGAGACGTCACAGAGGTGGCCCTCTGGTTCAACGCCGTCCGCCGCCCTGGAGTCCGTCGTGCCGCTCTGCTGCTGGGAGCCCAGGGGGCTGCGGAGATTACCAGTGAGGAAGATTTCGACGGCGGTCCGGTGGCCCCTGTGGGGCCGGTCGAAGGCTACCTGTATGAACCCGATGGCGCCGTCATCCGCGCCGGTCTTGTGGCCGACGTCGCGCTTGAACTCGATGGCCATCTGGTGGATGAGCACATTGCCTACATCTGCGCTGCCGGTTTGCGCGATACCCCCTTTGCCCGCGCCTACAGGGTCCTCGAGGTCATGCCATACAACGTCAAGGCCTTGAAGTCCTGGGTGAAAGATAACGGGATCGGCGTGCTGGATATTAAAAAGCGGGGCACCTCCGTGACACCCGAGGAACTCCGCAAGCAGTTGCTCCCCGGTGCCAAGTCCTCAGGAAAGAACGCTGCAAAGAAAACGGCCACCCTGGTCCTCACCAGGATCGGTGAGGACCGGGTGGCCATCTCGGTGGAGCCCGTCCAGCTTCCTTAGCCCAGTTTGTTGGGTCTTACTGGGCCCGCATGAACTCCTCTGCGGCGCGCACCTGGGCATCCGTAGGCCTGATCCCCGTGTAAAGCACAAACTGCTCAAGTGCCTGGATGGTGGCTACCTCGGCGCCGGTAATAACGGTTTTTCCGGCTGCCCGGCCGGCAGCAATCAGGGGTGTCTCTGCCGGCAACGCGACGACGTCGAAGACCACCTTTGCGGCATCGATCACCGGCTGTGCGAAGGACAGGCCGTTTGCCTCCGCTCCCCCGGCCTTGCTGCCTGCCTTACCGCCTGCCATGCCAATGGGGGTCACGTTGATGATCATGTCTGCCCCGCGGGCACCGCTGACCTCAGGTGCGGGACCATCGCCGTCACCATCGAGCTGCGCCTGCCAGCGGAACCCGTAAAGATCGGCCAGCGACCGTCCGGAGGCCTCATTCCGGGCAATGACGGTCACATCCCGGAAGCCGGCGTCACGCAAGGCGGCCGCAGTGGCTTTTGCCATGCCACCTGAGCCCTTGAGCAGCACCGAGTAGTCGTTTGGGACGTCGTTTCGCTTCAGCAACTGTTCGATGGCTGTGTAGTCGGTGTTGTATGCCGTCAGCCGGCCCGCATCGTTGACGATGGTGTTGACCGAGTCGATGGCCTTCGCGGACGGATCCATGACGTCAACCAGCTCGATGACCTCTTCCTTATAAGGCATGGAAATCGCGCAGCCCCTGATGCCCAGCCCGCGAACACCCGCGATTGCCTGGCCCAGATCCGTGGGGGCAAACGCCTTGTAGATCCAGTTCAGGCCAAGCTGCTCATACAGATGGTTGTGGAAACGCGTCCCGTTGTTGCTTGGCCGGGCCGAGAGCGAAATGCATAAGGTCATGTCTTTATTCAGAATGGGCACAACATCATTAAACAGCTAGCCGTCAGCCCTGGCGGGCTTTCCGTTCCGCCTCTTCCCCACCCTCGTTCCTCGGGCGGGGACCCCTGAGGCGTCTCTTAACTCATTTCAGCCCTGGCGGGCTTTC
>NZ_JAPSHJ010000037.1:0-35751 GCF_031179985.1 Arthrobacter sp. | reverse complement strand
TCAGCCCTGGCGGGCTTTCCGTTCCGCCTCTTCCCCACCCTCGTTCCTCGGGCGGGGACCCCTGAGGCGTCTCTTAACTCATTTCAGCCCTGGCGGGCTTTCATTCGCGGATTCTTTTTGTTGATAACGAATGTTCTTCCTCTTCGGCGGACTATTTGGGCACCTGGGATCTTTTTCAGGGCACGCAATGAATTCCTGACCTTCATGGTTTCTCCTCAATGGTTGTGGCCGGTGGTGTGCCAGCCGTTTCTACAGTCTGCTTTCCAGCTCCCAGGGGTCCTCAAGGGCCGCGAAGTCCTTGGACATCTCTTCGTCCGTCAGCTGACAGGCATCAAGCAGGGAACGGATCTCGCCGCCGTCGATGTCTTCTCCCCGGCCCGTCACCGCTACCACCGTGCTCCGGTCACCGAATCTCGGGTGCCAGGCAAGGATGGCATCGGCGTCGCCGGCGTTGGCCCTCAGCCCCTCTTCCTGGTCCGCCACCCAGCGCCCAGTGTTCTCCAGCCAGACACGGGGACCGATGCCCGTCAGACCGATCCTCTGGGCCGGAGCGGACGCCATCCAGAGCCTTCCCCGCAGCCAGTGTGACCCGGCGGCCAGACGAGGCAGGGCCTCCCGGAAACGCTGGGGATGAAGAGGCCGCTCCACGGAATGCAGGACGGTGCAGAAGTCCCCGGAACGGTCCTGGACGGGAACCCGGACAGCCCCGAGCCGTGAGCGTGATACCGCTTCCCGCGCGTCGTAGCAGCGGGGACGGAAGTCGTCGCGTGTTTCGACGAGCACGGCATGCGGGGCCAGCTGCGTCATGAGCTGAACCCCGGAGTGCCAGTCAGTTGATTCCTTGTCCACACTGCCGGCAAGTTGGGCCCCGAGGCCCGCCTGGACCATCACTGTATCCACGTGCGCGAATTCGGAAATCAGGAACTCGCCGCTGGTGCGGTCGTCTCCGCGTGCCGAGGTGAATCCGGATTCGAAGAGTGTATGCCTGTCCCAGATCTGGTGCTCGAGTTCCGTGGGATCCACCGCCAGGACTGCATTGTCGATGAAGATGTTGGCCCCCAGTCTTGCTGTCAGCTCTGCAACCACCAAGCCTGTAGCTACTCCAGGCGGGAGGCCAAGAACCACATGGGCGCAGTCCGTATCCATGAGCCGTTCCACGGTGGGCACAACATCGAGCCTGACGGTGCAGCTCAGGCAGCCGTGCTCCAGTGGCGTCTCGGCCCGCTCGATAAGCACGCCGTCCCGAAAAATCCGGCGCAGGACAACGTACCCCTCAAGGAGATCGTGATGCACCACCACGGAGTTTCCATGGGTTTCCCCCAGGCGGAAGGTGGCTTCCTGACGGCATTGGGTATCGAGCGAACTCACCAGGGATAAATGCATTCCCCGAGCTTAGATGACAATCATTCTCATTAGCAAACGGAACCTGATTCCGTCAGGCCGGGCTAAGGGCATCCCGATCCCCGGGGATAACTTCCGACGTCGACCGGCAGCTTTCCGGGAGCCCCAGCCTTGCCGATAAGAACCGCAAGCAAGGCGTCAAAGGCCCCAGGTGTGCGCCCGTACAGTGCAATCCTGGTGGCGGCCGCTGATGAAGCGAGAGACCAGGGTGCATCGAGGGAGACGGCGACGTCGGCTTTTACCGGCCCTTCGCCGAAGCCGATGAGGCTGACTGTAGGGCCGGTTCCGATGGTGACGCCAACATTCGCTGCGGCTTTCGCAAAGCGTGCACGGTCCGCTGGCGACCCCCCGGCCACCGTGACAGAGCCCTGAATAATTGGTCCGCGGCAAGGACCGGAAAGTACCGTGATTGCCGTCGCCGAAAGCTTCCGCGACAAATCCGCCCCGCTGCCCGGAGCAGGAGCCGGTGGAATGGCTGTCCGCCCGCGCCAGAGCATCATTGTTACAACCCGCTGGGCTGCCTCGTCGAGTCGCTCCTTGGCGAGCGAGCCATTTCCCACGGCAGCGACAATAGCCTGATGAGCGGCCTCAACGTCGGGTGGCATCAGCAGGAGATCCGCGCCGGCTGCCAAAGCCTTGGGCGCAGCAGACCCGCCCGGGAACTGTTTCTGAATAGCCCCCATGTTCAGGGCGTCGGTAACGGCAACTCCTTTAAAGCCGATGCCGCGCAGAACGCTGTACGTCGCTTTCGACACCGAGGCAGGCACGTCCGGTTCCAGGGCGGGAACGGCGATGTGCGCCGTCATCACCATGGGGACGCCGGCCGCAATACCTGCCTTGAACGGCACCCAGTCCCTCGCCTCGAGTTGGGCCGTGGGAGCGGGCTGAACGGGAAGGTCCAAGTGGGAGTCCACCGTCACGGAACCGTGGCCAGGAAAATGCTTGATGGCCGGGAGCACCCCTGCGGCCAGCATTCCTTGAAAAAAGCCGACAGACATTTGGCCGACTGTTTCAGGGCTCCCGGACATCGAGCGTGACCCGATGGTTGGATCCGCCGGGCCGATTGTGACGTCGGCGTCCGGCGCGAAATCAACGTTGAACCCCAGGCCCACCAGTTCACCCGCCAGTAAGCGGCCGGCGTCGGACGCCAAGGACGGCTTTCCGGCTGCCCCGTAACTCATGGGCGAAGGCCATTCGGTGAGTGGCGTGCGAAGCCTTGAAACCAAGCCGCCTTCCTGGTCGACGGCGATCATCCCCGGCCATTTCCGGCCGTCCGCAGTAGTGGCCTTCTGCAGGTCAGCGGTGACTCTGCCCATTGCTGCCGTATCGACCTGGCCGTCGGGGGTCCCCGGAACGTTGTCCGCCATAACTATGGAACCCGCGAGGTGCAGCCGTTCAATGGCGGCCGCCTGGGCCGCATGGTCCAGGCCCTGATAGAACGGCAAAAGGACCTGGCCCGCTTTCTGGCTGACGGTCATGGCCGAAACGGCAGTGCGGGCGGCGTCCAGATCCTTCTGTCCAGGACCCCAGCCCAACTGTTCACCGCCAGCGTCCGGTGAGTTTGTCGCAGATGGAGGTGCCGCCGTCGTCGATTCCTGAGCCGATGGCGAGGCAGACACACGGGGAGCCGGGCTAGAGCCGGATGGTGACGGCGTGCCGCCAGTGGACCCTGGCGTACAGGCGGCAGCCAACAGGACGGTTGCGAAGATCATCGTCAGGGTTCTGGCGGGAGAACCACTGGTTCGAAGACTGCTTGGAGCCTCAGGGCGAACGCTGCCAATCCGAAAGGTGCCGATGTGAAAACTGTCACGTGCGCTTTGAAACCAAGCCATCATACCGATGCTACCCCTGCACTAGACTTGAGGCACGGTTGCCCGCTCTGGGGGAGGCAGCGGCAACAGCAAGTAAAAACGTAAAGGGACCACATGAAGATTGATTTTGCTGCCTCCAGGCAATCAACTCTTGGAGTGGAATGGGAGCTTGCGCTCGTCAATGCTGAAACGGGCGAATTGGCGTCCGTGGCTAATGAGGTTCTGCGCGGGGTGGCCGTCAATCACCCGGAGCTGAACGACGACGACGAACACCCGCACATCAAGCAGGAGCTTCTGCTGAACACGGTGGAGCTCGTCACCGGCATCTGCGAGACAGTAGCCCAGGCAAAAGAAGACCTCAGCAATTCGCTCGCCGCTGTACGCGAGGTTACCGACCCCATGGGCGTGGAAGTCTTCTGCGCTGGAAGCCACCCGTTCAGCCCTCCGCAGCTTCAACCCGTCACGGATAAGGCCCGCTACGCGAAGCTGATCGACCGCACGCAGTGGTGGGGCCGGCAGATGGTTATTTACGGCGTCCACGTCCACGTTGGCCTGGACCGCAAGGAAAAAGCCCTTCCCGTGGTTGATGGCCTGGTCAACTACTTCCCCCATTTCCAGGCCCTGTCAGCGTCCAGTCCTTTCTGGGGCGGCGAGGATACAGGTTACGCCTCCCACCGGGCCCTGATGTTCCAGCAGCTTCCCACCGCGGGGCTTCCGTTCCAGTTCTCCACCTGGGATGAATACGAGTCGTACGTGCAGGACATGTTCACGACGGGCGTCATCGACACGCTCTCGGAAATCCGTTGGGACATCCGCCCCGTTCCTAATCTGGGAACCATTGAGATGCGGATCTGCGACGGCCTGGCCACGCTTGAGGAAGTGGGGGCCGTGGCTGCGCTGACCCAGTGCCTCGTCGACGAACTCTCTACCACCCTTGATAACGGCGGCACTATTCCCACCATGCCTCCCTGGCACGTGCAGGAGAACAAATGGCGTGCGGCCCGGTACGGCATGGACGCCATCATCATCCTGGACGCTCAGGGCAATGAACAGCTGGTGACCGACCACCTCCTGGAGACGCTCAACCGGCTGGAACCTGTCGCCGCTAAGCTCCGTTGCGCGGATGAGTTGGCCGACGTCGAAAAGATCATCCGGCGGGGCGCCGGCTACCAGCGGCAGCGCCGCGTCGCCGCGGAAAACGGCGGGAATCTGCAGGCTGTGGTCCTCGACCTCGTGAAACAGATGAGGAACGGACCCACCGCCTGAACGGCGGCCATGTTGCGGCAGGAGATTGGTTCCCGCACGGTGTAACCAAATTCTCGGAAGCGGAAACTTCAGGGATGTGGCACGTTGCCATGCAGGGTTCGATCCGGGGGTTGTTTACCGGCACAACTCCCTGATCCGGAGGAAGCTCGGCAATGTTGACCTGCACTTTCAGGAGAACAAAGCCGTTAGCCTCGGAATCGCCGCACCCTTGGTAAACCGCGTGGAGATCAGGCCCGGAGAGACGTTTTCCTTCTGGAATCTGGTAGGAAGCTGCACAGCCGCCAAAGGCTACCGCGAAGGTCTCACCATCAATAACGGGCGGGCCGAGTCAGGGATCGGGGGCGGGCTGTGCCAGTTCACAAACCTGCTGCACTGGATGGTCCTCCACAGCGAATTGACCATCGTCGAACATCATCACCACGGCGAACTGGACCTTTTCCCGGACTTTAACAGGCAGATCCCCTTCGGATCCGGCACGTCCATCATTTACAACTACCTCGACTACCGCGTCCGCAATGACACCGGCCAGAGCTTTCAGTTCCTGGTTTCTGTCACCGATGAGCACCTGTGCGGCGAGCTGAGGGCGGAGAAGGTACCCGCGGTGAAGTTCCATATCAAGGAAGAAGACGCCCACTTCCAGGAGTCCGGCGGGCAGGTTTACCGGCACAACAGGATCGTCCGGCTGACCAGGGATAAACGGAGCGGCCTCATCGTCTCGAGAGAGCAGATCCTG
Organism: Arthrobacter sp.; assembly: GCF_031179985.1. Taxonomy (GTDB): domain Bacteria; phylum Actinomycetota; class Actinomycetes; order Actinomycetales; family Micrococcaceae; genus Arthrobacter. Next base: position 30,540 of record NZ_JAPSHJ010000037.1, on the reverse strand, counting down.
GAAAACAATGCACTGGTGGTCTACGACCGCAACCTGATCACGGCTGACATCCTCCCCGAAGAGGCAATCGTCCGCTCCGAGGCTTACAACGCGCTTGTCTAGGCCAAAAGTGTGGTCTTATCCCAGGTGATGTTTATGCCGAAATCGTGGTGACCGGCATCGAGGAATCCGGCGCGAAAGCTATCCCGCTGGGCCCGATGCCGGCCATCATGAGCTGGGCTCCCAGGGCTGCCACCATGGCACCGTTATCGGTGCAGAGGTCCATGGGCGGTACGTGCAGCGTTATTCCGGCCGCGCTGCAGCGTTCGCGGGTGAGCTGCCGGAGCCGGGAATTGGCCGCGACTCCGCCACCAAGAAGCAGGCTGGTGATGCCGTTCTCCCGGCAGGCGAGAACCGCCTTGGACGTGATCACGTCCACCACAGCCTCCTGGAAGGCTGCGGCGACGTCCGCAACAGGAACCGGCTCTCCCCTCGCCTCAAACTGCTCAACGCAGCGCGCGACGGCAGTCTTGAGGCCGCTGAAGGACCAGTCGTAGCGGTGGGGGCCGGGTTCCTCTGCAGTGCCCATGTACTTCGGCTGGGTCAGTCCTCTGGGGAAGCGGATTGCCTTTGCGTTTCCCGTTCGCGCCAGCCTGTCGATAGCCGGTCCTCCCGGGTAGCCCAGTCCAAGCAGCCTCGCCACCTTGTCGTACGCTTCTCCGGCTGCGTCATCGATGGTGGAGCCGAGCATCTCCACGTCGTCGGTAATGCTCTTGATGCGAAGTATTTCAGTGTGTCCCCCGGAAACCAGCAGGGCGCCAAGGTTCTGCGGAAGGACTCCTGCCCGTTCACCGTCGGCCTGGAGCACGCCGACTCCTACGTGCGCCACCAGATGGTTGATGGCATACAGGGGTTTGCCGGTGGCCACGGCGAGCGCCTTGGCAGCACAGACCCCCACCATGAGTGCGCCCGCCAGGCCCGGACCTGCGGTGACCGCGACGGCGTCGACCTCTTCCAAGGTGACACCCGCCTCGGCGAGTGACTGCTGGAGGGTGGGAACCAAAGCGTCGAGATGGGCCCGGGAGGCGATTTCGGGTATCACGCCGCCAAACCGGACGTGTTCCTCCATCGAGGATGAGACGGTGTTGCTCAGCAAGGACGTTCCACGAACGATGCCGACGCCGGTCTCGTCACAGGATGATTCGATTCCAAGAACCAACGGCTCGTTGGCGTTCATGGGCGTTCTGCTTCCGTTGTTGGCACTGTTTCCGATAGTGGGAGCCGCATGATCAGGGCGTCTACGCCGTCCCGGTAATACCGCGGCCGGACGTGGATCTGCTCGAAACCGAAGCGGAGGTACAGCTGCTGGGCGCGGGGGTTGTCGGCCCGGACCTCAAGCAATACGTCTTCCGCGTTACGGCGGCGGCTCTCCCTGATCAGGGCGGTGAGCAACGCAGAGCCGATCCCCTTGCCTTCCTGCTCCGGGACCACGGCTATGGTCTGGACATCGGCTATGGGCTGGATGCACATGAGCCCGGCATAACCCACGATGGTCCCTGACGCTTCGGCCACCAGATAATGGCGGGTGTCTGACTGGCCCAGCTCGTCGAAGAACATCTGCAATGGCCAGGCATCCACGGGAAACAGTCTGCGCTCAAGCTGGTGTACCGCAGGAATGTCTTCGGCTGTCATTTCCCGCAGAGTTACAGTGCCCGTCTCCTCGTGGCGTCCGCTCACAGCGCCCTCTTCCGGGGCCCCGGGACCTGGGCATCGGACTCGCGCAGGTACAGCGGCGTGGAATCCGGCAGTTCCCCGCCGGCGGCTAAACGAGCGAGGGCGAATTGCCCCAGATAGAGTGCGTCCGGCTGCTCAAAGCTGAAGTCCGGGTTTGCCTGGAGGGCGTCGGGGTACAGCCCGGCACCGGCACCATAGGCAGGGACACCCGGAACGTCCACGGCAAAACCGACATGAGGGCCGTCAACGAGTTGGGGCAGTTGCCCCTCTTCCAGGGTGTAGCGGGCCCAATAAACCTCTTTGCGGCGGGCGTCCGTGGCCACGATGAACTCAGGGGCAGCCACTGTCGATTCAGCCACTTCCAGGGCCACCGCGTCGAGGCTCATCATCCCGTAAAGAGGCTTTTGCCAGACGAAAGCCAGGGTGCGGGCGGTTGCGATCCCTGAACGCAGCCCCGTAAACGGCCCCGGTCCCACCCCTGTGACGATGGCATCGATGTCAGAGCCTGTGACCCCTGCTTCTGCGAGCATCCGGTTAATGCCTGGTGCCAGCACCTCGGCGTGGCTTCGGGTGTCTTCGGTGGAGAAGTTGCCCACCACGCCTTCCATGGCGTCATCGGAAACCAGGGCAGCACTGGCAACAGCCGAGGTGTCGATCGCAAGGATCAGCATCAGGAGATTCCTTCCGGGATGCCCGGCCATGACGGTTGCCGGGCCCACCGTGGCCCAAACCCACGGATCACAATGGTTCGTGGTTCGTCGTCGTCCTCGGGAGCGAAATCGAGGACTGCTGCCTGTTCCGGGCTCGCATGTTCCGGGCTCTCCGGCGAGTAGGAGACACTGGGGAGTCCTGCCGATCCAAGCCGGCGATACAGTTCAACCTCAAGCCGGCTGTCACTCAGGTGCTCTACCCGCTCCCTCCCCCATTCCACCACTGTCACGGAGCTGTCCATCGTGTTCTCGAGATCGATGTCATCGATCTCCGACGCCGACTCGAGACGGTAGGCGTCGACGTGTACCAGATCCGGCCCGCCGGGCCGCGGTCCCTCCGAGAGGTTGGGATGGATACGGACCAGCACGAAGGTTGGCGAGATAATGCCTGCCCGTACACCAAGGCCCTCGCCCAATCCCTGCGTAAAAGTGGTCTTCCCCGCCCCGAGTTCCCCGGTGAGGACCAGGAGGTCACCGGCTTCAAGAACCGAGCCGATGGCGGCGGCAAGCTCGTGAGTCTGTTCGGCGGTTTCGACGTGGAACGTCTGTTCCCATTGGGCTGAGTCGGATGGGGCTGAGGCGGGCAGCCCTGAGGCGGGCAGCGGGCCCTGTTCGCCGCTCACGGCGTCGTCTCTTCATTGATGTAGCGACGGGGCACACGCGGACTGATCCTGGTGACGATCTCGTAGTTGATGGTTCCGGCTGCCCGGGCCCAATCATCCGCGGTGGGGCCGCCGTCGTTCCCGTCCCCAAACAGAACCGCCTCGCTTCCCAGCCTGCTGTCCCCGCCGGCCTCCAGATGCAACGGCCCGAAGTCCACCACCATCTGATCCATGGCGATGGTGCCCACCACGGGGTATGTCACGCCGTCGATGCGGACCGGACCTCCGGTGGCCACGCGCGGGACGCCGTCGGCATAACCCAGCGGGATGAGTCCGAGTGTGCTGGCACTTTCCGTGCGGTACCGAAGTCCGTAGGAAACGCCCTGATGGGCCGGAACGTCTTTGCAGTGCGCCACCAGCGTGCGGAGGGTCATGGCGGGCCGCAGCCCGAGCTCGGCCGAAGTCTGTCCTCTGAAGGGGGAAAGCCCGTAGATGCCGAGCCCGACCCGCACCAGGTCGAAGTGGGTATCGGGTCGGGACAGCGCAGCCGGCGTGTTGGCAAGATGCCTTATTTCGGGATCTATCCCGGCATCCTCCGCGACAGCCAAGGCTTCGCGGAAGGCCGCAAGCTGTTCATCCGTCTCGGGCCGCTCGGGTTCATCCGCCACGGCCAGATGCGAGAAGATTCCGGCCACCCGCAGCAGGCCCTCCTCCTGGTATTCCACCGCTGCGCCCACGAGCTTGTCCCACAACTCGATGGTGGCGCCATTGCGGCCAAGTCCGGTATCCACCTTCAGGTGCACCCTGGCCGGGCGCTCCTGATCCCTGGCGGCAGCCACGATGCTGTCCAATTCCCAGCCTGAACAGGCGATATCTATTCCGGAAGCGACGGCTGCAACGAAGTTGGTTTCGCGCGTATGCAGCCATGCGAGTATCGGCGCGTCTATGCCGGCAGCCCGGAGGGACAGAGCCTCGGACACGTGGGCCACTCCCAGCCACTGTGCTCCAGCCGCCAGCGCAGCCCTCGCCACGGGAACCGCACCGTGGCCGTAGGCGTCTGCTTTGACCACCGCCATGACCCGCGCAGGAGAAGCCACGGCTACCAGTCGCCTCACATTGTGCCGGATGGCCTCAAGGTCGATGACGGCGGACCGCTCGTCGCTCGCGTTGGGGGAAGCATACGACGCCGGTGCAGGGCCGCCTGCTGCTGGGTAAGTCACCCTAGTGATTCTAGTAGCGGCCGGACAAGTCGTTTAATTGGCCGCCCCGGCTGGCGACTGGGGCTCACGCGTCGGGGTCAGCCATCAGGTTACGCGTCGGGGTCAGCCGTCGGGTTAGTCGTCGGATTAGTCGTCGGGTCACGCCGTCGGTTTAAGCGTCAGAGAGGTGTGCAATGGTGGCCGTCGCGCGTCGCTGTGCTTCGGGCGGGACATCCCGGACGATCTCCTCAAGGAATTTGTACCGGCGCAGCCATTGGCTCCCCTGCCGCTCGGGCCGCGCGTTCGCTTTCTTCCACCAGTCAGCGATGTCTCCCCAGCCAGGGGCTGCCAGGGATCCACCCACCTGTTGTACCGCCAGCGCGGCGCAGAGGTTGGCGAAACGCAGCCGGTTACCCAGGGGCCATCCCGCCAGGCATCCAACGACGAAGGCGGCACCAAAGCAGTCACCTGCCCCGGTGGGATCAAGGGCGGGAACCGGCAGGGATGGCACCCATTCCTCTTCGCCTGTCTCGGAGTCCACGGCCATTGCCCCTTGAGGTCCGAGGGTCACTACCGCAACAGGAACCCTGTCAGCCAAGGAATACAGTGCGGCCCATGGATCACGCTTGGCGGTGAAAGCCATGGCCTCCCGCTGGTTGGGCATAAAGGCGTAGAAGTACTTCAGGTTATCGAGCCTGCTGGGCAGCCAGGCCCCGCTCGGGTCCCACCCGACGTCCCCGAACAGCTTCACGCCGGCTCCCTGGGCTGCGAGCGCCCACGGTTCCATTTCTTCGGCGAGGTCGGTGACGGCAGCGAGGGCGGGCGGTGGGTGTCCAATCAGATCCGATGACGTCAGGGGCGCCGGGTGACCGTGAGTGACCATGGAACGGTCCTCCTGCACACCGAGGGAAACAGTGACCGGCGAATGCCAGCCGGGAATCCGCCGGGAGAGGGACAGGTCCACGTGTTCCTGCCCTGCCAGGATTTTCCAGTTGTAGTCCCCGTACCCGTCATCCCCGAAGGCGGCAGCCAACCCCGTCCGGAGGCCAAGCCTCGCGGCCGCAATTGCCTGGTTGGCCACTCCGCCCGGGCAGCTTCCCATACCGTCGCTCCAGACTTCCGTGCCTGGCTCGGGTGCGTGCGGCAACCCCGTGAAAATGATGTCCTGAAAAACCGTGCCGGAAAGCAGCAAATCGAAACCGTCTGCCCCCGGAGTGCGGACACTGGACAGCGGATCGAACCGTCGGGCGGGAATAGCGTCCATGTCCCGCAGACTACGCTGTGACGCTACTGCTGCAAAGGGGGAGGCATAGACTCTGGTCATGCGGCTTATGATTGCCGGCGGCGGCGGTTTCCGTGTCCCCCTGGTCTACCGGGCGTTAGCCTCAGGGCCGTTCTCGGGCCTGGTCCGGGACCTGGTCCTCTACGATGTTGATCCTGCACGGCTGGAAGCCATGGACGCCGTTCTCAGTGCAATGGCAGCGGAACCAGCATCGTCACCGTCCGGGAGCAGGCCGACGATCCGCACCACCACCTCGATTGCTCAAGCCCTGAAGGGCACGGACATTGTTTTCGCGGCCGTCAGGCCCGGCGGTACTGCTGGCCGCGTAGCCGACGAGCGGGTCGCACTTGAGCTGGGACTGTTAGGCCAGGAAACCACCGGAGCGGGTGGGATTTCCTACGGCCTGCGGTCTATTCCCGCCATGCTGGAACTCGCCGAAGCCATGCGGCAACTCGCTCCGGAGGCCTGGCTGATCAACTTCACCAATCCAGCAGGGATGGTCACCGAGGCACTGCGGCCCATCCTCGGCAACCGGGTCATCGGTATCTGCGACTCCGCCAGCGGGCTCGTCCGGCGCGCTGCCGAAGCGGCAGGAGCCCCCCTTCCGGAAGGAAGGCTCGACGGTGTGGGCTACTACGGGTTGAACCATCTGGGCTGGTTGTACCGGCTGGAGTCCGGCGGCCGCGACCTGCTGCCGGAGCTTTTGTCAGACGCCCCGGCATTGGCCGGCTTCGAGGAGGGCAGGCTCTTCCCGCAGCAGTTCCTGGCACAGCTGGGCTGCCTGCCCAACGAGTACCTCTTCTACTACTACGACACAGCCAAAGCCGTTGAGGCAATCCGCGCAGCTGAGGGCACACGAGGCGAATCCATCCACAGCCAGCAGCAGGAACTCTACCCGCGGCTGGCCGCAGCAGGACCGGCGGCCTACTCCTTGTGGGAGTCAGCGCGCCGCTCACGTGAGGAAGGCTACCTGGCTGAGGCCCGTCCGGCAGGGGAAGATCGTCACACCGAGGACCTTCATGGCGGCGGCTACGAGCGGGTCGCACTCTCCGTGATGCGGGCGCTCGCAGGCGCAGGCGACGCGGAACTCATCCTGAATACCGTCAACGCTGCCGGCCGCGACGCTGGCCACGGTTCTGGCGCCAACGGAAGCACAGCGATACCCGCGATTCCCGGACTCCCCACGGACGCCGTCGTCGAGGTTCCCTGTGTTGTAAGCGCCGAGGGTGCGTTGCCACTGCCGCAAAGCCGCCCCCATGATTCCCAGCTTTCCCTGATGCTCCTCATCAAGCAGGTGGAAAGGCTGACCATCCGCGCGGCCACGATAGGGGACCGCGATGCTGCCGTCGCAGCCTTTGCCGGACATCCGCTGATCGCCTCTGACAGCCTGGCGTCGGAGTTGCTGACCGGCTACGAAAAGGCCTTCCCGGCTTTACTGGAGCGCTGGCGTTAGGGACGGAACCACTGGGGTCCTAGAGCTTCCGGTACATCACGTGAAGCCCCACCAGACCGTGCTTCGGGTGGTTGAAAGCTTCGGGGACGGTGGCCAGTACCTCGAACCCGAGGCTCTGCCAGGCCTTTACAGCCCTCGTGTTGCTCGCGACGACAGCGTTGAACTGCATGGCGCGGAAGCCGGCCTCACGGGCAGCTTCGAGCGAATAGGTGCAGAGGGCACGAGCCACGCCTTTCCCAGTGTGCCCCTGATGCACCATGTATCCGGCGTTGGCCACGTGTCTTCCCGCTCCGCCATAGTTGGGATGCAGCTCACCTGTCCCTATCACCATGCCGTCCTGGGCCGCGACGAAGGTCTGCCCTGGCGGCTGCTTGAACCAGATCTCCTTTGCCTTCGCCTCGGAGGTGTCAGGATCCCAGGTATAGGTTTCGCCTGCGCGGATTATGGGCTCCATGATGGCCCAGATTCCGGCCCAGTCGTCCTGGGTGGCGGGTCGGATCCGGAAAGTTGCTGATTCTGCTGATTCTGGCGTTCGGCTCACAGGCGCCACGTTAGCAGCCAAGCCAGGGCTGCAATTGCGCCCGGAGGACAGGAGTAGTGTTTTATCGAGTGCTGTTGGAGAGGCCGAAAGGAGACCCGTGACCCTGATTCGGCGTGTCGCGTTCCTGTCATTGCACACCTCTCCCATGGAACAGCCTGGCTCCGGAGACGCCGGTGGGATGAACGTGTATGTCCGTTCACTGGCTTCTGCGTTGGCCGCGGCCGGTGTGGAAGTAGAAATTTTCACGCGATCCACCTATGCCGGGCAGCCCGCCATCGAACATCCCGATCCCGGTGTTTGTGTACACAACGTGATTTCCGGACCGCCGCGGAAGCTCCCCAAGGAGGATCTTCCCGAACTGCTGCACAGCATGGTCGCGGAAATCGAGCGGATCCGCGAGCGCCAGCCGCACGGGCGCTACGACATCATCCACTCGCACTACTGGGTCTCGGGAGTGGCCGGCCTGGAGCTTTCCCAACTGTGGAATGTCCCTTTGGTGCACACCATGCACACCATGGCCAAGGTCAAGAACCTGCTCCTGCATTCCGGGGAGAAGCCTGAACCGAGGCGGCGCGAGGACGGCGAACACCGGATTGTCGACGGCGCCACCCGGCTTATTGCCAACACCGCCCACGAAGCTTCCGAGCTGGTCTCCCACTACAACGCCGATTTTGACCGCATCGACGTGGCCCCGCCCGGCGTCGATCTGACCGTCTTCACGCCCGCGTTCCGAAGCCGTTCCCGCAAAGAGCACGGCGTGCAGCCCGGCACCTTCCACTTGCTGTTCGCCGGCCGCATCCAAAGGCTCAAGGGACCCCAGATTCTCCTGAAGGCGGCCACGCTGTTGCGGACCCGGCGTCCGGATATCGATTTGCGGCTGACCATACTTGGGTCGTTGAGCGGGTCGAAGGACTTTGATTTGAAGGCCCTCATCAAGGCGGCAGGAATGGACGACGTCGTCACCCACCGTCCGCCGGTCAACGCAATGGACCTCGCGGGCTGGTACCGCGCAGCAGACGTCGTGGTGATGCCGTCGTACAGCGAGTCCTTTGGTCTGGTGGCGCTGGAAGCCCAGGCATGCGGAACGCCTGTGGTGGCGACGAAAGTGGGAGGGCTGTCCCGGGCTGTCTACCACGGCAGGACGGGATTGCTGGTGGAGGGTCACAGCCCCGCAGATTGGGCTGACGTCCTGGAAGCTCTCTACGACGACCCCACCACCCGTGAGGATATGGGGCGGGCGGCAGCACTGCATGCCGAAAGCTTCGGCTGGCAGCGCACAGCGGCCATTACGCTGAAAAGCTACCACGCCGCCGTCGAGCAGTACCTTGGACACCGGCAGATCCCGGTGGCTCGAGCCACACCCTAGCCCTCTACCTGAAGGACGACGATGTCTGAAGAAAAGGTGATGAGCGATCTTGAGATCGCCCGGCACGCAACCATGCGCCCCATCGGGGAGATTGCGGCGGCGGCGGGGATCAACGATGAAGCGGTCGAGGCGTACGGTCGGTATAAGGCCAAGATTGATCCGTCCCGGCTTGCGGCGTCCGAAGCCCGGGGGAAGGTTGTGCTGGTCTCGGCTATGTCGCCCACTCCGGCCGGCGAAGGAAAGTCCACCACCACTGTCGGCTTAGCTGACTCCCTGGTACGCGCCGGCCACAAAGTGATGATTGCCCTGCGCGAGCCCTCGCTCGGTCCGGTCCTTGGGATGAAGGGCGGCGCCACGGGCGGCGGATACTCCCAAGTCCTGCCCATGGACGAGATAAACCTGCATTTCACCGGCGACTTCCATGCCATCACCTCGGCGAACAACGCATTGATGGCGCTGGTGGACAACCACATCTTCCAGGGCAACGAATTGAACATCGATCCCCGCAGGATGACTTTCAAGCGGGTGCTCGACATGAATGACCGCTCGCTGCGTGAGGTGGTGATTGGCCTTGGCGGCCCCGTCCAGGGCGTGCCGCGGCAGGACGGATTCGATATCACCGTGGCCTCGGAAATCATGGCCGTCTTCTGCCTCGCCACCGATCTGACCGACCTGAGAGAACGCCTGGGCCGGATCACTTTCGGTTACACCTATGAGCGCCAGCCTGTAACGGTGGCCGATCTCGGTGTCCAGGGCGCCCTCACGTTGCTCCTGAAGGAGGCCATCAAGCCGAATCTGGTGCAGACCATCGCCGGCACTCCTGCCCTGGTCCACGGCGGCCCGTTTGCCAACATCGCCCATGGCTGTAACTCACTGATTGCTACCCAGACTGCTCGCCGCCTGGCCGACATCGTGGTTACCGAGGCAGGGTTCGGCGCCGACCTCGGAGCTGAAAAGTTCATGGATATCAAGGCCAGGGTAGGTGATGTGGCACCGTCAGCTGTAGTGGTGGTCGCCACAATCCGGGCACTGAAAATGCATGGCGGGGTGGCAAAGGACAGCCTGACTGCACCGAACCTCGAGGCCTTGGCGGGTGGCGTCGCAAACCTTCAGCGGCATGTGCATAACGTGGAGAAGTTCGGCCTGACACCCGTGGTGGCGATTAACAGGTTCGCGACGGACACGGCGGAGGAACTCGACTGGCTGATGGACTGGTGCGCCCGGGAAGGTGTGCCGGCCGCCGTCGCTGATGTGTGGGGCCGCGGAGGTGGCGGAGACGGCGGCGACGATCTGGCAGCGAAGGTGGCGGCCGCGCTCGATGCTCCAAGCACTTTCAGACACCTCTATCCCCTGGAAATGTCTGTGGAGGAGAAGATCCGGACCATTGTGCAGGAGATGTACGGGGCCGACGGCGTCGACTTCTCGGTGCCGGCACTCAAGCGGCTGGCGGAGATCGAGAAAAACGGCTGGAGCGGGCTGCCGGTCTGCATGGCCAAGACCCAGTACTCCTTCAGTGATGATGCGTCACGGATGGGCGCGCCAAAGGGTTTTATCATTCATGTGCGCGATCTCCTGCCGAAGACCGGGGCCGGTTTTATCGTGGCCCTCACCGGTGCCGTTATGACCATGCCCGGACTCCCCAAAGACCCCGCGGCGCTGCGCATGGACGTCGACGCCGACGGCAATCCGATGGGCCTCACCTGACCCTCCATCACCTTTCGCCCCTTTTCACCCAACCCTCCATCACATCCCGGGCTCTTCACCCAACCCTCCATCACATCCCGGGGCTTTTCACCCAACCCTCCATCACATCCCGTAAGGGCCATCTGGCTGTGGATAACTTCTGCAAGGACTATCCAAGCCGGGTAACAATTCCCCTATGCAAAAAACCAGCCTGCCGGGCGACCTTGGAACCACTCCCTTCACCCTTGAAACTGCCGTGGGACTTGGCGTCAGTGAGAGCAGGTTGCGAAATTCGGATGTGGCACACATCAGCCGCGGACTGTATCGCCCGGTGAGCTGGGACTTTCAGTTGGAGGCAGCGGCGAGGGCCCTGTCCGCCGCATCTCCGGGAGCCTGGATCTCCCACGTCACTGCAGCTCGCATAAAGTGCTTGATTTTGCCTCCTTGGCTTGCCGACTCAACCGAACTGCACCTGAGCAAGCCCCGGTCACTTCCAGGAGTACGCCGGAAAGGAGTGACTGGCCATGCAGTTCTTGTTCGGGAAGATGAAATCGAAGTGATAGACGGGATTCGCATCAGCACCCGGTCACGCACGTGGCTCGACATGGCCAGGCGGCTGTCCCTAGACGATCTGGTAGCCATGGGTGACCAGCTGATCAGGATTCCGCGTCTGCACTTCGAAGGGAGATCCGAGCCTTTCGATACATTGGATGGCCTGCGCTCCCTCGTGGACCGCCACCCAAACCTTCAGGGGGTTGTGCGTGCCAGGGAAGCCTTGGAGCTGATGCGGGTGGGTGCCGACTCAGGACCCGAAACACTGCTTCGCCTGGCCATTTCCGACTCGAATCTTCCAGAACCTGAACTGCAACTGACGCTAAGGCCGGAAGATCCGAACTCGCCTACCTGCGACCTTGGCTATCGACGGCGGCGACTGGCAATCCAGTACGACGGCGATCATCACCTTCTGGAGCCACAGAGACTGAGCGACAGGCGGCGGGATAAGGCTTTCGAAACCGCCGGCTGGGACGTACTGATCCTCGATAAAAAAGATCTCAGCGACAGATTCCAAAAAGCCGTAGTCAGAATCCGTCGGATGCTTCGCACCGGGCCGCTCGACCAGCCGGCAGCGTCAGGATTTGTCGACGCGATGTGAGGGAGCGTCCCCCAAAAACCCGCGAAAAGTGAAGGAGCGTTCGGGTAGAACCCGCGAAAAGTGAAGGAGCGTTCGGGTAAAACCCGCGAAAAGTGAAGGAGCGTTCGTTAGAAGAAACGACCGACGCTCCCCCACCTGCGAAAGGTGAGGGAGCGTCAGCCAAAAATCTGCGAAAGGTGAGGGAGCGTTCAGGTTTAGCGCTCGAGGTCTCCGCGGATGAAGGCCTCAACCTTTTCACGGGCAAGGTCATCGTTGAACTGCTCCGGTGGAGACTTCATGAAGTAGCTCGACGCTGAGAGAAGCGGGCCGCCGATACCACGGTCCAGGCCGATCTTTGCAGCGCGGATGGCATCGATGATGACACCGGCGGAGTTCGGCGAGTCCCAGACTTCCAGCTTGTACTCCAGGGAAACCGGGGCGTCGCCGAAGTTGCGTCCCTCCAGGCGCACGAAGGCCCATTTGCGGTCGTCGAGCCACTGGACGTAGTCGGACGGGCCGATGTGCACGTCCTTGGCAGCCAGCTCGGCCTCGACGTTGGAGGTCACGGCCTGGGTCTTTGAAATCTTTTTCGACTCGAGGCGGTCCCGCTCCAGCATGTTCTTGAAGTCCATGTTGCCGCCGACGTTCAGCTGGTACGTGCGGTCCAAGGTAACGCCGCGGTCTTCAAAGAGCTTCGCCATCACGCGGTGGGTGATGGTGGCACCGATCTGGCTCTTGATGTCGTCGCCCACGATGGGTACGCCTGCTGCCGTGAACTTGTCTGCCCACGCCTTCGTACCTGCAATGAAGACGGGAAGGGCGTTGACGAAGGCCACGCCGGCGTCGATGGCGCACTGGGCGTAGAACTCAGCGGCTTCCTGCGACCCGACCGGGAGGTAGCAGACCATGACGTCCACTTCGGCATCCTTCAGCGCCTGGACAACGTCAACGGGCTCTGCCGGCGACTGCTCGATTGTCTCGAGATAGTACTTGCCGAGGCCGTCAAGAGTGTGGCCACGCTGTACGGTCACGCCCGACGGCGGGACGTCGGCGATCTTGATGGTGTTGTTTTCGCTGGCCAGGATGGCGTCAGCAAGGTCAACGCCGACCTTCTTGCCATCGACGTCGAAGGCAGCCACGAACTGAACATCATTGACGTGGTATTTTCCGAACTCCACGTGCATCAGACCCGGAATCGTTGCCTGGGGGTCGGCATCCCGATAGTAATGAACACCCTGCACCAGCGAGGCTGCACAGTTGCCTACACCGACGATTGCAACACGAATGGGATTTGAAGACACGGAACTCCTTTGAGAACAAACGTCACGCACCCTGCGCGGTCCTGCCCTGATGCAGAACGGCGGCTGATGGGCACAACGCCATGCGGCGCCCTAGCAGTCTATCCAATGGTGCCGTTCCTTCGCTCCTTGCGGGCCCTGCAAAGCCACCTGTGTCAGACACTTGTTGCCTCCCACCCCGCAGGATGAGGGGCAACAAGTGTCAACTGACGCGCGCCAGTCACGCAGGTCCGAGACGTAGTGCCCGGTACTGCTTACGCCTTGAGAGCCACACTGATGTCGGATTCGACGGCGAACTGGTCAATCGCTGCCAGCTCCTCCTGCGTGAAGGCGAGGTTATTGATGGCCGACAGTGTGTCTTCGAGTTGAGCGACACTGGAGGCACCAATGAGGGCTGAGGTGACGGGGGTTCCCTTGGGCTGGTCACGGAGAATCCAGGCGACGGCCATTTGGGCGAGCGTCTGGCCTCTCTCCGAAGCGAGGGTGTTAAGCCCGCGGATGCGGTCCAGTTTGTCTTCAGTGATCGCTGCCCCGGAAAGGAAGCGTTCCTTCGCTGCTCGCGAGTCGGCAGGGATGCCGTTGAGGTAGCGGTCGGTCAGCTGGCCCTGCGCCAGGGGCGAGAAGGCGATGGAGCCCGCGCCCACCTGTTCAAGAGCTTCGTAAAGGTTCGGAGTGCCGTCCTCGGTCCAGCGGTTCAGCATCGAGTAGCTGGGCTGGTGGATCAGTAACGGTGTGCCCAGGTCCTTGAGGATGGCAGCGGCCTCAATGGTCTGTTCAGGGGTGTAGGAGGAAATACCCGCGTACAGGGCTTTTCCTGACCGAACAGCATAGTCCAGTGCCCCCATGGTTTCCTCCATGGGCGTTTCCGGATCGGGACGGTGGCTGTAGAAGATGTCCACGTAATCCAGGCCCATACGCTGCAAGGACTGGTCCAGGCTGGACAGCAGGTATTTGCGGGAGCCCCATTCGCCGTAAGGGCCCGGCCACATGTAGTAGCCGGCTTTGGTGGAGATGATCAGCTCGTCACGGTAGGGCTTGAAATCGTCCTGCAGGTGCCGGCCAAAGTTGGTTTCAGCCGTTCCATCCGGCGGGCCATAGTTGTTGGCGAGGTCGAAGTGGTTGACGCCAAGGTCAAAAGCGCGGCGAAGGATGGCACGCTGTTCGTCGAAGCGTTTGTCATCGCCAAAGTTGTGCCACAGGCCTAGAGAGATTGCCGGAAGCTTGAGGCCGCTGCGTCCAACGCGGCGGTAGGGCATGGATTCGTAGCGGTCTTCCGCAGCGGAATAAGTCATACGTACCATCCTGCCAGCCACAGGGCCGTCCCGGGGCTGGCGTCCAACATTCGGTCAGGTAAGTCAGGTGAGTATCGCTGCGCTGTGCCTTGGCAGTTCCAGCTTCCCGGACTCGAGACGGACCCCGTCCTCGGTGGCCAACCGGATTGTCTCGGCTTCCGTGTTGAGCCTGCAGTCTCCGCTGGAGAAATTGAAGACGACGTGGACGGCTCCCCGTTCCAACCGGAGCCACCGGTCCTCTTCGCTGAATTCCACCACTGTTTCCTCGAAGCCGGGAGCAACAAGATCGGGCAGGGACTTCCGGAGAGCATTCAAGGACCGGTAGAGCTCCAGCAGCCGGGCGTGGTGGCCCTCGGCGGCCTCGTCCCAGTTGAGTTTGGATCGGGTGAACGTCGCCGGATCCTGGGGGTCTGGAACCAGAGCAGGGTCCCAGCCCATCCTCTCGAACTCTTTTATCCGCCCCTCGGCTGTTGCCTTCCCAAGCTCCGGTTCAGGGTGGGAGGTGAAGAACTGCCATGGCGTCGTGGCACCGTATTCCTCCCCCATGAACAGCATGGGGGTGAACGGGGACGTCAGGGACAGAACAGCAGCCAGGGCCAGCTGACCGTAGGAAAGCGACTGCGAGAGCCTGTCACCAACAGCCCTGTTGCCGATCTGGTCATGGTTCTGGGTGCAGACAACCAAGGCGGAAGGGTGAACGAGGTTGGAGTTGATGGGCCGGCCATGGCGTCGGCCCCGGAAACTGGAATAGCTTCCGTCGTGGAAAAACCCGCCCGTCAGAACCTTGGCGAGCGCCGCCATGGAATCGAAGTCGCTGTAGTAGCCGGTTGTCTCGCCGGTGAGGTTCACGTGCGCGGCGTGGTGAAAGTCATCACTCCACTGGCCGGTGAGCCCGTACCCGTTGAGTTCCCGCGGATAGAGCAGGCGGGGGTTGTTGAGGTCGGACTCGGCGATCATGGTGACTGGCCGACCCGTCTCAGCGGAGACAGCCGCTGCCAAAGCCCCAAATTCCTCCAGGATGGGAAGCGCACGTTCATCCTTTAGCGCGTGCACGGCATCGAGCCGCAGCCCGTCGACGTGATAGTCACGCAGCCACATGGCTGCGTTCTGGAGGATATACGCCCGGACCTGATCCGAGTCCGGGCCATCAAGGTTGACCGAATCGCCCCATGTGTTGCCCTTTCCGGACATGAGGTATGGCCCGAACCTGGGCAGGTAGTTGCCACTGGGGCCAAGGTGGTTGTAGACCACATCCTGGATGACTCCCATGCCGGCGGCGTGGGCTGCATCGACAAAACGCTGGTAAGCCGCTGGCCCGCCATAGCCCTCGTGCACTGCGTACCAGAGCACACCGTCGTAGCCCCAGTTGTGGGTGCCGTTGAAGGCGTTGACCGGCAGGAGCTCCACAAAGTCGATACCCAGCCCGGACAGGTAGTCGAGGCGCTGGGCCGCGGCATCCAAGGTCCCTTCAGGAGTGAAGGTTCCCAAATGCAGCTCATAGATGACGGCGCCCTGCAGCTCGCGGCCTTTCCAGTCGGCATCCTGCCATTCATGAGCCGAGGGATCGTAGGTCCGGGACAACGAGTGCACGCCCTCAGGCTGCCTGCGTGAGCGGGGGTCCGGCAGGGGAATGTCTTCGTCATTGACGAGGTAGCCGTAATCCACCTCCCCCTCTGCCGGAGCCTCATCGGCAGTCCACCAGCCATCGCCTCGCCGTGTCATGGAGTATTTTCGACCAGCCGCCAGCAGGGTGACGGATTCGGGCTCGGGAGCCCAAATGTCGAAGCGTTGGCTTCCGTTCACTGGAAGAGTCATCGGGTGGTTCTCCGTTCAGTGGTGGTGGTTCGGGAGGCTGGCTAGCTGTTTTCGCTGATGGGGGTGAGCAGCGCCACCGGGTAAACCCGCAGGATGTCCGCCACCGCCACCGGGCCGGGGCCAAAAATGGTTCCGGTGAGCTGGTCCTGCATTTCCGTGTCAAGAGCGACGGCGGTATCCCGCCATCCGCCTTTGCCTTCCAGTCCGCAGGGGAGCCTCGTAGCCAGGGTAATCGCGCCGGCCGTGGCGGGTTCCATGGTGTCAGCGCGGCTGAAGGCGAGGAGATGATCAGCTGCCGATCCCGTGGCTGGCACCGGCTTGTAGCCCCTGAACAACTCGGGACGGTCGCGACGCAACCTCAAGGCACGTGAAGTCACCAGCAGTTTGCAGGCCTCCGCCTGGAAGACGGCCGGAAGCTGACCGTCATCCAATTCAGCCAGGGTGTTCCGTCTACGTTCGAAATCCACGGCCCGGCGGTTGTCCGGATCTGCCAGGGAGCGGTCCCAGAACTCCGTGCCCTGATAGACGTCCGGCACTCCAGGCATGGTGAGCTGGACGAGCTTGGCGGACAGCGAATTCGACGCCCCATGCGAGTCAATGCGCGCCACAAAGGCTGTCAACTCTGTGCGGACATCGGGGTGGTCAAAAACGGCGTCCACAGCGGCCAGGAGTTTCTGCTCGAAATCCGCGTCAGGATCCGTCCAGCTGGTGGAATTCCCGGCTTCACGGGCAGCCTTTTCCGCGTAGCCGCGGAGCCTGACGCGATCGGCCGGCCACGCCCCGGCGATTGCCTGCCATACCAGCGCCGCGAGGGGTCCGTCCGGCAATGGGGCCAACTCCCGCAAGCGGGCGAGGGTTGCCGCCCATTCAGGCGCGACTTCCGAAATTGCAGAGATGCGTGCCCGGGTATCCTCGCTGCGTTTGGTGTCGTGAGTGGTCAGGGTGGTCATTGACAGGGGCAGCCGCTCCTGGCGCCGGATCATCCGTTCGTGGAATTCCTCCGGGCTGAGCGCGAATTCCGTGGGGTCGGCGCCGACTTCCGTGAGCGTCCCCAGCCGGGTGTAGCGGTAGAACGCTGTGTCTTCCACGCCTTTGGCCATCACCATTCCGGATGTCTGCTGGAACCGACGCCCGAGTTCGGCGTCGGCGTCATTGAGCAACGGGAGGAGTTTGGCCACGGCATGGGAGAGGTCGGGCCTGCTGTCCAGGGCGGCTTCGCAGGCTTCCTTCAGCACCTCTGCGCCCTCGGGCAGGTAGGTGCGGTAGACGGGGAAGGCAGCAATAATCTCAGACAATGCATCGGCAGACTCAGAGGCAGTGAGCCCCAGGTCCTGAGGCACCAGCCTGACGAGCCTCAGGATTTCGGAGTGCAACATGCCGTCGGCGATGGCGCGCTTGGTCCCGTGGATCATGGCGGCGTAGTCAGCCGACTTGCGGCTGCCACGCAGGCGGGCATCAAGCCGCGTCAGGGGCGCCTCTCCCTTGGGGTCCACGAAAACCCGGTCGACGTCGGCCAGGGCGTCGTAGCCGGTGGTACCTTCGCACTGGAACTCCGGCGGCAGCTCCTCCCCCGGTTCCAGGATCTTCTCCGCCAGGATGTACGCGCCTCCGGTTACTTCCTTCAACCGGCGAAGATACCCGCCCGGGTCGGCAAGCCCGTCGGGGTGATCGATGCGCAGCCCGTCCACCAGGTCCTCCTTGAACCAGCGCACAACCTCGGCATGGGCTTCGTCGAAGACCTCCGGGATTTCAACCCGGACTCCTGCCAGCGAATTGATGGCAAAGAACCGGCGATAGTTCAGCTCGTCGTCCGCCCGGCGCCAGCCGATCAGCTCATAGTGCTGCCGGTCATGGACGTCACGCGGGCTGTCGCCGGAAACGTACGTCCCCTCCGCCAAGGGAAAGCGGTGGTCGTAGTACCGCAGTTCGCCATCCTGGATCTCCAGGTGTTCGACGTCGTCATCGCTTCCGAGAATGGGTACGCGGACGCGGCCGCCCCCAAAGTCCCAGTCGACGTCGAACGCTTCAGCGTATTTCGACTGCCGGCCTTCCTTCAGCAGCGACCACCACCAAGGGTTCTGATGGGGAGTGGCGACGCCGACATGGTTGGGAACGATGTCAACAAGCACCCCCATGCCGGCGGCGCGGGCAGCCCGGGACACGGCTGCTAGCCCTTCGGGGCCGCCCCGGTCCGGATCCACAGCGCTCGGGTCGGTGACGTCGTAGCCGTGGCCCGATCCTTTTTCCGCAGTGAGCAACGGCGACAGGTAAAGCCAGTCCACTCCCAGGGCATGGAGGTAGTCCACGATTCCTGCGGCGTCCTGCAGCGTGAAGTCCGCTCGGATCTGCAGCCTGTACGTCGAGACGGGGGTTCTCATGACCCGCCCTCCTCCTTCTGTCCGAGCTTCCTGGTGTGTTTGGGCTCCGGCGAAGCGGGAGATGTCAACGCCGCCGACTCCGGCGTGGAAGTCTGCGACAACGCGGCCAGGGAAGCTGCCACCGAATGATCCGGTTCCACTTCCGGAGTGCTGTGGGCCCTGAGTACCACCAGGGATTTGGCATCCACGGGGAGGCTGCCTCCGGCTAAGACGGGTTCAGTGTCGGCGTTGTGCCCGGCGGTATCGATGATGATGTCCCACGCGGGTGCGTACTCATCGGAGGGCAGTTTGAACTTCACTTCGTCGTCCTGGGCATTGAAGTAGAGGACAAAGTTGACGTCGGTAATCCGCCGGCCCCTCATGTCCTTTCCCTGGATGCCGTCGCCGTTGAGGAACATGCCCACGGAGCGGCCCAGGCCGGCTTCCCAGTCCTCGGGCTGCATGGTTGAACCGTCCACGTCCAGCCATACGATGTCCGGCAGCCGCTCGCCTTCGCCTCGACGTACGGGCCGGCCGTCAAAGAACTTGCTGCGCCGGAAAGTAGGGTGCTTGGCCCGCAGGGAGTTGACGGCCGCTGTGAATTCCACCAGAGGCTGGTCAACGCTGTCCCAGTTAATCCAGGTCAGCTCGGAGTCCTGGCAGTAGCCGTTGTTGTTCCCTCGCTGCGTCCTGCCAAGTTCGTCGCCGTGGAGCAGCATGGGAACGCCCTGGGACAGCAGCAGGGATGCGATAAAGTTGCGCTGCTGGCGTGCCCGCAGTCCCAGGACCTTGGGATCATCCGTTGGGCCTTCAGCGCCGCAGTTCCAGGAGCGGTTGTGGGATTCGCCGTCGTTGTTTCCCTCACCGTTGGCCTCATTGTGCTTCTCGTTGTAGGACACAAGGTCGGACAACGTGAAACCGTCGTGGGCGGTGACGAAGTTGATGGATGCGACCGGCCGCCGGCCTGAGTGCTCGTAGAGGTCAGCTGAGCCTGTGAGCCGGGAAGCGAATTCGCCCAGCGTGGACGGTTCTCCTCGCCAGAAGTCACGGACGGTATCCCGGTATTTGCCGTTCCACTCTGTCCATTGCGGCGGGAAGTTGCCCACCTGGTAGCCGCCCGGACCAACGTCCCAGGGCTCGGCGATGAGCTTCACCTGGGAGACCACGGGGTCCTGCTGGATGAGTTCAAAGAAGGTGGAGAGTTTGTCGACGTCGTAAAACTCGCGGGCCAGGGTGGAGGCGAGGTCGAAACGGAAGCCGTCCACATGCATCTCCGTGACCCAGTACCGCAGCGAGTCCATCAGCAGCTGGAGGGAATGCGGATGGCGGACATTGAGGGAGTTGCCGGTCCCTGTGTAGTCCATGTAATGCTTCTGGTCGCCCTCCATCAGGCGGTAGTAGGCGGGGTTGTCGATGCCCTTGAAAGACAGCGTGGGGCCCAGGTGGTTTCCTTCAGCGGTGTGGTTGTAGACCACGTCCAGGATGACTTCAATCCCGGCACGGTGCAGCGTACGGACCATCGCCTTGAAGTCCTGCACCTGCTGGCCGGTGTCGCCGGTGGAGCTGTAGGTGTTGTGCGGGGCGAAGAAGCCGATGGTGTTGTAGCCCCAGTAGTTGTTGAGGCCCTTGTCCTGCAGGATGCCGTCGTTGACGAACTGGTGCACGGGCATCAGTTCAATGGCAGTGATTCCGAGCTTCTGCAGGTGCGCGATGACCGAAGGGTGCGCCACGCCGGCGTAGGTGCCGCGCTGCTCCTCGGGAATCTCCGGGTGAAGCTGCGTGAGGCCTTTGACGTGGGCCTCATAAATCACTGACTTGTGGTACGGAATCCGGAGGTTGTGGTCCCCGTCCCAGTCGAAGTACGGGTTGATGACAACGCCGAGCATCATATGTCGGCTGGAATCGGCATCATTTCTCGAGTCGGGATCGCCCATGTTGTAGGAGAACAGCGACGGGTCCCAGTCGACCTGGCCGTGCACAGCCTTGGCATACGGGTCCAGGAGCAGTTTGTTGGCGTTGAACCGCAGCCCTGAGGCGGGGTCATACGGCCCGTGAACCCGGTAGCCGTACATCTGGCCAGGCTGGACCTGCGGGATATAACCGTGCCAGACGTAGCCGTCCACTTCCTGCAGTTCGAAGCGGGTTTCCACCCGGTCCTCGTCGAAAAGGCAGAGCTCCACCTTTTCCGCTCGTTCGCTGAACAGTGCGAAGTTGGTTCCGGTGCCGTCGAAGGTGGCTCCCAGCGGGTAAGCCGATCCGGGCCAGATTTCCATCAATACTCCTCAGTTGTCCAACAGTTGCAATTCACACTCGCCATCCAGCGTATAACTGGAAAGTAAGCTTACTATTAGTGCGGGTGTAACCATTGCACACTAGCGGGTACCCGCGACAAACGCCGCACGGCTATCCTGTCCGAACGGGCCAGATCCCCGGCACAGCATCGGCGAGACGGCCCGCCGTAAGGGGCCCTCCTTCCGACGCCGCGCTTCCGGCAAGGCCGTGAACACTGGCGGCCATTGCGGCTATCGCTCCCCACCGCTCGGCGGGATCAATGCCGACGGCAGCGAACCGGTCGGCATTGGGCCCCACCTGCGCCAGTAACGCGCCCAGCACTCCCGCGAGTACGTCTCCGCTGCCGGCAGTGGCCATCCACGGTGTTCCCTCGGCCTGGGTGAAAGCGGCTCCCGTCGCCGTGGCGATGACAGTGGTGGGTCCCTTGAGGAGGACTGTTCCGCCTGTCAGGGTCGCAGCCCGGCGCGCCGCCAACATGGGAGCTGCTTCGATCTCCGACCGGTGGGTGGCAGTGCCGAGTTCCGTCAGCAGCGTGGCCAGCTCTCCGGCGTGCGGAGTGAGGACCACTTGGGCTCCAAGGCGGCCGGGGAGGATGCGTAGAGCCCCGGCGTCGGCAATCACCGGCAGCCCTGACTCCAAGGCATCATGGACCCTGCCCAGCTGCTCCCCGGCAGAATCGTCCAAGCCAGAGCCCACCAGCCACGCCTGGACATGGGCATCCGCCACACGCCCCTGTCCGCACACCACTTCCGGACAGGCGGCGCGAACGGCGGCTGCCACCTCTGGCGGACCAAGGTATCTGACCATGCCGACCCCTGCTGCAAGCGCCCCACGGCAGGCCAGCACAGCCGCACCAGGGTAGCGTTTAGATCCGGCCACGACGCCCAGGACTCCCCTGGAGTACTTGTGGGAACTGCGTTCCGGCTGCGGCAACAGGGCCTTGAGATCGTCCCGGTCAAGGCGGCGCAAGACCGGCGACGGCAGTGCCGACTCGATGCCGATGGGCACAGTCACCATCCTTCCGGAGCTGCCGGCCCCGGGATCAGCCAGCAACCCCGCCTTTGCTCCCCCGAACGTCACAGTCACGTGCGCCCGCAGCACAGGCCCGTGCAGCTCACCTGTATCAGCGTCCACACCGCTTGCGATATCGCAGGCCACAACTAAGGGGGTGCCCTCTGCTCCGAGGAGCTCAGGCTGCAGAAGCTTCGCCTGCAATTGCTCCATCAGTAATCCCGCCGCTCCCGTGAGCCCGCCACGCGCACCTGTCCCGAGGACAGCGTCAATGACGACGTCGGAGCTTGCGGCGGCGGCCAACAGTTCGGGGATGTTGTCTTTGGTTAGGGCGTGCGTCCTTCCGCCGGCCCGGCGAAAGGCTGCCAGGCCGGCGGCGTGCGCGTCACCGGCGGTGAGCACCGCCGTCGTACGCATTCCCCGGCCGGCAAGGAAGGCGGCCGCAAAAAGCCCGTCTCCCCCGTTGTTGCCCTTGCCCACGAGCACTGTGACGCTGGAACCGTAGATGCGGCGTCCCATGGATTTGAGCTCCCGGATGACGGCGTTAGCCAGACCGTAGGATGCCCGCTGCATGAGAACAGCGCCCATACCGTTATCCAGAAGAGTCTTCTCAGCCTCGCGTATCTGGGTTCCGGTGTAGGCGCTGATCATCGTGGTGGTCCAATCCTGTTGGTCCATTCATGCTTGTCGAATCGTGGCGGAAAGACCTAGCCCTCGGCAATCACCGTAGCCGTAGCGATGCCGCCATCGTGGCTCATGGAGACGTGCCAGCGCTTGACGCCCTTGCCCTCGGCCACGGCCAGAACCGTTCCCTTCACCTGGATGGTGGGGCCGTGCTGGTCGAGTCCGATCCAGCAGTCCTGCCAGTTCATGCCGGCGGGAGCGCCGAGGACCTTTGCCACGGCCTCCTTCGCTGCGAACCTCGCGGCTAGGGACCTGGTGTTGAGTTCCCGTTCGGCCGGGACGAACAACCTGTCCCGCAGCCCCGGCGTCCGCTCAAGTTGGCGGCCAAAGCGCTCAATATCTACTACGTCTACCCCGATGCCAACAATCATGGCGTCACTCTACCGTGACGCTCTTGGCCAGGTTGCGCGGCTGATCGACGTCGTAGCCCTTGGCCTGGGCAAGTTCAAGGGCGAAAATCTGCAGCGGAACAGTAGCCAGGAGCGGCGCCAGGAGAGTGGGCGCCTCCGGGATGTAGAACACGTGCTCGGCGTAGGCCTTGACGGCCTCGTCCCCTTCTTCGGCGATGACGATGGTCTTGGCACCGCGGGCACGGACTTCCTGGATGTTGGAAACCACCTTGGAGTGCAGGGAGTCACGCCCACGCGGTGACGGGACCACCACAAACACCGGCTGGCCTTCCTCAATCAACGCAATAGGGCCGTGCTTGAGTTCGCCGGCGGCAAAGCCTTCAGCATGGATGTAGGCCAATTCCTTGAGCTTCAGGGCGCCTTCCATGGCCACCGGGAAACCGACGTGGCGGCCCAGGAACAGCACGGACTTGGCGTCGGCCATGGAGCGGCCCAGTTCCTTGATCTGCTCCTCGTTTTCCAGAATCCGCTGGATCTTGGCCGGGATCTTGCCCAGGTCCGCAAGGATGTCCTTGATCTGGCCCTGGAAAATGTTCCCGCGCAGCTGTGCCAGGTAGAGGCCCAGAAGGTAAGCGGCGGTGATCTGGGCCAGGAATGCCTTGGTGGAAGCAACGGCGATTTCGGGACCTGCGTGCGTGTACAGGACGGCGTCGGATTCACGGGGAATGGTGGAGCCGTTGGTGTTGCAGATAGAGAGGGTCTTGGCGCCCTGTTCCTTCGCGTAGCGGACAGCCATGAGGGTGTCCATGGTCTCGCCCGACTGGGAGATGGAGACGACCAGTGTGTTCCCGTCCACGATCGGATCGCGGTACCGGAACTCATGCGAGAGCTCAACTTCGGTGGCGATGCGGCACCAGTGTTCAAGGGCGTACTTGGCCACCTGCCCTGCGTAGAAGGACGTTCCGCAAGCCAGGACAATGATCTTGTCGATGTCCTTCAGGAGTTCGACGTCGACGCGGAGCTCGTCAAGGGTGAGCTTGCCGTGGATGTCAGAACGTCCCAGAAGGGTCTGCGCGACGGCGTCCGGCTGATCGTGGATTTCCTTCTCCATGAAGGACGAGAAACCGCCCTTTTCAGCGGATTCAGGGTCCCAGTCGACGTGGTATTCCTTGCCCTGTGCGGGGGCACCGAAGAAGTCCGTGATTTCAACGGTGTCTGCCGTGATGGTCACGATCTGGTCCTGGCCAAGTTCCACGGCCCGGCGGGTGTAATCGATAAAGCCGGAGACGTCGGAGCCGAGGAAGTTCTCGCCGTCGCCCAGGCCAACTACCAGCGGAGAGTTGCGGCGGGCGGCCACGACGACGTCGGGCTGGTCGGCGTGCACGGCCAGCAGGGTGAAGGCGCCTTCCAGCCGCTGGCAGGCCAGCTGCATGGCCTTGGTGAGCCCGCCGTCGGAAACGTCGCCGTTGAGCTTGGTCCTGAAGATGTCAGCGAGAAGCGCAGCAGCGACTTCAGTGTCCGTTTCGGAGAGGAAGGTGACGCCCTTGCGGACGAGCTCGAGCTTCAGCTCGGCGAAGTTCTCGATGATGCCGTTGTGGATCAGCGCGAGTTTTCCGCCGTCTGCCAGGTGCGGGTGGGCGTTCTGGTCAGTGGGTCCGCCATGGGTGGCCCAGCGGGTGTGCCCGATTCCGGTCAAGGATTCGGGCAGGGGGTGCTCATCCAGCTCAGTGATCAAGTTGCTGAGCTTGCCAGATTTCTTCCGGAAGGAAATTTCTCCGTCTGCCAGGACTGCGACCCCTGCTGAGTCGTATCCCCGGTACTCGAGGCGGCGCAGTCCTTCCATGACCACGTCCAGCGCATTGTGTCCAATATGCTCCCCGTTCGAAGAACGGCCTACGTAACCCACAATTCCACACATGGTGACAAGCCTAGCGGGTTTGCGCGTTCTTCCCATTTCGCTCTCGTGCGCAACAAGGGCAGAATCTCTAGGGTGACTTTGCAACGCAACGAATCGAACGGTGAGGGTGTCTCCCCGTTCGTGGAGCTGGACCGGCAAACCTGGTCCCGGCTCTCAGCCCAGATGGAGCAGCCTCTTAATGAAGAGGATGTGCTTCGTCTCCGCGGCCTTGGTGATCCCCTGGACATCGAGGAAGTACGCGAGGTCTACCTCCCCCTTTCCCGGCTCCTGCACCTTTATGTGGAAGCAGCCGGGCAACTCCACGCGGCCACCACCACCTTCCTGGGTGACACCACCCAGCGCACACCGTTCGTCATCGGCGTGGCCGGTTCTGTCGCCGTCGGTAAATCCACCATCGCCAGGGTTCTGCGGGAGATGCTCCGCCGCTGGCCTGGAACCCCGAACGTTGAGCTGATCACCACTGACGGCTTCCTCTACCCGCTGGCTGAACTCAAGCGCCGCCAGCTGCTGGACCGGAAGGGCTTCCCGGAATCCTACGACCGCCGGGCATTGCTGCGCTTTGTCAGTGAAATCAAGAGCGGCGCGGAGGAAGTCCGGGCACCCTGGTACTCGCACGTTACGTACGACATTGTCCCGGGCAAGGAAGTGGTGGTCCGGCGTCCCGATGTGCTGATCGTTGAGGGCCTGAACGTCCTTGCGCCTGCCCGGCCGCGTCACGATGGCAGGCAAGGCCTCGCCCTGAGCGATTTCTTCGATTTTTCAATCTATGTCGACGCGAAGACGTCCTACATCGAAGAATGGTATGTGGACCGTTTCCGGAAGCTCCGCAGCACTGCCTTCGCGCAGCCCGAATCCTATTTCCATCGGTACGCCACGCTCTCTGACGACGAGGCTGAACGGACCGCCCGGGATATCTGGAAGCGCATCAACGAGCCCAACCTTGAAGAGAACGTGCTGCCCACCCGCGGCCGGGCCCAGCTGGTGCTGACCAAAGATGCGGACCATTCCATCCGGCGCATGCTGTTGAGGAAGGTCTAGCACGCATGTGCCGCGACTGCGCGCCGTTCCCCGGGGTGCTCCCAACTACCGGGCCCTCGGCTGGGGAGCCCCCTGCTGGGGAGCCCTCTCCGCTGCCGAGCCGTCGTACCTTCACCCGGTTCCTGGCCGCCGGGGCAGGCCTCACGGCCCTTGCCGCCTGCACGCCGGCAACCACCGAAGCGTCTCTCACTTCCCCTGCGGTCTCGCAGGCAGGCGTGGCAACAGGATCCCCCTCGCCCACTCCGAGCACGGCAGCCACTCCGACAGCCACTGACCCAGCCTCTGCCACGTCCGCGGCCCCGCCGCCGTCGCCCGTTCCATCGCCCGTCTCGCCTGCCGCGGCCCTGGCGCAGCAGCACTCCCTCACTGACCCCGCAAGCCCCTGGCTTGTGGTCAACAAACACCGGCCCCTTGCCACCCCCGAGTACGCGCCCTCGGATCTGGTACAGCCCAACGTTCCGCTGGCAGTCAGCGGGGAGGCCTCCCTGCTTAACAGCACGACGGCGGCTGCCGCTGAACAGCTGTTCGCTGCGGCTGCTGCGGAGGGAGTCAGCATCACCCTGGCTTCGGGCTACCGGTCCTACGCCACGCAAGTGGCGACGTACGGCAGCTATGTGAGCTCACAGGGGCAGGCGCAGGCTGATACGGCGTCGGCCCGTCCCGGGTACTCGGAGCATCAGACTGGTTGGGCTTTTGACATCGGCGACGGCGGTGGGGCGTGCGGTTTTCAGCCGTGCTTCGCTGAGCAGCCGGCCGCGGTCTGGGCTAAGGCGCAGGCACACCGGTTTGGGTTTGTGATCCGCTATCCCTGGATGTTTCACGAGATCACCGGTTACTACTACGAGTCATGGCATCTGCGTTACATCGGGATCGAGGCCGCTAGCGACATGGCGAAGCGCGGGATCGCCACCCTCGAGGAATACTTCGGACTCGAAGCGGCGCCGGCCTACCTATAGGGCGGGGCTTGGACTCTTATTCGGGTACGAGCTCCAGCGCAAGCTCTTTCTGGACCACGGCGGCAAGCCTGTCAGCGATCCGCTGAGCTGTAGCCTGCTCCCCAGCTTCCACCATCACGCGGACAACAGGTTCGGTGCCGGAGGGACGCAACAGCACACGTCCGGTGTCCCCGAGCTCCGCTTCAGCCTGTGCGATGGCAGCTGCCACTACGTCATCGCCCTTGACGCGGGTGCGGTCCACGCCTTTGACGTTGATAAGAACCTGTGGGAGCTTGGTCATGACCGTGGCAAGGTCCTTCAGTGGCCTGCCGGTCATTGCTACCTGAGCTGCAATCTGCAGGCCGGTGAGGACGCCGTCGCCCGTTGTTGCGTGATCCGCAAAGATCACGTGCCCGGACTGCTCGCCGCCAAGGTTGAACCCACCGTCGCGCATTTCTTCCAGGACGTAACGGTCCCCCACTGCTGTCTCACGGATACTGATGCCGGCCTTGGTGAGGGCGATCTTGAGGCCCAGGTTGCTCATCACGGTTGCCACCAGGACGTTGTCCTTCAGCTTTCCGGAGGCTTTCAACGCCACGGCAAGAATGGCCATGATCTGGTCGCCGTCCACCTCGTTGCCCTCATGGTCAACTGCCAGGCACCGGTCCGCGTCGCCGTCGTGGGCAATGCCCAGATCAGCTCCATGCCGCACCACAGCCTCCTTGAGGGGACCGAGGTGGGTTGAACCAACACCGTCGTTGATGTTGAGGCCATCGGGCTCAGCACCGATCACCACGACGTCGGCGCCGGCGTCCTTGAAGACCTGCGGGGAACATCCGCTGGCAGCACCGTGGGCGCAGTCCAGGACCACCTTCAGTCCGTTCAAACGGTGCGGGAGGGTACCGAGGAGGTGAACGATGTAGCGGTCCTCCGCGTCAGAGAACCGCTGGATGCGTCCTACGTCGCTGCCGACCGGCCGACGGGCCTCATTGCCCATCTCAGCCTCGATGGCGTCTTCCACGTCATCAGGGAGCTTCTGGCCGCCGCGGGCGAAGAACTTGATGCCGTTATCCGGGGCAGGGTTGTGGGAGGCGGAGATCATCACGCCAAAATCAGCTTTCAGGTCCGCCACGAGGTAAGCGGCTGCTGGCGTGGGCAGCACCCCTGCGTCGTAGACGTCGATTCCGGAACTGGACAGCCCGGCTTCCACGGCCGCTGCGATGAACTCACCGCTGGCGCGCGGGTCCCGTGCCACGACAGCGCGCGGGCGGGTGCCGTTGGTATTGCGGTCGTGACCCAGCACGACGGCGGCAGCTTGGGCCAGCTGCAGTGCCAGCTCGGCTGTAAGCAGGCCGTTCGCCAGGCCACGGACACCATCTGTTCCAAATAATCTAGACATCGGGTCAAGTTTAGACGACGGTCCGCCGGCTCCAACCCAAAGTCGGCGGCATGACAGTTAACGACGGAAGCCCGCCCTGCGAACAGGACGGGCTTCCGGGAAGCGGAATTAGCGCTTGTGGAGCCGAGCGCTAAAAAGCGCTGCGGGCCCCAATATGCGGTCGCGCCAGCGGCCACATATCGGGAAGGCGCATTTTTAGCGCTTGGAGTACTGCTGAGCCTTACGGGCCTTCTTGAGGCCTGCCTTCTTACGCTCGATGACGCGTGCGTCGCGTGAGAGGTAGCCGGCCTTCTTCAGGATGGCGCGGTTGTTCTCGACGTCGATCTCGTTCAGTGAACGGGCGATGCCGAGACGCAGTGCACCGGCCTGGCCGGAAATGCCGCCGCCGTGAATGCGTGCGAAGACGTCGTAGGCGCCGTCAAGATCAAGGATCTTGAAGGGCTCGTTGACGTCCTGCTGGTGCAGCTTGTTCGGGAAGTAGTTGGCCAGCTCGCGGCCGTTGATGATCCACTTGCCGGAGCCCGGCACAACGCGAACGCGTGCAACGGCTTCCTTGCGGCGGCCAACAGCTGCGCCGGCAACGGTCAGGGCCGGGCGCTCCTTCTTCGGCGCAGCAGCTTCAGCAGCTGCTCCGCTTTCCGAGGTGTAGCTGGTCAGGGTTTCCTCAGCCTCAACGGCTTCGGTGGTCTCTTCGTTCTGAGCCACGGTTCTCCTTGTATAGATAAGTTGTTTGGTGGCCAGGACTACTGGGCGACCTGGGTGATTTCGAAAGTCTTGGGCTGCTGTGCGGCGTGGGGGTGCTCAGCACCGCGGTACACCTTCAGCTTGCCCAGCTGCTGGGCAGCGAGGGAGTTCTTGGGGAGCATGCCCTTGATGGCCTTTTCAACGGCGCGGACCGGGTTTGACTCCAGCAGTTCCGCGTAGTTGACGGAGGTCAGGCCGCCCGGGTAACCGGAGTGGCGGTATGCGCGCTTCTGCTCCAGCTTGGCGCCGGTGAGGGCAACCTTTTCAGCGTTGATGATGATGACGAAGTCGCCCATGTCCATGTGGGATGCAAAGGTGGCCTTGTGCTTGCCGCGCAGCAGGATTGCGGTCTGGCTCGCGAGACGACCAAGGACAACGTCTGTGGCGTCAATGACGTGCCACTGGCGGTTGATATCGCCGGGCTTCGGGGTGTACGTACGCACGGTTTTTGCCTCGTTCTTATTCTGGCGTTCTTTTTTAGGTGTCACTCAAGCGTGTGCACCTACTATCTATGCGCTACCGGAACAGAGGTGAGGGCTCTATGTAACCAGTCATCCTGAAGTCCCGAATGTGCTCGTTGAGTAGTTATCCTGCAACCGGATTCTCAAGCGGGCACGCATCATCGAGATAGGACACGCACAACGACTGTCAAATATACCGTGGAGGGGCCGTCCGGGTCAAAATGGGGTAACCGGACAGGGCATCCAGTCTCCACGCACCCGCCGGCCAAGGATCAAGACGAACGACAGACCGAACATAAGACCCGCCTTATAAGGAGCAACGTGTCCGTGTATCCCACTGGTGAGGCCAGCATGCCGTTGTTCGTCCTGATGATTGGCCTGCTCGGCGCGGGCCTCGGGTTATTGGCGGAGATCGGCGTCCGGAAGGCCGTTCCACGACTCAGCGTTGACACTTCAGTCCGCTTCAAAATTACGACGGCGGCGCTCACCGGAGCACTTTCGGCCGCCATGGCTTTTCGTTTTGGCCAGTCTTCGGCGCTTGCTGCCTATTTGGTCCTGGTAATTCTTGCCGTTCAGCTTGCCTTAATTGATATTCGCCATCATCTTTTACCCAATCGGCTCGTGTTAGCGCTCCTCACGGCCGGCGCAGTATTGCTCTCGGCTGCAGCAGCTGCCTCCCCGTCCTGGGATGCTCTGCTTCGGGGGGTGGTTGCGGGGGCAATTCTGTTCGTTATCTACCTGATTCTGGCGATAATTTCGCCTCGGGGCATCGGAATGGGCGACGTCAAACTTGCCGCACCACTCGGTTTGTACCTCGGCTACTTGGGTTGGTCGCAGGTGTTCTATGGCGGAGCCCTTGGGTTCGTGGCCGGCGGAGTGGTCACGGCCGTCCTGGTGCGGGCAGCACGGGATGAAAAGCCTGCAGAAGTTGCCTTTGGGCCATCCATGTTCGCAGCCGCTCTCGCCGTGATTCTGCTGCCGATCTGACAAGTTACCCGCTTCTTTCTTCGCCTTAATTACTAAGCCTACTTACCAAACCAAGTAGTCGACCCTCAGGGATCCCTCAAGAAACTGAGTACACCCAATTCCTGGCTAAGTGCTGCCCTGAATTGCATCGGAAAAAGACGAGTACAGCCACTCATTGTTCGCCTTGTTTGGCCCATGCAATTGTTGTCCCAACGGAACTCCAGACGTTCTGGGTAAATGGGGGCAGTTGGATATCCGTACACCAATTCAATGTAAATTCATCTCTTGAAAAGGAAATT
>NZ_JAPSHJ010000005.1 GCF_031179985.1 Arthrobacter sp. | reverse complement strand
TGGAACACTTCGATCCTGTCCGCTTCACCCTGTTGAACCAGGAGTTCCACAGTGTCCTGTTCGAGCATTGCCCCAACCCGCACATCCTTGATCTGGTCCACCGCGGCTGGAACCGCTTAGCTTCCCTCCGGTCCTCCACCTTCCGTTTCGTGCCCGGCCGCGCCCACGACTCCGTGGATGAACACGAAGCCCTGCTCCAGCTCATCGAGTCCGGCGCCAGCGCTGACGAGATCGAAAAGGCTGCCCGTCTGCACCGCTCAGCCACCCTGGACGCGTACCTGAGCCAAGCCAAAAGCATCTGACCAGCTTCCCCACCGGAGGCAAAGACCCCGCCAAGCAGTAAGGAAACAACAATGACGTTCACTGCAGAAGTAACCAAGGCCCATTACGTCCCGCAGGACCTGCCCGCGCACATTCAGCACTACATCAACGGCCAGTTCGTGGATTCCGTGGGCGGAAAGACCTTCGACGTCCTGGATCCGGTATCCAACCGGAACTACGCCACTGCCGCCGCCGGGCAGAAGGAAGACATCGACCTCGCTGTCGCCGCCGCCCGCGAAGCGTTCGTTAATGGACCGTGGCCGAAGATGAAGCCCCGCGAGCGCGCCCGCGTCCTGAACAAAATCGCCGATGCCGTCGAAGCCCAGGAGGGACGGCTTGCCGAGCTGGAGACGTTCGACACCGGCCTGCCCATCACCCAGGCAAAGGGCCAGGCCCTCCGCGCGGCCGAGAACTTCCGCTTCTTCGCGGACCTGATCGTGGCGCAGTTCGACGACGCCATGAAGGTCCCCGGCTCTCAGATCAACTACGTGAACCGGAAGCCGATCGGTGTCGCCGGCCTCATCACACCCTGGAACACGCCGTTCATGCTCGAGTCCTGGAAGCTCGCCCCTGCCCTGGCCACGGGCAACACCGTTGTCCTCAAGCCGGCCGAGTTCACTCCCCTCTCGGCATCGCTGTGGGCGCAGATCTTCAAGGACGCCGGGCTCCCGAATGGTGTGTTCAACCTTGTCAACGGCCTCGGCGAGGAAGCCGGCGATGCCTTGGTGAAGCACCCCGACGTGCCGCTGATCTCGTTCACCGGCGAGACCACCACGGGCCAGACGATCTTCCGGAACGCCGCGGCCAACCTCAAGGGCCTCTCCATGGAGCTCGGTGGAAAGTCGCCTTGTGTGGTGTTCGCCGACGCCGATCTGGACGCCGCCATCGACTCCGCACTGTTCGGCGTCTTCTCCCTGAACGGCGAGCGCTGCACAGCAGGGTCCCGGATCCTGGTGGAACGCGCCGTGTATGACGAGTTCTGCGAAAAGTACGCTGCCCGCGCGAAGAACATCGTCGTCGGCGATCCCCACGATCCCAAAACCGAGGTCGGCGCGCTGGTCCACCCCGAGCACTACGACAAAGTGGCGTCCTACGTGGACATCGGCAAGTCCGAGGGCCGGCTTTTGGCCGGCGGCGGACGGCCGGAGCACCTGCCCGAAGGCAACTACATCGCCCCTACAGTCTTCGCTGATGTCTCCCCCGACGCGCGGATCTTCCAGGAAGAGATCTTCGGTCCCGTCGTCGCCATCACCCCGTTTGAGAACGACGACGAGGCGCTGGCTCTGGCGAACAACACCCGCTATGGCCTGGCTGCTTACATCTGGACGCAGAACCTGACCCGCGCTCATAACTTCTCCCAAAACGTCGAGGCCGGCATGGTGTGGCTGAACAGTCATAACGTCCGGGACCTCCGCACCCCCTTCGGCGGAGTCAAGGCGTCAGGCCTGGGGCACGAGGGCGGCTACCGCTCCATCGATTTCTACACCGACCAGCAGGCCGTCCACATCACCCTCGGCTCCGTTCACACTCCGAAGTTCGGCAGCATCGAAGCCTCGGCCGCCAACGAGGGCTAGCCTCTCCGGCTGCCGTCCCCTACCTCCTCAAAGAAGAGAGAATCCCATGACCAACTTTGTTCCCACCCCCACCGTTCCCGCTCCGGACATCGTGCGCTGCGCCTACATGGAAATCGTGGTCACGGACCTCGCCAAGTCCCGCGCGTTCTACGTCGATGTCCTGGGCCTGCACGTCACCGAAGAAGACGAGAACACCATTTACCTGCGCTCCCTCGAGGAGTTCATCCACCACAACCTGGTACTCCGCAAGGGGCCCATCGCCGCCGTCGCAGCGTTTGCCTACCGGGTGAAGTCCCCAACAGAAGTTGATGCTGCGGAAGCGTACTTCAAAGAACTGGGCTGCCGCACTGAACGCCGCAGGGAAGGCTTCACCAAGGGCGTCGGCGACTCCGTGAGAGTCGAGGACCCGCTGGGCTTCCCTTATGAGTTCTTCTACGATGTGCAGCATGTGGAGCGCCTCACCCAGCGCTACGACCTCTACTCCGCCGGCGAGCTGGTGCGGCTGGACCACTTCAACCAGGTCACCCCTGACGTCCAGCGGGGCCGCAAATACCTGGAGGATCTCGGCTTCCGCGTCTCAGAAGACATCCAGGATTCCGACGGCGTTTCCTATGCCGTGTGGATGCACCGCAAGCAGACCGTGCACGACACAGCACTGACTGGAGGCAACGGCCCGCGCATGCACCACATTGCCTTCGCCACTCACGAGAAGCACAACATCATCCAGATCTGCGACAAAATGGGCGCCCTGCGGATCAGCGACCGGATTGAACGCGGGCCCGGCCGGCACGGCGTATCCAACGCCTTCTACCTGTACATTCTGGACCCGGATGGGCACCGGATCGAGATCTACACCCAGGACTACTACACCGGCGACCCGGACAACCCGGTGGTGACCTGGGACGTTCACGATAACCAGCGGCGCGACTGGTGGGGCAACCCGGTAGTGCCCAGCTGGTACACGGAGGCTTCCCTGGTGCTGGACCTGGACGGCAATCCGCAACCGGTGATCGAACGCGAGGAAAAGAGCGAGATGGCAGTGACCGTGGGCGCGGACGGTTTTTCGTACACCCGGGAGCCCGGCCAGGAGTCCGGCGAGGATCGCGGGTTCAAGCTCGGAGCGCAGGTCTAGCATGTTGGATGCCAAGACGATTGAGGCCATTGCGGACGAGCTGCTGGAGGCCGGACGTTCCCGGACTCCCGTGCCCCGGCTGACCTCCCGCTATCCGGAGATGACCGTGGAGGACTCCTACGCCGTGCAGCAGCTGTGGCGCCGCCGGAACGAGGATGCCGGCCGGACCCTGGTGGGGCGGAAGATCGGCCTCACGTCGAAGGCCATGCAGGCCGCCACCGGGATCACCGAGCCGGACTATGGCGCCATCTTCGATGACATGGTGCTGGAAACGGGCTGTTCGGTTGAATGGGACAGCTACACCCATCCGCGGGTGGAGGTGGAGTTGGCGTTTGTCCTGAAGGACGGGCTCAAAGGCCCCGGCTGCACCATTTTCGATGTCCTGAAGGCCACCGAGTACGTGGTTCCGGCCCTGGAGATCCTGGATTCCCGGATTGAGATGGAGGGCCGGACCATCGTGGACACCATCGCGGACAACGCGGCGATGGGGGCCATGGTGGTGGGCGGCCACCCGGTCAGGCCCGACGCCGTCGACCTGCGCTGGGTGGCGGCCATCCTCTATAAAAACCAGACCGTGGAAGAAACCGGCGTCGCCGCGGGCGTCCTGGACCATCCTGCCAACGGCGTCCACTGGCTGGCCAACAAGATCGCCGCCCATGGGGACAGCATGAAGGCCGGCGACATCATCCTCGCCGGATCCTTCACCCGGCCCTTGTGGGTATATAAAGGGGACACCGTCCATGCCGACTACGGACCGCTGGGGAGTGTCACATGCCGCTTCGACTAGAACCGGACAACACCTTTCGAGATGCGCTGGCAGCGGCACACCGCCCGCTGGCGGGCATGTGGGTCTGCTCCGGCAGCCCGCTCGTGGCCGAACTCTGCGCGGGCTCCGGCCTCGACTGGCTGTTGGTGGATGCCGAGCACAGCCCGAACGGCCTGGAATCGATCCTGGCCCAACTCCAGGCCATCCACGGCTTCCCGGTTCATACCCTGGTGCGGCCGCCAGTGAATGACACTGTGCTCATCAAGCAGTACCTGGACCTGGGCGTCCAGAACCTGCTGATCCCCATGGTCAATTCGGTGCCTGAGGCGGAGGCTGCAGTGGCCGCCACCCGTTACCCTCCCCGCGGAGTTCGCGGCGTGGGCTCGGCACTGGCCCGCGCCGCCCGCTGGAACCGCATTCCGGACTACCTCGCCAGGGCCGCGGAGACCATCAGCATCACCGTCCAGATTGAGTCCACAAAGGCGGTGGATTCGGTGACGGAGATCCTCGCCGTGGAGGGTGTGGACGCTATCTTCCTTGGTCCCTCGGACCTCGCTGCCTCCATGGGCCTGCTGGGACAGCAGGAACACCCTGAGGTCCGCGCCGCCGTCGAACATTGCCTCGGAGCCGCAAAATCGGCAGGTAAACCGGCCGGCGTGAACGCCTTCAACCCTGATACCGCCCGCCACTACCTCGACAATGGCGCCAGTTTCATTCTGGTTGGTGCGGACGTCGCACTGCTGGCCCGCGGTTCCGAAGCCCTGGCCGCAGCATTCATCGAGCCCACGGAAGCTCACGAACCGGAAAGCTACTGACCCTCGCACCGCGCAGGGGCACGGTGAGCCGTGTCAGCGGCCGGCCGCGATGATGGCGTCGAACACCCGCTCCGGGTCTTCGGCGATCCGGTTCAGGACGTAGAGCCACCACTCGCCACCGAAAATGGAGTACTCACGGGTAGTGAAGCCCTCAGCATGCAGGCGGTCCAGGGTGGACGTGCCCAAGCCCAAAAGCATCTCGAACTCCACATCCTTCGCCTCACTGAGGTTGGGGTGCCTTTCGAGGATTTCAGCGATCAGCGCGGCGTCATGGGTCGCGATGGAAACGGGATGTCCGGCGTCGATGATCAGCCCGGCAAGGCGCAGATAGTTCTCCTGGAGTTCAGCGCTGCCACGCGGGTAGGCCATCCCTTCCGGTTCGAGGAAGGCTCCCTTCACCAGCCTGATGGTTCCGGGTTGCTTCAGCAGACGCTTAAGGTCCTTTTCGCTGCGGTGCAGACGGGCCTGGAGGGTGACGCCGACCTCCACCTTTTCCTCCCTGAGTGCCTCGTAGAGGTCAAGCACCAGATCGGTCCGATCGGAGCCTTCCGCGGAGATCATCAGTGACGTTCGGAGGGGCGCCAAGGCGTCTGCCATCCGTCGCGCGTTCTCCAAGGCGAGCGCTGGGCTGACAAGGGAGCCGATGTGCGAAAGGTCAAAGGACACTGTGCCGGCTATGCCCGCCTGCCGCAACGCGGAAATCAGGTCCAGGAATACTGCGGTCTCGGCCTCTGCAACCCCGGCGTCCCGTACGCTTTCGCCTGCATACTCCAGGCTGACCAGATGGCCTCGGGCCATGCTTCGCTTGGCAGCTTCAATGGCATCCCGGACCGTCTCTCCCGCCGAGTAGCCCGCCGCGATCTTCTGAGCAATAGCGGCCAGCGGTGGAGACGACATCACCCGCTGTTTCAGCTCCTCATCCAAAGCCCACCCCCGCAACACATCTGCGGCTTTCTCCCGCGTGGAATCTCCCATGGAACACCCATTCCTCTTGCCTTGTTTGCCGGGCAACGTCTTCCGCTCAGCGTTTATCCGGTCAGCGTTTATCCGATCCTAAATAAAACCCCGTCCTTTGTCGGCCAGTGACGGCCATGTGAAGGACGTTGAAATACGCTCTCACTCATGGATGCAGACGCAATCGTTGTCGGAGCGGGCCTCGC
Source organism: Arthrobacter sp. (assembly GCF_031179985.1). Lineage (GTDB taxonomy): Bacteria > Actinomycetota > Actinomycetes > Actinomycetales > Micrococcaceae > Arthrobacter. Next base: position 136,891 of record NZ_JAPSHJ010000005.1, on the reverse strand, counting down.
CGCCTGGTGGCTACCGCCGAGCTTGCCGAAGCCGGTCGCCGGGTGCTCTTGCTCGACCAGGAGCCGGAGGCGAGTCTAGGCGGGCAGGCGTTTTGGTCCTTGGGTGGCTTGTTCTGGTTGCTTCGCCCGAGCAGCGCAGGATGGGGATCAAGGATTCCCGCGAGCTGGCGCTGCAGGACTGGATGGGAACGGGCAATCGCGCAGGCCATTGCCTGAGTGCCGGACTCATCTGGCCGGGGATGTCGGCCCGAATGCGTAACTTTTGATGGGACGAGACGGCCAAAAATGCTGCCATCCCGCGCAATCCCTGGCTCGGGACCAGCAGTAGCCGGCCAAAATCACGCAATTCGGTCATGGCTTTGACGCGCTGTCGTCCAAGGCACCCAGGAAAGCCCTCACACGAAACAAATAGACTGGATTCCATGGCCGTCACTGGATTATCCGCAAGCAGACGATTCCTCCGCGGCCGGGCCCGGACCGGTCTTGTCAGGAGCAAGAACTCGCTGGTCCCTGCCCTCCAGATGACGGTGTGTGCGGTGGGAGCCTACGCCTTTGCCCAGTATGTCCTGGGCCACTCAGGGCCTTTGTTTGCGGCGACTTCCTCCTTGATTGCCCTGGGTTTCTCCCGCGAGCCACGGCTGCGAAGGGTTGTGGAGGTCGGCCTGGGCTGCACCATCGGCATCGCCGTGGGTGACTTGCTGCTCCACTGGCTGGGCGACGATATCTGGGTGGCCGCCGTCGTACTTTTCGTCTCCATCCTGCTGGCAAGATTCCTGGACGGCGGCAACATCTTCACCACCCAACTGGGGCTGCAGTCCCTGCTGGTGGTGCTGCTGCCGGCGCCGGCGGGAGGGCCATTCACCCGGAGCCTGGACGCCGTGGTGGGTGGGCTCTTTGCCTTGCTGGTGACCATCCTGGTGCCCAAGGATCCCCGCCGTGAACCCCGCAAGGACGTCCGGAAGCTGTTGCATGAACTGGCCGAGGTGCTGCGGGAGTGCGCCTCTGCCCTGACCTACAGCGACTCCACCCAGGCCTGGCATGCTCTGGTCCGCGGCCGTAATTGCCAACCGCTGGTGGATGCCATGCGCCAGACCCTGCGGGCTTCCGGCGAAGTAGCAACCCTGGCTCCGGCCTATCGGAGGCATCGTGATGAGCTCGACCGGCTGGAACAATCGCTTGACTACATTGACCTTGCCCTTCGTAACAGCCGGGTGTTCGCCCGGCGCCTCACGAGTGCCATCAATCATGCCGCCCTGTCCGATGAGGCGACGGAAAACCTCGCTGAGGTGCTGCGGGAAACGGCGGATGCCATCGATGAGCTTTCGTTGGGTCTTGGCGAGGTTCATGACGGCGTTCGTCGCGCCCATTTGCGTGCCGCCCGTAAAGATCTCAGTTACGTCGCCGGAAGGCTGCACCCCCGGATGCTCGACGTAGACCGATTGGAAGGCGAGACCGTGGTGATGCTCTTCCGCCCGCTCATGGTTGACCTGCTGGAGGCTACCGGGATCGACTCGAAGGAAGCCCGGGACCTCCTGCCGCCGCTGCAGGACGAGAGCTAGCGCCGGTTTCCTTCCCGCCCTCTTTCGGGCCCGGCGGGTAGCCTGCCTTACGTCCGGCTATGACCGCACCAAGCGCGACGGCGGCGGGTAACGCCGCTGCGACCGGAACCAGCAGCGGCCCGGCCAAGGACAACGCCAGCCCGCCATATGCCGCCCCTATGGCGATCCCCAGTTGGGTCGCCAGTACCATCAGTGAGTTGGCGGCGTCACTGTGTTCCTTCCCAGCGCGCAGGATTGCTGCCTGGTTGTAGATGCCGCAGGCGCCCAGGGCGGCTCCCCAGAGGGCCATCAGACAATATGCGCCGGGCAGTGTGGTTCCCGCCCACGGCAGGAGCAGGCATGCTCCAACCACGGTGGCGGCGGCTGCGATCAGAGAACGCCGTGGCCGGGAGTCAACGGTCATTCCTGCGATCCAGAGCCCGGCGAAGCTTACAGCCCCCACCACAGACAGGGAGATGCTGATGGCCTGGGACGGCAGCCCGGCAGCGAGGATGAAGGGAGCAATATAGGTGAAGACTGCAAAGCGGGCGAAGAGCATCAGGGGCCAGGCCAAGGTCACCGATTTCACGCCGGGTTGGCGGATGGCCTGCAGCACTGACGGCGGTTGTCCCTTGCGGCTGCCGCGTACTGATGGAAGCAGCCAGAGGGCCAGCAGGGCCAGCACAGCCCCGGTGGCTGCCATGATCAGGAAGGACGTGCGCCAGCCTACCCATGCCCCCAGCGCCGTTCCCGCCGGTGCGCCAACGGCAAGGCCCAGACTGTTCCCGCTGAACACAACGGCCATGGCCCGTCCGAGCATGTGCTCGGGCACCAACGCAGCAATGTACGGAGCCATGGTGGACCACAACAGTCCGTGGGCTACGCCGCCAATAAGGCGGGCCACTACTGCCAGGGAAAATTCGGGGCTGAGGGCAAGGAGAACATTGCTGAGGGCGAAGGTCACCACCAGGCCCAGCAGCAGCGCCTGTCGCGGCAGGCGTGAACAGAGCCGCGCCATCGGCACTACGGTGACCACCACAATCCCGGCGTAGGCCACGGTCAGCAGCCCCACCTGTGATTCGCCGACGTCGAAGTCCTCAGCCATCTGCGGCAGCAGGCCCGACGGGAGCAGTTCGGTTGTAATGGCAGTGAAGCCAATGGCGGCGAGAACGAGCATGGCGGCAAGCGGCAGGGATCCTGTTTTTGAGGAGGCTTTCGCGGTGGCTACAAAGGGCACGTTCAGTTCAATTCCGGTTCGCAGGATCGCTTAATAAGTATGCTTACAATCCAAAATATCCGGGTGCAAGAGGGAAGGTCAACGGGCAATGCCAGCATTACGGAACGTACTGAACTGCTGCATTGAGACGGCCGTCCTATACGGCCGGCGGCAATGTTGTCGGCCCCCACGGCTACTGTGTACCCATGGCAACCAAGACTTCCCGGGCGTCCAAAGCCCCGGCCTATAAGTGCGCCGAATGCGGCTGGACCACCGTCAAGTGGGTGGGGCGTTGCGGCGAATGCCAGGCCTGGGGAACAGTTGAGGAGACCGGTGCAGCTGTTGCGCGGACGACGGCGGCTGCCACAGTGGTGGAGCCGGCCCGCCGCATCGCTGAGGTGGACGCCACTACGGCCGCTTTCCTGCCCACCGGCGTCGACGAACTGGACCGTGTGCTGGGCGGAGGGCTGGTTCCCGGAGCGGTGATCCTGCTTGCTGGGGAACCAGGCGTGGGAAAGTCCACCCTCCTGTTGGATGTTGCCGCCAAGTTTGCCCGCAGCGGCCAGGACGTCCTGTACGTCACCGGCGAGGAATCCGCCGCCCAGGTAAAACTCCGGGCCGAGCGGATCGATGCTGTGGCGGACTCGCTTTATCTCTCCGCGGAAACGGACCTCGGCCAGGCCCTGGGCCAGGTGGAGAAGGTGGAACCCCGCCTCTTGGTGGTTGACTCGGTCCAGACGCTCAGCAGCGCCGACGTCGAGGGGAGCTCGGGCGGGGTTTCCCAGGTCCGGGAAGTGGCAGCATCCATCATTGCCGCTGCCAAGCGGCGCAACATGACCACCCTCCTGGTAGGCCACGTCACCAAGGATGGTTCAATCGCCGGTCCCCGGCTCCTGGAGCACCTGGTGGACGTTGTCTGCCAGTTCGAAGGTGAGCGTCATTCGCGGCTCCGGCTGCTGAGGGCCGTCAAGAACCGGTACGGACCAACGGACGACGTCGGCTGCTTCGACCTGAACGAGGACGGCATCATGGGCCTTGCCGATCCCAGCGGGTTATTTGTCACGCGCACCAAGGACCCCGTGTCCGGTACATGTATCACCGTGACGATGGAGGGCCGCCGCCCCTTGCTGGCCGAGGTCCAGTCTCTCCTCGCCGAAAGCGCCAACTCGCAGCCGCGCCGGGCCACCAGCGGGCTGGACAGCTCCCGGGTGGCAATGCTCCTGGCAGTGCTTCAGCAGCGGGCCGGCTGCCTGCTGCACAAGGACGACTCCTACGTTGCCACTGTCGGCGGCGTGAAGCTGAGCGAACCCGCTACGGACCTTGCCGTTGCCCTGGCCGTAGCCTCAGCCAAGGCCAAGAAGCCGCTCCCCCAGCGGCTCATAGCCTTCGGAGAAGTAGGCCTCGCAGGAGAGGTCCGCCCCGTCCCCGGCATCAACCAGCGTATCCACGAGGCCCACAGGCTCGGCTTCACCCACGCCGTGGTCCCGCTGAGCCCCAACGGGCCGGGTGCGGTACCTGCGGGTTTCTCCGTCCGGGAAGTGGGCCACCTGACTGAGGCCCTGGGGTTGCTGATCAGCTGACCGGCTGGCCCTTGGCTGCGGCGATGTGGCGGGCGTAGGCGAGTCCGCTGTCCTTGATAGTCCGCTCCAGGGTGTCGTAGTCCACACGCACGATGCCAAAACGCTTTCCGTACCCGTAGGACCATTCAAAGTTGTCCAGGAGAGACCAGACAAAGTATCCGCGAACGTCAGCCCCCTGTTCAATGGCCTGCCTCATCGCTTCAATATGGTCGAGGATGAAGTTGGTCCGCTCAACATCGTGGACTTTCCCGTCAGGGCTGAGAGTGTCCTCGTAGGCTGCACCGTTCTCGGTAACGTACAGCGGCGGCAGGGAGGGGTATTCCTTGCCCAGCCTGACCAGCAAGTGGCGGAGGCCGTCGGGGTTTACTTCCCAGTTCATCGCCGTCCGGGGCAGCTCCCGGCTGGGGAACGTGATGTCTTCCGAACCCACCCAGGGAGAGGCTGCCTTCCGCTCCGCACCTCCGGAATGGCCGTCTATGTTCGGCTGGTCCGGATGCCCGCTGACGAGGTCGTCGTGATAGTGGTTCACGCCCAGGAAATCGAGCGGGGCCCCGATGAGCTCCATGTCTCCGGAGTGGATCAGCTCCGGGAGCCCGAAGGGTGCCAGGTCCCGCAAAGTGTCTTCCGGATACGCGCCGCGGAGCAGTGGATCCAGGAAAATGCGGTTCTGCAGTGAATCGAAGCGCCGGGCAGCATCCAGGTCCACAGGATCATTGGGATCCCGGGGAATGGCGTTGCTCAGATTGAGGGTGATGCCCAGGTGCTGGGCGCCCTGCCGGCGCAGCTCATCGAGGGCAAGCCCGTGGGCCAGGTGCTGATGGTGGACAGCTGCAACGACTGCCCGAGGCTCCTGCCGCCCTGGCGCATGCACTCCTGAACCGTAGCCCAGCAGGGCTGAGCAGAACGGCTCATTAAAGGTGGTCCAGTGCTGCACTCTGTCACCGAGGGCGGCATAAACGTCGGTGGCGTACTCCACAAAGCGGTACGCGGTGTCCCTGCCGGTCCAGCCGCCCTCATCCTCCAGAGCCTGCGGCAGATCCCAGTGGTAAAGAGTCAGCCAGGGCAGGATTCCCGCCTCCAGCAGTTCATCCACCAGCTTGGAATAGAAGTCCAGGGCCTTGGTGTTGGTGAAGCGGTCACCGGGCCTCACTCGCGCCCAGCTGATGGAAAACCGGTAGGAATCAAGCCCCAGCTCTTTCATCAGCTGCACGTCCTGCGGCATCCGGTGGTAGTGGTCAACCGCCCGTTCCAGGTTGTCACCATGGGCGATTGCACCCGGCAGGCGGGCGAAGGTGTCCCAGATGGAGTCCTCTTTCCCGTCCTCATGCCCGGCGCCCTCGATTTGGGCTGCCGCAGTGGCGGATCCCCAGATGAAGTCCTTTGGCCATGAGTGCGCGTTTGAGCTGGTTGCCATTTGCCCAGTGTTCCACGAACCAACCGGGGCGACCAGTGCCTCCAGCACGTGACCTCGGACCGGGCTGACCAGGCAGACAAAGGCCCCGGTCGCTTGTTTTCAGGAGCAACCGGGGCCTCAAAGAGTGAATTAGGCCGTCTTGGCCTTGCCTGGAACAGCCAGCTTGAAGACCTTCGCCCACGATGACCCGACCTGCTTGAGCAGCGGGCCGGTGGTGTACGGAAGGTTGTAGCGCTTGCAGATCTCCTGGACCTTCGGGGCCACCTCGGCGTACCTGTTGGACGGAAGGTCAGGGAAGAGGTGGTGCTCGATCTGGTGGGACAGGTTGCCGGTCATGAGGTGCATGAACTTGGAACCTGAGATGTTGGCGGAACCGATCATCTGGCGCACGTACCAGTCGCCGCGGGTCTCGCCTTCCACCATTTCCTCGGTAAAGGTGTCCGCGCCGTCGGGGAAGTGGCCGCAGAAAATCACTGCGTGGGCCCAGACGTTGCGGACGGCGTTGGCCGTGAGGGTGCCATAGAGCGCCTGCTTGCCTGAACCGGTAAGCATGGCTGCGGCAGGAGTAGCGGCGTAGTCCTTGGTGAATTGCTTGAGCGCCTTTTTCCCAAGGGCCTTGAGGTCCCGCATCAGTGCTTCCTTGGTCTTCTTCCCCTCCTGGTAGTCAGCGAGTTCGAGGTCGTAGATGGCGATGCCCCACTCGAAGACGGGAGCCAGGATGGCGTTGTACAGAGGGTTGCCCAGGTTAAAGGGCTTCCACGGCTGGTTCTCGTCCATGCGCAGGAGGTTGTATCCGACGTCGTTGTCCTTGCCCACCACGTTCGTCCAGCGGTGGTGGAGGTCGTTGTGGGTGTGCTGCCACGCGCGGGCCGGGGTGACGAAGTCCCATTCCCACGTGGTGGAGTGGATGTCCGGGTCACGCATCCAGTCCCACTGGCCGTGCAGGATGTTGTGGCCGAGTTCCATGTTTTCCAGGATCTTGGCGAAGCTGAGCAGCGTGGTACCCGCCACCCAGGCCTTCTTGTTCTTGCTGAAGAGGAGGGCCGCCCTGCCCGAGATCTCCAGGGCGCGCTGAATCTTGATCATCCGGCGGATGTAGTCGGCATCCGAACTCCCGCGCTTGCCGAGAATGTCATCCTTGATGGCATCAAGTTCACGGCCCAGCTCCGCCACCTGTTCGTCGGTGAGGTGGGCTGCAGCGGGTGGACGCACCAGCGGACTGCCGGTTGTTGCCAGAGCGCCGGGGCGCGTCTTGGCGCCTGCCGGAGCTCCGGCTGCTGTTGCCTCATGGGTGCGGTTTGAAACAGTTGTCATGTGATATTGCTCCTCAGATGTCGAGGTTAACGGGCCCGGCGGCTGCCGAAACACACGTTTGGATCAGTTGGCCCGGTTCGCCATGGACTTCACCGGTGCGGAGGTCACGGACGTGGCCAGCGCGCAGGGGAATGAGACAGCTGTGGCAGATACCCATGCGGCATCCGCTGGGCATCAGCAGGCCGGCGTCTTCGCCAACGTCGAGAAGGGGCGTGGCGCCGTCGGCTTCGACTTCGCGGTCGGAGGCCTCAAAGGTGACCAGTCCGCCGTCGTGCCCGTCACCGCCGGCCAGGCTGGTAGTAAAGCGTTCGATGATGAGATTCACCGGGTCAGCGGCAAAGGGCCCCGCGGGAGACTTGCCTCCGTTTCTGGCGGCGGCAGCAGCCTCAGCAGACCACAGCGACTCGGCGTCGTCCAGGAAGCCCTCGGGCCCACAGGCGTAGGCGGCTCGGCTGCGCCAGTCCGGGCAGAGTGCGTCGAGCTCTTTGGACGAGCTGAAATCGAACCTTCCGCGTTCGCTGGTGTACCAGTCGGTGACCTTCAGGTTCGGGAACTGGTCCGCGAGTTCAGCCAGTTCCTCCCTGAAGATGCTGTCAGCGGGAGTCCTCGCCGAGTGAATCAGTTCGACGTCCGAATCGGGGCGGTGCGGCACCAGCGTGCGGATCATGGACATCACGGGGGTGATCCCGGCGCCTGCTGTGAGCATCAGGAGCGGCCGGGGGTGTTCGGGGAGCACGAAATCGCCCTGTGGCGGCGCCAGAAAGAGGATGTCGCCGGGCTTGGTGTTGCGGACCAGGGCGCCTGATACTGCCCCGACGTCGGAGACAGTAATGGCGGGGTCCTGCCCGGCCGGAGCACTGAGCGAGTACGAGCGCCAATGGAAGACGCCATCAAGCTCGACGCCGATACGGGCCCATTGGCCGGCCTTGTGGGCCTGCCAGCCGCGGCCGGGACGGAAGAAAATTGTGGCGGAATCGGCGGTCTCCGGAACCACCCTGGTAACCACGCCACGAAGTTGTCGCGTGGAGAAGACAGGGTTGAATAGCGCCAGGAAGTCTTCTGGAGCCAGGGGGGTTGTGAACAGAGATGCGGCGCGCGCCAGCTTACGGAGCCGGATCATAGTCCTAAGCTTATGTCGGAACGAGGCATATTACTTCTCCCAGGGAATACGATCGAACGTTCTAAACTGTTCCCCCGAAACAACTTATGGAAGTCTCTCATGAACCATCCCTCCAAGAAGAGTCAAGCCACCCCGGCCCATGAACCTCCCTGGCTGGAACTTCCGGTTGAAGTCAGCGAGATCCTGCGGCCCCTGATGCCAGGGATTGTTGAGGCAATAATCGAATCCGTACCCCAATTGGTGCCCGCTTATGCACGTCCCATTGAAGGACGTTTTGGCCGCGGGCTGCGGCGCGGAGTGGGAGCGGCCCTCGATCGCTTCCTCCAGCTCCCCGGCACAAGACTGCCCGCACTGTCCGAGGAAAGCAGACAGCTGGTTGCCGGCCTGGGAAGCGGGGAGTTCCGGCAAGGCAGGAGCATGGATGCCCTCCTTAGTGCGTATCGCATGAGCGCCAGGGTGACCTTCCGCGAGATGTCGAGGATCTCCATGGATCGGAATCTGGGGCTGAACGTGGTTGTGGCCCTCGGCGAATCCATCCTCGCCTACATTGACGAACTGTCCGCCGTCAGTGCTGAGGCGTTCGCATTTGAACAGTCCGAGCGCGCCGGAGCGGTGGAACGGCGGCGCACCGAACTGTTGGAACTCCTGTTATCCGGCCAGGCCGATGAAGCTGCCCTGCGGCAGAAGGCGTCCATGGCGGACTGGGCCATTCCTGAGGAGCTGAGGGTGGTGACCATGCCGCTTGACCGTACTGCCGGGCTCCGGCTGCAGCTTGGCGCGGGAACGCTGGTGGTAGAGCGCGAAACCGACGTCGTGGCACTTGTTCCTTCCCGCAACTCCCCCGCAACCCGGGGACAGCTGGAAAAGGCACTGCGTGGACGCACCGCCGCGGTCGGGCCCGCTGTGGGCTGGGAAAAGGTGCCCGATTCCCTGCGGTTGGCGGTTCTGGCTGCCTCAGTTTTGCCACCGAGGGAAGGGCCGGAGGAAGGTCCGGTGTGGGCCGACGAACACCTCTCGAAGATCATCCTGGGTTCCGAACCGTCGGCGATAGCTGAACTAGCAAACCGGCGACTGGCCCCTTTCGAGGCCTTGCGCCCGGCTCAACGCGAACGGTTGGCGGAGACCCTTTTGTCCTGGCTGCGGCATTGGGGCCAGCGAGGCCCGGTCGCCGCCGAGCTGGGCATCCACCCGCAGACAGTGGGCTACCGCGCCGCCCAGCTCCGCGAACTGTTCGGCGAGGCCCTTGAGGATCCGAAAGCACGCTTCGAGCTGGAGTTGGCCCTGCACTCGGGGCGCAGGTGAAAGTTCTCATACTCCATTTGCTACGGAGCAACACCGTGCCAGGCGGTGGCTAACTTACGACTGAGCTATGCACGGTTTCCGGCGTGTTGCTGCCCCGCGGGCTTAGAGCCCCGGAGGAGAACGGACATGGTGTCCTCGCCGCATGATTTCAATCCAGGCAACAGCATTCCGGCGGCATGAAGCCGCCTGCTGCGGATTGCCTGCTCCACTGCCAGGGCCAATCTGGCAAGGTTGACGGCGCCCAGCATTTCGCTGGAGGACCTGAGACTCAGTGCAGCGTCCATGGCTTGGTCCCAATCATTAACCCGGATGGAGTGAGCCAACCTGCCGTATCGTCCAGGCCACATCTCCGTGTAGGTGCGGATGAAACTTGTGTACCCGGCAGGATCTGCGACGTCGTCGCGCAACGTTGACTGGACGGTCCAGGATACGAGGGGTGGCTTTCCGATATGAGGCTTTCTCACGTGGCGTTTCTCCGTATTCATTGCGAGAGGTGCTCGCCAGGTTGAGTAGTTCGGGCGCCAGATCCCGCCATCCGACACCTTTAGAACCCCGCGAGACGGAAATCGTGACGGACACCGCGCTTCCTGTTGAGGACTTTCACGTCACGAATGGCTGCCAGAACGGTCAGCGTCACGATCCGGACTTACGCGCGTCAGTCCCGTATGAGAGCTGCCCCTGTGAATCCCGTCCTGCAACTGGTGCTTGCGGAAAACCGGGGCGACTGCATGAGTCTTGGCCTGTTTGCCCACCACGTCAGTTCACTTTCCGGCTGCCCGGATGGCCCTGAGCTGCGGGAAGAGGTCATCGGGCAACTCCTGACCGCCCTGAAAACTGGGCTCATCAGCGTTGGAGACATGATCGGCACGAACCATTTTCCTTGGCCGGACACGCCCGCTCAGATCATCGCCTGGATAGAGGCGGTATGGCCCGATGACACTCTTCCCTCCTCCTTCGAGAAGCTGCAAAACATCTGCTGGCTGACGAATACGCCGGCAGGAGATCAGGCTGCAGGTGTCTCGCCAGAACTTCCCGCTCAAGAGTTGGCATCAAAGGATGAAGTCCCGGCATAGGCACTGGGTTCAAGGAAAGAGCAGGCGCTCGCTGCCGAAGATTTCCCCCATTGTCCAGGCGTCGAAACGGACCACGCGGGCTGTCCCTTCAGTGGCATCGAGGCTGATGCCCCCTCCGCCAAGCCGCGGGTACACGCGTGCTGTGAGAGGTTTGCCGTTCGCAAAGATCTCGACGGCGGAACGGTCCACGATGACACGCAGGGAAACCCGCCCGCCTGGCATGGGCACCGGCCCCTCCCTGGGATCAGTGTCGACGTCGCCTTCCAGGCTGCTCCGGGTCCGGTCGAGCCGCAGTGTGCCCCGGCTGACGGCCTCACCGCTGCTTTCGCTGGCATCCTCCCGGGAAAGCTCGATGGCGGTCTGCTCGATCGGGGTCCCGTCGGCGTCCCATGTCTCCAGCACCCCCAGGCGGACGACGGCGCCGGGATCCAGTTCCAGCTCCAGCTCAAGGTCCAGTTGGGGGCCCGCAACGCCTGTGACAACACCCGGTCCCGATGTGGACTCCGTGATCATGGCAGGGGTCACACCAACGTGCTCCCGGCGGAGCGCAGCTACCTCGGGCACGGGCGCGAAAGACAGGGAGCCGTCGGAGTCACGTGAGACAACCCGTGGAAGGCTCATTACCCCCGACCATCCCGCTTCCACGGAGGTATCTGCCTCTCGCCCCTCCTGCAGCCATCCAAACATGATCCGGCGGCCCGACTCGTCCTGGAACGACTGCGGTGCGTAGAAATAGCGGCCGCCGTAGTCGAGCCGGTTCAGTGCGTTTGGTTCGAACGCGTCACCGGAGTATCGCCCTGTCCAATAGAGGGGATGGTGCGTGACGCCGTCGTCCCAGGCCGAGAAGACAAGCACATGCGAATCCCCCTCCGAAGCGCCCGAGGCATCCGGCACCTGTCCGGGTGCACCGCCGTCGGCACGGAACAGGTCCACGCACTCCCACATGGTGCCCGTCCAGTCCGCGTCCGTGGGGCTGCCCTGTGACGAGTCGCCGATACAGAGGGGACCGATGTACTCCCAGGTCCGCAGGTCCGCCGATTCGTACAGGAACGCAGTTCCGCCGCACCCGCGGATGCCTGAGCCGACCAGCTGCCGCCACCGGCCTCCCTCCTGCCAGACGCAGTGGTCGCGGTAGGCGGTGATGTCGAGGTCGGCAGGTGGTGCCGCTATCACGGGGTTGTCCGCAAACTTGCTCCAGCTGAGCAGGTCCGGGCTCCCGGTCGCGACACAAGGCAGCTCATGCTCCCCGTGCCGGCCGGAGTAAACGATGGTGGGCGTGCCGCCGTCGTTCACCAAAACCCCTGACCAGCAACCGTCAGCGTCGGTGCTGTCCGGACCGCCCGCAGACAGCGCCACAGGCTGGTCCTTCCAGGTCACCAGGTCCGTGCTGGTGGCATGGCCCCACTGGATGCGGTGATGGAAGGCGCCCTCGGGGTTGTACTGGTAGAAGAGGTGGTAGGTGCCGTCCCACTGCGCAACACCGTTGGGGTCGTTGAGCCAACCCGCCGGGGATACAAAGTGGAAGCGGGGCCGGAGGGGGTCGGCAGCCGCACGGGCGACGAGTTCGTCCCGGGGCACGGTGGCCAGCGGGTGCGTAAGTTCTGTCATGCGGAAGCTGTGTTGTCGGTAGGTTCAGCTGCCAGGGCATGGCCGCCAGCACCGGGTTGCGGGCGGTATAGATGGCACCTCACCCAGTGACTGTTTTCGGGGTCGCCCACGCGGTGACGAACGGGTTCCTCGGCCGAGCAGGCCTGGTTTGGGTCGCCGTCGAACGTGCAGGTGGTCGAAGCCATCACAGCCTGCCGCAGCTCGGCACGGCGGACGGGATCGTAGGATCCCGCCCGGGCCGGATCCGGGACGGCTGAGACCAGCAGTTGCGTGTACGGGTGGGCAGGGTTGGCCAGGAGGTCCAGGGATTCCCCTTCTTCAACGAGCTCTCCCGCGAACATGACCACCGTCCGGTCCGCGAGGTATCGGGCCGAGGCGAGGTCGTGCGTGATGTAGAGCATGGAGATGCCCTGCTCGTCGCGGAGCTTCCGCATGAGGTTCAGCACGCCGATCCGGACCGAGACATCCAACATGGAGGTGGGTTCGTCGGCGAGGATGACCTGTGGCTCAACAGCCAAGGCCCGGGCAATCGCGACGCGCTGGCGCTGCCCGCCGGAGAGCTCGTGCGGGTAGGAGTTCAGCATGTCGGCCTGCAGGCCCACAGTGGTCATAAGCTCCCCGAGTCGCTGCTGCGTCGCTGTCTCGGAGTTGCCGCCCTTCCGGTGGATCGCCAGCGACCTCCGCAGGAAGTGCTCCACTCTATGCGCAGGATTCAGCGAGCCGAAGGGATCCTGGAAGACCATCTGCAGTTGGGAGCGGAAGGCTCGGGACGCCTGGAAACGGTCGCGCTTGAGGACGTCGACGCCGTCGATGAGGATCTGGCCGGAGCTCGGCTTTTCCAGCCGTGCAACGCACCGGGCCAGGGTGCTCTTACCGGACCCGGACTCTCCCACGAGGGCCACGATTTCGCCGCGGCCAATGGTCAGGTCTACGCCGTGCAGGGCCCGGACGGAATCCCGAGAGAATAAGCCACCTATAGGGAAAGACTTTCCTAGTCCGCGGACCTCGAGGGCTGGAGCCTCGGTGTCGGCGGAGGGGCGCTGGGATGACAGTACAGCGTGACTCATCGTGCGGCTCCTTCCATGATGGCGGTGTCAGCCGCTGAAGCGTCGGCACTGACTGGTGCCACGAAATGGCCAGGTGCTGCTTCCGTAAGGTCCGGAATGTTCCGGAACTTCACGCCGTCGGGTAGTCCCGTCAGCGGAACCCGCGGACCGGTGAGCGGCGGGAACGCACTCATCAGCGCCTGGGTGTACGGGTGGCGGGGGTTTGTGTAGACATCCTGGGCCTTGGCGGTCTCCACGATCCGGCCGCCGTACATCACGGCCATGCGGTGCGAGAGCTCCACCATGAGGGACATGTCGTGGGTGATAAAGAGGACCGAGAAGCCCAGTTCGCGTTGGAGTTCCTTGATTTGGGCCATGATTTCCTGCTGCACCACCACGTCCAGCGCGGTGGTGGGTTCGTCCAGGATCAAAACGGACGGCTTGAGCGCCACGGCCATGGCGATCACCGCACGCTGGCGCATGCCGCCCGAGAGCTGGTGCGGGTAGGACTTCAGGCGTGCGGAGTCGATCCTCACCAATTCGAGCAACTCACCGGCCCGCCGCAGTGATTCCTTGCGCGTGTAGCCCGCATGTGTGGTGAAAATATCCACGATCTGCTCTCCGATGGTCAGCACCGGATTCAGCGAGTTCATGGCCGACTGGAACACCATGGCCACGTCCTGCCAGCGGAAGCGGCGCAGCTCCTCCTGGCTCATGGCCAGGACGTCCTTGCCGCCGAAGGAGATGCTGCCGCCGGCGATCTTCGCGGGATCTTTCAGGAGCCGCATGACCGAGTTGGCGATGGTGGACTTCCCGCAGCCGGACTCGCCCGCCAGCCCGAACACCTCACCCGTGCCGATACTGAAGGAAACACGGTCGACGGCGGTGGTGGAGCGGGTGTCACCGATGTACTTGACGGTGAGGTTCTTGACCTCGAGGACTGGCTCGTGGGAACCGAAGGAAACTTGGGAGACTGTCATTTTGCGGCGCTCCTTTCGGTAATTTTTGGGGTTTTGATTTTCCTCAGCCGGGGGTTGGTGACCTCGTCCACGGCGTAGTTGACGAGCGCTAGTGCGAACGCGACCAGCGCGATGCAGACACCCGAGGGCACAAAGACCCACCAGCTGCCGGTCAGCAGGGCGCCCTCGTTGCCGGCCCAGAAGAGGTTGTTGCCCCAGGAGACCGTGCTGACGTCACCCAAGCCAAGGAACTCCAGCCCTGCCTGGGCGCCGATGCCGTAGATCACGCAGGCCAGCAGGGTACCCATGACGATTGAGGCCATGTTCGGCAGGATCTCGCGGAACATGATCCTGCCCGCCCGTTCCCCGGACACCACGGCTGCGGCCACAAAGTCCTTTGAGCGGATGGACAGCGCCTGGGAGCGCAACACACGTGCCGACCCGGCCCAGCCGGTTACAACGAGGACCAGGATCACGGTTCCCAGACCCGGCGGCAGGAACGCCGCCAGGATGACAAGAAGCGGCAATCCGGGCAGGAGCAGGAAGATGTTGGTTACCAGGGACAGTGCTTCGTCAATGAACTTGCCAAAGTACGCCGAGGCCAGGCCCACCAAAATGCCAATGAAGGTGGACGCGAAGCCGACAGTCAACCCAACGAACAGGGAACTGCGTGAGCCGTGGACAGTCAGGGCGAGCACATCCTGGCCTTTGGCCGTGGTGCCTAGCCAGTGCTCGGAAGACGGTTCCAGCGAGGCCATCGCGGTGATCCGCGACGGGTCTCCAGGGAACAGCACGGGGGCCAGCAAAGCAAGCGCAATGAACACGAGCATCACGATCATGCCCACCAGGGCCTTCTTGTTGGTGATAAGCCCGTGGACGAAACTGCGGTTGGGCTTGCGGGCAGCTGTGTGCTCAACGGGCTGCTTCAGAATTGCGGTTGTCATGATGGGTCCCTCAGTTGCTGCGCACGCGCGGGTCGAGACGGACGTAGAGGATGTCCACCAGGAAGTTCGCCAACAGCACGGCGGCGGTGATGGTCAGGAACAGGCCCTGCATGAGCGGGTAGTCGAGGCCTTGGACTGCATTGAGGAGCTGGTAGCCAACACCGGGGTATGCGAACACCACCTCGGTGAGCAACGCACCACCCACCACAAAGCCCAGCCCCATGCCGAAGCTCGTGACCGACGGCAACATGGCGTTCCGTGCTGCGTAGCGGAGCATGATCCGGCCCGGCCGGAGACCCTTTGCCTCGGCCATGGTGATGTAATCCTCCGAATTCGTGGCGATCATGGTGTTCCGCATGCCCAACATCCAGCCGCCTATGGATACCAGCACAATCGTCAACGCCGGCAGTACAAGGTGAGCACCGACGTCGCCGATGAACTCCCAGGTAAACGCGGGCTCCAATCCGTCCGTGAATGCGTGGCGGATCGGGAACCAGCCCAGCACCACGCCGAACAAGTACAGCGCACCCATCGCGAGCCAGAAATACGGGAACGAACCGATGAACACCAGCACCGGCGGCAGCGCCGAATCGATCACCCCGCCGCGTCGCCAGGCTGCGAGGATGCCGAGCAGGTTGCCCACGACGGCGGCAATCACCAGCGCGGTACCGCCCAGCAGGAGGGTCCAGCCGATCTGGGTCGAGATAACCTCGGTGACTGGAGTCGGGAAACGCGAGATGGAGACGCCCATCTGGCCGGTGAACACGTTATGCAGGTAGCCGATGTATTGCTCCCAGAGGGGCCGGCTGTCGACTCCGAGCAGCTTGCGCAGAGCCTCTATCTGTTCAGGCTGCAATCTGTCCTGGGAGCGGGCAAACATGCGGGAGACGGGGTCGCCGGGCATGAAGCGCGGGAGCAGGAAGTTCAGGGTGATGGATGCCCAGAAGGCGATCAGGTAGAAACCAAGACGGCGGAGAATGAAGCGCACGGTTTCCCTCCATTTCGGGAATTATGGAACTTTTGGGGCCACGCCCGGCTGGCTTGTCCCTCTATACGGGGAGGCGCCGCCGGGCGGGCAGTTCAGCGCTGGTCGCCGGGGATGCCGGCGACCAGCGGTGGGTGGGCCCACGCTGCCCGGGTTCCCTGGACGAAGCGAAGCGAGGCCAGGGAGGCGGTGGGACTACTTGCGCGGTTCCAGCGAGGTCAGCACCAGGACAGTGGTGGGCGCACGGACCGAGAGGGTTGCGTACGGGTTGTCCTGGGTGGGCCAGCCGATGAAGCGGGTGTCGTCGAAGGCACCCCATTCCGGGCCGGAGAAGAGCGGGACCAGCGGAGCGGCGTCGTTGTATTCTTCCTGCAGCTTGTTGACTATGTCCTTTTGCCTGGACTCGTCGGCCTCTGCAGCGAACTCGGCCAGCAGGGCATCAGCTTTGGTGTCTCCGAAGCGGTGGTAGTTGTCGAACGTCTTAGTGCCCACCGGCTTCACGGTCGCTGTGCCCATGGAGGTGCTGAAGTACTTGTACGGGCTGGGGTCGTTGGCACTCCACACAATGCCGGAATCAAAGTCGCCGGTCTCGTAGCCAGCCACCACGGCAGCCCAGTCCGGCGAATCAACCTTGACCGTCACGCCAACCTCGGCGAGGTTCTGTGAGATCACGTTGGCAACGGAGAGCCAGTCAGAAGACGTCGCACCCACGGAGATCTTGAACTCAAAAGGCTTGCCGTCCTTGAGCGTGCGTTTGCCGTCAGCACCCTTGGGATAGCCGGCTTTGTCCAGGAGGTCGTTCGCCGCCGGCACATCAAGCTTGGTCCAGGTGCAGTTGTCCTTGACCTCGCTGTTCTTCCAGGTCTCGTAGTTGCCGGAGAGCCCTGTGCAGTCGGCGGGCTTGGCATAGCCGCTCATGCCGATCTTGGTCACCTGATCACGGTCCACAGCCATGCTCAACGCCTTGCGAACGTCAACATCGTTGAACGGCGCCTTGGTGGTATTGAGCTGCCAGTTGATCATGGAACCTGTAGCCGGGAACCAGTATTGACGGTGTTCCTTGTCCTTGGAGACGAACGTCTTCTCAATGTTCGGAATGTACTGCGGAGCCCAGTCCACGTCGCCGTTAGCAGCGGCAAGGTTGGCCCCATCGTTGCCCGCAAAGGCGAGCATTTTGATACCGGCGATTTTCTGCTTTTCCGGCTGCCAGTAGTTGGGGTTCTTCTTCAGCACGAAGGACTGGGCCTGGAAGCTGTCCACCTCGGTGTACGGGCCGGTACCGACAGGCTTCGCGTTGGCGTCCTTCTCCGGATCGGCCAGCGCTGACCAAATGTGCTTCGGCAGGATGCTGAGCTGTCCCACCTCGTGGAGCGCTGGCGACCATGGCTTGTTGAAGTTGAACGTGACCGTGTTGGTGCCTTCAGCGGTTACCTTATCCAGGTAGTCGAAGCCGCCCTTAATCTTCTTCTGGAGTTCGAAGGTGTAGGCGATATCGTCCGCCACCAGCGGCTGACCATCAGACCACTTCACGCCGTCGCGCAAGGTGAAAGTGATGGACTTGCCGTCGTCGGCGGCCTTCCACTCCGTGGCGAGCCACGGCGTCGTGTTTCCCTTGGCCGGGTTGAAGATCAGCAGGGATTCGTAGATCGACTGCTGGACCATCGGATTCACGGTTGGCGCGAACGGATTGAAGTTCTGCACGAACGTACCCATGTCCTCACGCGGGATGGTCAGGAAGGCGTTCGCGTTCGCGCCTGCGTCCGTGCCGGCGGACTTATTGACGGTGGCAACGCAACCGGTCAGCAGCATTGCGCCTACCGCCAGTCCGGCCGCTGCCACGCGGGCAGACCTCAGGTATCGGGGTTGTGTCATGATGGGTATCTCTTTCCTATCTTCATCAGCAAGGTGAAGGGGTGGGTAAGGGTCAGCTCTTCGACATTGATTTCACGGTCAGACCGAAGAGCGTTCTAGCAGCGGACAGTCGACCAGTTGCTGGTCGGCAGTGATCGGCTGTCCTGCTGTCAGAGCGGCGAGCGTCCGGACTCCCAGAGCGCCCATTTTCTCGAAGGGCAACGCAACCGTGGTCAGCTTTGGCCTGAGGTAGGCCGCAATCAGTTCCTGGTTGTCGAAGCCGATCACAGCGATGTCCCCGGGGATGGTCAGGCCCCGTTCCTTAATGGCGTCGTAGGCGCCCATCGCCATGCGGTCATTGAGGCAGAACAGGGCGGTTGGCCGTTCATCTTTTGGATAACGGTCCAGGATTTCGCAGGCCGCCTCGTAGCCCCCGTCCGCCGTCGCATATCCGGACACCACCAGCTCCGGATCCAGTTCCAGCCCGGCGCCCGCCAGCGCGTCGCGTGCACCCTCCAAACGCCCGACGGCCGCCGGGATCTGCGGGTCCAGATTGATGACTCCGATCCTGCGGTGGCCAGCCACGAGCAAACGCTCGACGGCAACCCTGCCGCCGGCGCGTTCGTCCGGGACGATCGAGGGCAGCTTCCCGTCCGCATCGAAACAATTGATCAGGACAGTGGGAACCTCATGGGCGCTTTTCGGAACATGCACGCCGCGGTGGAACGTCGCCGCGTACAAAAGCCCTTCCACCCGTTGTTCCAGCAGCTTTTCAATGGCTGCATCTTCCATGCCCTGGTTGGGTCCTACGGCATCGGCCTGGTCGGAGGGCGCAATGAGAAGGAACCGGCGGTCAAGCCAGGCTTGGTCCTGGGCGCCCTTGATGACGTTCACTGCAAACGGGGCCGTCACGATTTCCGTGACCAGCCCGTACCAGTCGCTTCGCTGGGAGGCCAATGCACGTGCGCCGGCGTTTGGGCGGTAGCCCAGTTCCTGCACCGACTCAATGATGCGCTTGCGGGTTTCTTCCGAGATATTGGCGGTGGACCGGTTGTTCAGAACGAAGGACACGGTGGTGCGGCTGACGCCTGCATGGTTCGCGACGTCGTTCATGGTGACGCCCCGATCCCGCACTGCAGCCGACTTCGTGATGGGCCCGTTCTTCGCCATTGAAATTCTCCGGTGGTCTGCGTTGACGCCGTCGCTGTGACTGGCGGTAGTGCGTGAGTCTGATGTCCCTTAGGTCCGCGTCCACCTCGTGAGTAAAGCGCGTTACCAAGACGTGGGATCGAGGTTACGCGCGTTACTAAAGCGTGTCAACAACTTTTTTATTCATTGACTTGTCCCCTGGACTTAGCCTAGCGTTCCGTTCACTGACAACGTTGTCTACGGGGAAAGGCACGCGCAATGAAGGGCGAATTTTTAAATATGCACGCGAAACGAACATCAAGATTTCAATCTTTTCCGGCGCTGACGCTTGCGGGACTAACGCTTGCGGGCTTGCTCGCCGGGGGTGGTCCTGTCTCGGCGGGAGAGTCCGACGTCGGAAGCCCCCAAGGCAGCCTGGGGCAGGAACAGTACCGCCCGGCAGTCCATTTCTCGCCGGAAAAAAACTGGATGAACGATCCCAACGGGATGGTCTACCACAAGGGCGTTTACCACCTCTACTACCAGCACAACCCCTCGGGCAACACCTGGGGGAACATGTCCTGGGGGCATGCCACGTCTCCGGATCTGGTGCACTGGAAGGAGCAGCCGCTGGCCATCTCCACAGATGATCAGGAGGATGTTTTCTCGGGAAGCGTTGTGGTGGACAAGGACAATTCCACGGGCTTCGGAACTGCGGAGAACCCGCCCTTGGTCGCCATCTATACCAGCGCGTACAAGGACGTCTCCCCGCACCGCGGATTGCAGGCGCAGTCACTCGCGTACAGCCTTGATGACGGCCAGACCTGGACCAAATACAGCGAAAATCCCGTCCTGAACCGGAATTCGGCCAACTTCCGCGACCCCAAGGTCTTCTGGTACAGCTCCCCCGACGGCGGCGGCTACTGGGTCATGACAGCCGTAGAGGCCACCGACCACAAGGTGCTGCTCTACAAGTCCACGGACCTCAAGGACTGGACAGCCCTCAGCGAATTCGGGCCGGCCAACGCTACAGGCGGGCTCTGGGAGTGCCCGGATCTCTTCCCGCTGGCCGTGGACGGCGATCCGAACAACATCAAATGGGTCATGGTGGTCAACATCAATCCGGGCGGGGTGGCCGGGGGCTCGGCCGGCCAGTACTTCGTGGGCAGTTTCGATGGCACAACCTTCACCTCCGAGAGCACCAGGCCAAGCGAGTCCCTGCCGTCCGGAACGGCGATAGCTGGGTTCAACGACGGAAGTTACAACGGCTGGACCGTGAGCAATGAGCCCGGCAACTGGAAGAACGGACCCTTTGGCGACACACCAGCAGCAGGGTCCCTCCCCGGCCAGAGCCCTGTCACTGGCTTCGCCGGCGCCGGACTGGTCAATTCCTTCAACGACGGCGACTGGCCACTGGGCTCCATGTCCTCCCCCGACTTCACTGTGGACAGCGATTACATCAACTTCCTGGTGGGCGGCGGCCAGCACCCAAGCGTGTCCGACAAACTGGACAACACTCCCCCGGCCGGCGATCTGCTGTTCGACGGTTTTGAGGTTCCGGACGGCAGCACCCTCGCCGATGCCGGCTGGACTGGCACCGGTGACCTCGCGCCGTCGTTCCAGCCCGCCACCTCCGGCGGCGACTATTTCATCGGCGCCAAGCGAATCAACACTTGGGAAACCGGCGCCACCCCTGGCGACAATCGTCAAGGAACCCTCACGTCCCCCGAGTTCACTCTGACGCGCAACTTCATCAGCCTTCTGGTGGGCGGCGGCAAGCGCAGCCCCGAGAGCGGCCAGGTGCTTGAGGCCCAACTGCTGGTGGACGGCGGCGTCGTGCGGACATTGTCAGGGGACGACTCCGGCCAGCTCAATTGGAAGGGCTGGGACGTTTCGGAGTTTGCGGGCAAACAGGCGCAGCTGCGGATCGTCGATCAGGCCACCGGCGGCTGGGGGCACCTCACGCTCGACCACGTCATGCTGACCGACCAGGCGGCAGTGCCCCGTTCGGATGAAACCAGCGTAAACCTGGTGGTGGACGGCCAAGTGGTCCGGTCCACAACAGGAGCAAACAGTGAGGTTCTGGACTGGGCCAACTGGAACGTGTCCGAGTTCAAGGGCCGTCAGGCGCAGATCAGGATCGTTGACAACAACCGCTTCGGCTGGGGCCACATCCTGGCGGACGAATTCATTGCCTCGTCTGCACCGGCAAGGCCCCGGATCAACTCCTACGACTGGCTGGACTACGGCCGGGACTATTACGCCTCGGTCTCCTTCGGCAACATGCCCGAGGACAAACGAATCATGCTGGGCTGGATGAACAACTGGGACTACGCCAACACCATCCCCACCTCACCGTGGCGCAGTGCCATGTCCCTGCCGCGTGAAGTCTCGCTGACGCAAACACCTGCCGGGCCCCGGCTGGCCCAGAAGGCCGTGAAGCAAGTGGACAAGCTCGGCACCAAGGCGAGCTACAGCGACAGAAAGGGCGCCAGTATCACCCCGGGCACGCACCCCCTGCCGGCATCGGCCTCCGGTGACGTCCAGCGGATCGACGTAACGTTCGCGCCCGGAACAGCAGCAAAATCGGGCATCACAGTCCTTGGCGACGGGACACACTCCACGGTAATCGGCTACGACGCATCAAGCCGCGAGGTGTACGTGGACCGGGGCAACTCCGGAAACACCGGATTCCACCCCCTGTTCACCTCGGTCGACTCGGCCCCCGTCACGCTGAACGCCGACGGCACCGTGACACTGCGGATCTACGTTGACCGCTCCTCGGTGGAGGTCTTCGCCCAGGGCGGCCAACGGACCATCACAGACCAGGTGTTCCCCGGCCCGGGCGCAGGCGAGGTAGCACTGTTCGCCGACGGCGGCACTGCCCGCCTGAAGTCCCTGACCGTTACGCCGCTGCAGCAGTCAATGTTCAAGTAAAACAGAGCGCCCAGGCCAGGAGGTGGCCGTGGGTGGATCCCGCAAGCGCTCGGCTGGGAAACCCCAGCCGAGCGCTATTGTCCGGCGAGCGTTGAGTGCCTGCCGCCTAGGTGGCTGGTCTATTGACGCTGTTTGTGATGCAGGATACAGTTTCCGCAGTTATACGAATAACTCAGTTACTGGTTCGGTGGTCCAAGGAGGTCCTCATGGCTGGATCACGCCCCAAATCCGGACCCACAATGCACGATGTTGCGGCAGCCGCCGGCGTCTCGCAGGCCACCGTATCTTTGGTGCTGAATTCGGCGGGTGGTTCACGCTTCTCCGCGGAAACCCGGAAGCGCGTCCAGGATGCCGTGGACACACTCGGCTACCGCACCAATGCACACGCCAAAACCCTGCGCGAGGGTGTTTCCGGGATGATCGGCTTCGTTGGTGACTCCGTCGCCACGTCGCCGTTCGCCGGCGCCATTATCGAAGGGGCACAACAGCGGGCTTGGGAGGACGGACTCCTCCTGCTTACGGTCAACACCGGCGGCGACAAAGAGCTTGAGGCCGCATCCCTGGACACCATGCTCTCGTACAAGGTGGCCGGGGTGGTCTACGGTGCTATGTACCACCGGCGGCTGGACGTTCCGGAGGCCTTGACCGGCGTCCCCTCAGTTGTTCTCAACTCGCAGGACCGGGACGGGCGCGTTCCCAGCGTCGCGCCTGACGAAGTGCGTGGGGGCTACACCGCAACCCGCAGGCTGCTGGATGCAGGGCACTCTCGAATAGCCTTCTTCAACATTCAGAGCCTGGAAAGCGGACTCCCGGCCGCCGTCGGACGTCATGAAGGCTACCTGACAGCACTGGGCGAGGCGGGCCTGGAACCGGATCCGGCTCTCATCCGCTTTGGGCGGGGCGGCGAGGAAGACGGCTACGACTACACAATGGAACTGCTGACCGCCAACAAGCCACCAACCGCGATTTTTTGTGGCAACGACCGCGGCGCCTGGGGTGCCTACCAGGCAGTGTCAGACCTCCGCCTTTCCATCCCTCGTGACGTCTCGATCGTGGGGTTCGACAACCAGGCGATTCTGGCGCCAAACCTGCGTCCCGGCCTGACCACCCTTGAATTGCCGTTCGTCGCCATGGGCCGGCGCGCGGTCGAACTGATCCTCCAGGATACGGAACCAGATGGCCGGGTCGAGCTGATGGAGTGCCCTTTGATTGAACGCAATTCAGTCACCCGCCCTACGGAGATGCCCTGAGCCGCACCATCCGGCGAGCGTCCGAATGCGGCAACGTTGCCGCACTGAAAATTCTCTTTGTTCCGCCTGAGGAGAGCTTCCTCCGTCTCACAGTTATACGTATTACCCGTACTGGCAAGCCCCCAACACAAGGAAGTGGTTTTATGAACTACCCAATCCCCGCCCCCGGCCGACGCCTCCGCAGCCGGAGGCGCCGGGCCGCCGCAATTGCCACCGTTGCGCTGGCCCTCGCCGCCACTATGGCCACCGGCGTGCCCGCATCCTCCGTCGAATCTGAACCCGCCCCGTACACCGAGCAGTACCGGCCCCAGTTCCACTACACGCCGGAGAAGAACTGGATGAATGACCCCAACGGGATGGTGTTCTATGAGGGCGAGTACCACCTCTTCTACCAGCACAACCCGTCGGGCAACCAATGGGGGAACATGTCGTGGGGCCACGCGGTCAGTACGGACATGGTGCACTGGAATGAGCTGCCCGTCGCGATCCCACACGACGACGTTGAGATGGTTTTCTCGGGCAGCGCCGTCATCGACACCAACAACACCAGCGGGTTCGGCACCAAGGACAACCCGGCGATGGTGGCCGTGTACACACGTCTGGACAAGGCAACTGGCATCCAGTCGCAGGCATTGGCCTACAGCACCGACCGCGGGCGCACGTTCACGAAGTACGCCGACAACCCGGTCCTTGACATCGGTTCACGCGACTTCCGGGACCCGAAGGTGTTCTGGTATGAGCAGGGCCAGGAGTGGATCATGAGCGTGGCCCTGAGCGCCGAGCGCAAGGTTGCCTTCTACCGCTCGAGTGACCTGAAGACCTGGGAGCATCTCAGCAACTTCGGTCCGGCCGGCGCCACCGGCGGGGTCTGGGAGTGCCCGGACCTCTTCCCGCTTCCTGTGGACGGCGACAAGAAGAAGAGCAAATGGGTGCTGCTGGTCAACATTGGTTCGGGCGGCATCGCCGGCGGATCGGCTAACCAGTACTTCACCGGAACCTTCGACGGCAAGAACTTCGTCTCGGATGACAAACCATATGTCGCCCCGACCGGAATCGACGTCGGCAGTTTCGACGACGGCACGTACAGCGGATGGGCACCCGACGGCACTGCCTTCGGTACGGCGCCCGCCGCCGGGAACCTGCCCGGTCAGGGCGGCGTCTCCGACTGGGTCGGAGCCGGGCTGGCCAACAGCTTCAACAACTTCGACGGCGGTACCGGCACGCTGACCTCTCCCGAGTTCACTCTCAATGCCGGCTACCTCAACTTCAAAGTGGGCGGTGGCAAGCACCCCTATGTGCCCGGATCAACACTCAGCCCCTCGCCTCCTGCAGGAGAGGTCTTCGCCGACTTCGAGGGTAGCGGGTTCGGCGACGGGTGGGTGGCAACAGGTAACTTCGCCGGAACCGCCCCGGTGAAGGGGACTATCGGTGACCAGCAGCAAGTCACCGGCTACGTCGGCGATCAGCTGGTCAACACCTTCATCGACCACGACACGTCACAGGGAACCATCACATCCCCGGAATTCACCATCGCCAAGAGCCACATCAACCTGCTCGTCGGCGGAGGCAACCACCCCTATACCGCCGGCGAGCCGACCTCCGTTGACCTGCTCATCGACGGCGAGATCGTAAGGTCCGCCACAGGGGCCAACAATGAGGCCCTCAACTGGACGGGCTGGGACGTCTCGGAGTACGCCGGCAAGACTGCCACGATCCAGATCGTCGACAAGAGTTCAGGTGGCTGGGGACACATCAACGTTGACCACATCATGTTCTCCGACGAGGCGGCGGCAGCACGCGCCGTTGATACCTCCGTGCGCCTCGTCGTCGACGGCGAGGTGGTCAGGACGGCCACCGGCTCAGACAGCGAGGCGCTCGACTGGAATGGCTGGGATGTTCGGAACCTTCAAGGCAAGACCGCCCGGATCGTGGTGGCAGACAACAACACCGGTGGCTGGGGGCACATCTTGGCGGACCAGTTCAGCCTCTCGGACATACCAGCACTTTCCAGCGTCCAGCGGGCGCACTGGGTGGACTATGGCAAGGACAATTACGCCGGTGTGACGTTCGACGACGCCCCCTCTGACCGCCGCGTGATGATGGGCTGGATGAACAACTGGGACTACTCCGGCTCGATCCCGACCGACCCGTGGCGCAGTGCGATGACCGTGCCGCGCGAGCTGGGTCTCCGCAGCAGCGCTGAAGGTGTGCATCTGGTACAGCAGCCCGTCGCCGAGCTGCAGGACCTTCGCGGGGAAGCCGTGCTCAACGCCAAGAACCTGGCCGTTCCGGCAGGGTCCGCGCCGCTGCCGGCCACAGGCAAGTCATACGAGCTGACGGCAACGTTCGCAGCTGGTACGGCCAGCGAATTCGGTGTGAAGGTACGCACGGGCAACGGCCAGGAGACCCGGATCGGTTACGACCGGTCAGCCGGAGAGGTTTACGTCGACCGGACCAAATCGGGCGACGTAGGATTCAGCACCGATTTCGCCGGGGTACAACGTGCCCCTATGAAGGTTGGCTCCACCGGCGAGGTGACCCTGCGGGTTCTGGTCGACTGGTCCTCGGTGGAGGTCTTCGGCCAGGACGGCTCGGTGGCTATCACGGACCAGATCTTCCCCGACGCCGGCAGTGAGGGCCTCGAGGCCTTCGCCACTGACGGAGGTGCCGTCATCAAATCAGTGAAGGTAACGCCGCTGCGGTCCGTCTGGACCGAATAGGCGGAGAGCCAAAGAGTGGGGCGTCGGAACGATGTTTTGGCGCCCCCTCTGGAGGCCCCTTGTGGAGTCATCAACCTTGCAGTCCCCCACATGGTTGGCGGCGATGCAGGCCGAAGGCGGCTAATCCTGCAGCTGCCCAGGTTGTGGTCCGCCACTCTGCGTAAACAAGTGAACCACCTAAAAACTGCCCCTACGCCTGGTCCCGGCCGGACGTGCTGATATCAGGCCTGGACTGCAGCTCATAGGCGGCGCGGAGTCCGGCGCGGGCCCTGATAAGCAGTGCTGAGACAGCGTTCGGTTCTATGCCAAGCAGCGGGGCAATGTTTCTGGGCGGTTCGCCCATCACTTCGGCATGCCACAGCACAGTCCGCCACCGCTCAGGCAATGAGCGCATCGCCGCGGCAATGTTCTCATGCTCGAACACTGACAGAATCGTTTCCAAGGCAGGGTCCTCTACCGCCTCGGCATCCAAGTGGCTCAAACAGGAAGTACTCTCCTGCGCACGTTTAGTCCATAGGGAGTTTACGACTGACCGAACGCAGGTGCTCAGGTATGGCCCGAAGGTATCTGTGGGGCCAAACCCGTTCCGGATAGCGCTAACAGCCTTGGTGAAGGCTTCGTGCAGAATGTCCTCCGCATCCTCAGACGAGTTGAGGAGGGATCTGGCGAACTGGAGCCCCTGAACACGATGGCGCTCATAGAGCTGAGCCATTGCCGCAGGCTCCCCGCTCCTCACCCCCATAATCAGGCGGGCCTCGGAAACGCCCGGGATCAGCTTGTCAGTCTGCCTTGGAACCTTCCCGGCGGCGGCGATGACGCTCCCCAAATGAAAACGCGAACGGTCCTGCTGTGGCGCTTCCCAAGGCAGCACGGCCCCATAATTCTGCACAGTCATTCATCCCGTCGTTGGGCCCCAAACCGCTGGAGGCGATGAAGTTGCTTTGCTCTTATACGACCGAAATAGCAATTCCTGACGCTAAATCGGCAAACAGTTTTCTTGCCCTGCCCCCACCTGCCAATCCCCACCCGGAGGGGGCAGGGATTGGCAGGATGAAAACCGCAGTGGGGTGGACTAGTGCCTGGCCCGGTTGCCGGCAGCCCGCTTGCCTTCATGGCGGCGGTTCAGTGCCACGGCCAGAGCGCCGCCGAACATTAGAACGAGAGCGATGGCGACCATCCATGCACGGTCGAAGCCGGTCTCTGCGAGCTGATCTGATGAAGCGCTCTGCAGCGCTCCGGTGGTGGTTGGGGTGGACGATTCGGGTACAGAAGCAACTACCGGAGCCGTCGTGGATGACGTCGGGTCGGCCGATGACGTCGGGCCAACGGTTGCGGCCTGACCCGGACGGGTGACGGTGGGCTCAGGAGTGGACGACGGCGTAACGGTCACCTCAGGCGACGGCGTAACAGTCTCCTCAGGCGACGGTGTCACGGTCACCTCAGGCGACGGCGTAACCGATGCCGACGGTGTCACGGTCACCTCAGGCGACGGCGTAACCGATGCCGACGGTGTCACGGTCACCTCAGGCGACGGCGTAACCGATGCCGACGGTGTCACGGTCACCTCAGGCGACGGCGTAACCGATGCCGACGGCGTAACAGTCACCTCAGGCGACGGTGTCACGGTCACCTCGGTGCAAGCCGCCGCTGCATAGCTCCAGTGGTGGATCTCGCCTGCCGCGGTGATATTGATGCTTTCCGCAAGGATCTGGCCACGAAGCGGGTTGTTGCGGTTGTAGTCCAGCGCAGCGTCAGGGGCCAGCAGCATCCCGCTCATTTCTGTCGCGCCAACAAGGCGCAGGTTTTCCCAGCCCTCGAAGTTCCAAACGACCCAGGGGGCAAAGTATCGGTCCGAAACCGGATCGCCGTTGAACCTCACTCCTCCAACGTCCCTGGAACCGTCGGGTATGACGTTGATAACCAGCCGCGTATCATCGCTGGGAGTGGCTCCGTTGAAGTTCACTGCAGTGACACCAGCCAGACTGGCAGCGCTAACACTCCAGACATTGGTTTCTCCTTCTTGGAGTACCAGCTGGACCTCGCCGCTACCTGTAGTGGAAACCTGCGCGACGTCATCGCCCTCGGTCAGAGCTGCGTACTGAGTCGAGAGAGTGCGCAACCGGTCGAAGTAGTCGGCCGGAAAAGCTTCACTGTACGTCTCGGCGGCTGCCGTGTAGTCGGCGACGCTGCTCTGGCCGGCGCCGAACTGCGATTTCACATAGCGGTTGCCGTCATGCTGCACGAGCCTCCCATCGGCTGTAACACTCAGGCCGCTGGTGTCGGTGATCTTGCCGAATCCTGCATTCAGGTCAAGCTTCTGGCCGCTGCTGTAGTCGATAGTTCCTCCTACCAGGAGTTGGGTCGCAGAACTCCCAATCGTCGGCAGCGCGCCCCCGTCGGAGTTATCCAAAAGGTTGTACAGGCCAAAACTGACGTCGCCGCCAGCTGCCAGGCTTCCCTCGATTTCGCCGCCCGCGCCGGTTGAGCCGAGAGCAGCATTGTCTTCCACAATGACTGTGAAGTTGTGCGTTTTTGCGAGCGGGTTCAGGCAAGTCGGTGATCCTGATGTTGCGGAGGCGGCAACGGCGGATCCAACAGCAACGGCCATCAGGGCAGCGCCTCCCGCGACAACACGGGTGAAGCTTGAAGCGGCCAGGGGTCTCCGGGCGGCAAGGTTTCTAGATCTGAGCATCGTGGAGTGAACTTTCTTTTTGAGCGCGCCAATTCTCGGATGGAGGGCTGGCGGCTGTCTGTAGGGCCCGAATTCACGTTGATCGTGGTCAGGGCTGCCACCAAAAGAACACAGCGGCAATGAGAGGCTACTGACGCGTAACTGTCGAATTGTTCGAATCGACGGTTCCTGACTGGAAAAAGTCCCCTTTTTGAGCGAACCTTGATCGGATGTTGCGCTGGTCGTCACGTGGGGGACATGCAGTCGCAACTTACGTCAGGACGTTGCCGTCGTCCCAGAAACGTTCCCACTGCGAACTGACAAGTGCGAGAACGGTTAAACGCTCCTTGCGTGACTGAGATGCGGCCCATGCCATGATCCAAGAAGATCCAGACATGTACTACCGCCCTGACTGGGCACATCGATGGTTCCGCCTGCCCTTGCCCCTCCGACCAGCTTGGCGCGCGGAACCTGGATTTTGAGCAGAACGACTGCCAATTTGACGGTGCAGCTAGGGGAAGGACGTGACACATTCTCCAAATCCATAGTGAGGGCTGCAGCCGATGCGGAACTGAGGGCAGGGATTCGGCGCCAGTTCATTTGCCCCTTGTGCTTGACGATGCGCGGCAGTTTCAGGACGCACCCAGTGAACGGTTCCGTGACGGAACCCATTGGTTCGACAGTTCAAGATGCCGTCGTAAAGGGGTGCCAAGCAAGCCAGTCCCGTCACAGGGCTGTGAAGCGGGCCTCTGACCTAAAACCTCCAGCGGATGCTTTCGCCTCCCACAAGATGCAGGGACACGCTTGTCAGGCTGTTCCCGGCTTCGTTGAAGACCATAAAACATCCCTCATCTGCTTCCCCGGCAGAGAGCTTCTGGTTGCTGATCTGAGGACAAGGCTGAAGATCGCCACCCAATGGGATGCCCTGCAACGTTTCTCCTCCGGAGGAAACGGCTTCCCATTGGTCGACCGTTATTGGGAACGGTTCCCCTGAATGCAGTGAACCGGATGTGATCTTTGATCTGAACCAAATGTAATGAGGGATCTTATCCTGGTCTTCGGCGGGGATATCAAATCTGTTGAGGTCATCAATGGATCCTGGACGGACACTTGTAACCGCGATTCTGAGAGTCATTTTTTCCGATCCGGCTATCACCTGGACGTCTCGGGGAGTCCCTGCCTGACTTCCCAGGCTGTCCGCTGCCAGGGACTTGATGTAGTAGGCCCCAACCACAAGGATGCCGACCATCAGAGGTATCAGAACCAGCAAGCGCACCACCGCCGCCCTGTTGAGGGGCGAATCTGCTTTTACATGCATTGGCAACCCGATTTCATCATGGGACTGTATTGCTGGACCCGCAGGGTATCCAAACAGCGAGGTGACGGCAGATGAGACCACCTGCAGTCCCTGATTAGACGATCAACGGGACCGATCGTGACGGTGCGGTCCTGGCTGGCTGCTTGTCGTCACGACCCCGCAGGATTCTCGCCTATAAGGCAGATGGATACTTGGTTGTGTTTCCGTGACATGAACATGTGGTGGTGTGGGACGGGCGGTTCAGTTCTTCAGGATTACTGTTCCGCCCGTCCCTTTGGGCGGCAAGGAGTCTCACGTCTTGGCGCCCTGAGCGGGACTCTCACACTTCATCCGGGGGATTTGCATGAGAGATCCGGGCATCAACCGCCCGCACATGTGGTTAACCCGGGAGAATGCAATTCCTGACGCAGTTTCGCCGGGGAAATTCGCCAAGGCGAACGGCGTCTGGGAGCAGGGCGATACTGTCAGGCGGCAGTTTTAGTCCGGGCCGCTGTCTGGCGTCGTTGCGCCCGCAGGCGCCTGCTTGGGCCTGTCCGTGCCCCGATTGATCTTTCCAGGTCGTTCCCGGATCGTTCCTGGGGATAATTGGCCTTTCCCGCAGCGGCCTGGCGTAGTGCCTCCTCCATCGGCAGGACCGGCTCCAAGGCGTTCCTCCGCTTGCACTCCCCTCCTGGCGGCTTGTGCGGTGTGCGGCGTTTGATGAAGCGGACCCCAACAACGGTGAGCCATGCCGTCCCCAAGATTAGGAAGGCGCTAATGGCAATGAAGGCTGCCCCTGCGAGGAAGACCAGGAGCACTCCGGCGTAGGCGAGGTGATGGGCATCAATCATTGCCAGGCCTTTCCTGGGTCTACGGTGTGGTGCTCGGGGGGCTGCTCGATGGCGGAGAGGATAGTGCTGACGGACTGGAGGACGTCGCCGGTGAGTGCCAGGATCTTCACAGGGTCAAAGGGGCCTGCCAAGGCATGGCGGTATTCCGCGTAGGATCCGGCAAGGTCCTGAAGCAGCATCCCCTCGACGCCCACCATGTCCCTGGGAAAAAGACCTGCGCCCACGGGTCTCCCCTCGTATCCCTCAGTTGAGTCCACCACGGTCCAGGCCTCCCGGTTCTGTCATTGGGAGGGCCTGCCGTTCGTAGGCGGCGCGAAGCCCGGCACGGGCCCTGATCAGCAGCGATGAGACCGCATTGGCTTCGATGCCCAGCAAAGGGGCGATGTTCCTTGGCGGTTCGCCCATTACCTCGGAATGCCAGAGCACTATGCGCCACCGTTCCGGAAGAGTCCGCATTGCCGCCGCAACGTGCTCGTGCTCGAAAACACTCAACACTGTTTCCAAGCCAGGGTCTTCAACGGCGACGGCGAGAGGGTCCAGGTCTTCGAAGGGGGACGTCCTCTCCTTCGCCTGCCTCTTCCAGGCATTATTCGAGACCGAGCGCACACAGGTATTCAGGTAAGGCGCAAACGAGTCGCTGGGGCCGAAGCCGTTACGGATAGCACGAACAGCGTTCGCGAACGCCTCATGCAGAACATCTTCAGCATCCTCCGCCCGGGACATCAGCGACCGGGCAAACCTCAACGCCGGTTCGCGGTGCCGCTCATACAGGGCAGCCATCGCATCCGGATCCCCGTTCCGCACACCATCGATCAGGTCCGCCTCCGGCCCAAAGACGCCGGCGTCCTCGGGCACCAGTTCCCCCACTGTCTCCACGCATTCTTCCCATCACTCGCCCCAAACCCAGTAAACGATGACCACCGCTCTCCTCCTATACGCGGGCGGCTTCCGTTTTATGACGCGAAACTGCATGGGGCCGAAAAGAATCTTCTTGGGATGGATAGGCCATTGCGGTAAAAGCACAAAATCCCGACGGGCGGCTCTAAAGTGTTTCAATGGGACTGAGATATGATCACGCCGGCCTGGCTGCGGTCGTTATGACGCGAATTGCGGCCGAGGAATCCGAAGGACCGGGGCAGCTGACCGGCCGCATGACCGAGCTCGTCGAAGAGTTGGTGAGACGCAACGGCCCCAACTCCGCAACAGAGCTGGCCATCGCTCTCGCCCGGCAACACTTCACCATCCTGTCGGCGGCCGCCCAAGCCATCAACGTGCCTGTAACGGAGCTTCTCGCCGCCCTGGAACTGGAGCAGCTGGCTGGGCTTGAAGACGGCGGCTAGTCCGGGTCTGTTTTGGTTGGCATTGCTGCTGCTTTTGGTGCGCGGCCGGGTGCGCGTGTAGCAACGATTGGGAGTGTAGCTGCGACCAGAAGTGCCAGTGCCCACCAGGGAAAGCCGGGGTCAGTTGTCGTGCTGGGGAGGACGTGCTGGGTTGAGTCGATGACCGGCGGGTCGGTTCGTTCGCCACGCACGAGCAGCCTGTGACTGTTGATACCTTTGGGGGTGCACGTGATCAGGGTGATGTAGTCCTTGCCCTCCACTTTGCGAAGAGCCCTAGTGTCGTCGGGAAGCACCGTCAGGATTTGGTCGACCTTGTAGTGAAGGGTCTCGTCCAGCGTCGTAACGCTAAAAACGTCGCCTTCAGTGACTTGGTCCAAGTGGTCAAAAAGTGTGGCGCTGACGAACCCGGAGTGGCCGGTAAGGACGCTGTGGGTGCTGTCTCCCCCGACCGGCAGGGCGGAGCCGAACAGGTGCCCGATCCCTCTGGAGAGGGCGCCCTCATCTGTCCCATGAAGGATTGGCAGGTCTGCACGGATGGAGGGGATACTGATGCGTCCCATCATCCCGTCAGGTCCGACGCCAAGCATTTTCTTATACGCATCAGAGCCGGAACCGATGACAGTCTGCTCGCCGTTCTCGTTCAGGGCGAACGGATCCCGCAGCGGCCCGAAAGGCAGTTGCTTGTTGAATTGCCGGGCTTCGTTCAGAAGGCCTGTCTTCACGGACGGGGAGATGTTTTCAACGCTATCGATGTAGCCGCTGATTTCCGTGGCATGCACCCGGTCAGAGAACCACGCCGAAGCTGTTGGATAGACCAGAACCCCCACGCCGAGGACCGCAGCCAGAACGATGACGACACGTTGCTTGCTCCACTGCTGGCGAAGTCTCCGCCTAGGGCGGGTCCTATCGGGCGTCTGAGGCGGGGCGTGAATCGATTCTGGCTGTGTCATGAGGATCCTGGGAAAGTTAGCTGCGAACACAACGGCTGTAGCAGCGCTATCAGAGTGTTAGTTCTTTGCTGCCCGACGTGAACGCACGAGCAGCAGGGCTGCGCCAGCAACCAGGAGGGAACCGCCGGCGTAGAACAGGGCAGCACCAACACCACCGGTCAGCGGCAGCTCGAATCCGTTGTTGGACGGAACGTTGGTGATCTCAAGATCCACGCCCGCCGTGGTGGTCGCAGTGTTGATCAGGAATGAGACCGGTGCTGCGAGCAGCTCATGACCGGCCGGTGCCGCGGTTTCAACCAGGTAGTACGTGCGGTAGTCCGGGGATCCAGGGGAGACTGTTGCACCGTTGGCCCAGTCGGAGTACCGCAGACCGGAGATTGTCAGCGTTCCATCGGCGGCAACCGTGAAGACGCTCTGGCTGTTGAGCACGATCGGGTTGGCACCTGCCAGTGCGTCAGCTTCGTTAGCGTAGACCGAGAAGGAAGCACCGGCAAGGGCGGCACCGGTTGGGCCTACCTTCTGCAGAGTGATTTCGCCCCATTTGGTGACGACTGGCGGGGTGGGTACGCCAGTGCCGGTGAAGCTGCCCGCGTTCGGGAAGACCGTCGCGCTGTTCGCGATCTCACCGATGGTGTTCACCGTGGTGTTCACAACGACCTGAACTCGGGTGTCGTTGTGGGCTGCGAGCACCGCAAGACCTTCCGGGGTGAAGGTGACCGAAACAGTGTTCGTGGCAGCATCGAAGGCCACTGTGTAGTCGATGACCTCAGTGATAACCGTGCCATCGACCAATGTTGCGGTTGCGTTGATGTAGGTCAGCTTCGGATCCAGTGCATCAACCACTTTGTAGCCATCGAGAACGGCTTCGTTGGGGATATCACCGCTGATGGTGAAGTCGATCTGGTCGCCGAGGTTGATATCGGCAGCGTCGCTGACGGTCTTCGCGGCAGTCGTTACAGAATTCTTCGGGTAGACATGGACGTCGTAGAGCCAGTTGTCCGTGGTGTTCGGATCGGTCAGCGGCACAGAGACCAGGAACGGGGCCGACGGCGTCACGCTGGAGGGGTAGCTGGTCTCAGTGACCAGATACAGGCCCACGGGAAGACTGGTGAAGGATGCTGTACCGGCGGTATCAGTGACCTGGGTCAGTCCTGTTCCCAGGGTGAACCCTGCACCCGTAATGGACCCTTCAGGGTCCTCGGCGGAGAACACCGTGCTTAGGTTGTGCGCAGACTCCCAGCCAGCGTTGGTGGACAGGTCAAGGGCATTGACCTGCTGGATGGTGAAGCCGATGCCGGCCAGCGGAGTAAGGGCTGAAGTATCAACAGCGGTGCCGTCGTTCGGCAGGCCTGTGGGCGTGCTCGGACGCTCAAACTTGTGAATGGTAATGGAACCGGGCTGGTCGCCGTCGACCAAGGGGGCGGCGGACGCCGGAGCCACGGAGAAGGACATTGCCAGCACCGCCCCGGCAATGGTGGCGGCAGTGGTCTTCCAAATCCGCCCGGAGCTGTGATTACCCATTTGTATCTTCTTTCTTATTGATAGTGCAGATGCTTGGGAGTGAACATTTGTGGAGCCCCGGCCCTTCAGGAGTGGGCAGGACCGGGACCAGGTGTCAGGCCGCTTACTGATTCCGGCGTCGGATGTTAGCGGAGGCCAGGACAAAGGCGGCAAGCAGGAGGGCAGAGCCAGAGAAGACGAACGGCCAGTAGCTGGTGCCACCGGTGTCGGGCATCTTCAGGGAAGGCACATCCCTGACGGTGACGAGGAAAATATTGTCCTCATCCTCGTCGCTGCTAGTGACGACGCCGCTGCCATTGCCTTCGCCGACAGTGATGGCACCATCAGCCTCCACCGTGAACTGCACCGGCTCAGCCAGGAGATTGAAGCCATGAGGAGCAACTGTCTCTTCGAGCCAGTACACACCCGGGAGGATTCCTTCGACCTGGAATCGGCCCGTCTCAGTGGGTACGGCCGCGGCCTGATAGTCAGGGTTCACGGCCCCTGGGGTGCCATTCGAGTCGTCATGGATAGCCCAGGAGGACCCAGTCATCGGCACCCAGATCGAACCTGAAGACTCCCCGACCTTTTCGATCAGGAACTTCGCCGGGGTCGTGTGAGTGGTTGTGCAGCTCGGGTCAAGCGGTTCCTGTCCGGTAAAACAGCTGGTCGGCGGCGTCACGGTGCTGGTGCCGGTGACAACGTTAGTCAGCGTCCTGGACCATGCGTCTGCGTTTGAGGTCACCCGATAGACCAGCGTGGCGAGTTTTCCTGCCGGCAGTGTGAACGGCGCGGTAGTCAGCGTGATCGGCTGCGTGGAAGTATCCGGATCGGCCAGCGTGGCCGGGGCTCCGCCGTCGATCACCAACTGCGCGGAACCCGGCACGAACGCTGCATCATCCAGGACAGCGCTCAGATCATCGGTCAGCACCACACCCGGCAGGCTGGTGTTACCGGTATTCGTTGCAACAACGCTGTATGTGATGGTCTCACCAGGGTGCACGATCCCGCCCGCCGGCACTGCATCTGCGACAGTGGCGGACTTAGCCACCGTCCACGGTGAAGGGCTCATTGCGGTGTTCGTGATGGAGCAGGTGTAGTTTTCAACAACAGCCGGGGTGAAGGTCCATGAAGGTCCAGTCCCGGTCAGGGGAGGAGAAGTGCCAGAAGTGGCACCCACGCAAGAGGCCGTCTTCGTGTAGTTGCCGATATCCGTTCCCGCGGCCGGTGCGTCAGTCAGCGTGTATGTCGATCCCGTGCGGATATAAGCCAGGGCGCTGGTTGCCGAAGTGCCAGTACCGGATGTTGTGGCCGAAGTCAGAATGGTCGGAGTGCTGTCAGCAACACTGACAGTGAACTGGTCAGCGGACTCGAACCTGCTGGCAACCGTCTTAGTCACCTGCACCGAGGCGCACAACGCACTGGGCCGCATCTGCGCCATGAAGCCTTCCATGGGTCGCCCACTCTTGATCTGGATGATGATTGAGTTCAGGCCCGTCTGCCAGTTGTTTTTCAGAGTTGTCGAGGCTCTGGCAGAAGAGACAAACCCTGGGTAGAAGTACGGGTTATTGGTACCGCTGCTGGGTATACCGGTGATCTGGGAGCTTTGTGCAGTTCCATTGATGAAGATCTGAGAAACGCTGTTGTCGGCGTAGAAGTCCATCGACAGTGCGAAGGTGGATGCATCGACGGAGGGTGCCAGGGTGAAGTTATAGCGGTAGTACCAGTCACCAGCGAATAAGCCTTGATCGGGTGCCGCCGTGGTTTGCTGGGAAATCCACTGGGCGTTGCTGTAAGGGCTGGGTGCCCACCCTCCGGCCTGAGGTACAAGGTTCCCTACATTGGCGTCCGTCCATGTGGCCCCTCCGGGGGGCATAGAGCTGCCCATGTACGGTGCAGCGGTGTACTCAGCATCAGTCGCTGTAGTAAATGGTCCAGCCACGTCCCAGTTCGCGTCTTTTGCCAGGTTCGCAAGGACGCCGCCGGTTGCCACGTTATAACCGGTGTTGAACAGATTCGGGTTTGAGGTACAGGTGATAAGCGGCCCAGGGCAGCTGGTTGCTGACGAGGAGTTGTTCGTATCGCTCGAGTCAGCCTCGTTCGCCAGCACCGTGGCGGTGTTGGTGATGCAGGCAGTGGTGCCGCTCGGGACTTGAGCCGTGATGGTGTAGGTCTGTGTTGCTCCTACGGCGAGGGTACCGCCGACACACCGGACGTTGTTCCCCGTGACTGTGCAGGCGGCACTGTTGTTTGTGGTCACTGTGGTCAGAGGAGAAGGCACCGCGTCAGTGACGATGAAACCGGTTGAGACTCCGGCACCATTGTTGGTCACGGTGATGGTGTAGCTGATTGCTGTGCCTGGAGTAAATGCGGGCGAGGTGGTCTTGATGATCGACAGATCGGTTGGGATGCCTGGGGAGGATGTCCCGTCATTGTTGCCGTTCGGGGGCCCAGGGTTGGATGAGACCACGGTGAACGTTGGAACCCCTGGAGGTGTTGCGGTTGGGTTGGTAACCGCAATCTGGTAGATCCTGCCAGTTTCGTTGTTGGAGAACCCAAGGTTGCCGTTCCCGTAAGTCCATGCCGCTCCGTAGCCAATCGCGATCGGAACGAGCGGGTTGTATACAAGCACGGCGCCGTTTATAGGGTTGATCCGGACTGGCCGGCCGGTAGAGTTCTGGATGGCCCAGAAAAAGCCCCCCTTGTAGGTGAAGTCGGAAATAACAGGAGCCGACGTTAGGGTGACGGTTCCGGCTGGCGCACCGGTTGTTGTATTGATTTTTTGGATACTTGTTCCAGCGTTCCCGCTCATGACGTACATGAAGCCATCGGGGCTGAATGCACCTACGTTGGTTGCCGCACCGAAAGTCGCGGTACCTACCCTGGTGATATACCCGTCCTGGCCAATGCGGATGAGAGACCCGGCAGGGACGGCAGTCCCGTTGTTAGCGGTTCCTGCCGTGAGTGCTATGCCGTAAATGTAGTTGTCGGCCGGGTTGTAGGCGACCGCGTTGTACTGGAAATTGGAGGCGGAGCCGACCGGAGTGAAGCTCGTGGCACCTGAGCCATTAGTGGTAGTTGCAAACAACCCTGTCGGGACGCCCTGGGCCACATAGACCGTTGCCGCTGCAGAATTGAACGGGTCGCCAGGAGCTGCCTGCACCGGGGCCGCAGTCAGCATCGGAACAGTGAAAGCCATAAGTCCCAAAAAGACGGCAAGGACCAGAGATCCTGCAGTGCCTCGGCGGCGCATCATGGGGCGACCACTGCGCCCTCGGTTGTTCCTCATCGACTTCTTCCCCCATTTCGTCGATCCGGGACGTCAAGGCGCCGACGATGGAGCCGGCCTACGCAGCCCGCCCACAGGTTTTGTAAGTTGAGACCCGAAGTAAGACACACGGTGAATTTTCGTTCGGCACCTGACTCACCAATGACCTCCCCGATTCAATTTCGTGACGAAACCAATAACGCCGATCTCGATTGACGTTCCAATTTGCACACCGGACAACATGTTGAACATGTTCAAATTATGTGTAAGGGTGGCTATTGAACGTGTTCAAAAATATCTGGGGGCACCTGATGGCAGTGAAAAGTGAACGGACCCGAGAGATGTTGGCGAGTGTTGCCCTGGGGATGTTCCGAGAGATCGGTTTCGAGAAGACGACGATGCGTGCCATCGCCAATGAGGCTGGCGTTTCGGTGGGCAACGCCTACTATTACTTCGCCTCGAAGGATGATCTGGTGCTGGAACTCTATGAACAAGTCCAGAACGAGCATGCCGCCCACGCCTCCCACACAATTGAAGGACTTGAGGGTTTTGGAGACCGACTAAAGGCTGTCCTCCATGCGGGAGTCGATGTAATGGCCCCCTATCACGGCTTTGGCGGGGACTTCATCTCCACAGCCATCCGGCCGAGCTCCCCGGTCAACCCTTTCGGGGACCAATCCGCGCCAGCCCGTGAAGCGTCCCTTGCCCTCTTCCACGCAGTCGTTAAAGGGGCTTCCCCAGCTCTCCCCGAAAAGCTGCGCAACGATCTTCCCGAGCTGCTGTGGCTGGCCTACATGGGCACTACGTTGTTCTGGGTACACGACACCTCCGAGAACCAGCAACGGACACGGAGACTCATTGATGGTCTCGTCCCCCTCATAGCCAAGGGCATCTCACTGGCAAAAATCCCAGGAGTAAACAGGATCTTCGACGACGTCCTGAACCTCGCACGCAGTATCCGCGCCTGACACCAATTTGATCCCTCCACATCCGGCAGGAAGCCATGAGCACAAACACAGGATCTGACAACATGCCTCTCGCATTCGCCTGCCGGGAGCCTTCTGGTCCACGCCAGGGCCATATATGTCCGGGCTGATTCTGGTGGCGCCCTTGGCCCTGTGGAGCCGGACATATTTCGCTGCCCAGGCGATCGCCGGTTTGTCCTGGTGGATCGGGGTGTTCTTCTCCCCCGCAGTGCGTGAAGCTACCCTCGGCAGTCTCAACCCGACCGTCGTCGCGTTCTTCGACGTTCCCCTGTTCGTCGTTGCCTCGGCCCTGGCCGCAGTTGGTGTTCGGGCTGCCGCGGTGGTGACTGCCGGCTGGACCGGTCTCGTCGCCGTCGCTCTGGCGGTCTACGCCACCATCACAACCGAAGCGGGATGGGGCGTACTCAGCATGGGTATTGCCGCGGCAGGTTCGCTGATCGCGCTCTGCCTCGTCTTCCTGGGGCGCGTACCGACCACATGGATCCTGCGCGGTCCGTTCGCATTCCGCCAGGCGGACATCCGTCCGATCCGTGCAAACGTGGCTCATACGCTCGGGCAAATCGTCTTCTTCTGGGGGTTCTTCCTGGTGGCAATTCCGATTGCCATAACCGTCCTCGAACGGCGCTGGGAGGTAGGGCTGCCGTTTCCCGCAATGGCAGGACCTGTCGGCGTTGGCGTTCTCCTGCTTGCCAGCTCCCTTGGTATCTGGTCCGCAGCAGTCATGTCGAGGTTGGGAGATGGAACGCCGCTGCCATCAGCAATGCCCAACCGCCTGGTCATCGCGGGCCCCTATCGCTGGATCCGTAATCCGATGGCGATCGCCGGGATTGTCCAGGGCGCGGCGGTCGGACTGATCCTGGAGTCCTGGCTGGTGATCGTGTACGCCGTCGCAGGCTCCTTGGTGTGGGACTACGCCATCCGACCGCTCGAGGAGTCTGACTTACACGAACGGTTCGGCCATGAATTCGAGCAATACCGCGACGACGTGCGCTGCTGGATCCCTCAGATACCGAAAACTTACCGCCCTGCAGGGACGGTGACACCCGCAAAGCGAAGCCCGGGACCAGGCGGGTGCGGAGCTCCCATAGGCTTCTTCCATGCGAAACATCCCTCACGTCCTTGACCCTCAAGTGGTTTCCGGCGACTGCCGCTTCATCTTCGTGCGCCCGCGTGATCATTATCTGGTCAAAGGGAATGCCACAGTCACCGGCTGCGAAAGGCGTTGACCTTACGCCGCGGTCATTCACGCATGCAGGACGTAGGTTTGTTCCCCCGCTGTAACTTTCACGCCCCTGGGCATTGTCCATTTGAGTTAGGTTAGGCTGACCTTCTAGTGTGATGCGGGTGACTGTACAGCCAGAGCTGGCCGGTGTCTCATTCGCGGCCAAGCTTGCCCGCTTCGGGGACAGCACCGCCATCAAGACTAAAAACCAATCAGTGAGCTACCGCGAGCTGGCACGACGCGTCGAGGATATGACCCGCGCTTTCGGACCCGCGCGGCGCTTGATCGCCCTCGAGGCAGAGAACTCCCTGCCGTCTCTGGTGGCCTACCTCGCTGCCCTGTCCTCCGGCAATCCATTGCTCATCCTGCCGTCAGGCGGCGGAGCGGCCGCCGAGATGCTTGTCGCAGCCTACGATCCGGATATCGTGGTCCGAGCCTCAGCCGGTGAGGCGGTTCTGGACGTACTGCATGAAGAGACCAGCCATGAACTGCACCCTGAGCTGGCGCTCCTGCTGAGTACCTCGGGATCCACGGGTTCACCCAAACTCGTTCGCCTGTCCGCCGAATCAGTGCAAGCCAATGCCGCGGCGATAGCCGAGTACCTGCACCTGCGTCCCAGCGACACAGCTGCTACGACACTTCCCCTGTCGTACTGCTACGGGATGAGCGTGGTGAACAGCCACCTTCTGGTGGGCGCATCTTTGGCGCTGACGGACTTCTCTGTGGTGGACCCCTGTTTCTGGGAACTGGTCCGCACCGAAAACGTAACGTCGTTTGCAGCAGTTCCCTACACCTTCGACCTGCTGGAGCGGGTGGGGTTTGAGCATATGGACCTGCCCAGCCTGCGCTACATCACCCAGGCGGGAGGGCGTCTCGCCCCGGACCGGGTGCGTTCTTACGCCGAACTGGGCCGCAGGCAGGGCTGGGACCTGTTTGTCATGTACGGCCAGACGGAGGCCACGGCCAGGATGGCCTACCTGCCTCCTGACATGGCAGCAGAACATCCGCACGCCATTGGAGTGCCGGTGCCCGGCGGGTCCTTCCGGTTGGAGCCAGTGCCGGGCCTCGATGCCTCTGAGCTTGTCTACACGGGACCCAATGTGATGCTGGGGTACGCCGAAAAACCGGAGGACCTCGCCCTGGGACGGGTCATCACAGAGCTTCAGACCGGCGACCTGGCCAGGTGCAGTTCGAGCGGCCTTTACGAAATCGTTGGCCGTCGAAGCAGGTTCGTCAAGATCGTTGGCCTCCGCGTGGACCTGGGCCAGGTGGAACGTCTGCTGGCCGACCTCGGCCTGACCGCCGCGGCTGCAGGCTCTGACGAAGCAGTGGTGGCAGCGGTGGAAGGAAGCCATGACCTCGCCCTGATCGCCAAGTCCCTCGCACAAGATCTGGGCGTACCGCGCGCAGCCATCCAACTCCGTTCCGTTCAGGAGATTCCACGGCTGGCCAACGGAAAGCCTGACTACCCCGCAGTCCAGGCCCTGGCATTCCACGGAAAGGGCCGCGACCACGGCACTGCTCCAGCGGAGGAACGGGGAGAAACCCGGGTGGACGTCCGGAGGATTTTCGCCGAGGTCCTGGAACAGGAAAACATCGCAGACACGGACACATTCGTTTCCCTGGGCGGCGACTCCCTGTCATATGTGGCAGCATCCCTCCGGTTGGAGCGTGCCTTGGGCTATATCCCGCAGGGCTGGCACCTGATGCCGCTTTGCGAGCTTGTTCCCGCCCCGCACCGCCCGCAGAAACCCGCAGCAGCGCCGGCGACGGGCACTCCTGGATCCCGGCAACCGATGAGGGTCGGACGCACAGCCCGCGATGTGTACCTGCGGATGTTTGCCCCGATGGAGACGGGGATCGTGCTTCGGGCCATCGCCATCATCTTCATCGTCTCCACCCACATCGGGTTCTTCCACTGGGGCGGCACCGCCCACGTACTCATCGCCGTCGCCGGCTATAACTTTGCCCGGTTCCAGCTCACCGGCAGCCGCCGTGCCCGGCTCCGACGGCAACTGCGCAGCATTGCCCGGATCGTCGTGCCGAGCATTGCGTTCATCGGCTTCGCCTTCGCGGTGACCGATACCTACACCTGGGTCAATGTATTCCTGCTGAACCCCCTGCTTGGACCGGAAGGGTGGGGCAACCAATCCAGGTTCTGGTTTATCGAGATCCTCGTCCATATCCTGCTGGGCCTGGCGGCGCTCCTCGCCATACCGGCCGCGGACCGGGCCCAGCGCAGGTGGCCGTGGGCCTTCGCGCTGGCGTTGATAGCTGTGGATATGCCGCTGTTCTTCGGCTTGATTGACTCCGGCTATCCAGGCCAGGGCCCCGTTCTGTGGCTGTTCGGTCTAGGTTGGGCCGCCGCCGCATCGCGAACATTGTGGCAGCGGGCGGCCGTGACGGCGATTGCGCTCCTGACCATCCCGCTATCCTTCAGCGACCAGTACCGCACCGCAACAATGCTGGTGGGATTCCTCATTTTGCTCTGGGTGCCCACTCTGACGGTGCCCCGCGGACTTCACCGGCTTATCGCCCTGTTGGCCAGCGCGTCCCTCTATATCTACGTCACTCATTGGTTGGTATACCCGCTCGTCGAAGAATCGGGCAAAGGCCTCGCTGTCCTCGCTTCTCTGGCAGCTGGAGTCCTCTACTGGGGCGCGGCTACCAGAACTATGGGATGGGTGGAACGCCAACTTCGGCGGCGCAGGGCAAGAGCCCAAAGCAGGCGACACTACGAGGTCGCACCCGGCTGACCCCTGCCTCAATCCCCGGGATAGCGTGGTCCAAATGTGTTGATTCATCACGAATTGCCCGCGTCCTCGTTATGTATCCGTGCAGGCCAAGAGATACTTGTCTCTGGTCGTGGGGCCGTCTGGCTCGATGCAAATCCTAGGGGGAACAATGATTGAACTTCTGATCGGCGGGGGCGTGCTCGTCCTCCTGCTCATTGCCGGTTTCATGTACTACGTCATGAGCATCCGATTCGCTAAGCCGAACGAGGCAATGCTCATCACCGGCAAGAGCGACCCCAACCCAACAGAAGACATGTCCGAGGACCAGTCCCGCGTCGTGATCAACAACCGGGCCTTCGTCAACCCCATCACGGAACGCGTCAGTCACATCTCGTTGTCCTCGCGCCAGGTGGAAGTAACCATTGAAGCAATTTCCAATAACGGCATCCAACTCCGCCTGGCTGGCGTTGCCCAGGTTAAGGTCGGGGGAGACAAGGCCTCGGTCCGCAAGGCGGCCCAGCGCTTCCTCGACCAGCAGGACGCCATTGACCATTACACCCAGGAGACTCTCTCCGGATCATTGCGCTCGATTGTGGGTACGCTCAGCGTTGACGCCATTATCAAGGACCGCGCCCAGTTCGCTGCTTCGGTCAAGGAAGAGGCCGAACACTCGATGACCAACCAGGGTCTGGTCATCGACACGTTCCAGATCAAGTCCGTCGAGGATTCCAGCGGCTACCTCAAAAACCTTGGCCGCCCTGAGGCTGCTCTGGTGGCTCGCAATGCGAGTATCGCTGAAGCGAACTCCCAACGGGAAGCTGCGGAAGCAAAGGCCCTCGCGGACCAGAAGACCGCCGAAGCTGAACAGAAGCTGGCGCTCCGCCGCGCTGAACTCAAGCAGGAAACGGATGCCCGTCAAGCAGAAGCTGATGCGGCCGGCCCTCTGGCGCAGGCCGAGCAACAGCAGGCAATCATTCTCAAGAACCAGCAGGTGGTTGCACGTCAGGCTGAACTCCGCGAAAAGGAACTGGACATCGAGGTCCGGAAACCCGCTGACGCTGCCAAGTACAAGGTTGAAACCGAAGCGGCAGCCGATCTTGCGCGCCGCACACGCATCTCCGAAGCCACCAAGGTCGAAGCGGCTGCCGAACTCGAAACGCGCAAGCTGAAAGCAACCGGCAACGAGGTGGAAGCCCGGGCTCTCGCAGCAGCGAACACCGCCAAGGGCAACGCCGAAACCGAGATCAACAAGATCCGTGGCCTTGCTGAGGCCGAGGTCATCAAGTCCAAGGGTGTGGCGGAAGCTGATGTCATCGGGCTTCGCGGCAAGGCGGAAGCAGGAGCCATCGAAGCCCAGGCCAAGGCGTACAGCGAGTTCAACGAGGCTGCCATCCTGAACAAGGTCCTGGAGGTTTTGCCCGGCATCGCCAGGGAGATTGCCTCACCGATGGGGGCCATCAGCAACATGACGGTCATCTCCAACGACGGCGCAAGCCAGTTGAGTAAAAATGTTTCCTCGGGCGTTCAGGAGACAGCGCAGATGCTCAAGGACACCACAGGTTTCGACGTCATAGAGATGCTCTCCGGCTTCGGCAAGTCACGTCCGGCCGGCGAAGCCAAGAGCACCAACGATGGTGCCGTCGAGGAACCGGCGCGAACCGCCGTCGTCATTGACACGGCAAAGGACAAGTAACTCCCCAAAACAGGAGCACGACGCCGGGTGGCTAGCCGCGCCGCCCGGCGTCGTTGTCGACTCCGGGCACATTCTGATCAGAAATTACGGTGCCGGCCAACCGTTCCAGAGAACGGAGCAATGAAC
This sequence comes from Arthrobacter sp., assembly GCF_031179985.1. Taxonomy (GTDB): domain Bacteria; phylum Actinomycetota; class Actinomycetes; order Actinomycetales; family Micrococcaceae; genus Arthrobacter. The sequence goes on along the minus strand of NZ_JAPSHJ010000005.1, from coordinate 92,267 downwards.
CGGTCCGCCGCATTGCCAGAACAGGATCCACCGGCCTCGCCGTCCGGGTTACGTCGAGATAAGCAGCCAAGGCTCCTTGAAGATTCTCGAATTCCCGGCGTCCGACAGAAACAGTGAGCCGCCTTCCTGATTTTTCAGGCATGTGCCACTCCTATTGATCCGATCAGTACTTGGCCTCAAGGGCGCGTGGGCAGCCTTCCGCGGGATGAGACTGTGGCCCGCCCCCAAAAATGCGCTGCGCATTGGCCACAGTACTAGCCTGGAACGGAATAAGCCATACGACCGGTATGCTTTTGCCACCAGCTCGTTGTGGAAGGGGGACCATGCATTTTGGTCGTGGGAGGCCCGGCAGCGGTGCGCCTGCTTGCGATGCAGGTGTCACGTTCAGCAGCACCGTTCCACGGGAGTTGGTGCACCGGTGGGGACTTTCCGAGGTATTTATGACTGATATCCGCAGAGTGGGCGACGGCCGCTACATTGCAGGCGCTCAATGGCCACGAATGCACACCTTTTACCATCCGATTCCTCGGGTCTACGACTCGGCGTTGATTGTGGAATCGCTTCGGCAGGCTACGATCCTCATAGCTCATTCGATGGAGGGCGTGCCCCTCGGTCAGGTCTTCCTCTTACCGGAGATGGCCGTTCAAGCCCTCGACGGGCACTCTCGCGATCCCAGCACACCGACAAACGTTCATATCAGTCTTGACGTGGATGTCCTGCAACGGACTCCCCGGGGACCCGCGAAATTACATGTCAAGGCACGGTTTTATGTGAACGGCGATTGCATCGCGACAGGGACAGCGGGTGCCCGCGTGGTCGACCCCTCCGCATATGCCCGCATGCGGCTCCGATCCGAAGCCGGAGATCCGCCCAGGCCTACCATCGCACTGCCGCCGGAGCAGGTGGGTCAGCGCCACCCCGGCCACGTGGTTATCGGCGAAAGCTCCCGCGATGGGACGTGGCCGCTGCACGTCGACAAGACGAATCCCATCATGTTTGACCATCCCCTGGACCACGTCCCCGGGGCTCTCCTGCTGGAAGCCATCCGCCAGGCGCTCCGGGCTCACACGAGGGAGCCTCACCTGGATTTTGTGAGCTTCGACGCCGCGTTCCTGAAAATCGTTGAGCTCAACGACAAAGCTGACGTTTCTATTTTGCCCAGCAAGAGCTATCACAACCGCACTAAAGCCACCGCCGAAATCAGGGTCGACGCGGATGTGCGCGTGGTGCTGACGTGCGAGTTTGAGCTCATGCCTGAGGGTTCGGATGGAACTCTGTGTCCGCGACACTCAGACGGACCAGCGTCAGGAACTCATCCCGTTTCGAGTCTGGCACCAGTGAGGGGAGCAGGATCGACCACATGTCCTCAATCCGCTCCAGCACATCCGCGCGTTCCGTGAGAATCGTGGACAGCATCTGCACTCCAGTGAATGACGCCACAAGGTACCGGGCGAAAGCAGCAGCGTCCACTGCATCTTTGATTTCACCTTTTGCCTGGCCCTGCCGGGTCAAGCTCTCCATGGTGCGGATCCAGTCATGATAAGGCTTAGTGACCTGCTGCCCGAAAGCGGACGCTTCGAGGGTCAATCGCACACCTGCACGGACTACTGGTTCCCTGACCAGCTGTCTGGCGAAACTTCCACAGATCATGACCATAGTAGACAAAGCATCGCGTCCATACGACGCCGTACGTCGGGCTTCTTTAGTAACAAGGGCATGCTGTGCCTCGATGACAGCAAGGGCCAGGTCTTCCTTGGAACTGAAGTGAAAGTACAGGGCACCCTTCGTCACACCTGCCCGTTCGGCTACAGTACTCAGGCTCGCACTGCCATAGCCTGCTTCTTCGAACACTGCAGCGGCCCCGGCCACTATGGAGCCCCTCGTCACCCTCGCACGTTCCTGCACAGGCATATATACAATTCCTCGTTGACTGGATGTGCCACCAAACTCCGGGCCTCGTCCCGCACAAGACCAAGAACTCTCCCCGCCTGGCAGAGCGAATCATGAAAAAAGGTTCGCGGAAGCCGATAGTTCTGCTCACAGGCGCATCCGGATTCATCGGCCGCAGCATCCTTGAAGCCATCACCGCTCGCGGCGAAAACGACCTTCGCATCTTGGCACGTCCGACGACAGTCCTCCCGGAGAGCCGTAAGGCCAGCATATACGTCGGGGACATTACCGACGTCGACAGCCTTAACAGTGCCATCGCTGGAGCCGACACAATTGTTAACGCTGCCACGTACACCGGCGCAGACGCCTTAACGGCAACTGAGGTCAACTCGGACGGCACCGGCAATCTTCTCGATGCCGCCGCCCGAAACAGTGTCTCGCGGTTCATACAGATCAGCACCACGTCTGTTTACGGAACAGGCCCACACAGAGGAGAGGGCACTTCTCTCCCCTATGCACCCGAATCCGCTGCAAGCCGCTCACGGGCGTCAGCTGAACGTCTGGTCCTGAATGCCGGAGGCAGCGTAATTCGCACTGGGCTGATCTACGGCCAGGGAGACAAATGGTTTATCCCGGCCCTGATTCGCATGGCTGCCGTCGTGGGTGGACCAGTTGGTGACGGCAGCTCAAAACTGTCCGTGATCGACGTAGGGCATCTGGGCCAGCTGATCTCAGCTCTGGTAGGTCCGGGCTTAGGCGCCGGGATTTCGGGGCCATTCCACGCCGCGGAACCAGAACCGGTGAGTGTGGAACGGCTACTGCTTGAGATCCAGGACAAGATCACCGGGCCACTGGGGTCAGCCTCGACGGATTTTGAACGCTCCCTTATCCTCCTTCTCCAAAGCGGATTCACCAGCCACCAGGCCGCACTGCTCTCGCAAGACCATTGGTATGAGTCGGACCGGTTGTGGGCCCTCACCGGCCTGAACCCCCCAGCCTTCACGATTTCTGCGGAAGCGGCCCTCTGGTACCGCCGTTTCACCAAGCGCTACTGACAGAGCCTTTCGGACTAAGCCCACTGCCTGTTAGATGGCTCGACGGCGTCCTGCGTCACGATTAGCCGTTTTCACGGTCTTAAGGAGTGTTCGGGCACAGGCATATCAGCTGCCCGCATGCATGAATCCGCCGAGGATCTGCAGTACGCCGGCGGAGGGGGATTCTGGCGGTGTAAGCGCTGGATTCCTGCGGCCGGTTGTGAAGCAGCCCGCAACCGGCCGCACCTGCCAGCACAGACTCTGAATAAAGGAATGACTTTATGGCAACAAAGATAGTGACCGAATTCGTCGATGATCTGGACGGAACCACGGCCGACAGAACCGTGTCTTTCATGATTGATGGGGCTCACTACGAAATCGATCTATCGGCCATGAATGCCGCTGCATTGAGGGAGCTGCTTACGCCCTACATGACAGCTGGGCGGAAGGTAACTGGCAGGAATCGCCGAGAAAACGCCGTCCGCCAAGCCCGACGAGTTCCGTCCAACGCGTCCAGCATTCGTGAATGGGCTGAACGAAATGGCTATGCAGCCAACAGCAGGGGAAGGCTACCCGCTGAGATCCTGGACGCCCACGAACTAGCCACTGCCTGACCTTAACAGGCAAAACCCCTGTCTTGTTGTACTGACCGGATACGTTGATTGAGTGGCTCACTCACCACGACCGTGTACGGGTCTGGCGTTCGCTGGGGGTTCTCCGACCTCGTGGATGGTGTGGCCGCTGCAGGCCGCCTTAGTTACGGTGGCCTGCTCGATGCGCGACACGGTAAACCATCGCATTGCGTCGCGCATTCGGCACCATCCAATCAGGTACCACTGGCCGTTCGTGGAGGCGAACAGCACGGGCTCGACGTCGCGGGTGGTCGTAGTCTCGTCTCTCGATGTGTAGCGAATACGGACTACTCGCTGCTCGGCCATCGCCTCCTCCAGTGCCGACTTGATTGCGCGCGAGGACGAGGGAAGCGCATTGACCCAGACGCGGTGGGCCAGCTTGTCGGCTCGTGCGCGGGTTTTGGGATCGAGGACGTCCAGAATCTTCTGAATACCTGCTGCTGCCAGATCGGCGTAGGGGGCATCGGGTGCAGCGGACACGGCTGCCATGAGCGCCACTGCCTGCCCTGAGGACAGGCTGACAGGTGGCAGGGACGCGCCGATAGCCAATCCGTAGCCACCGCCCGGACCTGGGCGCGACCATAGAGGCGCACCGCTGTTCTCCAGCGCATCGAGGTCTCTCTTGATTGTGCGCACGGACACCTCGAACTCTCTCGCCAACCGTTCGGCGGAGACCCCCCGCGCGCCGCTGCGGCGCAACATCTCTGATAGAGCATGGAGCCGTTCTGCTCGCTTCACTGCTCAGACCCAGACAAATTCATGACATAAATAGTGACATACCAATGTCCATAGGGCCTGCGAGAGTTGTGACATGACAACCGCTATGAGCAGTCCGACCATCATTCTCATCGCCGGCCACTGGCTGGGCGCTTGGGCGTGGGATGAAGTTCTTGAACACCTGAAAACCGACCACTCTCGTGCCATCGCGATGACACTGCCCGGTCTCGACGCGCACGATCCTGAGCGTGCGACTAAAACCCTCGACGCCCAGGCTGAGGCAATCCTGGGCGTCATTACTCAACACGGTAAACAGCCTGCAATTCTCGTCGCCCACAGTGGGGCCAACGCTCCCGTCAGCCTCGTCATGGACCGATACCCTGAGCTTGTCCACCGGGTAGTGTGGGTCGACTCCGGCCCTGTAGCGACGGGAAGTGTCTTCGCCCCAGACCTCCCGGAGGAGTTGGAGGAGCTTCCGCTGCCGCCCTTCGACGTCCTCGCACAGCAGGCGAGCCTCGAAGGACTGAGCGCAGAGGTGCTCGAGCAGTTTAGGGCCCGAGCCGTCCCTGAGCCCGGCCCCGTGCTTCGTCAGCCCATTGAGCTCACCAACGACGCCCGCCGCAAGGTCCGGACGACCCTGGTTTGTTGCTCAATCCCTAGTGCGCAGGTGCTGGAGCTGGCCCAAACCGGTCATCCCATGTTCACCGAAGTCGCGAACCTTGAACACCTCGACGTCATTGACCTCCCGACGGGCCATTGGCCTATGTGGAGCAGTCCCCGCGACCTCGCCAAGGCCATTCAGTCCGAGGCTTCCCGAACCAACTGAACTGCACGCACAACCTAAGGGGTCAGCCGAATTCCGGCTGGCCCCTTTCCGTTTCTGAGGGAATTCATGACCCACGCAAACGCTGCTCTCACACCGCTCCACCGGCTAAAGGCATCCCGGCTCCGTGATTCATGTAGATGTGATCCCCGACGGCGGAGGCTGGCGCTACGTCGGCCGCCGACAAGGCGAGAAGAACCGCGCCAAGACACCCGGCAAGCCGCGCAACAAACACAGTGTGAATTCAAGCACAAGCGCACCCGCCCGTATCGCCCACAGACGAACGGCAAGATCGAGCGCTTCCACCGACCCCCACCGCATGCGGCAGCCAGCCCCCCTTCCACGATTGATCATCGTATCCGGTCAGTACAGCTGGTCCTCTAGTGGTGGATTTACTACCCCTTGGCTCTCTTCGAACAGCATGTTAGCGTAGGCATCCCGTAGTCCGGCGCGCGCCCGTCTTACTAAGGCGGACACCGCGTTGGGTTTTATGCCCAGGGCAGGTCCAATCCGCCGAGGCGGCTCCTGCAGGACATCGGCATACCAGAGTGCGCTCTGCCATCGCGCAGGCAAGGACTGCAAAGCAGCCAGGACCCGCTCATTGCCATCATGGTCGAAAACCCGGTGCAGCCGGTCGTCGTGGGTAGGGCCGTGCGTTGCATCCAGCACGCCGGCTTCCACCGGCACTTCCCTCGAATTCTTACTCCACCACTCAGCGGCACAGCTCTTGATTGCCGTAAAGAGGTAGCCCGGGAAATTCTCAAGCGGACCGTTTCCGTTGGCCACTGCACTGATGGTTTTGGCGAAGGCCTCCTGCACAAGATCCTTCGCGTCATGCTCGGTCCGAACCAGTCCCCGGGCAAATGACAGTGCAGCTGCGGCATGCCGCCGATACAACACATCTGCCGCTTCCGTGCTCCCAGCCCTCAGTGCCGTTAGCAGCACGGGATCCCCCATCCCAACTGTTCCAAGCGGCGGTTCGCCTGAAGTCCCCTGTAAAGCCAACCTGTTTGTTCCGTTCGTTCATCGGCACAGGCCGGACGCCACCTACCAAGCAGTTAGAACTGACGAGTGGAAATTCATGACGTGATCTAGTCATTCATCCACATGCTGGGCAGACAGATTCCGCATAGTGGTCGTTTTAGGCGGGTCAATATCCGCCCGGACGTCGATTCTCAATCGATCCAACATTTCCGTCGCGTCACGATTCGCTTCCCCGGGAGTCAATCAGGGCATGAGTGAAGAACACCTCCAGCTGAAGAACGTTCAGGAGGCAGCCACGGTGACAGCAACGGTGGGTGCCCGGCAATTTGGAAAGCTGACGCACGAATGGTCCGAATACTGTTCCATCACAGACCCGCTAAATGGACCCATTGATCCCGTTGAGGCCCTGCACCGGACAGGAACTCTCCTCCACGCCGTCGGTGATGTAATTGCTTCCGCCAGATCCACAAATCAGGGTCCTTCATAAGTCCACTGGCCTCATGACGAACCAGCGCCGTCACGAAAAGCCGGCATCGAGGTTATACAGCTGTGCAGGGAGTGGGCTCCGTAGCCCTTGTACTGCAGTAAGTCCCCCTTACTGCAGATTGCACTGCACCGAGGCGGAGCAGCACAAAATGCTTCCGCAAGGGGCTGGCGGTATCCGCAAACCTTGAGACGTGATCGGATACCGCCTGCCCCTGGCCCAGATCAGGCCAGGCCTGACCCTCATACGGTCAGCCCGGGCTGAGCCTTTCCATTCTCGGGGACAATGCCCGCGCCTGGCGCACGCAGAGGCACACTGGCAAAGGCCACCCGAAGGGCTGCGCGCGCATCTTTAAGGACGGCTGAAAACAGCTCCGGACTTATCTGCAGTAGTGGTCCGGCCTCGGCCGGAGTCAAGCCCTGCATATCGGAATACCAGAGGGCCCGGCGCCAATCTTCCGGAATGGTGGCAAATGCCCCGATCACGTAAGTACCCGCTGCCTGCCTATGGCAAACCCCAGCCCTCTCCGTCACGGACGGCGCTGATGGGAAAGGATCGATTCTGGACATTCGGGCTCCGCAGGATTGGGGTCCCGAGCAACTCGGAACAGGGAATGCCCTAACGCAACCACCCGCAGATCAATCGGGAGACGTTTGGTCATAAAGAACATGGAAAAGTCACCGGATGACGCAGGGCTTTAGATTTATGTCCGTTGCGGGGCGTCCTCGCCATTGGATCCGCCCAACCTGGTTCCTGGCTCCAGCGTGCTCATCAGCTGCTCCAGGGCGCGGAGAACAGCCCCTGTCCGTTGCATCGCCAGGACCGGGTCGACCGCTTCGAGGCTCTCGGTTGCTTGGAGATAAGAAGCCCATGCACCCGCGAGTTCTTCGAACTCCCGACGGCCCACAGACAAGGTGAGCCGCCCTCCTGATTCGCCAGGCATGCCTAGTCTCCTCAAATTAATACGTATGCTGATTAATTCCCAATACTACCGGTTTGAAGCGCTGGTCCTTCTGCGGAAGCGCCGGTATCGCCCTGACGTCAGGACCCTCCTCCGGTTGCCGTGTAACTCATGGAGCCTGGCCTTGATGGCGACGGCTCCTAAATGATGAAACACAAATCAAAAATGATGGGGCAGTTTGGTTCACGCGGGGGGTCAGTAGGCGTAACGGTCGGAGTCGGGGTGGGGGTCGGAGTCGGAGTCGGAGTCGGGGTGGGGGTCGGAGTTGGAGTCGGAGTCGGGGTGGGGGTCGGAGTTGGGGTGGGGGTCGGAGTCGAAGTCCGTGGTGGCCTAGGGGTTGGCGTCGCTGTCACCGATGGGGAGGCAACAGCGGTGGGCGCCGGTGTCGGAGTCGAGATGGGAGACGCCGTCGGCCTGGCCGGAACACCTCCCCCGGCACTACGCGGGCCAGCGGCAGGAACTGGCGGCCAAGGCCCCACAGGTGCCATTCCATGAAAGGCGCCGGTGTCAGGTTCAGCGAAGAGGGACCCTGCCGGGTAATCCGAGCCCGGTGAGCCAGGGTCCTCCGCAGGCAAGGGCCCGGAGGTGGGGGGCGGCGCCGTGTTGGTGATTGCGGGAGGCAGCTCCGGACTTGCAGGAACTGCTCGGCTCAACTCAGTTTCATGCGGGGGCGGCGCAGCGCTCGGTCCGCTGCTGAAAAAACCACCCGCTACAGCGACGGCGGCCACAGCTCCGACCGCCAGAGTCACCACGCCCGCGGCAGCCGCCGTTGCTGTCCAACGCGGAGGGAAATGGTCTTGCAGAGAGAAGCGGGCGCCGCCCAGGGCAGGGCCGAGGAGCACAAAGGGGGCAACGATGCCCCTCATTGTCGCTCCGACGTCGGTCAGCTGAGCCAGGACCTTGGCGCAGTCTTCACAGTCGCGGATGTGTTCGTGCACCTTCCTCCGATCACGAGCAGAGCTGGTCCCCAGCACCGTCGCGGCAAGGTAGGGAAAAGTCGGCTCGCAGTCTGAGCGCAGAGGGGCCTCCGCATAGGCGCTGAGATAGGCCTCACGAAGCCCTTTCCTTGCCCGTAAGAGCAGTGCCGAAACAGCCCCGGGTTCCATGCCGAGGACTGGGGCGATCTTGCGGGGTGGTTCCCGTTCCACTTCCGCATGCCAGAGGACAGTCATCCACCGCAATGGGAGTGACTGGAATGCTTTCATGACCAATTCGGGGTCATCCCGCTGAAACAGGGAGGCCAGCGAGGCGTCCTCCACCGGGGTATCACCGGCGTTTTCCGTGGGTGTCTCCTTGGCCTGGTTCTCCCAGTGGTCAGCGGCGACGGTGCGCACTGCCCTCAGAAAGTACGGCCTGAATGCAGTTTCCGGCCCGTTGCCGCGCTCCATGGCCGAGACGACTTTGAGGAACGCTTCCTGGGTGACGTCTTCGGCGTCTGCCTTGTTGCCCGTTAGCCGCCGCGCGAACTTTAGACCGGCGTCGTGATGCCTGTTGTAGAGGACCTCCAAGGCAGTGCGGTCGCCCTCGCGGCCGGAACGGATGAGATCCTCGTCCGCAACGTCCGTTGCTTTCTGCATTGTCCTGGCACCGCCTATCAGTTCTTTCGACCCGCGGTTTTCGCGTGAAACTCCCCGCCACCCAACTCCGGGCTCATACTTAACCCACTCCTCACGAAATCGTGACGCCGATGCCGGCTCGGGTTCCTAAAACGTTGCCCAAGGAGCCGAGGAGGCCTCGGGAACTGTGCCATTGGGGCCTGCTCACCAAAGATGGCCCGGCGCTTCCCAGCGCCGGGCCATCTCCCCCGTTTGGCTATGCTCCGGTCCGCCACAGAGGTGAACCGGAAACCGGATCACTGCGGCGTTACGTACGCTCCCGAGATTCCGCCGTCCACCAGGAATGTGGAGGCCGTCATGAAGGATGAGTCGTCACTGGCCAAGAAGGCCACTGCGGCGGCAAGTTCCTCGGGTTCGGCGAACCTGCCCAAGGGAATATGGACCAGGCGCCTGGCCGCCTTTTCCGGGTCCTTTGCGAACAGCTCCTTCAGGAGCGGAGTGTTGACAGGTCCCGGGCAGAGGGCATTGACCCGGATGCCCTGGCGGGCGAATTCGACGCCGAGTTCCCGGCTCATGGCCAGGACTCCGCCTTTGGAGGCACTGTAGGAGATCTGCGAGGTTGCTGCCCCCAGCACCGCGACGAAGGAGGCCGTATTGATGATGGACCCCTTGCCTTGTGCCTGCATGTACGGCAGGGCGTATTTGCAGCAGTAGAAAACCGACGTCAGGTTCACTTCCTGGACCTTGCGCCAGGCGTCGATGCCTGTGTCCAGGATGGAAGCGTCATCCGGCGGGGAGATGCCGGCGTTGTTGAAGGCAATATCAACACTTCCGTAGGTTTCGTTGGTCACGGCATAGAGGTTCTTGACGTCCTCTTCGCTGGTGACGTCCACTTTGACGAAAAGGCCGCTTACCTCTTCCGCAGCGCGCAATCCGGCGGTGGGGTCGACGTCGGCGATGACTACCTTGGCACCTTCAGAAGCGAGGCGGCGGGCTGTGGCCAGGCCGATTCCGCTGGCCCCACCGGTGATGACGGCGCTGCGGTCCTTGAGACGGTTTGAGATTACTTCGATCATTGCTGGCATCCTTGCTCTTGCTTGGGCGTTAAGCCCGGGTGGAAATAAAGACGTTCTTCGTCTCGGTGAAGGCGTTCAATGCATCCGGTCCGAGCTCGCGTCCGAGGCCGGACTGTTTGAACCCGCCGAACGGGGTTGAATATCTGACCGAAGAGTGCGAATTCACGGAAAGATTCCCCGATTCCAGGCCGCGAGCCATCCGCAAGGCGCGCCCGACGTCCCGGGTCCAGATAGAGCCCGAGAGCCCATAAATCGAATCGTTCGCCAGCCGCAGGGCGTCCGCTTCGTCGTCGAACGGTACGACGGCGACGACGGGGCCGAAGATCTCCTCGTACATAACCCTGTCGCCGGGGGACGGAGTGAGAACCGTGGGAGGAAACCAGAAACCCTTCCCGGCCGGAGCCGAACCGCGGAACGCGACAGGTGCCCCCTCCGGGACGTACCCGGAAACCGTCCGGTGCTGGGCGGCAGAAATCAGCGGACCCATAAACGAGGACTCATCCCCCGGGTCCCCCACGTTCAAGGCCTCAACAATCGGCTGCAGGAGTCCGAGGAACTCTTCATACACGCTCCGCTGGACCAGGATCCGGGAACGGGCGCAGCAGTCCTGGCCGGCGTTGTCGAAGGCCCCGCCGGGTGCAGCGGCAGCCGCTTCTTGCAGATCCGCATCCGCAAAGATGATGTTGGCACTCTTGCCGCCCAGTTCGAGCGTGACAGGTTTCACCTGGTCTGCGCAGCCCGCCATAATGCGCTTGCCCACTGCTGTGGATCCAGTGAAAACCACCTTCCGCACTGCCGGATGCGTGACAAACCGCTCCCCTACCACCGAGCCCTTGCCCGGGATGATGGTCAGCACGCCGTCCGGGATGCCGGCCTCGCGGGCGAGCTCGCCAATCCGAACTGCAGTCATCGGTGTCAGCTCGGCCGGTTTGAGGACAACGGTGTTGCCCGCGGCGAGCGCGGGGGCGAAACCCCACGCTGCGATGGGCATGGGAAAGTTCCAAGGAACGATGACACCCACGACGCCGAGAGGTTCGTTGAAAGTGACGTTGATTCCCCCGTCCACGGGGATCTGCTGGCCGAGGTGCCTCTCCGGTGCGGCAGCGTAGTAGGACAGAACGTCCCGGACGTTGCCCGCTTCCCAGCGGGCGTTGCCGATGGTGTGGCCAGCGTTGAGCACTTCCAGCTGAGCCAGATTCTCCAGGTCGGAGTCGACGGCGGCGGCAAAGCGGCGCAGCAGCAATGCCCTGTCTGCGGGTGCGACGTGACGCCAGCTTTCAAACGCCCGGGCGGCTTTTTGTATGGCCGTGTCTGTCTCCTCCAGGGTCGCCAGTTCCAAGGTGTGGATGACTTCCTCGGTGGCTGGATTTAGTACCTCATACGTACTGCTGGACATCAGCAGAACCCTCCATTCGATGTGTTCTGTAACGGCGTGCTTCCTCGATGAACCCGCGGAACAGCCGCAGGTCATCCGCGTTTTGTTCAGGATGGAACTGGACGCCGAGAACCCAGCCGCCGGATGTCGTTTCGACTGCTTCTACCGTGCCGTCCAACGCCTCCGCGGTGACGCGAAGACCGTGTGCCACCTCATCGATGGCCTGATGGTGATAGCAGGGAGCGCTTGCTCGTGAGCCCAGAAGCCGTTCGCTGATACTCCCGGTGACGGTGGTGAATTCGACGCTGCCGAATACCCCGGGCGCCGGTTGATAATCTGCCTCAGGATTCACATCCGGAATGTGCTGGATCAGGGTTCCGCCCAACGCAACGTTGAGGATCTGGGCCCCACGGCAAATTGCGAAGAGCGGCAACTGGTACTCCAATGCGGCGCTGGTCAGCGCGATGTCATGGTGGTCCCGGTTGGCCTGGGAGCGAGTCAGCGAGTGAGACTGTGCCCCGTAGTGTTCAGGGCCGACGTCGGATCCCCCTGAGATGATCAGCCCGTCGAGCAGCTCAACAATCGAAGGATCTGTCCCTACCGGCGGCAGCAGGACCGGAGTTCCTCCGGCCGCCGCGACCGCCTGGACATACGTTCCGGGCAGGATGGCAGCTTCTGAGGTCCAGACACCCCAGGAGGCCTCCTGGTAGTAGGTGGTCAGCCCGATACGCGGACGGTACGAACCAGAATCAGAGGCGCTCAAAGACACGCTTGCGCTCCCAGTCCGTCACTGCACTGTCAAAGGCCTTCAACTCGACGTCGGCGGCGTGGACGTAGTGGTCCACCACCTCATCCCCGAAGGACTTGCGCGCAATCTCGCTGCCGGCGAGCAATGCCCGGGAATCACGGAGGTTGCCGGGGATCCTGGCCGCATCGGAGAGGTAGGCGTTGCCGGTCATGATCGGTTCGAGCGTGAGTTCATTTTCAATGCCGTGTATCGCTGCGGCAATCAGCGATGCTGCAGCCAAGTACGGGTTGACGTCTCCTCCGCCTACCCGGTTTTCGACCCGCATCCCCCGGCCGCGACCCACCACGCGCAGGGCGCAGCTGCGATTGTCCAGGCCCCACGCGATGGCAGTAGGCGCAAAACTGCCCTCAACGAAGCGCTTGTAGGAATTGATATTTGGCGCCTGGAAGTAGGCCAGCTCCTGCAGCGCAGCGAGCTGTCCCGCGATGAAGTGCTCCATGAGAGGGCTGAAACCATGCTCGCCATCCCCCGGCAGTACCGGGTTTCCGTCAAGGTCCGTCAGGCTGAAGTGGATGTGGCAGGAGCTGCCCTCGCGTTCGTTGTACTTCGCCATGAACGTGATGCTCTTACCGTGCTGATCGGCGATTTCCTTGGCGCCGTTCTTGTAGAAAGCATGGTTGTCGCACGCGGTCAGCGCCTCGGCGTAGCGGAAGGTGATTTCCTGCTGGCCGTAGTTGCACTCCCCTTTGGAAGATTCGACGACGAGTCCCGCTTTTTCCATGTTCGTCCGGATGTTGCGGATCACAGGTTCCAGCCGTGCGGTGGCAAGCAGAGAGTAATCCACGTTATAGCTCGTGGACGGGGTAAGGGCTTCGTACTTCTTGTCCCATGCTTCGGCGTAACTGTCATCGAACATGATGAACTCGAGTTCGGTGCCAATGTGCGCCCGGTAACCCAGCTTCTCCAGCCGATCGATCTGTCCCCGCAGGATCTGCCGCGGAGACTGCGCGACTGGGCTCCCGTCGAGCCAGAGGATGTCGCACTGGATCATGGCGGTACCCTCCAGCCAGGGAACCAGGCGCAGGGTGGAGACATCGGGCCTCATCACCATGTCCCCATACCCGTTCTCCCATGACGACATGCTGTAGCCGTCAATCGTGTTCATCTCCACGTCTACGGACAGGAGGTAATTGCAGCCCTCTGCTCCGTGGCCCAGGACGTCTTCAAGGAAGGATCTGGCACCGCATCGCTTTCCCTGCAGCCGGCCAAGGGAGTCGGTAATGGCAACCACCACTGTGTCGATTGTTCCGGCAGCCACCATCTCCCTGAGTGCGTCGACACTCAAGGGGGCATTTGATGCGGTTCCATTTGATTGCTGTGTCATTTTTTTCCGTAACCTTGTCTTCCTTAGGGGACCGGGAACCTGGGCCCACGGTCTCACCCGAGTTGTCAGTGCTGAAGTTCGGCCTCCGCCGCTGCCAGATGTGCGAACTCTTCTTCGGGGGCACCGGCGACGATGTGGTGGCGGCTGTAGAACCAGTAGTAGAGCAGTGCCGCCCCGAAAATTGCTGCGGTAATGGTTGCGGCAAAGACGTCGACGACGAACGTGGCCACGACCGCCACAAGCGCCAGCACCAACGCGACCGAGGTGGTCCAGATGCCACCTGGGGTGCGGTAGCCGCGCTGCAGGTCAGGTTCCTTTATGCGCAGCACTATGTGGGACAGGTTCAGCAGCACGTAGGAGACTGTGGCGCCGAAGACTGCAATGTTGATCAGCAGGGCGCCGTTGCCGGTGGCTGCTGCCAGAGTGAAGCCGATGGTACCCGGCACAATGAGCGCCAGGTAGGGTGTGTGCCTCTTGCCTGTCAGGGATAGCCACTTCGGCAAATAGCCAGCCCTTGAGAGTGCGAACATCTGCCGAGAATAGGCGTAGATGATGGAGAAGAAGCTGGCCACCAGCCCGGCGAGGCCTGCATAGTTCACGAAGTCGGCCAGGAACGTGTTACCGCCGTACGCAAGGCGAAGAGCCTCCGGCAGCGGATTGTTTGATGTGCTCATGGCCGTGGAACCGGCGGCGCCAGGGACAAGCACCAACATCAGGGCACCGAAGACCACCAGGATCGCCATTGCCGCAATGATTCCGCGGGGCATGTCCTTCTTCGGGTCCGCGGTTTCCTCTGCTGCCAGCGGGACGCCCTCGACAGCCAGGAAGAACCAGATCCCGTAAACCAGTGCACCAACAATTCCGCTGATTCCCATCGGCAGGAAGGCGCTGGACGCCGGTGAGCCATTGGGAACAATGTCAAAGAGGTTAGCTGCGTCGAAGTGCGGGATGAGACCAACCACCACTGCGAAGAGGGCCACCACCGCTACAGCCGTGATGCCGAAGATCAGCTTCAGGGCCTCGCCAACACCCCGGAGATGGATGCCCACGAAGATCGCATACGTCACGAGATACACGGGCCAGGAGTTGGTAAGGCCGAAGAGCCCCAGCGCCTCCACATAGCCGCCGATAAAGATCGCGATGGCGGCAGGAGCCACGGCGTACTCAATCAGCACTGCCATTCCGGTCGCGAAGCCTCCCAGCGGACCCAATGCCCTGCGGGCGAAGCCATAGCCGGCGCCGGCGGTGGGGAGGGTGGAGGACAGTTCGGCCAAGCCGAAGACCATGCACCCGTACATGATTCCCATCAGTACGAATGCGATGAGGAGGCCACCCCACCCGCCTTGGGCCAACCCAAGGTTCCAGCCAGCGAAGTCCCCCGAAATCACGTAGGCGACGCCGAGCCCCGCCAAGAGAATCCAGCCCGCTGCACCCCGTTTCAGCTGCCTGTGTTTCAGGTACCCGTCGTCGTCCTTAAGTGAATCCGCGCTGGAGGCTGGCATCCTGTTTCCTTCTTTCGAGGGACCATGGTTTCAATGGACTATTTTTAGTCCACTGGCTCCTGCCCAAGTGTGGTAGAGGTCACCGCGGGAGTCAAGCTTTTTCTTTTTTTCCCATTGTGCCGGGCGTCGGCGCCGCCGCTTATTGGTACTTTTCCCATCAGTTTAGGATGGAGGAATGGAACAGGTGCCGTTCGACAACCCAGCGTCCCTGCTTCGGCCTGTCAGGCATGGAAACGCCTTTGAAGAAACCATCGAACGACTCCTTCAAACCATCAAACTGGGCCTGTTTGCCGCCGGCGACAAACTGCCTGCTGAGCGTGAGCTTTCCGAGCAGCTCGGTGTTTCCCGTGCAACTCTGCGTGAGGCTCTGGCCGAACTCCAAAAGGCCGGGTACGTGGAGGTTCAGCGCGGCCGCTACGGCGGGACTTATGTTGCCCTGAAACTGCCCGCCGGTCGCGGCGAGGGCACCGCCCTGGACCCGGCCGAAGTGGACGATGCCCTCGCTTTCAGAACCGTACTGGAACCGGCCGCGGCTTCACTTGCTGCCAGAGCCAAGCTCTCCCCGCGGGAACGCCGGCATCTGCTGGACTCTTTGGCGGACGTAGCCACCGCCCCAGCCGAGCTTTACAGGCCCAAGGATGCGCGCTTCCACGTCGCTGTAGCCGAACTCGCCGGGTCCCCGAGCCTGGCAGCCGCGGTGGCCGATGTACGTGCCCGGATCAATGACCTGTTGGACCGCATCCCTTTTCTGGAGCCTAACCTGGAACACTCCAACCGCCAGCACCAGCGGATTGTGGACGCCATCCTGCGCGGTGATGATGAGGAAGCGCGGCGGGCCATGGAAGACCACCTGCTGGGCACGGCTTCCCTGCTGCACGGATTCCTGGGCCCAGGGGAAGAATAAAGCGGGCTGCTACTTGGCGGGGTTATGCGTTCCGATGGGAACCAGGGTCAGCCCGGGAAGGTTCTTCTCGATCCGCCGGAGCGCCCAGACGTCGTTGAACAAGGCGAGGTATTCGCCGTCGGAACGCAGCAGCACCTCAGCGCCGGGGACGTTGGCCAGCGCAGGCATGGCATCCGCCGTCGAGATCCTGGCTATTGAATACGGAAGCCGTTCAAGGCGCATGGGTGCACTGAAGTCATGCGCCATGCGGTCCTCCACCACTTCAAACTGCATGGGGCCGACGGCGGCCAGCACCGGCGCCTGGTCCCCGCGGATGTCGGAACGCAACACCTGGATGACGCCCTCGTGTTCAAGCTGCTCGATGCCCCGCCGGAACTGTTTGAAGCGGCTGGGATCCTTGGACCTGGCAACCTGGAAGTGCTCGGGCGCAAACAGCGGGATGGCGGGGAACTCGACGGGCTGCTCCAGGAACAGGCTGTCTCCCACCCGCAGCGATGACGCGTTTACAAGACCAACAACATCGCCCGGGTAGGCCTCGTCAATCACTTCGCGTTCCCGGCCGAACACCTGCTGGGCGTACTTCGTCGCGAATGATTTGCCCGTACGCGTCTGCGTGACCACCATTCCGCGCTCAAAGACCCCCGAGCACACCCGGATGAAGGCAACGTGGTCCCGATGCGCCTTGTTCATGCCGGCCTGGACTTTGAAAACGAAGCCTGCGAAAGGAGCGTCAACGGCCCGGGGCGCACCGTCCACGTCCGGACGCGGCGCTGCCGGAGGAGCGAAGTCCACGAGGGCGTCGAGGATTTCCTTGACGCCGAAGTTGAGCGCGGCCGAGCTGAAGAGGATGGGGGTTGCCTTGCCCGCGTGGAAGCTGTCGACGTCGAACTCCAGGTTCGATTCGATCACGAGACCCGCCTCATCCACGGCGTTGTCCCAGTCGTTGCCTTGGCTGGCAGCGGCCTCTTCCGGGGTGAAGTATTCGGTGAGGGCGATATTCGCGCCGGCGTTGTTGCGCTTGAACTGCGCGAACCGGTCGTTGCGGAGATCCCACACCCCACGGAAGTCGCCGGAGATGCCTACAGCCCACGTCAGGGGCATGGGAAGCAGCCCTGTACGTTCGGTGATTTCGTCCATCAGGGCCAAGGCATCCAGGCCCGGACGGTCCCATTTGTTGATAACCGTGATGATGGGCAGGTTGCGCTGCTTGCAGACCTCAAAGAGTTTCATGGTTTGCGTTTCCAGGCCCTTCGCCGCGTCAATGAGCATCACAGCGCAGTCGACGGCGGCCAAAACCCGGTAGGTGTCTTCGGAGAAGTCGGCGTGGCCGGGGGTGTCCAGGAGATTGATGACCGTGTCCCGGTAGGAGAACTGGAGGGCTGCGGAGCTGATGGAAATACCGCGGTCCTTCTCCATCTGCATCCAGTCCGAGACCGTTTCCTTGCGGTTGGCCTTGCCGCTGGAGGCCCCGGCGGTTCCGATTACTTTGGCATGCAGGGCAAGCGCCTCGGTGAGCGTCGACTTGCCGGCGTCGGGGTGGGAAATAACAGCGAACGTCCGACGCCGGGCCGCCTGCTTGTGAATCTCGTGGACTCTGGCGGGGCTGAGGACTTCTTGGGACACGGTGCTACTTTCGCTGCAGTCAAGGGGAACGCGGAGGGGATCTGGGAGCCGGGTGCGTGGTGCACACGGTGGTGCAGTCCGGTTCCCAAGTTTATCGCAGCCCACCCGGGGACGCTGATGGGCGGTCTAAAACGGCCCTGAGTGAAGTGTCCCCGGATGCACCTGCCTGGCCGTTTCCGACGAGAGTAAATGAGGCACTTTAAGGCTTGCCTGTGCGGATATTGGTCGGCTTTACCTTTATCATGGTGCTTGCGGGAAAACGAGTACTTTTTATCCTGTCGGAGCTCGTCGAAAACCGGCATACCTGCGGGCAGCGGCCCGCACCTTTGAAGGGAAAAATCTATGGCTCGGAGCCCTGAAGATTCACTCAAGGCGACTCTGGGCAGAGTGGCTCCCGGAACAGCGCTGCGGGACGGACTCGAACGCATCCTGCGCGGACGCACGGGCGCCCTCATCGTTTTGGGCTCTGACAGGACCATCGAATCCATCTGCTCAGGCGGTTTCGATATCGGCATCGACTTTTCCCCCACCCGCCTGCGGGAGCTGGCCAAGATGGACGGCGCAATCATTTGCGATAAGGATGCAGGCAACATCCTCCGCGCCGCCGTCCAGCTTGTTCCGGATTCCAGTATCGAAACCCAGGAATCGGGCACCCGACACAGGACCGCCGAGCGCGTGGCCATCCAGACCGGTGTTCCCGTCATTTCGGTCAGCCAGTCCATGCAGATCATTGCCCTGTACGTGAACGGCCTGCGCCATGTCCTGGAAGGCTCAGAGAAGGTCCTGGCCCGCGCCAACCAGGCCCTGGCAACCCTGGAGCGGTACCGTTCCCGTTTGGACCAGGTCACCAGTTCACTGTCCGCCCTGGAGATTGAAGCCATGGTCACGGTCAGGGACGTTGCCGTTACGCTGCAGCGCCAGGAAATGGTACGGCGCATCTCTGAGGAGATCTCGCAGTATGTGCTGGAGTTGGGCGAAGACGGCCGTCTGCTGTCCCTCCAGCTCGATGAACTCACCGTGGGCCGCGGTCCGGGCAGTGACGTGATTATCCGCGATTACGCGGGGCCGGACGCTTCGCCTGAAGACATTGACGGTGCCGTCAACGCCCTGGTCAGTCTTGGGCCCACTGAACTGATCGATCTGGGTAAGATCGCCCACATCATCGGCTTTGCCGGTGGTGTGGAAACGCTCGACGCCGTCGTCCAGCCCCGTGGTTACCGGCTCCTTTCGGGACTGAAAGCTGTCCCGAAAGCGGTGGCAGACCGACTGGTGGACCACTTCGGCGGGCTCCAGAACCTGATGGCTGCCACCATCGACGACCTCATGACCGTGGACGGTATTGGCGATCAGCGTGCCCGGACAGTGCGCGAGGGCTTGAGCCGCATGGCAGAAGCCAGCCTGCTGGACCGCTTCCTGTAAATAACGCCACCGCTCCTTGCCTTCGGCCTCCCGGTCTGCGGCGTGCGCAGCAGGTAGGGTGTCTTTGCCCTCCCCATGCTTGTAGAAAGACAGAACAATCGCACACCGCACTGCTAAAGCCCTGACCTTGCTGACCGCTGTTCTGTTGAGCGGAGGGCTCGCGGGATGCGGCGCGGTTAACACCGCCGTCGCCGATGCGGTGGAGGAGATTCAGGAAGCGGGGCCTTCAACCCAGGCCGGGGCCACTCACGGACCTTCAGCGGCCGGCGAGGCTGCCGCCGCACTTGAGCAACTCGCAACCATCCCGGTAAAGGGCCGCGCCCCCAAAACCGGCTACAGCCGGGAGGAGTTCGGTGCCGCATGGGCCGACGTCGACCATAACGGCTGTGATACCCGCAACGATATCCTCGCAAGGGACCTCGAAGGTGAGACGTTCAAGCCAGGCACGCACAACTGCATAGTGCTGACCGGAAAGCTTGCGGACAAGTACACCGGCACCACCATCAGCTTCGTCCGCGGTGCCGACACCAGCTCCGAAGTCCAGATCGACCACATCATTCCGCTGTCCCTGGCCTGGCAGACAGGAGCCCAGCAGATCGGCGAAGAACAGCGACGGCAGTTCGCCAACGATCCACTGAACCTCATGGCCGCCGATGGCACCGCGAACATGAGCAAGGGCGATAAAGACGCCGCCAGCTGGCTGCCAGGCAACAAGGCGTTCCGTTGTGAGTACGTGGCGCGCCAGACGGCTGTGAAGGCCAAGTACCAGCTGTGGGTCACCCAGCCGGAACGCGACGCTATCGCCGGAATTCTCGCCGCCTGCAGGTAGCAGCTGGCAATGCCGCCCCTTATCGGTGAGATAACTGGCCCGTCCCCACCTCTCCGTTCGGGGGTCCAGAATGGAGAAAAGAAAGTGGCGAAAGAGGAGAATTTTGAACGACCCTCAACAGTGGAAAGGCGTGCTGTCCGTCCTCGCCAATGACAACCTGCGGCTGGCCGCCGCGGAACTCATTGTCGAAGAAGCGGCCCGATCAGGCCGTTCCCTTACCGAGGGACAGCGAAGGAAAGCACGGGACCGCCTTGTGAAATCAGGCCTGTTTCGGAGCGAGAACGAAGCCTTCAACTCTTCCTTTTTGAAGGACATTCTCGATTCGGCTAGAGAACCCGGCGGCGCTACCGGAGTGGAGCGCTTTCTCGCCAAGGGCAGGATAGAAACGTTTCCCACCAGAGCGAGGCATCGGGATGAAGTGCTTGCCTGGGCCTGCTCAAAGGTCATCAGCGGCGGGGAAGTCCTGAGCGAAAAGGCAATCAACGAGCGGTTGAAGGAAATCGCGGACGACTACGTCCTGCTGCGGCGATACCTCGTCGACGGCGGCTGGCTCGTCCGGACAGCGTCAGGCTCCGAGTATTCCTTGGCCCCAACGCCTCCCGGCGACCAAGATTAGCGGCCCGAGCTGGGCAGTACACCTAGCCCAGCTGGAAAACTGCCTTGGGGCTGGTCCTGGCCCCGAGCTTGGCGGTGAAGACGTAGTAGGCGCCACCGGCACCGGGCTTAGCCGAGACAGCCGAACAGCCCGGCACACTGCGGTTACGTGGCCAGGGGAAGTTGGCGGTTTCGCTCTTCCCGGGAGCGATGGTCTTTATCAGGTCCTCGCTGTTGGCCTGGCAGTCAAGGGAGGAGAAGATCCGGTCCGAACCACTGGTCACCAGGAACTCCATCTGCGAAGTTCCGATGTTGACGTCGCAGGGCAGCTCACCGCCATTGGTGACTTTCAGGCTCAGCAACGGGTTTTCGCCATCGCCATACACGGGCTTGTCAGTTGAGGCCGTAACTGTCACCAGGCTCTCGTCGCAACTCGGAGTCGCAGGCGGGGAGCCGGGCGCTGCGGCGGAATTGTCCCGACCGGCGGTTGGCTGCGGAGAGGCATCTGATCCGCCATCAGCGTTGCCGCCATCCGTGGAAGAAACATGCTCCTGGTCTCCGTTCAGCATCCCTGACACTGCTGCAAAACCTCCGAAGCCCATGGCCAGCACCATAAGCAAAGTGACCCCAACGAACAGACGGCGACGGCGGTACACGGCACTGACAGACTTGCCCCCGGACCTGCCGCGAGACGGTCCCGCCGACCTTCCCCTGGAAGCGCCGTTTGAACTGCTCGTGGGTTTCCTGCCGGAGGACGTCGCCTGCCTTGAACCGTTGTTTCCTGTGCTGCCTTGCCTGACCATATCTTCTAGGCTAGAGAACCAACGGCACGGATGAGGACCCACCACGCCGCCCGCCCGTCCCTTTCCGGCACCGGGCCGCCATCCACTAAAGTATGGGAATCAAAGCTCCAACAGATCCCTCCGCCATTCCGCCGCTCATTCCTCCTGGCCCGGCCCTCAAAAAGCTCCACAGGGCGCTGGACGACTGGTTCGAGGAGACAGCGCGCACACTCCCGTGGCGAGATCCCGCCTGCAGTCCCTGGGGTGTCCTGGTCAGCGAGATCATGCTGCAGCAGACTCCGGTGGTCCGGGTTTTGCCAGTCTGGAAAGAATGGCTCGACCGTTGGCCCTCGCCGGCGGACCTGGCAAGAGATGCTGCCGGTGAAGCGGTCAGGCACTGGGGACGCCTTGGTTACCCCCGGCGGGCACTCAGGCTCCACGCGGCCGCCGTCGACATAACCCACAATCATGGGGGAAGCGTGCCTCGGACGTACGCTGAGCTCCTCGAACTTCCGGGGGTGGGCAGCTATACAGCCGCTGCGGTGGCGGCGTTTGCCTTCGGGAAGCGGGAGACCGTGGTGGATACCAATATCCGCCGCGTTCACGCCCGGCTCGTTTCCGGTGCAGCCTTGCCATCGCCCGCTTTGACCGCCGCGGAGATGAGGCTTGCCGAACAGCTGCTTCCAACCGACGACGACGCATCCGTCCGCTGGAACGCCTCGGTAATGGAACTGGGCGCCCTCGTCTGCACAGCCCGTTCACCCAGGTGCAGTGATTGTCCCGTCCGCGAATCCTGTGAGTGGCTGGCGGCAGGTGAGCCGCCGCCGTCGTACATCCCCAAGGGCCAGTCCTGGCACGGGACAGACCGGCAGGTCCGGGGCGCAGTCATGGCCGTCCTCCGGGCCGCGGATGCTCCAGTGGCCCCCGAATTCTTTTCGCAGGCTCCTGCCGATCTGGGGTTCGAACCGGATGGAATAGGAGTCCCGCTTGCTGCCCTTCATCGCCTCAACTGTGCACCTGAGCAGTTGGAGCGTGCACTGGCGGGGCTTCTCAATGACGGTCTCGCTGAGCTCCACCCGGCCGGCTTCCAGCTCCCGGGCTGAGTGAGCGGGCTGAGTCGGAAGGCTGAGGCATTCGGAAGGTAACGATGTAGGTCCCACTTCGTCCGCTTCCGTATGCTCCCTGCATCCGCAGATTTACCCTGAAGTATGCGCATCCTGTACGGGTTCCTTGCTCTCGGGGCGACGGCAGTTCTGACCTCGGGCTGCCACTTTTATGAGCAGCCGTGCCCGGCGATCGCTCAGGCGTCGGCTGTCTCCCTTAGGGTAGAGCGCAGCTATGTGCCCTCAGTGAAAAGCGTCCATCTCAAAGCTTGCCAGGACGGCGTCTGCAAGGAAGCGGACCTCGAACTCATGCCGGGAACTGTCTCCGTTGATCAGGGCTGCACGGGCGATGGGCCGGACGATTCCTGCTCGGCCACTTCAGTGCCTGACGGCACCCTGGTGGGAATGCTCATGCTGGACGTTCTGACGGAGTCCCCGATTGACGCTTCCCTGACCGGAACATCCCCCAATGGTGCTCCGTTGCCCCAGCGCTCTCTGACGTTCACCCCGACTAGTGACTATCCCTTTGGCCAGCAGTGCGGAAAGTTCCTCGGTGCTTCCCTCATTCTCGACGCCGATGGCCTGCGCCAGTCGGGCCTGAACCAGAGCATCGAGCCGGACATACCTGCCGGCTGACAGCCACTCAGTCCAGGGGGAGCCAGTCCGGGAACGCAGCCCTTGAGATCAGTCCAGCGGGAGCGTGATGGTGACCTTGGTGCCGGCACCCGGATTGGAGTCCACTACGCTGCTGCCGCCTGCCCCCGTCACTGCGGCGCACATCAGGCGCAGCCCGAATCCGTGCAGCCTGCCCCGGACCGCCTTTTTGCAGTCGAAGCCGGTCCCGTTATCTGAGATGACCAGCCGGATACCGTGGTACACAGCGTCAAGCCGGATGGTGACATCCGTTGCGTGGGCATATTTGTAAGTGTTGCTCAGAGTTTCCTGGGCGGCCCGGTAGAGCAGCGACGCAGAACGGGCATCGATCTCAACTCCGTGGTGAGGTGTTTCCCAGTGCAGCCTGGTTCCCTGCCCCCGCAGTGGAGTTGCCAGTCTGTCAATGCACCCTGCGAGACCAAGGGCTTGAAAATCCAGCGGCCGCGGGTCGGTGAGAACACCGTGCACGGCTTTGATTTCTTCTTCCGATGTAGTGGTCATGGCGTCGGCCCCCCGCTGCTCTGGTCCTTTGGCGGCCTTTGGGGCCGGCCCCCTCGCCGGGCCCCAAAGGCTCATATCCCCAGACTGCGCCGGGACACTCAAGAACCGGGTCGGCTTATGGCAGGAGTTCCGCAAATTCTCCTCAAGAGTGCAAGTATTCAGGATTCGCCGAACCCGGACTGCACCAGCCCCTGTATATAGCGCACAGCTTTAGCCGCATCCGGACCATTGGCCTCGACGCGAAGCACCGAACCTTTGCCCGCCGCGAGGGTCATCAGGCCGGTCATGGAAGCGCCGTCGACGCCGTTGATGGTGACGTCGGCATCCATCCCGGCGAGACCGCCGGCGATCTTGGCAGCGGGCCTTGCGTGCAGCCCCGCTTCGTTGACGAGCTCAAAACTCTCACTGACCTCCGGTTGCCAGTCCGCCGCGTGCTGGGTGCGGGACTCTTCATTGACGCTTACAGGCTCGTCCCGTCCCTGCCCGAGAGCACCCCGGACAGCTTCCGCAGCCTTCTGCACCGTCCGCAGATCGGCACCTGTCTGGGCAGCCACAGCGGCGGCGATGAGCCCCTCGATCAGCGGCGCATCGGCAAGCACCACTGAATCGGGGTCACCGGAAAACTCGATGGCCGCCTCAGCAGTCATCACGGCCGAGCCCAGGTCCGTGAGGATCACAATGCCGTCGCCGTCTGCGGCTTCGGCGAGTGCCGCCATCACCTTTTCCATGCTCGTTCCGATCCGGCCGTCATCAGTTCCCCCGGCGGGGAGAATAACGACGTCGGGAGCCATTTGAGCGGCAAGCTCCACCGCGCCGTCGGCAATTTTTTCGCTATGGGACACCACGACCAGCCGGACAGTCACGCCGCGGCCCCTGCCGCCGCACGAAGAATCAGGGCAGTGGAAACGGCTCCCGGATCGCGGTGGCCGATGCTGCGTTCTCCCAGATAGCTGGCCCGGCCCTTCCTCGCAATCAGCGGATCTGTTGCCGCAGCACCTTCCTCCGCAGCCTCGGCTGCGGCCACCAGAACAGCGAGAACGTTGGCGCCAGCGGCCGAGGCTGCCCCCGCTGCCTCGACGGCGGGTGTCCAGGCGTCCACCATGGTCTTGTCTCCGGGCTCTGCCTTCCCGCGTGCCACTACGCCGTCCCGTGCCGCTTCCAGCGCCTGCGCGAGAGCCGCAGGGCTGATGTCAGGAGCGTCCCCCAAAGTTGTTGCGGCGCGAAGGAACGCGGTCCCGTAAAGGGGCCCCGCTGCCCCACCCACTTTTGACATCAGGGACATCGCAGTCAGTTTCAGGGCGGCGCCGGGCGTCTCCGGCTGGGATTCAGCCAGCTTGTCCAGAACGGCCTGGAACCCCCTGTCCATGTTCTCGCCGTGATCGGAATCGCCGATGGCGCGGTCCAGTTCGATCAGCTCGAGCCGGTGCTCGGCCATCGCCTGTGCGCACATGGTCAGCCATTTCACAGCCCACGTGACGTCCAGGGCCATCAGATCCCCCACCGCAAGGCTGCCGTGTGGACGGGTGCGTCCCAGAGCGCCGTCATTTCATCGTCAAGGCGGAGCACCGACACGGAGCAGCCCTGCATTTCCAGCGAAGTGATGTAGTTGCCAACCAGGGAGCGTTCCACCATGATCCCGCGCTCCTTCAGGACCTGGACTGCCCGCCGGTACACGATGTAAAGCTCGCTTTGGGGGGTGCCGCCCATCCCATTGACGAACAACAGGACCCGCTCCCCGGCATCGAGACCCAAATCAGAGAGGATTGGTTCAAGCAACCTGTCCGTGATGCCATCCGCGTTTTCCATGGGAATCTTGTGCCTGCCGGGTTCGCCGTGGATGCCGATGCCGATCTCGATCTCATTCTCTTCGAGATCGAAGCTCGGACCTCCCGCGTGAGGCACCGTACATGCAGTCAAAGCCACTCCCATGCTGCGGACGTTGCTGTTGACGCGCTGGCCGATGGCAGCGACGGCCTCGAGGTTGTCACCGCGTTCGGCAGCCGCTCCGGCAATCTTTTCCACGAGGACTGTGCCGCCGACGCCCCTGCGCCCTGCCGTGTACAACGAATCTTCGACGGCGACGTCATCGTTGACCAGCACCGTTCGAACCTCCACGCCTTCGACCTGCGCCATCTCCGCTGCAGTTTCGAAGTTGAGGAGGTCCCCGGTGTAGTTCTTCACAATATGGACGACGCCGGCGCCGGAGTTGGCTGCCAGCGTTGCCGGAATAATCTGGTCGGGTGTCGGCGACGTAAATACAGCCCCCGGAACTGCGGCGTCGAGCATGCCGAGTCCCACGAAACCGCCATGCAGGGGTTCATGGCCGCTGCCTCCGCCGGAGACGAGTCCCACCTTGCCGGCAACGGGAGCGTCCCTGCGTGTAATGAACTTCGGTTCGGTCGAGACGGCTACGATGTCAGCGTGCGCCAGGCCGAATCCCTCTACGGATTCGTCCACGACTGCACGGGGATCGTTGATGAGCTTTTTCATGGCTGTGCTCCTTAGATGGATCTGCCGGTTCGCTCTGACCCTACTACCGGGGAGCGGTCCCGCGGTAGCACTTGCGCCGTGGCTAGAGAACCTTGATCATCCGGGTGTTGCCGAGGGTATTGGGCTTAACCCGGGCAAGGTCCAGGAATTCTGCGACACCTTCGTCATGCGAGCGCAGGAGTTCGGAATAAACGACGGGATCGACAGCCGTCTGGTCGGGCATGACCTCGAAACCATGGCGTTTGAAGAAATCCACTTCGAACGTGAGGCAAAAAACCCTGGAGACACCCAGTGCCTTCGCATCCTCCAGCAGGGTCTCCACCAGAACGTGGCCCACTCCCCTGCCACGCCAGGCGTCGGAGGCCGCAAGAGTGCGCACTTCCGCCAGATCCTCCCACATCACGTGCAAGGCACCGCAGCCAATCACCTGGCCTCCGTCTGACTCGGCGATCCGGAACTCCTGGAGGCTCTCGTAGTAAGCCACGGTCTCCTTTGCCATGAGGATCCGCTGATCCGCCAGAGGCGCCACAAGCTGTTTGATGGCAGCGACATCGCTGGTGCGGGCAGGGCGGATGCGGAAGGACTCGGTCACAGCCCTAATCTTACGGCGGCCAACTCATGCCCTTGTGACGCCCCTCTGCAGGACGGATGGCACGAAGGACCAAAAACCCCTTGCCGGGATGGGCACGGGATCCTATGGTTTGATCTAGGCAGCCAACTTAGCTTTTTGTGGCGCTTGAGAAGCAGTGCCGCGGGCTGGGGCGCGGAAAATGAAGTTTGCAGACTGGTCTCATAAGCGGGTCCGCTAAGCGGCGGACCGGAGAGGTCGGCATGCGCATAGGACTAATCGGAAACCCGTGGATTCCAGTGCCACCACGAACATACGGCGGGATCGAACGGGTTGTGGACTACCTCGCCCGCGGCCTGACGGCTGCGGGGCATGAGGTATTGCTGGCTGCACCCTCGGATAGTGAATGTCCTGTTCCCCTCGCCCCGGGAATGACTGAATCCGAGCCAGGCGATATGGGAGCCACGCTGTCTGAACTGAGCCATGTGGCAAGGGCTTATGACGCAATGCAAGGCATGGACCTCATTCACGACCACACAATGGCAGGCCCGCTGTATCTCCACCGTGCGCCGCATATTCCCTTAGTCACCACTATCCACGGCCCCCTTGTGCCTCATGCCGTGGACATATACCGGGCCATGGAGAAGAACACCAGCATTGTGGCTATTTCCCAGGATCAGGCAGCCCAGGCTCCGGATGTGCACGTGACCCGCGTCATCCACCATGGGCTGGATTACTCCAGTGTCCCGCTGGGACGGGGCAGAGGTGGCTACGCCTGTTTCGTAGGCAGGATCTGCCCGGACAAGGGCGTCCTGGAGGCCATCAAAATTGCCCGGGAGGCGGGTATCCCCTTGCATATCGCCGCCAAGATGCGCGAAAAGGACGAAATCAGGTACTTCCGCGACGTCATCGAGCCGATCCTGGGAAGCAACGAAGAGTACATCGGCGAAATCGGGGATGCCGAAAAATACGAGCTTATGGGAAACGCAGTTGCCTTGCTGAATCCCATTCAATGGCACGAACCCTTCGGCTTGGTGATGATTGAAGCCATGGCGACAGGCACGCCGGTGGTGGGAACGCCCATAGGGTCAGCACCAGAGATCGTGGAGCACGGGGTTACCGGCTATCTGGCGCCTACCGAAGAGCTTTCGTCTCTGTTGCTCCTGGCAGAAGAGCTGGACCGAGCCGCGTGCAGGGCGGCGGTCGAGGCCAATTTCAGCGCAGAACGTATGGTGGCTGATCATTTGAGCCTGTACGGGCAGATCCTCCAAAAGGACCTGAGCGCTCGGAACCTGATGGGGCCGGCCTGGCACGAGAATCTTAGGCAGGGCCCGCTGGCGCACGCCTAAACCCACGTGGTAGTGCACGAAGTCCAGGGGCAGGGGCGCATCCGCCGCAGCGACTCGACAACGAACAGGCCCCGCCGTCACCTTGCGGTGAGGACGGGGCCTGTTGTTGGAGCGGTGTGCGCCTAGACGCTGGGGGCGATCTCCGGGATGCGCGGCTTGGCGTTGCCGGCGAAGGTGAACTTGGCGTCGTCGCCTTCGCCGTCCACATCCACCACCACGATGTCCCCGGCGTGGATCTCGCCGAACAGGATCTTCTCGGAAAGCTGGTCCTCGATCTCGCGCTGGATGGTCCGGCGCAGCGGCCGGGCGCCCATAGCGGGATCGTAACCGCGGGTTGCAAGGAGGACCTTGGCCGCCGGCGTAAGCTCGATGCCCATGTCCTTGTCCTTGAGCCGCTTCTCCAGACGTCCAACGAACATGTCCACGATCTCGATGATCTCGTCCTGGGTCAGCTGCGGGAACACCACAACGTCATCCACACGGTTCAGGAACTCGGGACGGAAGTGCTGCTTCAGCTCCTCGGTAACACGGGCACGCATGCGGTTGTAGCCCGTCTGCGTATCTGTGCCCGACTGGAAGCCCGTTGCGACGCTCTTGGAAATGTCGCGGGTACCCAGGTTGGTGGTCATGATGATCACCGTGTTCTTGAAGTCCACCACGCGGCCCTGTGAGTCGGTCAACCGGCCATCCTCCAGGATCTGCAGGAGGGAGTTGAAGAGGTCCGCGTGGGCCTTTTCAACTTCGTCGAACAGCACTACGGAGAACGGACGACGGCGGACCTTTTCAGTCAGCTGCCCACCCTCTTCGTAGCCGACGTAGCCGGGAGGTGCACCGAAGAGACGAGACACTGTGTGCTTCTCCGAGTACTCGGACATGTCCAGCGTGATGAGGGCGTCCTCCTCGCCGAAGAGGAATTCAGCGAGGGCCTTGGCGAGCTCCGTCTTTCCGACGCCCGTGGGGCCGGCGAAGATGAACGAGCCGCCCGGGCGCTTCGGGTCCTTCAGACCCGCACGGGTCCGGCGGATGGCCTGGGACAGGGCCTTGATGGCCTCGTTCTGGCCGACAACGCGCTTGTGGAGCTCGTCTTCCATCTTCAGCAGGCGCGAGGACTCTTCCTCGGTCAGCTTGAAGACCGGGATGCCGGTGGAGTTGGCCAGCACCTCGGCGATGAGATCCTCATCCACCTCGGAGATGTCGTCCATCCCGCCGGTCTTCCAGTGGCGTTCCTTCTCGGCCCGCTCGGCAATGAGCTTTTGCTCCTTGTCGCGCAGTGAAGCGGCGCCCTCGAAGTCCTGGGCGTCGATGGCAGACTCTTTTTCCATCTTGAGTTCTGCAATGCGCTCGTCCATGGCCTTGAGCTCCGGCGGAGCGGTCATCCGGCGAATACGGAGGCGTGCACCGGCTTCGTCGATAAGGTCGATCGCCTTGTCCGGAAGGAAGCGGTCCGAAATGTAGCGTTCGGCGAGGCTCGCTGCCGACGCGAGGGCGCCGTCGGTGATGGTGACCCTGTGGTGGGCTTCGTAGCGGTCCCGCAGGCCTTTGAGGATTTCGATTGCATGTGCAACCGAGGGCTCCTTGACCTGGATTGGCTGGAAGCGGCGCTCAAGGGCGGCGTCCTTCTCGATGTGCTTGCGGTATTCATCCAACGTGGTGGCACCGATGGTCTGGAGCTCACCGCGGGCCAGCATTGGCTTCAGGATGGAAGCGGCGTCAATCGCGCCCTCGGCGGCACCGGCACCTACAAGGGTGTGGATCTCGTCGATGAACAGGATGATGTCGCCACGGGTGCGGATTTCCTTGAGGACCTTCTTCAGGCGCTCTTCGAAGTCACCACGGTAACGGGAACCGGCAACGAGGGAGCCAAGGTCCAGCGTGTAAAGCTGCTTGTCCTTGATGGTCTCAGGCACATCCCCGCGGACAATCGCCTGAGCCAGGCCTTCGACGACGGCGGTCTTGCCAACGCCCGGTTCACCGATCAGCACAGGGTTGTTCTTGGTGCGGCGGGAAAGGACCTGCATAACGCGTTCCATTTCCTGTTCGCGCCCGATCACGGGGTCAAGCTTGTTCTCGCGGGCAGCCTGCGTCAGGTTCCGGCCGAACTGGTCCAGAACCACCGAGCCTGCCGGGGTTCCCTCAGCCTGGCCTGGGCCAACACCGGCACCGGTAGTCTCTTTGCCCTGGTAACCCGAGAGCAGTTGGATGACCTGCTGGCGGACACGGTTGAGGTCAGCACCGAGCTTGACCAGCACCTGGGCGGCAACACCTTCACCCTCACGGATGAGTCCCAGGAGGATGTGCTCCGTCCCGATGTAGTTGTGGCCCAGCTGCAGTGCTTCACGCAGGGACAGCTCCAGTACCTTCTTGGCACGAGGGGTGAAGGGGATGTGGCCGGAAGGAGCCTGCTGGCCCTGGCCGATGATCTCCTGCACCTGCTCGCGTACGCCGTCGAGCGAAATGCTCAAGGACTCAAGAGCTTTGGCGGCAACGCCCTCACCTTCATGGATCAAACCCAAGAGGATGTGTTCGGTACCAATGTAATTGTGGTTCAGCATGCGTGCCTCTTCTTGGGCAAGCACAACTACGCGACGGGCACGGTCCGTAAATCGCTCAAACATTTCGCCACACTCCTAGCTACGACGTACTTTGATGCTACGTGGAGGAGGCCCACTTTTGGAGCTTGTTCGCCACGGGGGAAACCCGGAGGCAACTTTGCGGTGGACCGGAGCAACCATCGGGTGGGCCGGCAGCTCGCCCAGCAGGCGTCAAACACTAACGGTGCGGGGCTCTGAAGTGCTGCTGCCCGGACGGTATGTGGCTTGCTTCGTGCCATGAGGAAAGGCGCTTGACTTTCACCTGGACAGCCGAAGGTCAAACTCCCCGCCTTTTCCCGATAAAGTCCGGCAACGGGTTTCGACCTGGAAAACTGCGGCGGAAAAAGCGGGGTAGACAGTAAAGGCAAGCAAAAAAGTCGAAGCCCCCTCCAACCGGCGGGGGCTTCGACTTTTGCAACGCATAGATACTTCAACTCTAGGAATTGGCCCTTTGGTACGCTTCCTGAATTTCGGCTTGGATACGGCCGCGGCTGTTAACCGCATAGCCGTTCTCCCGTGCCCACTGACGGATCTGTGCAGAGTCCTGATTCCGGCCGGTTGAGACCTTTGTGCGCGTTGCGCGGCCGGTGGACGTCTTGCGGGCGCCGGAAATAAAGCGCTCCAGTGCGGAGCGCAGTTCCGACGCATTGTCTGATGACAGGTCAATTTCGTAACTGACGCCATCAAGACCAAAACGGACAGTTTCGTCCGCGGTTCCCCCATCCAGGTCATCCACAAGGATGATTTTTACTTTCTGTGCCATGGAAATTCTCTCTTTTGGAAAGGACGGGTATTCAGAAAAGCAGGATGTTACAAATAAAGTATCCCCCGGTTTATGGCAACGCGTCAAAACAGAAAAAGGTTCCTGTGGAAAGTGCCCGCTCAAGCACGCACATTTGTTTTGCCCAACTGTCATTGAAGACATTCAGGGCAGATGGAACTAAGAGTTAGCCTGGGTTCCGGCAGGGGGATCTTCCCGTTTGGGAGCAGGGGGCGTGGCGTCTGCTTCGGCCTGGGCCCGGGCCTCGGCCTGCCGCTCCGCCTTGTCCGCGTTAAAAATGGACTTCATGGCGAACCAGAAGAGGAGGCCCACCACAACGGATGGAAGCAATACGGCCACATACTCCATGACTCAGTGGCCTTCCGGCTTCAGGAGCGGGAACAGAATCGTTTCGCGGATACCGGCTCCGGTGAAGAGCATCACCAGGCGGTCAATTCCCAGGCCGAGGCCACCCATGGGCGGAGCGCCGTATTCGAGGGCCCGGAGGAAGTCCTCATCCAGTTGCATGGCCTCGTCGTCGCCGGCGGCCGCGCGCCGTGACTGTTCGGTGAGCCGTTCCCGCTGGATCACCGGGTCTATGAGCTCGGAGAATGCTGTGCCGCGTTCCATGCCGCCGATGATCAGGTCCCAGGCCTCGATCAGCCTGGGGTTTTCGCGGTGTTGACGGGCCAGCGGCTGGGCGGAAGGCGGGTAATCGTAAACAAACGTCGGGTTGATGAGGGTCGGCTCCACAATTTCGCCGAAGAGTTCCACGGCCAGCTTTTCCGCATCCCAAACAGTGTCGAACTTGATCTCATGCTGTTTCGCGAGCGCCTGCAGTTCCTCCACGGAAGTGTCAGGAGTGACCTCCTGCCCCACGGCCTCAGAGAGGCCAGGGTAAACCGAGAGCCAGGCCCAGTCGCCGTCGAGGTTAACCTCCCCCGCCGGTGTCTGGATTACCCGCCCCACGCCTGCTGCGTCAGCAGCGTCAAGAATGATTTCCTTGATGCGATCGGCCATTACAAACTGGTCAGCCCAGGCCTCGTAGGCCTCCAGCGTGGTGAACTCCGGGCTGTGGGTGGAATCGACGCCTTCATTACGGAAAACGCGGCCCATGTCATACACACGGTCGATGCCGCCAACGACTGCCCGCTTCAGGTAGAGCTCAGTGGCGATGCGCAGGGTCATCTTCTGGTCGAACGCATTCATGTGGGTTTCAAACGGGCGGGCGGTGGCGCCGCCATGCACCAGTTGCAGCATGGGGGTCTCCACCTCAACATAGTTGCGGCGGTTCAGGCTCTCCCTGATGGACCGGGTGATGGCCGCACGGGTGTAGACCATTTCGCGGGCCTCGTCACGGACCATGAGGTCCACGTAACGCTGCCGGACGCGGGTTTCCTCGTTGAGGTCGGCGTGCAGGACAGGCAACGGCCGCAGGGACTTGGAAGCCATCGACCAGGACTCAGCCATAACCGACAATTCGCCGCGACGCGAAGAGATAACTTCGCCCTTGATGAAGACGTGGTCGCCAAGGTCCACCAGGGCCTTCCATTCTGCAAGGGCTTCCTCCCCGACGTTGGCGAGGCTGAGCATGGCCTGCAGCCGGGTGGCAGTACCGTCCACGCCGCCTTCCTGCAGAGTGGCAAAGCAAAGCTTTCCGGTGTTCCGGACAAAAACCACCCGGCCGGTGACTCCTACGACGTCCCCGGTGGTGTCGTCTGCCTCAAGATGGGCGTACTTTTCCCTGATCTCGCTGAGGGAGTGTGTGCGCTCCACTCCCACCGGGTACGCCTCCACGCCGCGCTCAATCAGCTTGGCGCGCTTTTCCATGCGGATGCGCATCTGTTCGCTGGCGTCTGCAGGCTGGACGGCGTTGTTGGGGGCGGGGTTGTTTTGGGAAGTCACAATCCCCAAGTTTACCGTCGAATTCCACAGCAGCCTTCCCCCCATAACTCCGTCGTAACGCATCGCTGTATTCCCCCAGGAAGCCACGTGTTTGGTGCACGCGTGCAGCGGCCTCGGTTAGGCTCGGATTATGACCCGCGAGAACATCAGAACCCCCGACGGCGGCACCCTCGAGCTCTTCAGCACGGGGGCCGAATTGGCGGGCCACGGTTCAGGAGTCGTTGTAGTGCACCCCTCAATGGTCACGGCGGCCGACTACACCCGTTTCGCCCAGAAACTCAGTGCAGCGCTGGAGCGTCCCGTGCACACGTTCAACCGCCGCGGGCGCGGACAATCGTCATCTCAGGCGGAGGACTACACGCTGGACTCTGACATCCGGGACCTGGAGGCAGTGATGAAACACACCGCCAGCACTGACGTCTTCGGTCACAGCTTCGGCGGCGCGGTTGCACTTCACGCTGCCCGCTCGCTTCCCGTTGAGCGGCTGGCAGTCTACGACCCCGCCGTTTCCGTCAACCACAGCGTCAAGGCTGACTGGACTGAGGAATATGAACGGGCGACGGCGGCCGGAGACGATGACCGTGCCCTCGCCGTCATGATCAGGGGGATGGAGACGGGCGGCGCCTTTGCCAGGATGCCGCTGAGCATGTTGACGCTGGCAAACAAGCTCACAGCGGGTACTCCGCTCGGTAAGCAGAACCGGGAATTGATGAAGACCGGTGTTCGCGAAATCAAGGCCATCATCGCCGCCGACATGCCGGCGGAGCCCTTCCTGGAATTGCCGCTTGAAACGCTCATCGTGGTGGGCGAAAAGAGCCCGGCTTACTTCGGTGTCGCGTGCGGGCAGATCCACGATGTGCTGTCGGGTTCCAGCTACACCATCCTGCCGGGCTATGGACACGACGGCGTCAACCGGGCCCCGGACAAACTCATCACGGAGCTGAGCGACTTCTTCTCAGGCTGATCCGCAGACGCCCCCAGAAATTGCGTAACTTTTGATGTCGGCGCCCTGGCCTAGTGTCCGTGGGCGCTTTCTGCGCCAGGCGTCTTGCGCATCATGAGGGACAGTACGACGGCGGCAACGGCCAGCGCGGCGGCAGTCAGGAACGCTGCCTGCATACCCGCGACCACACCTGAACCGATGGATACTGCCGCGAAAACGGATACCAGCAAGGCCGTGCCGGCAGCTCCGGCCACTTGCTGGAGCGTGCTCATGATGGCCGAGCCATGCGAATAAAGGTGCGGCGGCAGCGGGTTGAGGCCTGTTGTGAATGCCGGCGTGAAAAGGAGCGCAAGGCCAAGGCTCAGGCCCACGTGCAGGGCAACGATCCATGCCACGGCCGATTCCGCATTCAGCATCGAGAACTGCCACAGGGCCAGCACCATCATGATCGAGCCGGTAACTGTCAGCGGAAGTGGCCCCACCTTGTCAAAGAGCCGTCCAATGAACGGACCCAGGAGTCCCATGGCCAGCCCGCCCGGCAACAATGCCAGCCCGGTTTCCAACGACTTAAGCCCGCGGATCTCCTGCAGGTAAAGCGGCAGGAGAATGACGGCGCCGAACAGGGCAATCATGGCCACCACCAGCAGCAGGACCGAGATGGTGAACATGCGGAAGTTGAAGGCGCGGAGATCCAGCAGCGGAGCGTCGGCTTTCTGCAACTGCAGCTGCCGGAGTACAAATGCCAGCAGGCTCACCACGCCAATCACCAGGGCGGCAATGGCGGCAGCACCCGGGCCGGCCTGGCCGCCATGGCCACCGCCGATCTGGCTCAGGCCGTAGACCAGCCCACCGAAGGCCGGGATTGTCAGCAGCACCGACAGGAAATCAAGGCGGTTCTTCTCCTTCTCGCCGACGTTGGTCAGGTACTTTGCACCAATGGCAAAAGCGGCAACGGCGATGGGCAGCACAAACACGAACATGAAGCGCCAGGAGAAGTGCTCAAGGATGAAACCGGAGACTGTGGGGCCGAGCGCCGGGGCCACCGAGATGGCGATGCTGACGTTGCCCATCACAGCACCACGCCGCTGCAGCGGCACGAGGGTAAGGATGGTGGTCATCAGGAGCGGAAGCATGATGGCCGTGCCGCCCGCCTGGATAATTCTCGCGAAAAGCAGGACCACGAACCCCGGCGCCAGTGCGGCCAGTAGTGTGCCTCCCGAGAAGAGGCCCATCGCCAGCATGAAGACCGCACGCGTCGAGAGCCGCTGGAGGATGAAGCCGGTGGTGGGGATAACCACGGCCATGGTGAGCATAAAGCCCGTCGAGAGCCACTGAACGGTGGGGGCGTCCACCCGCAGGTCCACCATGAGGCGCTGCAGAGCAACGTTCATGATGGTTTCATTCAGGATCACCACGAAGGTGGCAACCAGTAAGGTCGCGATGATCGTGACTGATTCACGCGACATTTTTGCGGGCGAAGACGCGGCAGAACCGGTTGAAGCAGAAGAGGTGGCAGAACCGGTTGAAGCAGAAGGCGCGGCTATAGGGGCAGGGTCAGCAAAGGCAGCCTCGGCCCGAGCCTGTTGAGAATCGCTTTGCACGTTATCGCCCGCGTTCGAAGTAAGGTCTGTGGACATGAAAATTCCCCCAAGGAAATGTGGCGTGAGATCGGGCGAGCATCGTCGCTGCAGAGTTCAACAGTCTAGCCTGCACACCAATTCCCTGTAATGGAAAATCCCTGAGAAAAAACTCCTCCAAAATTAGCCACTCCATTTCGGGGGGCCGGAGCGAGCCTGCGAGGGTCAGGAATTCAGCGGAACATTGTCGATCAGGCGGACCGGGCCCACCCGCGCCGCGATGATTGCCAGGCCCTCACCACGGAACGGCGTCTCCCGGCAGTTCTCGGCGAGGGGTTCCAACGTGCCTGGATCAACCACCTCGAAGTAGTCCAGTTTGACCAGCGGCTGCGACTCCACCAGCGCCACGGCGGAATCGAGATCCAGCGGCTGGTGTGCGTTGGCACGTTCCTCGACCAGCCGCAACGCCCGCGATAGCACCAGGGCTGCCTCGCGTTCTTCCTCCGAAAGGAAGCGGTTCCGGCTGGACAGGGCCAGACCGTCGCCGGCACGCACCGTGGGGACGGGGACTATTTCGACCGGAAAGTTCAGGTCAGCCACCATCCTCTTTACCAGGGTCAGCTGCTGGGCATCCTTCTGGCCGAAGTATGCCCGGTACGGCGCCGGCGTCCCGTTGTTTCCGCAGGCGCCGGGGATGCCGAAATGGAGCAGTTTGGCCACCACGGTCAGCGCTCCATCGAAATGCCCGGGCCGGGAGGCGCCCTCCCATTTCTCAGCGAGCTTGCCCGATGTGATCCGCACCATGGGCTCCCCGTTGGGATAAACCTCCTCAATGTCCGGCGCAAAGACCAGATCAACGCCTTCTGCCGCAAGGAGTTCCAAATCGGCGTCAAGTGTCCGCGGATAGCGTTCAAGATCACTTGCTTCGCCGAACTGGAGGGGATTCACGAAAATGCTGACCACCACCACGTCGTTTTGTTCGACGGCGGTACGGGCCAGTTGGGCGTGGCCCTCGTGCAGTGCTCCCATTGTTGGCACCAGCCCCTGCGAGCTGCCCTGCTTTGCTTTCAGCAGCCGGGCGCTTTCAATTCGAAGCGAGGCCGCGGTGGTGACTAGTTTGAGCGCCATCTATGATCCTTCCGGCGGCTGGGCTCCGTCGCCAAGGGCGCGCTTCATCTCTCCGAACTGATCCTCTTTCAACAGGCCCCGGCTCGCGGCGCGTCCCGCAGTTGCCCGGGCCATGGCAAGGTACGCGGCCAGAATGTCTCCGCCTGCACCGCCGTCGTGTTCCTTCAAAGCCTCGGCGTGAGCCGTAACGGTTCCCACATCGCCGCGGGCTACCGGGCCCGTCAGCGCCGATTCGCCGGAAGCCAGCGCGTTCTCCAAGGTGGCGCGGAGCAACGGCCCAAGCATCCGTTCCGGTGATTCCACTCCTACTTCCCGGAGCAGTTGCGAAGACTGGGCCACGAGGGTCACGAGATGGTTTGAGCCATGGGCCAGCGCAGCGTGGTAGAGGGTCCGGTCAGCCTCGGCGATGGCCACAGGCTCAGCGCCCATCTCCACCACGAGCGCCTGCGCTATGGGCAGCATGGCGGCGTCCGCTGTGACGCCGAAGGTGCAATCCAGCAGCCGGGTAAGGTCAAGGCTCATGCCGGTGAATGTCATGGCGGGGTGCAATGCGAGCGGCACGGCACCGGCGGCCCGCACCGGGCGGAGGATCCCCACTCCGAAGCGGCCGGACGTGTGCGCCACGAGCTGCCCGGGCTGCCAGGCGCCAAGTTTGGCGAGCCCTTCCACCAAGGCCCCCAGGGCATCGTCTGGAACGGCCAAAAGCACCAGCTCCGAACGCTCCACGATTTCTTGAACCTCGAGGACGGGGACACCGGGCAACAATGTTTCGGCCCGCTCACGGCTTGCGTCCGATACGGCGGAAACCCCGACGACGGCGTGTTCAGCGGCGCGCAGGGCCGCACCGAGGATTGCACCCACCTTTCCCGCGCCAATGATTCCAACACCAAGGCGTCCGGGCCTAGCCATTCTGGGGACCGTCCTGACTGGGGGCTAAGGGTTCGCTCGGAGCCAACTGTCCGCTGAGGGCAGGGGGTTCGGCGATGGGAGTTGCCGGGGCTACCTGCGCCAGCCATTGTTCGCTGGTCTGGCGCTTTCTCGCGGCCCGAGCCCGCGCCGCCTGTTCCTGGAACAGCGCCCGGGCCACATCGACGTCCGCCTGGATCAGCCTCGGCACAACCGGCCCCGCCGTCGTGTGCAGGACAAGATCCGCGACGCCGAACCGCCTTGCAACCGGACCCTGATGCAGAGCAATGGACTGCGTTCGCTGATGCGGCACCACTACGAGCTGCCTCCACCACCGGCCGGAACGGAGCAGCAACGCGGTGTCAGTTGCCGCGTAGCCGTTGCGGCGCCATGCCAGCGGCGCCAGGAGGCGCGCACGTTCAGGGGTGGTGATGAAGCCGCCGTCGTTCTCCCTGCCGTTGATTCCGGCCGCAAAGATGCGGGCCGCATCAGGGGTTCCGGGGTCCGGCAGGACCAGAGACATCATCGTCATAACGTCCGCAAGCGTTCCCACCGGCAGGAGCGTGGTCCGCGAGCCGCCTTCGCCGTTTCCGCCGGCAGCCCCGTAACCGGCAACGTTCACGTGCATCCGGTACCAGCCGAAGAGCCGCCAAATGGGCGGCTGAAACACCCTAAGCGCCTGGATCCGGCCAGGGGGCAATGTCTGTGCCTGCGTATCCAGCAAGCCGTATCGCAGCCGGATACCGTCCGGGGAGATGGCAGCAGTGAAGTTATAGCCCTTGTTGAAGGAAGACCAGTAGGCGGCAGCAAGGCCCAAGGCCGCCGGGATCAGGTACAGGAAAAATCCGCTGTTGCCCGTGAGGACCGAGAGCAGCACCGAGCCAACCGCCCCCAACAGCACAAAGACACTCTGTTCGCTCAGGAGCAGGGAACCCACAAGCCTCGACGGCGGGACGGACAGTACGGTCTGCTCCGGTGCCTCCTGGACGACCGCGTCCGGGCTCTCGGGATCCGGCGTGACTCCCGCGGCACGGGCCAGGATGGTGGCCCGGAGCTGGCGGGCGTCGTCCATCCGCAGGAAGGCGAGCCGGACTGCTGACTCCCCGGCGTCGGCCACTTCGAACCGGAGCTCCGCGAGGCCAAAGATCCGGGCCAGCAGCGGCTGCACGACGTCGATGGCCTGCACCCGGTCCAAGCGGGCCTGGCGCTGCTGGCGGAACAGGAAACCGGTCTTGACCCGGACATAGCCCTCGGCAACCTGGTAGCGGGTGAAGTACCAGGTCATGATGAAACCCAAAATGGCCAGCACCAGGATGACGCTCCCGGCAGCAAGCAGCCACGGTGCACGGCCCGCCATCCGGTCGTCGATGAGCGGACCGCCTTGGATCAGCCGTTCGAAAATGTCCCGGCCGAAGAAGTAGCCGATCGCCGCGAGGGCTATCCAGCCCCGCACAAACGGCGACGCCGGATGGACCCGGAGCCACTCGCCGTCGGCGTTACCGGGGGAAACTCCGGCTGGACCGGCATCTCCGGCGGCTTCCACCGTCACAGTCCTGCCAGCCTGGCTTCACCGCGGGCGGAAAGCTGCTCCCGCAAGCGGGCGCCTTCGCTCTCAGGAAGGCCGGGAATCTGGGCATTGGTTCCGGCGGAGGCCGTGTGCAGCTTCAAAGTGCACAGACCCAGCCAACGCTCCAGCGGGCCAACGCCGATGTCCACGTACTGCATGCGCCCGTAGGGAACCACCATGACGCGTTGAAAGAAGATGCCGCCGCGGATCAGGAGGTCGTCGTCGCGCTCGGCGTAACCGATGGCACGCACCTGCCGGGGAATCAGTACCAGCCGCCAAACCGCGAGAATCAGCATAAGAGAGGGTGCTGTCACGGCAAGCCACAGCGGAGGCCACGTCCACCAGCCCAGAAGTACAAAGATCAGGGGCAGGGACAGGACGACGACGGCAATAAGGTTGCCGATCGCCCATTCCACGAGTCGGACGGTCACGTACTTCGGTGAAACACGCAGCCACGTGATCCCGGGAGGATCAATCGCCTTGGTAGGCATAGCCGCCCTCCCCCTTTGCCTCTCCGCGGGCGCGTCCCGGGAGCTTGGTTGTGCCATCGCCGTCGCCGTCTTCAGGTGGAATACGGCAGAACCGCTCCACGAGGAGCCCCACGATGATCATGACGAGGCCCCCTCCTGCCATGGCAATCGCGAGCCAGGTGACGCCTTGATCGCTCCGCAGGCTCCACACCCGCAGCTGGTCCAGGATGATGCCTGCATGCCAGCCAAGCAGCACCGTTCCGGCATAAGCACTGGCCTGGGCGAGCACCAGGGTGCGGGCAGCCAGGATGGGGTCAAGGATGATTTTCTTCTTGGTGCTGTTGCGCCAGCGAAGTACACGAATTCCCAGCACCAGGGTGAGCGCCACGATCACGCCCATGGTGACCAGGGCGGTGAGAGGCAGGACCGGAGTAGCGAAGCTGAAGCGATTGGCCAGCAGGGTGGCGAGCCAGCCCGCGACTGCGAGGATCAGGCCAATGCCGAGGAGCAGCAGGGGATTGATGGGTTTCACGTCCTACACCGCCCCGGCGGTAGGGAGACCATTGAAGTCACCGAAGCCATCGAAGGGGCGGAGCCCGGAAAGATCCTCGGCCTTGGCCGCAAGAACGCCGACCCGTTGCCCGTCGAGCTCCGCTGCGGGCTCGATGAGCGACCACGGATAGAGCACGAATGCGCGCTCTGCCGCCCGGGGATGCGGAAGCGTCAGTTCGGGATCGGAGCTCACCACATCGCCGTAAACAATGATGTCAACGTCCAGGGTGCGCGGCCCCCACCTCACATCGCGGACACGGAGGTGCTTGTTTTCCACCGCCTGGCAGTGCCGTAGCAACTCCATAGGAGTCAACGTGGTCTCTACCGAGATCACCATGTTCAGGAAGTCCGGCTGGTCCTGCGGCCCGCCGACGGGCTTCGTCTGCATAACGGGTGAGACCGCGAGCAGCCGCACTTCCGGCCGGTCCACGAGATCCGCGACGGCGCTGGACAGGGTGTCGTTCCGCTCCCCCAGATTGCTGCCGAGCGCCAGGACAGCGTGCGCGTACGGCAGCGTAGCCCGCGAAATCATCATTGCCGCTCCCGGTGGACGCTTACGGAGACGTCGCCGAACTCGACGTCGATGGGCGCCTGCGGTTTGTGAACAGTGATGTCGACGGCGGACAGGGGAAACTCCTGCAGCAGATCTTCAGCGATACGCACGGCAAGGGCCTCGATGAG
This sequence comes from Arthrobacter sp., assembly GCF_031179985.1. Classification (GTDB taxonomy): domain Bacteria; phylum Actinomycetota; class Actinomycetes; order Actinomycetales; family Micrococcaceae; genus Arthrobacter. The sequence continues at coordinate 51,205 of NZ_JAPSHJ010000005.1, read as the reverse complement.
GTTTACAGGTTCGCCTGTGATCCACTTCCTGATCCTGTCCGCGACCTCGCCGTAGTGCGCGGTGTCGGAGACGTCGTCTGAAACGGCTGCTTTTGCGAAGTCCAGGTGCAGCACGGCATCAACAATGAACGGCTGGCCGTCACGGCGCTCGAAGTCGAACACTCCGTGATTCCCCATAGCGGTAACGCCGCTCAACGTGATCTTGTCCATCCAGCCTTCCCTTGTCGGTTGGTGGTGCGTCAGTTGCTGACGGGTGCCGGAGCCAGGCGGGCAGCAACCTTGACGGCGTCGAGGCTGGGGCCGACGTCGTGCACGCGGACGGCCCACGCGCCCCGGGCTGCGCAGACAGCGGTAATGGCGGCCGTGGCGGCGTCACGCTCGTCGGGAGCAGCGGACTTGCCGGCAACTGTGAGGAGGGTACCGAGGAACCGTTTGCGCGATGCCCCCACCAGGACCCTATGGCCCAGGGCCTCCAGTTTGTCCAGGTTCCGCAGCAGTTCCCAGTTCTGTTCATCGTTCTTCGAGAACCCGATTCCCGGATCCAGAATGATCTGCTCCGGTGCAACGCCTGCCGCGTACAGCTTGTCGCGGACACCGATCAGTTCGGCCACAACGTCCTCGGCCACATTCGCGTACTCCGTGAGGGAGCTCATGGTGCGCGCGTCGCCGCGGCGGTGGGTCAGCACATAGGGGACCTTGCTCGTAGCCACAAGTTCGGCCATGCCCGGTTCGATGCTGAGCCCGGAGACGTCGTTGATGATGGCTGCGCCTGCGTCCAGGGCAGCAGCGGCGGTCGCGGTGTGGACGGTGTCGATGCTCACGAGGGCGCCGGCCTTGACCAGGGCGGCGATCACGGGCAGGACGCGGCGTTGTTCTTCCTCAGGGCTGACGTCCTCGGCTCCAGGCCTGGTGGACTCGCCCCCGACGTCGATGATGTCCGCTCCGGCGTAGAACATCCTCAGTCCGGCCGCAATAGCGGTGTCCGGAGTGGGGTTCTTCCCGCCGTCGCTGAAGGAGTCAGGAGTGACGTTGAGGATTCCCATCACAAGGGTCCGGTCAGCGGGCAGGCTATCCAGTGTTGCGGCCCGCCGCGGTTTGCGAAGTATAGGCAGCGGAGATGTTGCGGGTCCGGTTCCAGGTGCTGCAGCTAGGGAGTCCATAGTCTGTTGTTACCTTCCGATGATGAGGCTCATGGCTTCGGCGCGGGTTGCCGGGTCATGCAGTTGCCCACGTACCGCACTGGTGACGGTTTTGGCACCTGGCTTGCGGATGCCGCGCATGGACATGCACAGGTGTTCACATTCGATGACGACGATCGCTCCCCGGGGTTTGAGGTGGGTGACCAGGGCCTCAACAATCTGGGTGGTGAGGCGTTCCTGAACCTGCGGACGCTTAGCGAACATGTCCACGAGCCTGGCCAGCTTACTCAAGCCTGTCACTTTACCGTCGTGGGAGGGGATGTAACCAACGTGGGCCACCCCGTGGAACGGCACCAGATGGTGCTCACAGGTGGAATAGAACGGGATGTCCTTGACCAGCACCAGCTCCTCATGGTCGAGGTCGAAGGTGGTAGACAGGATCTCTGCAGGGTCGTGATGCAGGCCTGCAAACATCTCCGAGTAGGCCTTGGCGACCCGCTTGGGGGTGTCCTGAAGCCCGCCGCGGTCCGGGTCCTCGCCTATCGCGAGCAGCATCTCCCGGACAGCGGCTTCGATCCGTGGCCGGTCCACTTTGATGCCCCGGCGTCCCGCAGGATTCTCGGCAGCAGAAAGGTAACCGACCTCGGTGAGGTCGTCATGGTCGTAGTGATTCACAAGACGAGTTTAGCCGTGGCCGGGCATATCATGCCCGACGTCGGTACCGCCCTTGAAGACCTCCTGGCCTGCCACACCCTGCGGGTGCGGGGGCTGGGCGTCCAGTGGCTCATCGAGGCGGGCCTCCTTGGCCTCCTCCTGGGCTTCGCGCGCAGCCTTCTCCTGGCGCGACTCAACAGGGCCTGCCATCTGTACCGGACGCGACTCCTTGGACAGCCATACCTCGCGGAAATCGCGTTTGCGGATGTCACGGAAAATGTCGGCGATTTCTGCCTGGTTCAGGGTTTCCCGTTCAAGGAGTTCAAGGGCCAGGTAGTCCAGCACGTCCCGGTTTTCCGTGAGGATGGCGTAAGCCTCGTCATGCGCCTGGTCGATCAGCCGCCGGACTTCCTCATCCACGATGTACGCGATCTGGTCTGAGTAGTTGCGCTCATGACCGGCATCGCGGCCCAGGAACGGCTCGCCGCCACCCTGGCCCAGGCGCACTGCACCAACGCGTTCGCTCATGCCGAACTCCGTCACCATCTTGCGGGCCGTGGAGGTGGCCTTCTCGATATCGTTGGAAGCCCCGGTGGAGGGATCGTGGAACACAATCTCCTCGGCAACGCGGCCACCCATGGCGTAGGCCATCTGGTCCAGCAGCTCGTTGCGGGTCACTGAGTACTTGTCGTTGTCCGGGACCACCATGGTGTAGCCGAGGGCGCGCCCACGAGGCAGGATGGTGATCTTGGTAACCGGCGCCGAGTTCCGCAGGGCCGCCGCCACGAGGGCGTGTCCGCCTTCGTGGTACGCGGTGATCTTGCGCTCGTGCTCCTTCATGACGCGGCTGCGCTTCTGCGGACCCGCCATGACGCGGTCAATCGCTTCATCCAGGGCGCGGTCATCGATCAGGTTGGCGTTGGACCGTGCTGTCAGCAGGGCGGCCTCGTTCAGGACGTTGGCGAGATCAGCACCGGTATAGCCCGGAGTCTTCTTGGCCACAGCCTTGAGGTCCACGCCCGGCGCCATCGGCTTGCCCTTGGCGTGAACCTGGAGGATCTGGTCGCGCCCCACGAGGTCCGGAGCCTCGACGGAAATCTGCCGGTCGAAGCGGCCCGGGCGCAGGAGCGCAGGATCCAAAACGTCCGGACGGTTGGTGGCCGCGATCAGGATGACGTTGGTCTTAACGTCGAAGCCGTCCATTTCAACCAGCAACTGGTTAAGGGTCTGCTCGCGCTCGTCGTTGCCGCCGCCGATGCCGGCACCGCGGTGACGGCCGACGGCGTCGATCTCGTCAACGAAGATGATGGCCGGAGAGTTGGCCTTGGCCTGCTCGAAGAGGTCGCGGACTCGGGACGCACCGACACCCACGAACATTTCAACGAAGTCCGAGCCGGAGATGGAGAAGAACGGAACGCCTGCTTCGCCTGCCACGGCACGTGCCAGCAGGGTCTTACCGGTGCCGGGAGGGCCGTACAGGAGGACGCCCTTGGGGATTTTGGCGCCCACAGCCTGGAACTTGGCGGGCTCCTGGAGGAACTCCTTGATTTCCTGGAGCTCCTCAACAGCTTCGTCGGCGCCGGCGACATCGATGAAGGTCACCTGCGGCATGTCCTTGCTGACCATCTTGGCCTTGGACTTGCCGAATTGCATGATCTTGGAGCCGCCGCCCTGCATACGGGACAGCAGGAACCAGAAGAGGAGACCAAGGAGGATAACCGGGACGAGGAGGGAGAACAGGCCTGAGAACCAGTTGCTCTCGATCGGCTGGTCCGTGTAGCCGTTGGCCGGCTTGGCGTCGGTGATTGCCTTGACGACGTCGTCCGCCCTGGCATTGACGAAGAAGAACTGGACGCTCTTGCCCTTGTCCTGACCGTCGATGGTCAGGTTGTCCTTGAGGGTCAGGTCCACGCGGTTCTCGGCGTCGAAAATCTTTGCCTGTTCCACCTGGCCGCTCTGCGAAAGCAGCTCAAGGCCCTTGTCCGTGTCTATTCGTGAGGCACCGCCGGGGGCGAGGGTGGCAAAGGCCAGCAGGAGCATTGCAACAACAACAATGATCCAAATTCCCGGACCCTTGAAGAAACTCTTAGCTTTCATTTGTTCGGGGCTCGCCCCGTCCCTCCTGGTAGTGCTGCACGGCGCAATTGCGCGCGCGTGAGGTACTGCGTCAGCTACTAGCTATACACCGTACGGAGTAATTCACGCACGGTGAAGCCCAAAAGTTCCCTATGGGCGTAGCTGCTACAGCACACAACGGCTCGGTGCGCGAGCCTTCATCGTTACCGCTTTCAGACGGTCAGGCCTTGGGGATCAGGATCCACAGGGCAATGTAAACCAGCTCTCCCACGCCCACCAGGCCGAAGATCACAAAGGCCAGGCGGACGATGAATTTGGGGATGCCGAAGCGCGCAGAGATTGCCGCACAGACACCTGCGATGATCTTGCCGTTCCGGGGTCGAACCAGGGTTGAGTCCATGGGCTCATGCTAACGGGCCAGCTCAACGGAGGGAACCATCAAGCCGGCCCGGAAGGACCCCGCGGCAGCGGACGGACCAGCTAGCCGTGACGCCCGTTCAGGACCGTCACGTTCTCGTAGGAGACATCCTCACCGGTGGTCAGGACCACAAAACCGGTTTGGATTTTTCCCGATGTCACGCTCAGATGCCGCACTGCAGTCCCATCTCCGGCGACGAGGAGTGTGACCCCCTCTTTGAAGGTAAGCACGACGTCGGCTGCGTTGCCCGTGCTCCCCTCGAGCGTGATGCCGCTTCGGTCCTGCCAGATGACCACAGGCTCGTCGTACAACCCGGGGCCAAGACGGATGATCACCGGCAGAGAATAACCGGAAGGGACGGACCCAACAGCTGCCCTGATGCTCCCGAAATCCCCTGATCCGTCCAACGCCACAGTGACAACATCAGCAGGCGCCGACTCGGTTCCGCCAAGAGGGCCCGCGAATCTGCCAACGAGGGCGGGGACGGCCTCTGCAGAATCCAAGCGGTACTGGTAGTGGGAGGACGGATCAAAGGCAGCGCCGCGGGGAGCACTGTTTACACCGACGCAGTCCTCGAAAATGTTTCCCGAGGCAGCCAGTTCACCTTCCGGGTCCTGGATGTTCAGCGGATTCCTGACGTCCTGGAAATAGTTTGCTTCGACGACGAGCCTGGCAGCGTTGCGGCCCAGCATTCCGTAGCTTGAAATGTCCTGCAGATAGTTGTTGTACACATGGCCGGCCAGCACGTTGTCCAGACTGGCATTGCGCTGATGCGTGTTCCTGATCCAGTTGTGGTGGAAGGTCAGCTGCGTAACGACGTTGTCCGTCCAGCCTTCGCCAATGGCCTTGTTGTGGTCCGCAAAGACGTTCCACGAATAGGTCACGTAGTCGCAATCCTTGCGGGTATCCACCAGGCCGTCCCCCATGCGGGTGAAATACATGTGGTCCACCCAGATATGGTGCGAGGTGTCCACCTGGATCCCGTCGCGGTCGTTATCCGGCCGCTTGCCCTCGAAATCCCCGGGAATGTACGAATCGCGCACTGTGAAGTTCCGGAAGATCACGTTGGCTATGTTGATCAGCTTGAAGCCGGCATTCACCACTTCAGCGCCAGAACCAGCGCCCAGGAAGGACTTGTTCGACTGGACCCGCAGCTTTTCATAGGCATCGAAGACGATGCTGCCGTGCAGGATGACCACGAGCGCCTCGCTGGCATTAGCGAAGCTCCGCAGCTCAGCAGCGGTGCGGGCGTGGACAATGTTTCCTCCGGCGCCCCCGGTTGTTCCGTCCAGCCCAAGTCCGGGCAGCGACGCGAACCCCGCGGGGTGGTGGGACCAGACCGTTCCGCCCAAGGCGCTGCTGTTGGGCAACCCGGCCTCGTCGAATCCGTTTCCTCGGAGGCTGGACTCGGAGCTGTATTGCAAGCTATCGGTGGCCACCGCGGCCGAAACTCCCGTTCCCAGGGAGCTGGCGGCTACCGCCCCTCCCCCGAGCAGGCCCGTTGTCAGCACGGATCTGCGGGACGGCGTGACGGTGATTGCCTGAGAAATTGTGCTTTTCACGGTCATTTCAGTTGCCCGCCTCTGTCAGTGCTTGTGCTCCTGCATACGGCGTCCAGTCACCCAGGTAATTGGCAATGGTGAACTCCTGCGCTCCGGCAGCATCGAGCTGCGGGTGGAAAGAATTGAGCCAGGCTCCCGGCCCGCTGTTGTTGTGTTCCCCGAACCGCCCTTCTGTCCAGGAGTGTCCGCTCATGTCCGCCCAGCCCTGCTCAGCGATGTGTGCGCCAAGCCACGAGTCACGAATGACGGCCTGGGGGTGTGCATCAGGATCGCTGCTCGCGAACCAGGGCCGGCCGAGGCTGACCGTCCCGGGGGCTGCGTCACCGGTCAGACTGCTGTTGATGATCAGCAGCCCGTACGGGTTTGCGTTCTTGGTGCTCGGAGCCACGATGTAGCCGTTGTTCGTTGCGCTGCCCCGGTCGAGGGAATGAACAGTACAGCCGTCCAGGACGGCTGTACCGCGGCCGTAGATAAAGTCGACGTCGCCCTCGATGTAGCAGTTCTTCAGATAAGTGCGTGCCGTGGAATCGCGGCCGGTGGTGTCAGCCAGATAGGTGTCCTGGTTGCCGAGGAAGCGGGTGTTGTCGAACGTGACCATGTCCCCGACGGAGCGGACGGCGAGCGCCTGACTGGACCCATTGGCGGCTTCGTCGTACGTATTCTCGACAGTCAGGTTTTTAACCGTCGTGTTGTCTGCGGCAGCGGTCATGGTGGGGCTGCCCTTTGCACCCCAGGTTCCGCCGAAGAACTTCAGCTGTCCGGCTGCAGTGTTGTAGCTGACAACGACGTCGGCCGGGTTGCCAGTCGCTCCAGTGATAGTGACGTTCTTGCGGTCAGGCCAGACGTTAACCACTTCCCGGTAGACGCCGGGTTTCACAGTGATGGTCCGTGCCTGGGTGCTGTGGTCCGGAATGGCTCCGATCGCGGCCTGGATGCTTCCGAAATCGCCCGTACCATCGAGGGCCACGGTGATGTTTGCCCCGGCCACCTTCGCGGAAGACTCCCGGGGACCCGCACCTTCCGAGACGATCCTGGGGACGTCCGCCGTCGCGTCCTTCTGATACTGGTAGAACGACGCCGGCTCAAACGCCGTGCCGATGTTGTCCTTGCGGCCGTAGGTGCCCTTGAAGATGTTGTCGCGGTTCACCACCTGTGTTGCGGGGTCTTTTGCGACGATGGGATCGGCCACCGTGTCGAAGTAGTTGCCTTCCACCACAACTTTGGCGGCGTTCCGGCCCATCATGCCGTATTGGCCGATGTCCTCCAGGTAGTTGTTGTAGACGTGCGCAGCGGCGGTGTTGTCCAGGCTTGCGTTGCGCTGGACGGTGTTGCGGATCCAGTTGTGGTGAAGGGTCATCCGGGTGACTGCGTTGTTCGTCCAGCCCACCCCGAGCGCCTTGTTATGGTCCGCGAACACGTTCCAGGAGTACGTCAGGAAGTCCGAATCCTTGCGGGTGTCGATCATGCCGTCGCCCAGACGCTCGAAGGCCATGTGGTCCACCCACACGTGGTGGCTTGTATCCAGTTGGATCCCGTCGTGGTCCCCCGTCTTGCCGTCCCAGTCGCCGGGAATGTAGGAGTCCCTGATGGTGAAGTTCCGGAAGATGACGTTGGAGACATTGATGAGCTTGAAGCCGCCATTGACCAGCTCTGGACTGTTGCCCACACCGATGAAGCTTTTGTTGGACGCCACCGGGATCTTAAAATAGGAGTCAAGTTTGATGGAGCCAGGGATCAGAATCACCAGGGGTTCTGCTGCCGCCGCATAGCTCTTCAGCTCCTCGAAGGTCCCGGCGTTGACCACCCGGCCGGCCTGGCCTCCCGTGGTGCCGCTGAGCCCGTTCCCTGGCAGCGCAGCGAAGCCGTCAGGCGCCTGTTTCCAGAGCGCCTGCGCCCGGCCGTCGTCGTCGGTCGGTCCCGTCTTTTGAGTTCCCGCGACGTTGTTGGGTGGCGCAGCCTGCGCCGGAACCGCCGCTAATCCCCCCAACAGACTCGCCGCCATGAGGGCGCCAAACATCGATAGAACTTTCATCCCATACTCCTTTGTGTGTGATTACTTGCTGGTTCGGCGTTGACGCCGGAGTTTCAGTGAATAGCCGACGCCGTCACTTCAGGCCGGTGGTTGCGATGCCGCTGATGAGGTACTTCTGCCCCGCGATGAAGAAACCGATGATGGGCGCAATGGACACCACGGACATGGCGAACATGGGCCCCCACATGCTCTGGCCTTCGGAGTCCATGAAGGCCCGGAGCGCCAACGGGACGGTGTACAGGTCCTGGTTTTGGATGTAGATCAGGGGCCCGAAGAATTCGTTCCAGGTGGAGATGAACGTGAAGATCGCAGTGGTGGCCATCGCCGGGACGCACAAGGGCAGGATCACCTTGATGAATGTGCGGAAGGGGCCGCAGCCGTCAATCTGCGCTGCGTCATCCAGCTCGACCGGCAGGGACTTCATGAACTGGACCATCAGGAAGATGAAGAACGCGTTGGTGGCCATGAAGTTGGGCACCACCAGGGGAAGGTAGGTGTCCAGCCAGCCCAGCTGGGAAAAGATGATGTACTGCGGCACCAGCAGGACGTGGCCGGGCAGCATCAGGGTTCCCAGCATCAAGGCGAAGAAGAGCTTCCGTCCGGTGAACTCCATTCTGGCGAACGCGTAGGCGGCAAGGGCACAGGAAAAGATATTGCCCAGGATGGACAGCACCACGATGACCAGGGAGTTAAAGAGGTACACGTGGAAAGGCTGATTCAGGGCCGTCCAGCCCTCGGCATAGTTTGCGAAGTTCCAGTTCTGCGGCCACAGGCCCAGTTGCCGGAAGATGTCCTCACTGGGCTTGACCGAGCTGGAAATGAGCCACAGCAGCGGATAGAGCATCACCAGCCCCACCAGACAGAGGATGAGGTGTTTGGTGAAGCGCTGCGCGGGGGTCCCTTCAGTTTCCCCGTCCGGGACAGAGGGGTTCCGTTGCGGCTGTTTTTGTGACCGCTTCAAGGGAAGATCTAGCAAAGCCATGTCGGTTGCCTTAATTGTCGTAGAAGACCCAGAACTTGGACGCGATGAAGTTGATGGCGGTGAAAATCGCGATGATCATCAGCAGCACCCAGGCCATTGCCGAGGCATAACCCATCTCGAACTCGGTAAAGCCCTTCTGGTACAGGTAAAGGTTGTAGAAGAGGGTGGAATCCGCCGGACCGCCCGTGCCCCCGCTCATGACGTAGCCCTGGGTGAAGGTCTGGAACGAGCCGATGAGCTGCATGATCAGGTTGAAGAAGATGATGGGGCTGATCAGCGGAATCGTGATGCTTCGGAACTGCCGCCATTTCGATGCTCCGTCAATGGACGCGGCTTCGTAGTACATCGACGGAACCTGCCGGAGTCCGGCGAGGAAGATCACCATGGGTGAGCCAAAGGTCCAGACGTTGAGCACTATCAGGGTGCTCAGGGCGAACTCGGGGTCAGTGACCCAGGCGGGCCCCTGGATGCCGAACAGCCCCAGGAAACTGTTCACGATGCCGTCATTGCCGAAGATGTAGCGCCACAGCATAACGATCGCCACACTCCCGCCGAGGAGGGAGGGCAGGTAGTAAACGGAGCGGTAGATCGGCAGGCCCCTGATACCGCGGTTCAGCACCAGGGCCACTGCCAGCGCCGCGGCCAGCGAGATGGGAACCGACACGAATGTATAGATGAAGGTGACCTTCAGCGACTGCCAAAGCCTGGGGTCCTCAAACATGGCCTCGAAGTTGGCCATTCCCACCCAGGCCGGCTGGTTGAAGAGGTTGTAGTCCGTGAAGGCCAGGTACAGCGAAGCGAAGAACGGGATGACCGTGAACAGCATGCCGATGAACCATGGCAGCAGGAACAGGTAACCGGACCGCTGCCGTTTCCGGGAGGAAACCTTGCGGGAGCCCCGGCCGGGCGGATCAGCAGGGGGGCCCGCCGGCAGGGTCTTTGGCTGTTTGGTCAGGACCGACATGGTGTCAGGCTCCAATCGCGAGGACGGCCGGGCTACTTGTTAATGGCTGCATTGCTCTTCTCAAGGAAGGTCTTTGCGGCATCGGCAGGGCTGATCCGGCCGAACTCAACCTCCGTGGTCAACTGCTTGAGGGTGTCCGCGACAACGCTTGCGCCCTTGGGGTAGACATAGGCCTCAGGGAGTTCGTCCTGCTGGATGGCCGCCATCATGTCAACGAACGTTTTGTCATCCTTGCTGAGCTTGGACGTGATGGATTCAGCGACGTCGGGATTGATCGGCACGCCGCGCTGCGTCAGGGTGTGCCCCGCGCCGTCGCTGTCGTTGGTCAGGAAGTCCACCAGCTTGGCTGCTTCCTTTGGGTGCTTGGACTTTGCAGCGACCGACCACAGCATGGTGGGATCAGCGGAGTAGCCCCGCCGTTCGCCGGTGGTTTCTCCGGGTATCCGAAGGAGGACCACTTCCCCTTCTACAGCATCGTTGTAACCCTTGAAGTTATTGATGGGGATGATCTGGGAGGCAACGGTGCCCTTGGCCAGGTAAGACTGGGCGGGTGATCCACCGATCTGCTCGAAGAAACCTGCGGGTGGATATCCCCCGGCTTTTCGAAGGTCCACGCTGTACTGGAACCAGTCACGGATGGTCTCCTCGCTGACACCGAGCTTGTTGTCCTTGGTGTAGAAGTCCTCACCACGCTGGCGTGCGAGGAGGATCGGACCGGTTTCGGTGGCCACGTCATAGCCTGCGCCATAGACCTTTCCACCGGTCTTCTGGGTCACTTCGCTGGCAAACTTGGCGTAGTCTTCCCAGCTCCAGGTCTTGTCGTCAGGAATGGTCACCCCGGCCTGGTCCGTGATGGTTTTGTTGACCACCATGCCGATTGTTGTTACTCCGGTGGCCAGTCCATACAGCTTGCCGTCGACGGTTCCGCGGCTGAGCACCGTTTCCGGTACGGCGTCGAGCTTGAGTTCCGGAAGGGTCTTGAGGTCTGCCAGAGCGCCGCGCTGGGAGTATTCGAGGAGGCTGCGGTTCGCCATCGCGAGGACGTCCGGCGGATTTCCGCCCGCAAAGCGCGTGGCCAGCTTGTCGGCGTAGGGTCCGCTGTCCTGGTATTCGGTCTTGACCTTGACGCCGGGGTTTTTCTCCTCAAAGACGCGGAGGGCAGCTTCAGTGACCTTCGCCCGGTTGGCGTCACCCCAGAACACGAAGTTGAGTTCCACGGTGCCGTTCTGGCCGGCCGGGTTTCCCGAACCGGCACAGCCGGTCAGGGCCAGGCCAAGCGTGAGCCCGGCGGCTGCAAGGACGGTTCTGCGGGAGTGGAGCTGCAGTGTCATCTTCATCGAATGACAACCTCTCTGATGTGAAAGTTTCTGTTGGAAGCGCGTAGGGGACAGAGGAGCGTGGACGAAAGTTTCTGAACGGAACTAGTGAACTGAAGACCGTGGATGTTCCGACACTCCCCCTTTATGTTCGGCTCAGTAAACGATTTCTAGCAAGGAACTACTGTGACTGTCAACACATGCAGGGAAATTCGCTCATTAGGAAACTTTCTGAGTGCTTGCCTATTTATTTCCGATTGGTTAGTCTCATCCAACCCCCGAACTTCCGGACGAAAGGAACTGCCATGGTCCCCGGTCACCATCACAGCAATGCCGTGGACCTCACAGTCGGCGGGGCAGGGATCCTTCGTTATCAGAGCGGAAGTGCCTTGGACGGCAGGCAGTCCCCGCGGCCTTTCCTGCACCCGGTCCAAACCCTGTCAGGCACGCTGGTCACAGATTCCGAGCCCCCGGACCATTCGCATCATCTGGGCATTTCAGTAGCCTTCTCCGACGTAAGCGGCACCAATTACTGGGGTGGGCGTACGTTCAAGCCAGGGGAAGGCTCCAATTTGTTGGCAAATCATGGCCGGCAGCAGGTCACTGATGTCTATTCCGGAAAGGACTCCATCAGCGAGAATCTGGACTGGATCGGAGCCGACGGCGGCGTGCAGGCAATCGAGCGCCGTCGCATCCAGGTGATGAGGCACGCTGATCCGCGGGCCTGGGCCATGAGCATCAGTTCAACCATCAGGCCCGCGGACGAACTGGACCACCTGGACGTATCCTCCTCAGCGGTCAAAGGAAGGGCGGGGGCAGGATACGGCGGTATCTTTTGGCGCTTCCCCCGGGACGCCCGCGCGGAACTGGTGCTGACTGAAGCCGGAACCGGCACTGATCTTGCCCACGGCTCACCTTCACCATGGCTGTCTCTCGCGGCTGTGGTCGCGGGAAGACGGGCGAGCGTAGTGCTGGCCCAGGATCCGGGAATGACACTTCCCTGGTTCCTGCGGACCGAAGGTTACCTGGGGGCCGGCCCCGCCGTCGCCTGGGACACCAGCAGGACAGTCTCGCGGCACAACCCGCTGAATCTGGCCCTCCACGCCGTCGTGATGGACGGGGCAGTGGACTCCCCCGCCCTGGCCCGCAGGCTCCTGGACCTTCATCCGATGCTCCGCATGCAGGCTTCCCAGCCGGCCCTCACTCACCGATAGGATCCAGTGACTTCCGCAGACAGCAAGCCAACATACAGCAACCCCATCCTCAATGCCGACTGGCCTGATCCTGATGCCATCGAGGTAGATGGCTGCTACTACCTCATTTCGTCCAGTTTCAACCGCGCCCCTGGACTGCCTGTCCTCCGTTCGCGCAATCTGGTGGACTGGGAGCATCTGGGGCATGCACTGAAAGCACTCCCGCCTGTGGACCACTTTTCCCTGGTCCGGCATGGAAGCGGGGTCTGGGCCCCGGCGCTCCGTCACCACGACGGCCGTTTCTGGATTTTCTACCCGGACCCGGACCACGGCATCTTCGTGCTCCATTCGGAGAAGGCAGAGGGCCCCTGGAGTGAACCGCATCTGCTGTACCCCGGCCGTGGAATCATCGATCCCTGCCCCCTTTGGGATGAGGATGGTAAGGCCTACCTCGTCCACGGCTGGGCCAAGAGCAGGATCGGACTCAAGAACGTTTTGACGGTGCATCGGATGAGCCCGGACGCCTCCCGGCTTCTGGACAGCGGCACCCACGTTATTAAGGGCGAAGACTTTCCGGGATACACCACCATCGAGGGACCAAAATTCTACAAGCGCGATGGCTGGTACTGGATTTTTGCACCCGCAGGAGGAGTAGCCACGGGATGGCAGTCAGTGTTCCGGGCGCGCTCACCCTTTGGACCTTATGAAGCGCGTAAGGTCCTGGAGCAGGGAAACAGCGCTGTCAACGGTCCCCATCAGGGCGCTTGGGTCACCACACCTGCTGGCCAGGACTGGTTCCTCCATTTCCAGGATCGGGGCCCTTACGGCCGCGTCGTCCATCTCCAGCCCATGGGATGGGGCGACGACGGCTGGCCGTGGATGGGTGCGCAGTTTACTGACGCTCCCGCCGGGACTCCGGTGCTGACCCACCCCTATCCACGAGGGACCTCTCCCGACTCCGTCCACCTCCCAACGTCAGACGACTTCCGTGAAGGGAGCTTGGGGAATCAATGGCACTGGCAGGCCAACCCGCAGGCGGACTGGCTGTCCCTGCCCGGCGACGGGCGGGCCATCCTGCATTGCCAGCCCAACGATCCCGGCAATCTCCGGGAGCTGCCCAATGTCCTGGGCCAGATCCTTCCGGGTGTCCCGTCCGTCTTCAGCACATCAATCGAACTGGGCGATGTTCCGGCAGGGACCCGGGCCGGTGTGGTGGTGCTGGGATTGGAGTACGCCTGGCTTGGCCTCAGGAGAACCCCCACCGGGGTGCAGCTGAGCGCCGGCACCGGAGGGAGCACGCCACAGGAGGAGCAGCTTGGAGCCCCGGTGGACCTCCAGGCCGGTGCGATACAGTTCCGGGTCCGCACGGATGCAAGGCATCGGGCGCATTTCGCGTGGCGTCCGCGGGGAGCCGGCGAATGGCACGAGCAGGACTGGGAGTTCACCCTGGCCAAGGGCCATTGGATCGGGGCGGAGCTGGGGATCTTCGCCACCTCGCCCAGAGGTTCCAGCGGGACGGGCGATGTTATCGTGGGGACAGTACAGCTGGAAGCCGCACGTACTGCACAGGAACAATCGCCGGAGTTTGCGGGATCCACACCACTATGACTCCTAGGACTTCCACTTTGGCCACCCCACCATCGACGCCCGCTCCCCGCTCCACCATTGCGGATGTGGCAAACGCTGCGGGTGTGTCCGTTCCAACGGTCTCCAAAGTTCTCAATGGCCGCGCCCATGTTTCCCAGGAGACCCGGGACCGCGTCAACACCGCCGTCGAAGAACTGGGCTATAACAAGAGAAAAACCCAGGTCAACGGAGCACGGTTGCTCCAACTCGTAGTGAACAACTTCGACAGCCCCTGGGTGCTTGAGATCCTCAAAGGGGCGGAGGCAGCCGCTGCCCGCCAGGGCTACAACGTGCTGTGTACCAAGACTGAACATGTGTCGTCCGAGGAGTGGCGGAAACTCCGGCGCTCCTCAACGAATCAGCTCGCCGGGGTGATGTTGCTGGCTCCCCACAGGGGGTCACGATTGGTGACGGCACTGCGCTCACTGAACATCCCCGCCGTCGCCCTTGACCCCCAAGGCAACGAGGCACTCGCAATTCCGAGCGTTGGGCCGGCGTCGTTCTCCGGGGCGATGCTCGCCGTCGAGCATCTTCTCAAGCTGGGCCACCGGAAGATCGGAATGATCACCGGCGGCGGCGCTGATTCCGTCCACAGTCCCGCCCGTTATGCCGCCTATGCTGCGGCGCTCAGGTCGGCAGGGATCGAGCTGAATCCCGGTTTTGTGCGCGACGGCGACTTCAGCATCGAGGCCGGCCTCCGGCTCGGCGGCGAACTCCTGGATCTGGAGCAGAGGCCCACCGCCGTGTTCGCCGGGAACGACCTTCAGGCGCTGGGCCTGATGAGTGCCGCCGCCGTGAGGTCAATCCGGGTGCCTGACGAGCTCAGTGTGGTTGGCTTCGACGACATCGCCCAGGCAGCTCTTACATCACCTCCCCTGACAACCATCCGGCAGCCTTCAGAGCAGATGGGCGGGCTCGCCGTCGGCATGCTGGTGGACCAGATCGAAAACGCCGCAGCCGGTCCACGCTCCATAGAATTGGCCACGGAGCTGATCCAGAGGGGCTCCACCGCACCGTACCCGCAGCCTGGTTGAGCGTTCCCCGGCTTGGCTACAGGAACAGCGTTCAGTTGTTCCTGCCCCTGGCGGCGACTGCCCACGTGCCACTATGGCTTCCCTCTCTCACCAGACTCACTTCGTCAACGAGGTTCATGGTCAGGCAGACGTGGTTGGGGATGACCCTGAGCCGCGTACCGCGTTCCGGAAGTGCCGCTCCTGGTGGCCACTGTACTGTGGCGTGGTGTTCCGACAGGGCAATGATTCTCGCCGCAGGGTAGTCGAGCAACCGCCCATACCCGGTGGCCCACGGGGCACGGTCGCTGCCCAGGATCTTGCTTCCGGCATCAATGATGAAGCGCCCGGGCTCGTCCGGGCCAGTCTTATGGTGGCTGACAACCGTGCTGGCGACAGTGAGTGCGATGTCCTCGGGACTGCACCGCTCAAGCTCGAGCTGCTGCGCATCACCAAAAACGTAGACACCTGGCCGCAGTTCTGTGGCTGCTGTTTCCCCGCCCAGAAGGGCGGTTGGCGTCGATCCGCCGCTGAGCTCCATCTCAGTGAAGCCTGCGGAAGCAAGGGCCCCCGCGGCCTGGCGAAGGATCGTATCCTCTTCCCCGGCGGCCTGAGGGGGCATTCCGGGTGTGTAGCTGTGGCCAGGGAAGGTGAACACCCCTGTGACGTTGAGGCCGGCCTCGACTGCTGCCAAGGCGATGGCGGCGGCTGAGTCGGGATGGACGCCGCTGCGGTGGTGGCCGCTGTCGAGCTCCACCCTGACTGCGATTTTTCCCGCGTCGGCTCCGAGATTCCTTCCCATGAAGACGGCACTTTCGGCAGAATCAACGCCTACCGTGATGCGGGCGGTCTCCGTGAGGCGACGGAGCCTTTCGGCTTGCCGGACGCGCACCCAGAGCGGATAAGCGATGAAGATGTCCTCCACTCCGCCGTTGGCGAAGACTTCGGCTTCACCGATAGTTGCCACAGTGAGCCCCACGGCCCCTGCTGCGAGCTGCTTGGCCGCAATTTCCAGTACCTTATGGGTTTTGGCGTGAGGCCGCAGGTTGACGCCACGGTTGCTGGTGGCAGACGCCATCCTGGCGATATTCCGGTCCAGTATGGCGACGTCGATCATGACGTCAGGGGTGGTGATCTCATCGGGAACAGTCATTGAGGGCCTCCTTTCGTCAAGATCCCGTGGGAGTTGCAGGGAATTTACCTGCGGTTTACGGCGAAAGTCTTGCCCATATGGCCGGCCTGCGACAGACTCATTCTCACCTGATGAACGGATCCGCGGGGCGATTGAACTTAATCGGCTGATTTCGTTCGGCCAAACCACGTGCGAAACGAACGCCTCGACGCGTTCCGGCTCTTTGGCGATGACGCCGTCGGCAACGAGTCCGCAGACCGGAGAGGATAGTCATGACAGGATCGTTTGAGGTATTCGTTGATTCGGAATCGTACTTCAGGTTCCGGCTCAAGGCTCCGGATGGAACCATCATGGCTGTCTCCACGCCCTTTGAGGACAAACCCGCGGCGGTGGCCGGCATTACTGCCGTGCGCGAGTACGCGGGAATGGGACTCATCACTGACCTGTGTCCGGCTGGTCTGTCCACACGCCCTCCAGAACCGGCGCTTGCCGTTGACACACGGCGCCCGAATGGAGACCGGCAAAGAGATGATCACCAGAGGGTTGATCTGAGACCTGGTGATCACAGAACAGCAGCTGACCATTTCCGGACGCGTGCCAGGACCTTGCGCCAAGCGGCAACGGCCCCCCGCTGGACCCACCTGGTCTGAGTCTGTGGGGTCTCAGACCCCCTCCGGGTTTTGAGACTTTGGTGGGTTACTCGTAGACGTGCGGCGCCAGGGTGCCTACGAAATCAAGGTTTCGGTACTTTTCCGCGTAGTCCAGGCCATAGCCGACCACGAATTCGTTAGGAATGTCGAACCCGACGTACTTGACGTCGATCTGCACCTTCGCGGCCGTGGGCTTGCGGAAGGCCGTGCAGATTTCCACGGACGCGGTGCCGCGGGATTCAAGGTTGGTCTTCAGCCAGGACAGGGTGAGGCCGGAATCGATGATGTCCTCAACGATCAGCACATCCTTGCCCATGAGGTCGGTATCAAGGTCCTTGAGGATCCGGACCACGCCTGAGGACTGGGTGCCGGAGCCGTAGGAAGAAACAGCCATCCAGTCCATGGAGACGTGGCTGTGGAGTGCCCTGGCGAGGTCAGCCATGACCATCACAGCACCCTTGAGGACGCCGACGATAAGGAGCTCCCGTCCCTCGTAGTCCCTGTCAATGTCTGCAGCGAGCTCGGTAATGCGCTGCTGGATCTGTTCCTTGGTGTAGAGAACGTGCTTAAGGTCTGCCTGGACGTCGTTTGAATCCACCAATGGCTCCTGTGTAGATACGGGGTGCGACTATTTCTGGGGCGGTTTGTGAGACCGGAATACAAGCTTCCCACAGCGTGCGCCTTCACGGGGAACGGGGCGTCGGCCGGTCTCCCGGTAGAGCTGGTCTTCGGCCAGGATTTGCGCAAGGGAAAGCCTGTACACGCTGACTCCTCCGGGCAGTTCCACCGGCCCCGCTGAGCCCTTCCGCCGCAGGAGGGCTTCCGCTGCCAGGAGCCGCTGGTAGCTGGGCTGCTGGCCCCCGACGGCGGCAGCTGCCTTCGCGATGACCCGGTACCTGATGGCCGGGGGAAGTTCCCGCAGCTCTTCCTCCGGCAAGGTCACGTCCGGTCCGGAACGCTGAACCAACAGGTCATAAGTCGTGTTCGCCACATCCTCGAGGTAGTCAGCATCGAGCTGCAGGATAGAGGCCGTGCGGGCAAGGGATTCAGCCACCCCCGGGCCAAGCTTTTCCTCCAGCAGCGGGAGGACCTCCACCCGGGTCCGCGAGCGGGCAAAGGCAGGATCTGCATTGCTGGGATCATGCCAAGGCTCCAACCCTTCCACCTTGCAGATTTCCAAAGTTTCAGCCCGACGCAGGCCAAGGAAGGGCCTCAGGAGACGATCCCGGACGGGGCGCATCCCCGCCAGGGAACGGGTACCCGATCCACGGGCAAGGCCCAGCAGCACCTGCTCAGCCTGGTCATCCAGGGTATGTCCCAGCAGGATTGCGCCGGCTCCGACGTCCTCCGCCACCGACTCGAGCGCGGCGTGCCGGGCGTCGCGGGCGGCAGCTTCGGGGCCCACGCCGGTGGTGGCCACGTCGACCGTCCGCACCACGACAGGAGAGAGGCCCAGCTCCTCCAGCATGGCTGCGGTTTTGGCCGCAACGTCCGCAGAGCCCTGCTGGAGCTGATGGTCCACAACCACTGCGCCTACCGAGACGCGGTGCCCGTCCACGTGTCCTCGCCGGGCAAAATAGGCCGCTACGGCTGCCAGTGCCAGTGAATCGGGGCCACCGCTGCACGCCACGAGCACTTGCTCCGGGTAGCCCGCGGAGGCCAGGGCGTCCTGCAACATTTTCCGGGCGGTCCCGACGACGGGAGCAAGACGGCCGGGACGCCGTCGTCCGCCCGTCCCGAGCACAGCCCCTGACCCCGCGCCTGGCCCCGAGCCTGGCACGGTAATTAGAGCCCCATCCGTTCGAGCCAGATCTTGGCGTCGTGGATTTCAGGCTCGGTGGGGAGGTGATCGGCGGATTCCCAGACCCGGTTGAAGCCCTCCATGCCTGCAACGTCAACAACGGCACGGACGAACTTGGCGCCGTCGGTGTATTGCCGCATCTTCGCGTCCAGGCCGAGCAGGTTGCGGATGAACTTTTCCACAATTCCGCGGTCCTTGCCGCGGTCGTTGAACCGCTGCCGGATTGTTTTCACAGACGGGACGATGCTGGCGTCGACGGCGTCCATCACCACGTTGGCGTGCCCTTCGAGGAGGCTCATCACGGCCGTCAGGTGCGAGATAGCGGCTCTTTCCTCGGGGTCCTGAAGCAGGTCCAGAATGACGCCGCGGCCTGGCGTAGTACCCGAGGCCGACCTGTCCTTAAGGGAGCGTGCGGCAGCTGTTGCCCGCTCCATGAGCGAATCTACATTGCCGAGGAGATGCCCGCTGAGATCATCAATTTGGGTGAGCATGTGGTGTCGCAGCCAAGGTGCAGCCGCAAACTGCACGCGGTGTGTCTGTTCGTGCAGGCAGACCCAGAGCCGGAAGTCCTCCGGCGTGACGTTGAGCTCGCGCTCTACGGCAATGATGTTGGGAGCAACCAGAAGCAGCCGTCCGCCAGCCGGCGCGTTGGAGTCCTCGGCCAGGGCCGAAAACGGATCGTACTGGCCCAGCACCTTGCTGGACAGAAAGGCCAGGATGGCGCCGAGCTGGCTGCCGGTGATGGCCCCGCTCACCGCCGCGGCTCCCGGGGTGAGCGTTCCCTGCCGGCTCTCAAGGAGCTTTTCGATCGCGGGCTTGAGCATCACCGCGAAACTCTGCGTGTTGGCCCTGGACCAGGAGGCCCTGTCCACCACCAGGACTGAGGAATCCCGGAGGTCCCGCGCGGCTTCAAGCCCGGTGATGTCGTGGACGTGGGGTACCGAGACGTCGGCCATGAAACGAAGGTTCTCCACGGCTGAGCCGATCTCTGAGGACCCCAGTGACGGGCCGGCCGGAGCAAGCCTCGCCGCGGTGGAAGCGGCAAGCTCCCAATTGATGAGCGCCTGGGCCGGAACTGTTGACTCGCCTGCTGAAGACTCCATAACGTCCATCACACCATAGCCCGCTGCTGTGCGTCCTTAAGTTCGCCCAACGGCGAACCCGCCAGTCTGATTAGTGTTCCAGTTTGATGGCTTTCCGAAGGCTGAGGGCTCCGCCGCCCTGCATCACGGCACGGCGGTACACCTTTTCGCCCAGGCGCAGCAAGGCCACGGCCGTCACGAGAGCCAGTCCCAGGGCAAGGAAGGGTTCCCACGGCTCCAGTGTGGAATTCAGCATCCGGATGGGCATTGCCACTGAGGACACCACCGGCACAAAGGACGCCAGCACCAGTATTTGCCCTTTGGCGAACATGCCGACGAACAGTGCCGCCAGTATCAGCGACATTACGGGGGCGGAGCTGCCGTTGAGATCTTCCGGACGGCTGGCCAGGGAGCCTAGGACCGCCCACATCGCGGCAAGGATCAGGAAGCCGAACAGGAAGAAGATCAGGAACCAGCCCGACGACGGAATGACAC
The DNA here is from genome assembly GCF_031179985.1 of Arthrobacter sp. Taxonomy (GTDB): domain Bacteria; phylum Actinomycetota; class Actinomycetes; order Actinomycetales; family Micrococcaceae; genus Arthrobacter. Next base: position 31,073 of record NZ_JAPSHJ010000005.1, on the reverse strand, counting down.
TTCCGGCCAGTTCGGCGGTCCCTGTCAGGTTCAGGGCCAGCAAAGCTGTTCCGCCGTAAAGCGCCAGTTGCACCATAGCCATCAAGGTATTGCCCAGTACCTTGCCGTAAAGCAGGTGGCGGATGGGAATGGCTGTCGCCAGGATTTCGACGACGCGGTTCTGTTTTTCTTCCACTACCGAGTTGGCGATGGCCATTCCGAAGATGATGGCGGCGGTGTAGAAAAGGAAACTGAAGATAAAACCGATGATGGTGGCCAGGATCTGCTTCTCGGCGTCCCCCTCCAGGAGGTTCGTGCGCAGTTCGGAGCCCTTCAGCAGTTGCTCGCTGGTGGTTCCGGCCGCAGCCGCGTTGGTGTCCAGTGCGTAGGCGCGAAGCGATTGTTCGAGGAGCTGTAACAGCTCAGCCGGTACCTCGTTTTTCCCCGTAACCGTCCACGAGCCTTCCGCCTCCTGCAGGAGGGCGACGTCTGCCCCTCCCCTGCGGACCAGGTCCAGTGCCGCCTCGCTGCTGCCGGTGGTTTCGGAAGCAAAAGAGACATTTCCGCCGTCAGCGCGCCCGGATTCGTTGGCCAGAAACACAACTGCACGGCCCTGGTCAGCCGTAACAGCTAACGTGTAACTCTCGCCCCGCGCCGACATGAAGGCGTTGAAGACCACTCCGGCCAGGATGAGAAGCAGGGTGACGACGGTGTAGACGCGGAAACTCTTGTCTTTGGCCTTCACGCTGATCTCCCGCATCGACACAATGGCCCAGGGGCGGAAAGGGGGCTCGGGAGAGGACTCCCGCGTGGCAAGGTTGCCGGATGCTTCCGGTTGCGGCGCCGCGCCATTGCCTGTCCCGGTCCTGGTGCTGTTGATCGTCATTTCACTACCTCCCGGTAGAGCTCGCTAAGACTGCGGCGGATTGGAGCAAATTCCTCAACTGTTCCCCTGGCCATGGCTTTGGCCAGAAGCCGTTGCGCAGTGGCGGCATCCTTGATTTCCAGGACGGCGTTACTGCCTTCGACGTCGATGACAGTCACCCCCGCTTCCTCCCTGATCCAGCCGGCGTCGGGTGGCGCGCTTAGGCGGTGCTGCTGGACTGCCCCGGCACGTAGCTCCGTCCCGCTTCCGGCGGCAACGACTTCTCCTTTCTGCAACACCACAAGGCTGTCGCACAACCTGTCCACGAGGTCCAGCTGATGACTGGAAAACAGCACCGGCACGCCTTCGGCTGTGCGCTCCCGGAGCAGCTCCACCATGGCGTCGACGGCCAACGGATCGAGTCCCGAAAAGGGTTCGTCCAGAATCAGGACGGTGGGCCGGTGCAGGAGGGAAGCGGCGATCTGGACGCGCTGCTGGTTACCCAGGGAAAGAGCCTCCAGCTTGTCCTTGCTGCGATCCGCGAGTCCGAACCGTTCAAGCAGTTCCAGCGCTCCTGCCCTGGCACCGCGAGCGCTCATCCGGTGGAGCTGACCCAAGTAGACGAGCTGATCGATGATCGGCTGTTTGGGGTACAGTCCACGCTCTTCAGGCATGTAGCCAAAGCCTGCCCGCAGCTGTGCCGTCAGCGGCTCCCCGTCGAGAAGTACCTCGCCCCCATGGGCGGCGAGAACTCCCATGATCATCCTCATGGTGGTGGTTTTCCCGGCCCCGTTGGCTCCCACGAAGCCGGTCATATGCCCGGCTGGCACCACAAAGCTGACGTTGTTCACGGCTGTATTTGTACCGAATCGCCGCGTGAGGTTCTTCACGTGCAGCATGCTGGTTGCTCCTTCGCCCCGCCCCCGGGGATGCAGATCAGGTTGACTCTTTGAGTCTAGGAAGCAGCCGGAAGGACGGGATCGGCCAAAGGGCGGAACAAATTCCCTACTGACGGTCCCCCGGAAGGATGAGCCCGCACTCATAGGCGAACACCACCGCCTGCACGCGGTCCCGTACCTGGATCTTGGACAGCAGATTGGAGACGTGGGTTTTGACAGTCGCCTCTGAAAGAAACAGGGCGGAAGCGAGCTCACCATTGCTCATGCCCTTAGCCATCCCCAGGAGTACCTCGCGTTCGCGGTTGGTCAACAGCCCCAAGCGGGTGCTGTCTGCTCGTTCCCGCTCCGCGGTTCCATCGGGAGAGCGGGTGGGGAGTCCGCTATGCCCGGGAGAGCGTTCCCGGGCGAAACGCTGGATGACCCTGAGCGTCACTTCCGGGGCCAGCAACGCGTATCCGCCGGCAACCGTATGGATGGCCGCTACAACATCATCAGGGTCCGTGTTCTTCAGCAGAAAACCACTCGCTCCGGCGCTGAGTGCATCGAAAAGGTAATCATCCCGCTCAAAAGTGGTCAGGATAATGACTTTGCTTCCATGGGAGCCTGGGCCAGCGTTCGCCGCCCTGATCCGTTCGGTGGCGCGAATCCCGTCCAGCACCGGCATCTGAACATCCATCAGGATCACGTCGACGTCGTTCTCGCCGGCAAAACGAATGGCGGCCTCGCCGTTGGCCACCTGCCCGACTACCTCGATGTCCTCCTCTACGGACAGCATGGTGGCGAGTCCTTCGCGGAGGAGCGACTGATCGTCGGCCAGGAGGACACGTACTGGTTTCATCGGAATCTTTCGGTTGTGCTTGCTGGTGTGAAGGTGGGTCAATTGAGGCTGAAGCGCGCGCGGACCCGCCAGCCCGTTTCAGCCCGGGGACCGATTTCGGCTACGCCTCTGTGCAGCGCCACCCGTTCACGTATGCCCTGCAGTCCGTATCCGGAACTGACCGGCGCTGCCCCCGGACGTGGACGGCCGTCGTCGAGCGTTTCCAACTCCACCCAGCGCTGTCCGGCACTCCGACCGGTTCTGAGAGTCATCTTCGCGGTACCCGACGTCGAGTGCCGCCGCACATTCGTCAACGATTCCTGCGCAGTCCGGAAGATGGACAAAGCCAGCGGCGCCGGGATCGTTTCCAGGTCACCGGGTTGGTCTTCCACCCTGTTCAGGACCACGCTCAGGCCCAAGGCGCGGTTCTCCTCGGCCAGCGTTTCGATATCGTCCAGCCCAGGCTCCGGACCTCTCACCGCCGCCCCGTCCTGCTGATCGACAGCGATAACGGCAGTTTCAGTTCGCAGCACACCCAGCAGGTTCCGCATATCCGTAACCGCCTGGCGGCTGGTGCTTTCGATGACCCGCAACGGCTCGACGGCGGCTTCCGGTTTTTTGTTCAGGACGCGCCGGGCGGCACCGGCGTGGACCCCCACCACAGCAATGTGATGCGCGACGACGTCGTGCAGCTCACGCGCTATGCGCAGGCGCTCATCCACCACGGCACGGCGGGCCAGCTCGGCAGCCTGGTGGCGGATCTGTTCGGCCTGTTCTGCGAGTTGGGTTCGTTGCAGCGCTTTCCGCCACGAGGTGAGTCCGGCCAGGATGGCTCCGCCGAAGTAGGCAAAGTTGATGATGAAGTAATAAATGGCTACCGAGGCGAGGGGTTCAAGCAGGCTCGGGGCGCCGTCCAGTTCCTCGGTGGCGCGCGCAATCATTTCGTCGTAGGTGTTGGCAACAGTAAGGCCAAGGATCAGCCACAGTGTCATGGCAAGTACCACAACGGTTGTGCCGAGCCATAGCACCCGCCGGTTCCGTGCCCAAGCCACCGCAGAGTACAGCGAGGCGAAATAGGCCACTTGAAAGGACATCTGGAGGGACAGGACCGGAATCCATAGGCCCAGGCCAATAAACGCGGCAGACATCAGCAGCATCACAGCCACCGGGTACTTCCTCCGAAGCACCAGTGGACTGATCATGAGCGCCAGCACCAGGTGCTGCAGCCAGATCGGGTGGTCGTCTTCGCTCAGGGCCCCAAAGCCGCGGCTCAGCTCCATAGCCAGGGCGCTGATGAACAGAAAGACCACTACACCCAGGGCATCCCGCCGGAGCTCAATGCCGCTTGGGCCTGGCCTCTCCCAGTTGGCTTCGTCAGCTGACCTGGCGTCCTCAGGCCTCTGGGCGGTGCCGGTTCCAGTCAGCTCGCGGATCCGCTCGAACATTATGGTTTGGCGCAACGGGAAGCCTGTGACATGCTGCCCAGTCTAGCCATGCTTTTGCCGCGCGCTCCGGCGGCGGTCAGCGGCAGCCGCAGGATGCAAGAACAGACGCGGATTGGTCCAGGGCAACGCGGTTTCCGGCCGCCCCGGGAGTGAGATCGTTCCCGATGAAAGAAAACACCAGCAGCCTTCCTTCGGCATCCACCACGTAACCGCTGAGTGCGATGACCGAGTTGAGCGTGCCGGTTTTCGCGCGCACCAGTCCCGCGCCGGATGCCGTAGACCCCTCGGTGTAGCGGGCCCCCAGCGTTCCGGTCAGGCCCGCCACAGGAAACCCGTCCAGCGCCGCCCGGAGTCTTGTGTCCTCCCCCGAGGTAATGGCGCGAACAACTTCAGAGAGCTGGCGGGCGGTTACCTGGTTCGCCAGCGTCAGTCCGGACACATCGGCGAGGTGCAGGCCGGCAGTGGGGATGCCCAGCCTGATGAGTTGCTCGATGACGTTGGTGACGGCGCCGTCGTTACTTCCAGGCAAGCCTGAACCAGCGGCGGCGATCCGCCCAAGGGCCTCGGCAAGATAGTTGTCCGAGGTTTCCAGCATCAGGTTTACCTGTTCCCGCACTGTGGCTGACTGCACCTCTGCCAGCACCTTCCCCTGGAGCCCTTGACCTGGGGCCCGCTGCACGCCGGGGGCTACCGTAAGCCCGGCAGCGGCACCGGCGGCAGTCAGCTGTGCGGAGAACGCCTCCGCCGCAGTCAGGGCGGCGTCCTGAGGGCGCTGGCCGGTGGTTACGCCGGGCTCAAACCGCGCGGAATTAAGCGCGAGGGGGAACAACGGCGCCACCTCTCCCGCCGCAACGTCATCCGGGCTCCAGGCCGGGCTCAGGGCGGGACCTGTAAAGAGGGAATCGTCAAGCAGTACGGAGACAGCCCCGGTTGCGCCGTTGGCCTTCAGCGCCTGGACGGTCTGCTCGGCCAGCGTGGCGAGCCCTGCGTATCCCAAGGCGTCCTTCCCTGAGGACGCACCGGCCGCAAGCAGCACGTCTCCGCCACCCGTTAGCACAACGGAACCAGCCGTGGGGCCTGTCACTGTCTTAGTGCTGAAGCGGCGGTCCGGGCCGAGCGACCTCAGTGCCGCCACCGCCGTCAGCAGTTTCACATTCGACGCCGGAACCCGGTTTTCTGCCCCGCCCCGGTCAAAGAGCACCTGACCGGTGGCCGCGTCCTGGACTACCCCTGTGAAGCTTCCCCCGCCGTCCGGCTTAAGGGTGGCATTGAGTTGGCCGGCCAAAGTTTCCGGCCAAGGAACGGGAGCGGATCCGCTAAGGGGTTCGATGCCGTCCGGCCGGGAAAGATCACGGGGGACCTGCTGCCATGGAGGAATCGAAGGGGCCGGCTGCGCAGGATAGAGCCCTTGGCCGGTGAAGCCGGGGGCGATGGCCATACCTGCAGGTACGGCGAGGGCTGCAAGCAGGAGGGTGAGGAGCATCAGCGGGTAGTGCCGCCGGAGGACTACGAGGGCGTTGCGCAGGGCCATTTTTACGCCTGACAGGCCGGTGATGTGTTTCATACTGCAGCTGGTCCTTAAGTCCTGAATGTCCCCACTAGTTCAGAAAACCTGGGCCTCTCGCTATATCCTCAATAGTAGTCGGCGGCACGGACACTCTTTAGCAGAAGGTCACGATTGCCGCGAACCCCCTGAAGTCGAGGAGCATTCCATGAAGCATGACGTGACCATCGAGATCCCCAAGGGATCACGCGTCAAGTACGAAGTCGACCACGAGACCGGCCGCGTCCGCCTGGACCGCGTCCTCTTCACGTCCATGCAGTACCCCACCCACTACGGCTTTTTCGAGAACACCCTGGGTGAAGACGGCGACCCGTTGGACGCACTGGTGCTCCTGCAGGATTTCGATCTCCACCCGGGCGTCATCGTTGAGGCCCGCCCCATTGGCGTTTTCAACATGACCGACGACGGCGGCGGCGACGCCAAGGTCCTGTGCGTTCCGGCGGATCCCCGTTTCGACCACATCCAGGAAGTCACCGACGTCAGCGAATTCCTGATCAAGGAAATCGAGCACTTCTTCACACGCTACAAGGACCTTGAGCCCGGCAAATGGGTCAAGGCCGAAGGCTGGGCGGACCGTGCCGCAGCCGAAGCCGAGCTCGAAGCCTCCATCAAGCGCTACGTTCCGGCCGCAGGGCACTGACGCTCAAACACGACGGCTTGGGCCCACCCACCGGCTGCTTGTGACTTGCCGCCGACGGCGGTGGTGCGGTTTGATACGAACCGCACCACCGCCGTTGTACGTTAAGGCCTGTTAAGCGAGTGACCAGTTGCGGATTTCCTCCGGGTCCTCACCATGCTTCCGTGTGTGGTTCAGGGCTTTGATCCGGCGGTCCTGAAGGCCCTGACGCAACATCGAGTGTTTTTCCGCGAGTCCGGGAACCCTGTCGATGGCATCTATGGCGAGCTGGAAGCGGTCGATACCGTTGAGCATGGCCATGTCAAAGGGCGTGGTGGTGGTTCCCTCTTCCTTATAGCCGCGAACGTGCAGCCCTTCCTGGTTGGTCCGCCGGTAGGTCAGCCGGTGAATCAGCGCCGGGTAGCCATGGTAGGCAAAAATGATCGGCTTGTCCGCGGTGAAAATACCCTCGAAGTCCCGGGCCGTCAGACCGTGAGGGTGCTCGCCGGAATCCTGGAGCCTCATAAGGTCCACCACATTGACCACGCGAACCTTCAGCCCTGGCGCTCCCGCTTTCAGGAGCTCCGCCGCTGCCACCGTTTCCACAGTGGGGACATCGCCTGCACAGGCAAGTACGACGTCGGGTTCCTCACCGGGGACTTCCGAGCCGGCAAAGGCCCAGATGCCCAGGCCCCGCCGGCAATGGTGGGCCGCTTCCTCCGGGCCCAGCCAGATTGGAGACGGCTGCTTGCCACTGACCACAATGTTCACGTAGTCCCTGGACCGCAGGCAGTGCTCCATCACGGAGAGCAGGGTGTTTGCGTCGGGCGGCAGGTAAACCCGGATGACTTCGGCTTTCTTGTTCACTGCGTGGTCAATGAAGCCGGGGTCCTGGTGTGAGAAGCCGTTGTGATCCTGCTGCCAGACGTGCGATGACAGCAGGTAGTTCAGCGATGCCACGGGCTGGCGCCAGGGAAGGGCACGGTGGACCTTGAGCCACTTCGCATGCTGGTTGAACATGGAATCGACAATGTGGATGAACGCCTCGTAGCAGCTGAAGACCCCATGGCGGCCGGTCAGAAGGTATCCCTCCAGCCATCCCTGGCACAGATGTTCACTCAGTACCTCCATGACGCGCCCCGCCCTTGCGAGGTGTTCATCCAGGGCGTCAATCCTGTACTGCCACACCTTGTCCGTGGCCTCGTACACGTTCTGCAGCCGGTTTGATGCAGTTTCGTCAGGACCGAACAGCCGGAACGTGTCCGGATTCGCGGCGATGACGTCCCGCAGCCACGAGCCCAGCGTGATCATGGGGCTCACCCGCTCAACCCCGGGCCTGGTTACCTCCACGGCGTGGCGGTCGTAATCAGGCAGCTTCAGGTCCCGGAGCAGGACGCCGCCGTTCGCATGTGGCGTGGCGCTCATGCGCAGGTCACCTTTGGGGGCATTGGCAGCGACGTCAGCGCGGAGGCGGCCGCCGTCGTCGAACAGTTCTTCGGGCCGGTAAGACTCCAGCCACTCCTGCAGTTGAGCCAGATGTCCGGGGTCGGTGCGGACCTTATCCAGGGGAACCTGATGGCTTCGCCAAGTCCCCTCCACCTGTTTTCCGTCGACAACGCGGGGGCCTGTCCAGCCTTTCGGTGATCGCAGCACGATCATGGGCCACCGGGGAGCATCTTCGTCCTGGTTCCTGCTGCCCCTGCACTCCTCCTGGATACTGCGGATCTCCGCCAGACACTCATCCAGGGCCCTGGCGAAGTCGAGGTGCGCCTGGGCCGTGTTGTCCGGGTCCTCCACGGTGACAAAGAGCGGCTTGTGTCCGTAGCCCTTCAATAACTGTTCCAACTGGGCCTCCGGCATTCTGGCCAGTACGGTCGGGTTGGCGATCTTGTAGCCGTTCAGGTGCAGGATTGGCAGGACGGCGCCATCAGCCACCGGGTCGAGGAAGTTATGGGAGTGCCAGCTTGCGGCCAGTGGCCCGGTTTCCGCCTCTCCATCTCCAATCACGACGGCGGTAATAAGCTTTGGGTTATCGAACACCGACCCGTAGGCATGGGCCAAAGAGTACCCAAGCTCCCCGCCCTCGCTGATGGAGCCGGGGCTTTCCGGAGCTGCATGGCTCGGGATTCCGCCCGGGTAGGAGAACTGCCGGAACAGTTCGGCCAGCCCGTCCGCGCCGCCGCCCACGTTGCTGTAAATTTCCGGGTACGTGCCCTCCAACCAGGCGTTGGCTACCACCGCAGGTCCGCCATGGCCCGGTCCTGCAATAAACAGCATCTCCTGCCTGTCCCGGCGGATGACCCGGTTCAGGTGGGCGTAGACGAAGTTCAGTCCAGGCGTGGTACCCCAGTGGCCCAGAAGCCTCGATTTGGTGTCTTCGGGGTCCAAGGGCCGCCGGAGCAAGGGATTGGCGCGCAGGTAGATCTGACCCACGGAGAGGTAGTTGGCGGCCCTCCACCAACGGTCCACCAGGTCCAACTCGCCTTCGGCGGCGGCACCGCTGCTGGCGGGGCTTTCATCAGTGGGAGCCGGTTTCTGGTTCCAAACGCCGGCTTTACTCTCTGCGCTTGTTGCGTTCGGGCCCAAGTCGCTGGTCATTGCATCCTCCGCGTTGGTCAGCGCCGCGGTTGGCGGCAGTCCTCCCCCATCGCAGCATCTTCCCGTCAGAGACACAACCAATCCGGCGAGCGGCCCCCGTCGGGTATAACCGCTGCGGGGAGCTCTCCCCATCGTGCCGTCCGCCGGGAACGTTTAGGCTATCGGGGAAACTCATAATGCTTTACCTTCGACGGGGGACTACCGATGGCCGGATTCTACGGTGCTGACATCAACCAGCTGCGATCACTGGCAGGGACGATGGGAAAAGCAGCCGATGCCATCAACGTCCAAAGCGTCCAGCTGACAAACATGATCAACTCGAACACCTCCTGGACCGGTGAGGACGCGGCGCACTTCAAGAGTGACTGGAACTCAGCGCACCGCCAAAGCCTGATCCGAGCCGCAACAATGCTCCGCGACAGTGCAAAAGAGCTCAAGGAGCAGGCTAACCAGCAGGAGTTCGCCAGCCACGAGAGCGGCGAAAGCTCAGTGGGCGTGATGCTGGACGTTTACGAGACCGGGTCGGCCGTCAAGGACCTCGGAGCGCAGCTGTGGGCCGCGTACAAGCTGGGATCACTGGGCTGGGAGGAGTTCGCCAAAACCAAGGAAGTGCTCACCAACTGGCGGGCCGGCGGAACAGTACTCAACGAAGCCCTTGATTCCCTCCGCAGCGGAGGGAAGATTACCGATGTCATCGCCGATCTCAAGGCAAACATCCCGTACAGCCAGGCCTTCCAGGACGCCACGAAATTTTCCAAGGGACTGCGCATTGCCGGCGCATTGGCCGCGCCACTGAATATTGTGGGCGGCATCAGCGACATGGTGAACCCGCAACATGAGGGTTGGCGCGGCACTGGCGACCGGGTAGCCGGCGGGCTCTCCGTGGTGGGTGGAGTGGGCAGCATCATGCTCATGACAGCCGGTGGGGCCGCGATGCTGGGACCGATCGGGGCTCCCATCGTGGTGGCAGCCGGCGTCGTCGCGGGCGCTTGGGCGTTAGGCAACCTGGTTTACGACAACTGGGATTCCATCAGCAACTTTGCCCGTAATCCGGGCAGCTATATCGCCGATGGTGCCGGCGAAGTGGCAGATTTCGCAAAAGACGTAGGCAGTAAGGTGGCAGATGGGGTCGGCGACGCGGCCAAATCAGTCGGTAACTTTGTCGGAGGAATATTCGGATGACCACGAACACCATGAAATGGACCGAACGCGACGTTCAATGCGCAGCCAAAGTCCTGGAATCAGCAACGCCAGGGGGAACGGTGCTGCCGACGCTGACGGATGAGGAAGTTGTTGCCCTCGACGGCGTCCAGCATGACCAAGTGGTTGCCTTGCCCTGGCTGTCTGTCCAGACGGTCGAAAAGGAAATCCTGTGTGCTGTAGCACTGCGGGGGCTGCTGGCCAAGGAGCTTGTGTACCCGGTGGTTTTCAAAGGTGAGACCGAACCGAGCCGGCTTCATGCCGTGGATGACATCACCGGTGCGCTGACGCTCCGGCGCAGCGGGGACAGCATCGTATCCGTTGAGCGGACAGTCTCGACGGGGAAGCGTTGGCTATACGCCTACATTCATGTGGAGGGCGTGCTGTTGGAGGAAGTGGACGACGGCGGGCTGCACGGTTTCACCGTGATCACGCGTGAACGGCTGGCTGCCCGGTTGGCCGGGTTTGTTGATCCGGACGGTGCCGCAGCAAAAGACTCTGAGGCGTCAAGCTACTCTGAGTCTGAGTTCGAGGCTTACGCCGCCACGGCGTTGGCGGACACCCTTGCGGCAAGCAATGTGGTGGCTCTCAACACGGGTTCCAACGAGTTCCCCACACTCACCGTCTACACCGGCCCCTCCGCAGTTCACGTACTGACGCCCAAGGTTGCCCCTGACTCAACCGGCAGCACGGCCGGGGAAGCCGTCCGCCTCGAACTGCTGGAGACGTCAAGAAGCAGCCTCGAATCAGCATTGGCCCGATTGGTCAGCGCCCCGTGACCCGAAGCCCGAAAAGCAGTACGGGCCTGGTTGATGCCGTCACCGGGGGTCCGGTTCTGGCCCACACAAGGACCGGAAACTACTATGTCCGGAAGCCCGGCTGGCCGCATTTCTGGGGCCGGGTGCTGGACGGATTGGTGGTGCTGCTTGCTGCAGGCATCCTGATAGCCGTTTTGAACTCCCTGGTCCAGAGCCTGGCCCTGGGGTCCCTGTCTTTGGCACTTCTGTCCAGCAACGGATTGTTCGTTGCCGCTCTCGCAGCCATTTGGTTCATTGTCCTTTTTGCCTATGGAATGATCATGGGCAGCGTTGGCAGCCTCGGCGACGCCGCCGCCGGCATGCGCTCGGTGCGGATTGCCGACGGCACGACCTCGGGAGCCTGGCTGGGCGGCTGGCGTACAGTCTGCTGGTCATTCGCACCGTTGTACTTCCTTTTGGCATTCGCCTCGGCGCTCAGCGGCGGAGGTGGCGAGACCTTCGACGCCAGGTTCACCGCCGTCGACGTCCGCTCCGGGCTTGCCGAAGGCATCCCGCCCGTCCGGGATCCTCAGGTTGCTGCCGCCGAGCGGGCAGCGGGAATTCAACACGGAGAGTTGCCCAGGCTCTATCAGAACGGGGACAATCGTGGCTGATGGAAGGACCTGGCTCGTCCGCAGGGCTGAACGGCTCTACGGACCTCAACTCGGCAAACTGCAGCACTCGGAGCTGTCCTGGCACGTCAGCTGGAAGCTCTTGCCGTGGTTTGTCGCGGCAGGGTTCGTCTTCGGCGCCATAGCCGAATTCACGGGGCAGCCCACATCCTCCCGGGCCCCGGGGTTGTTCTCGAACCTTCCCCTGTATGTGGTGGCAAGCCTTCTGACAGGGCTGCTCCTGTGGGCGCTGACGCTCCTGTGGAGTTTCCGCCGGTTGCTGGTATTCGAACGGGGTCTTCTCTACCGCTACAGCCAAAAACACGCCGCCAGGACCATCTTCTGGCAAGACATCGCCCCGGGAACACTCCGTACGGTGGTGGCCCCGGAGGGCACCGACGCCGATAGGCTGTTGAAAACACTTGCTGCCGGAGACAAGGTCCCCCTGGGCGTGCGCGGGCGATATGCGGTGGTGTTCCGCGCCAAAGATTCAGTCCCGGCCGGCACAAGTTCGGAGCACCGGCCGACGGCGCCACGATTCTTCACTTTCACCACCCACCACAGCCCCGACCAGCTGGTGATGACGATTCAAAGGGGTCTGGCAGCTGCCGGCGTCCCCGACGCTGCAGCATCCGCGCGAGCGTTGCCGCCCGCCGTCGTAAGTTCCGCCGTGGCGCTGGATTAAAGCTTGCCTCTTAAGTGGCAGCCGGTAGTCTTTGACCCACAATGTTCACGCTGACCATCAACCAGAGGGACAGCCGGCGCGATGGTGACCGGGTTCCGCAGCTCCTCAAGGATCTGCGCCACATCCCCGCGCGCCTGGATTTCGATCGGTCAGTGGAGGACGAAGTCCAAGGCATTGTGGACGCCCCTGAGCAGGCAGTAGAGGCGGCCTTGATTGCCCTGCGTTGTGGCAGCTGGTTTGTGGGGATTGGTGTGGGACCGGTCAATGAACCCCTCCCGAACCAGATCAAGGACGCGTCCGGTCATGGACTCATCTATGCGCGGCGGGCAGTGGACCGGCTGCGGAACAGCAAGGACAGGGTTCCGGTGGCAGTCGAAGGACCCTTGGCGGACCTGTCCGGGGAGGCCGAGGCCGTGCTGCGGCTCCTCGGCAACATTGTGCATGGCAGGAGCCCTGCGGAATGGCGGGTGCTGGATCTGCTGACACCCGGAGTGCGGGGGCAGCAGAAAGCGGTGGCCGAAGAACTGGGCATCACCACGCAGGCGGTCAGCAAAGCAGTGGCACGGGCCCAATGGGCTGATGAACATGCCGCCCGCCCCGCGGCCGCCCGGCTGCTGCACATGATCCTGGAAGTGCGCTGACTCTGCAGCGCCGCCGTCGTGACCCTCTTTGCCGCCTGAAGCGTTGCAACACGCCTGGTTAGCGGCGCGTCTCAGCGCGTCCCGGGGCAAACAAGGTCAGGACGGCCTCGGCGATCCCTCTAGAGCAGGCTGCGCAGCACGTGGGCAGCGCCGTCGTCGTAGACAGAAAGCGTGACTTCATCCGCCGCAGCCGCAACTTCATCCGGCGCCTGGCCCATTGCGACTCCCCGGCCTGCCCAATCGAGCATCTCGATGTCATTCCGCCCATCCCCGATTGCCACAGTGCGGTGCTCGGGAATGTCCAGGTGGCCCCGGATCCGCTCGAGGGCACTTGCCTTCGTGACCCCGGCGGCGGCGATGTCCAGCCAGGCTGTCCAACCCACGGAGTACGTTACACCGGACAAGCCAACGTGCTGGATCGCCTCCGTGAATTCCTCCGGGGTGTTCTCTGAACTGAAAACCACCACACGGACGGCGGTCGACTTGAGCAGGGTCTGGAAGTCAACACCGATGGCTTCCACACCAAAGCTGGGGTCCTGGAACCGCTCTGTGGACAGGAATTTACCATCCGCATCCTCGAGCGCATACTTCGCCGAGGGCAGGCGTTCCCGCAGTGCGCGAAGTGCAGGGCCGGGGTCGAACGTTGCCTTGTGGAGGACCTTATAGCCGTCTGTGTGCGCGGGGTCCAGCCGCAGGGTCACTCCCCCGTTGCAGCACACGGCGTAGCCGGTCTCAATTCCAAGCTGCTCAATGATGGGGAGCGTGGCATTGAGGGAGCGACCGGTAGCGATCATCACTTCGTGACCGGCAGCAACCACGGCCTGGGCCGCTTCCCGGACCGGGGCGGACATGTGGCCATCGTGGTCCACCAGGGTGCCGTCCACGTCCAGGGCAACCATCAGTTTGTGTTTCAGGCCGTTGCTGCCGTTGTGCCTGTGGCCGTTGCCGTTTTGGCCTGTTAGCTGCTTGGCAGCATCGGGCATAAAGGCGGTCAGCTTGTTTCTCTTATTTTCGTTTCGCCGGTCATCGTTGCCAGCGACTGAGGTTTCAGTCAATGTACTCATTTATCTAGTAGAGCAGACGCCCCCGGTCCTCGCTAGGACGCACGCCACACATTCATCCTGTGTTCGCTAACGAATGGCCAAATCCTAACGGTTTGATGCTGGATCGGGGGATTGTTCGACGAAGTCCTGTCTTGTCTTGCATCAGTGCACCGCTGCCGCAGGTTCGCGGTCGTTCCGGTCGTTTTGCCGATGGGTGCCGATGTCCCGGTTGCCGATTCAAGGAGCAGCGGCCAGACCCTCTGCACCAGGAACGGGATTCCCATCAGAGTCAGCGCGGCGAGGGCCCCTACTTCAGAGTGTCGTCCCGATCGACGCCCGCATCATTTGCAGCTGCAGAGCCAGCCCCGAACGCACGGGCAGCGCAGGTGCGCCGGCATTTTTGAGGCCATCAATCGTGGTGCAAATCAGGGTTGCCAGCTGTTCGCTCGAAGCCCCGATATTCGCCAGCTTTATCTCGCCAAAATGGTCAGCCTCGCTGAGGGCAGTGGCGATGAGCTGGACCAGCCGCTGCCGCGCCTCGCGTGCGACGTCGCCAACCAGTCCCACGTTTGCATCAAAGAGCTCGGACCCGTGAGGGCTCCCGCTGATTTCTTCCAAGAGGCCTGCGAAGTAGGTGGAAAGCGCAGCTTCAATCCGTTCGAAAACTTCCAGATTCCGTGACAACTCAAGCTCGACGGCGTGCATTACTTGCCCGTGGGCGCGAATGGAGCCGGCCCGGAATACTTCTTCCTTGTTCTTGAAATGCAGATAGACCGCGGCACGGGAGATTCCGGCAGCCTCGGCGATATCGCGCATGGATGTCTTCCGGAATCCGTAACGGCAAAACACAGCCAGAGATGCGTCCAGAATTCCATCAGACTTCGATTCAGAAGAGCTCACCAGAGTAGATTGACAGTTTGAGCAGAAAGTGTCAATCTGTCCGAACGCGACCGGGAAGACAACCGCCACAAACGAATGGATAGCCGAATGAGCACGCCAGCCAACCTTGAAGCAGAACGAATCCGCAGCGTCGAACGATCCCGCCTGAAAGCACTGGTCGACGCCGACATCCAGGCTGCTGATTCGTTGCACTCAAGTGACTTCCAACTCGTTACACCGATCGGGGCGCTCCTCAACAAAGAGCAGTACCTAGGAGCCATCGCAACAGGCCAGATCTCCTACAAATCCTGGGAGCCGGGACCCATTGACGTGCGGCACTCCGGCCGCTTTGCCACCGTCCGATACCGGGCGGACCTCGAAGTGATCTTCGGTGGGCATCACGTGGCCCAGACCGGCTACTGGCACACCGACACCTATGAGCTGAATGACGGTGAATGGCAGGCTGTGTGGTCACAGGCGACGGCGATTCAGTAAGCCTTAGGCCGTTACTGGCGGCGGGGCGGTGGATTCACGGATTACGAGGTGCGTAGCCAGCTCTACCCTGCGGGAACTCAGCGCTTCTCCCTGCATTTGACTGAGGATGGACCGCAGAGCGGCGCGTCCCATCTCCTGCAGTGGCTGAGCCACTGAAGTGAGGGCAGGCACGGACTCCTCCGCCCGGTAGGTGCCGTCAAATCCGACCAGACTTATGTCTTCCGGCACCCGAATTCCCTGCCGACGCGCCTCGGCAAGCACACCCAGGGCAATGCTGTCGTTAGCGGCAAAGATGGCGGTGGGTCGCCGTTCCAGTTGGAGCAGGGACTTCAGCCCCTCAACTCCGTGTTCGGACCGGAAAGATCCGGGGATGATAGAGCGCCCATCCACCGTTACCCCGCTTGCCCCCATAGCGGCTAGATATCCATGGAGCCGCGCCTGATTGCATTCGACGCCGTCAGGCCCGCCCAGGTAAGCAATTCTGCGGTGTCCAAGTTCAAGCAGGTGGGAGGTTGCCTCCTTGCCGCCTGCCCAGTTGGTGGCCCCAACGCTCACCACATCGCCGGGAGGCGGATTGAAAGGGTCAATCACTGCGGAGGGTACTCCCCTGCGGCGGAAGGCATCCAGCTGAGCCTCGTTGAAGGCGGATGTCACCACAATCATTCCGCAGCGGCCTTCGTCGATTATGCGGGCGGCGCGCTGTTCCGCGGACAGGCGCGGGGCGCCCTGCTTACTCGTGACATTGAGCAGGACCTCAATGTTCGACTCCCCCGCTGCTTCCAGGACTCCATTGAGGACCTCGATAGCGTAGGCGGTGTTCAGTGAGTCAAGGACCACCTCGACGGCCTGCCTGCCGGTGAGGCTCCTGCGCTGCTGAAGCGGCGATTTGTACCCGGTCCGCGCCAGCACCGCCATGACTCTGGAGCGGGTTTCCTCCGCTACATCGTGGCGTCCGTTGATTACCTTGGAAACGGTCGGCGCAGAAACCCCTGCCTCGCGAGCAACTGCCGCCAACGTCAGTTTTGGCTTGGGCTCAATGGCAGGCATGGCCACTCCTAGACTTTCGAAATATTTCGACGAGTAAGTCTCGCAGTGGGACCGCTGAACGTCAATCAACTGCCATGTAACTGTTGCCGAAAGGCTTGACCTACCCCTGTGATCACCACTACTTTTATCTCACTCTCCCGTTATCCTAGCGAAACTTTTCGGAGCTTGGGCGCGGAGTTCAGGATCATTCCGGCCACAGCAAGACAAACCATTGAGCGAGCTTTCACGAAAGGTATTCGATGACTTCCGCACAGCCATTACGGGTGGGCATGGTGGGCTATGCCTTCATGGGCGCCGCACATTCCCACGCATGGCGGACCGCACCCCGGTTCTTCGACCTGCCGCTTGCGCCGGAGCTTACGGCCGTGGCCGGGCGCGACCGGACAGGCGTCACGGCAGCAGCAGAGAAGCTTGGCTGGACCTCGGTTGAAACCGATTGGCGGCGCCTCATCGAGCGTGACGACATTGACCTGATTGATATCTGCACTCCCGGCGACACACACGCCGAAATCGCGGTTGCCGCACTTGAAGCCGGAAAGCACGTGCTCTGCGAAAAGCCGCTGGCAAACTCAGTGGCCGAAGCAGAACGTATGGCCCAGGCAGCAGAAGCCGCCTTCGGCCGCGGCATCTACTCCATGTGCGGCTTCACTTACCGACGTACTCCGGCTTTATCGCTGGCCAAACGAATGGTGGATGAGGGCCGCCTCGGGACCATCCGGCAGGTCCGCGCACAATACCTGCAGGACTGGCTCAGCCACGCAAACGCCCCTATGACGTGGCGGCTGGACAAAGCGAAGTCAGGGTCCGGATCGCTGGGCGATATCGGTGCCCACATCATCGACGCCGCACAATGGGTCACAGGTCAGAACATCACGGGGGTGTCGGCGCTGCTGGAAACGTTCGTCACTGAACGCCCACTTGCCGGTGACCGCGTCGGCCTGGGCGGCCACGGCGACGTTACCGAAGAAGCTCCACGGGGTGCGGTCACGGTGGATGACGCCGCTATATTCTCCGCCCGGTTTGCGAATGGTCCCATCGGCGTCTTCGAAGCCACCCGCTACGCCCTGGGCCGGAAAAACGCGATGCGGCTGGAACTCAACGGCACAAAGGGATCCCTCGCCTTCGACTTCGAGGACATGAACGTCCTCTCCGTCTATGACGATGACGACTCGCCGGATGCCGGCTTCAGGAGGATCCTGGTCACGGAGCCGGAACACCCTTATGTGGGGAACTGGTGGCCCACCGGCCACGGTCTCGGTTACGAACATGGCTTCACCCACCAGGTGGTGGACCTGGTGAATGCGATTGCCGGGAAACGCCAACCGGAACCATCTTTCGCCAGCGCCCTGCAGGTGCAGCGCGTACTCGGCGCCGTCGAATCCAGCGCTGCAGCCTCCAGCCGCTGGCAGGAAGTGTGAGATGACAGACATGAAAACAGCGCTGGTGGTCCGCGGCGGATGGGACGGACACCAACCGGTCGAGGCTACAGACCTCTTCATTCCACACCTGAAAGACAACGGCTACGACGTACGGGTGGAGGAATCGCCTAAGATCTACGCTGATGCAGGCTACCTTGCCGGTGTGGACCTCATCATGCAATGCATGACCATGTCCACCATTGAAAAAGAGGAATTCGAAGGGCTGCGCACTGCTGTCGAAAACGGCACCGGCCTGGCCGGATGGCACGGAGGGATCGCCGACTCCTATCGGAACACCTCGGACTACCTCCATCTCGTAGGAGGGCAATTCGCCTGCCATCCGGGCAAACACCCGGACGAACGCATCGGGGAACAGAACGACAACTACGTTCCATACACGATCAACATGCTCCCGGGGGTGGACCACCCCGTTACGCGAGGCATCGGCGATTTCGATCTCATCACCGAACAGTATTGGGTTCTGGCGGACGATTACATTGACGTTTTGGCTACTACGACGCAGAAGGTCCGTGAGTGGGATCCCTGGAACCGCGAGGTGATATCGCCGGCTATCTGGACGCGTCAATGGGGCAAGGGGCGGATCTTCGTCTCCACTCCGGGTCACAATCTGGAAGTTCTCCGGGACAGAAACGTCCGCACCATCATCGAAAGGGGCCTTCTATGGGCAAGCCGATAAACGTCGGAATTATCGGGTGTGGGGCCATCATCGCGCAGTACCTCGCCACCTTCCAACGCCTGGAAGCCATCGAACTCGTAGCGGTAGCGGATTTGGACCCCGTCCGGGCTCAGGCTGTAGCCGATGCTAACGACGGCGTCCGGGCTCAGACCGTTGACGGATTGATCACCGCTGACGACGTCGACCTTGTCCTGAACCTGACCATCCCTGCCGCCCATGCCGGCGTCGCCCTCAAGGCAATTGCCGCAGGCAAGAGCGTTTACGGGGAAAAGCCGCTTGCAGCTACGACTGCCGAAGCCAGGCAGGTACTGAACGCAGCGGAAGCAGCGGGGGTCGCCGTCGGCTGCGCCCCGGATACCGTTCTCGGAACAGGAATCCAGACAGCCCGTAAAGCGATCGACGACGGACTGATCGGACCACCCATTTCGGCGACCGCCACGATGGTCACCCCGGGTCACGAGCGCTGGCACCCCAACCCCGACTTTTATTACCAACCCGGTGGCGGTCCTCTGCTCGATATGGGCCCGTACTACGTCAGTGCCCTGGTGACCCTGCTGGGGCCGGTGGTTTCTGTGACAGGCGCGGCCAGCCACACCCGTGCCGAACGTACTATCGGTTCCGGCGTACGGGAGGGAGAGGTGATACCGGTCAGCATCGACTCCCATGTAACCGGCGTTCTGACCCACGAAGGCGGGGCGTTGTCCACTCTGGTCATGAGCTTCGACGCCGTCAGGACGAAGGCATCAAACATCGAAGTCCATGGGGAGCGGGGTTCCCTGGCCATCCCGGATCCGAATCTCTTTGATGGAGATGTCGAACTCTTCACGCTGGGCGCGGACTCCTGGCAGACTCTGCCGGTATCCGCCGGGTACATCGACTCCGGCAGAGGATTCGGCATCGCAGACCTCGCACTGACACCACCTGGAGAAGAACCGCGCGCCGGCGGCAGGCTGGCCTATCACGTACTCGAGGTGATGGAGTCGGTGCTCGACTCAGCCCGCACCGGCGTCGTTGTCCCGATCCAGAGCAGGGCATCGCGGCCCGACCCCGTGCAACTGACAGCATCGCCGGAGGAATCCCGCCCCCAGCCGGTCAGCTCCTAGGTCACTGCCTACAGCACAGGCAGGACTTCGAGGCCGCCGAGGTACTTCTGCAGGGCCACCGGAACGTTGACGGAACCATCAGCGTTCTGGTGGTGCTCCAGAATGGCCACGATCCAGCGGGTGGTGGCCAGGGTTCCGTTGAGGGTTGCGACGGCACGCGTTCCCTTGGAGACCCCTTCCTCATTGACCGTGCGCTCACGGATGTTGAGGCGGCGGGACTGGAACGTGGTGCAGTTGGACGTCGAGGTGAGCTCCCGGTAGGCACCCTGAGTGGGAACCCAGGCTTCGCAGTCGAATTTCCGGGCCGCGGACATGCCGAGGTCGCCGGCAGCAGTATCAATAACCCGGTAGGGCAGCTCGCACTTCCCCAGCATTTCCTCTTCCCACGCCAGAAGCCGCTCGTGCTCGGCAGCGGCTTCCTCCACGGTGGTGTAGATGAACATTTCCACCTTGTTGAACTGGTGCACACGGATAATCCCGCGCGTGTCCTTACCGTGCGATCCCGCCTCCCGGCGGTAACAGGAGCTCTGGCCCGCGTACCGGACGGGACCATTGGAGAGGTCCAGGATTTCGTCGGCGTGGTACCCAGCCAAGGCAACCTCGGAAGTTCCCACAAGGTAAAGGTCGTCTTCGGCGAGGCGGTAGATCTCGGCGTCGTGCTTAACATCGAAGCCGGTGCCCTGCATGGTTTCGGGACGCACCAGGGTAGGGGTAATCATGGGAACAAAGCCGGCGTCGATGGCCTGTTCCATGGCCATCTGCAGGAGGGCCATTTCCAGCCGGGCGCCCACACCGCGAAGGAAATAGAACCTGGATCCGGAGACTTTGGCGCCGCGTTCCATGTCGATGGCGCCAATAAGCTCGCCGATTTCCAGGTGATCCCGGGGCTCGAAGTCCGGGAATTCACGCGGAGTGCCAACGGTCTTGACTACGACGTAGTCCTCCTCTCCGCCTTCAGGAACACCGTCCTCGATAAGGTTGGGGATGCTGCGCAGCAACTCCTCCTGCTTGGCCTGGGCGGCGTCAGCCTCGGCGGAGGCAGCCTTCACGGAGTTGGCGAGTTCCCTGACCTCGGCCAGCAGTGCCTGCTTTTCCTCACCCTTGGCCTGGGCCACCTTCTTGCCGAAGACATTCTGCTCGGCGCGCAGGTTCTCAAAGCGAATCAGGGCTGCCCTGCGAGCTGCATCAGCGGAGATGATCGCATCCACAACAGATTCGTCGGCGCCGCGGGCGCGCTGGCTGGCACGGAACTTGTCCGGATTGTCGCTGAGGTCTTTTACGTCGATCACCAGACAAGAGTATCTAATCCACCACGCACACCGACGCCGGCCCGGGCGAACCTCCGGACCGGGATACTGTTGGAGCACAATGAGCGACCTGCTGATCTATCTCATCGCCCTCGGCGCGCTGGCGTTCGCCTTCTCCAGCTGGTGGGGTGTGCGCAAGTTGAAGGCACGTCACGTGCGCAGTGCCGTGGGCGAAGAAGCCCACCACCCTGGACTGGAAAAGCAAAAGGTGGCGGTTGTGTTGAACCCCATCAAGGCCAAGTCCGAGGAAGCGCGCGCAGCCATCAAGCGGGCCTGTCTCGACGCGGGGTGGGATGAACCCCGTTTCTTTGAAACCACCATTGAGGACCCCGGCTTTTCACAGGCGCGAGCGGCGCTTGAGGACGCGGCCGACGTCGTTCTGGTGGGCGGGGGCGACGGAACCGTCCGCGTTGTGGCTGAGACGCTGGCCGGCAGCAAGATCCCCATGGGCCTGGTACCGCTGGGAACCGGAAATCTCCTGGCCCGCAACCTTGACCTGGACGTCTATGACCTGGCCGGGAGCGTCGATACAGCCCTGTTCGGCCATCAACGCTTCATTGACACGGCCCAAATGGGCATCGTCAATTCACGGACCGGGCATTCGTCCAAGCACACCTTCCTGGTGATCGCAGGGATCGGCCTGGATGCCGAGATCCTTGGCGATACCAATGACGGGCTGAAGAGGGCTGTCGGCTGGTTGGCTTATACGGAGGCCGGCGTGCGCCACATGCCCGGCAGACGTAAAAAAGTGTCCATCGCCCTGGATGACCAGCCGGAGCAAACCCGAAAAATCCGGAGCCTGCTCTTTGCCAACTGCGGGCTCATCCCTGGCGGGATCGATTTTGTCCCGCAGGCCATGATCGACGACGGCATGCTCGACGTTGTGGTCATGAGTCCGCGCAGCGCCATCGGCTGGGTGGCCATGTACGCGAAGATCGTCTTCAAACACAAGCGGCATCTCCCCGTGATGACCTACTACCGCTCAGGCAAGGCAGTGATCCGCTGTGCTGAGCCCATGCCTACCCAACTGGACGGGGACCCGTCAGGGGAGGCCACCGCGGTAACTGTCAGGGTTGACCCCCGGTCACTGCTGGTCCGGGTCAAAGGCACCTCCACCGGGCATTGGATGCCAGACGGTTCCACGCTGTAGACCGCGGGCACCCCTGTAATCCGGTCGCCTTTCGCGACTGGTTTCCCTAAAAGGTCGATGCCACTCTCAGGAGCCGGATCCCTTTGCTTCGGCGGCCAACTTTTCCGCAGCTGCCTTCGCTGCGGCGCGGGCTTCGGTCTGCTCGCGGATCATTGCCTGCTCCTCTTCGAAGCGGAGCCGATCGGCGCGGTCTGCCTCATCGCCGTCCCAGTCCTGGTTGTCGGCACGGGGCTTGGGATTCACGATCATCCCTTGGCCGTCATTATCGGTACTGGCTGCTGACATGTCCCGCTCCCTCCGGTAGAGGCAATCCCCCATTGATCTGGCAAGCATACGCACAGTTAAGCAGGCGCGGAAGTGCTCCAAGCGGCATTTGTCTACGCTGTGCGCGAAGCCTCAGGGGCCGGATCCCGGGTTACCGATGCACCTGAGAGAATTCCTTGGACCCATTCATGCGCCGCTTGGAATGCTTCGTCGGAGGTGTGCGGCTCCACTACAGGGCTCTGCGCATCTGCCCTGCTGTACGAGCCGAGAAAGCGTGTTGCGGGGCTGATCCTGTGCAGCCCCGCCAAGGCATCGGCCATCCGTGCATCCGCTGCATGTCCGTCGGCATCAATGCTGAAGAAGTAGTGCCCCAGGTACTGTCCTGTGGGGCGGGACTCGATCCTGCTGAGGTTCACTCCCCTCGTGGCGAACTGGTCCAGAATCTCCATCAGGGCGCCAGGGCGGTCCTCCGGCAGGGGCACCACCACCGTCGTTTTGTCGGCACCTGTCCGCTCCGGCAAGACACCAGGCCTGCTGACGAGCACGAAACGGGTCACGGCTCCCGGGTTGTCCCCGATGTTTTCAGCCAGGACCTGAAGGCCGGGCTGTTCCTCGGCCACAATAGGCGCGCAAATAGCCGCATCGTAGTGGACGCCGTCGTCGTTCAGCAGGCCAAGGGCAGCGGCGGCAGTCGAGGATCCAGGGATATATTCAGCAGCAGGAATATTGGCCTCGGCCCAGAGCCTGCATTGCGCCCAAGCATGTCCATGGGTGGAAATGCTGCGGATATCGGAGATCCTCACGCCTGGTCTTGCCACAAGGACAAAGCTGATAGGAACCAGGGCCTCACGGATGATACGCAGTTCCTCTCCCGTGGCTATGGCGTCGAGCGTGGCTGTCACGCCACCCTCCACCGAGTTTTCGATAGGCACCATCGCTGCGTCCGCGGATCCGTCCCGCACCTTGTCCAGGGCCGAGTTCACGTTCGACGACGGGATGCGCACCGCATCCACAGCCCCCGGAACCTGCAGCAGCGCCGCTTCGGTGAAGGTACCCTCAGGGCCCAGGAAGGTGTAGGTAACGGGAACTGCGGACATCGGCAATCCTTCAGTTGAACGGGTGGAGGCGGAACAGGAACTACAAGATGACGGGCTTGAGGCCGCTCTCGGAGACCAGAGGCAAACCGGATTCAAGCCACTGGTCCATGCCGCCGGCCACGTTGAAGGCCGAGTATCCCTGGGCCACCAACCATTGGGCAGCGCGGAAGGAGCGCCCGCCGGTACGGCAAATAATGTAAAGGTCCTCGTCCGGGTCCAGGTCACCGAGCCGGGCAGGCAGCTGTTCCAAAGGGATGTGCAGTGCAGACTCGGCGTGTCCGGCTGACCACTCGTAGTCCTCCCGCACGTCAAGAAGGCGGGCGCCGGCGGGAATATCGTTCACTGTCACGGTTTCGAAATCGCTCATGGGAGTCCTCTCCTGGATTTTCTAGGTCTGACTCCAGCGTATCGCCAGCAGCCGGAGTCACCCCCCAGCAGGGGCCACGTTACGCTTTCTATGGACACCGCAAAGGAGAATCAGCGTGCCGGTAAGAGCGACGATCACAGGGACGGCCCGTCGTGGCTGACCTCCATGAGCTCTCCGCTGTCCAATTGCGCGATGCACTGGCGGAGGGAAAACTGTCTGCCAGGGAAGCCACCGAACATTACCTTCGCCGCATCGAGGCACGGAACAAGGCCTTGGGTGCCTTCATCACGGTGACGGCGGGCCAGGCAATGCATGACGCTGCGGCCGCCGACGAACTCTACGCGCACACGGCGGGTGATTCCGGCGCAGACGTCCTTCCGCTCCTCCACGGGATGCCTGTGGCGTTCAAGGACCTCACGGACGTGGCCGGTGTGGTGACCACTCACGGAAGCGCTGCCCTGGATCACCGGCCGGCTCCTGCTGACGGAGTACTTGCCGCAGCGCTCAAAGCGCAGGGAGTCATTTCCCTCGGAAAGACGCAGGTTCCTGAGTTCGGGCTGACGGCCTACAGCGAAAACAGGGTGGCGCCGCCGTCGCGCAATCCTTACGCAATGAGCAGGAGTTCGGGCGGGTCCTCCGGCGGCAGTGCGGCGGCGGTAGCAGCAGGACTCATCCCGTTCGCCCCCGGGACCGACGGCGGCGGCTCCATCCGTATTCCCGCTGCAGCATGCGGCCTTGTTGGACTTAAGCCTGGGCGGGGGCTGGTGCCAGCGGGGGAAAGCACCGGCGATCCCGCACGCCTGGTGGTCACGGGCCCCCTTGCAAGGCGGGCCGAGGACGCGGCGCTCATGCTGGACGCGTTGACGCACGATGCCCTGAAGCCCGACGCCGCGGATCCGGCCGGTCCCCGCGGAGGCTATCTTGAAGCACTGAGACGAGAACCCGGAAAGCTCCGTATCGGCATCAGCCTGGACAGCCCCTGGCAGGGCATTTTCCCTTTTACGCCTGATGCAGAGGCACTCGAGGCACTCGCTGAAGGCACAAGGATGCTGGAGGCTGCGGGACATTCGACGTCGGAGGCAGCCATCCGCTACGACAATCGCTACCCGGATGCGTTCACCACTGCCTGGACTGCGGGAGTGGGTGCCGCTCGTATCAGCCCGCGGCGCGAGCCGCTCCTGACCCCGCTCACCCGGACGTTCAGGCGGCGGGCCCAGCAGCGGAGCGCCACCAAGCTCGCCGAAGCGGTGGGTTTTCTGCGGCAATTCCAGCGTGACACCATCGCTCAGTACGCGGCGTGGGATCTCATCATGACTCCGGCTCTGGCGCAGACGCCAAGGCCTGTGGGTTGGTTCACTGGAACGCATGGAGACGGGCCGTGGCCCACCGAGTGGGCGGGCGACGCCGACGGAGACTACCGCCGGCAGTGCGAGTACGCGCCGTGGTCATCGATGGTCAACGCTTGCGGACTCCCTGCCATCACTTTGCCCGTCCACTGGACTCATGGAACGTCAGGCACTTCCCTCCCTATGGGAATCCAACTCATCGGGCCGATGGGTTCGGAAGCACTTCTCCTCCAGGTCGCCGCGCAACTGGGCTTCTAGACCCCCTTCCTTTTTGCCCTTGGCACCTCTCGCTCTTCCTTGCTTCTGGAGCGCCTCCATTAGCATTCGATGTGCATCATAAACATTTGTGCGTGCTTGTGATGATCAGTGAGGTGTGTCACCATGAAGGCACAAGTGAACGCATAGGAGCGTTCCCAGGCAAGGCCTGGCCACAGGAGAAGGAATCACATGGGAATTTCGGGCATGAAGCGAGTGCGGAAACTGCGCATCCATTGGCCAATCGAGCGGGAGATCCTCGCGCGGCTCGCTGCCGGCGAAACTCAGGTGTTCGAGGAGGACCCCCGAATGGCCGCGTTTCTGGCCGCTCTACGGGAAATGCCTGAACTTGGAGACTTCGGGATGTACCACCACGTCTTTGAGTCGGGACTTGGCTTCGAGGGATTCACGGTAGGCGAAGGTGCGAATCCAACGATGGGCACGGTCGGCGAACGCAGCGTCTCCCCCACCTTCCTGCTGACCACGTACATCGACGCCGATCTTTCCGACGATGCCGTTGGGCGGATTGTGGAAAGAGTCGTGGCCATCCACCCGTGGGAAGTCCCGGTTCTTGAAGTCTCCGAAGCACTCAACATCTCCACATTCATGACAGGAAGGGTTGCAGCATGACAATCAGCGCAGCGAGAACCGATAGCCTCACTTCAGGAGCGTGGGAAGGCTTTAGCTCTGTTTTGGCCGGCCGGACCTTCACCGATCTGACCCATGCCTTCCATCCGGGGCAACCCCGTTTCCCGGCGTTTCCCGACGAAGTCCGCAGCGATCTTTTCGATCTTGAGGCGGGGGACGGGTTTACTGCGCACCAGTACACCATCGTTGGGCAGTGGGGCACCCACGTCGATCCGCCGTCGCACTTTATCCGGTCAGGACGAACCTTGGACCACATTTCCGTGCAGGAAATGATCCTGCCCCTCGTGGTCCTGGACATCAGCGACCGGGTGGACAAGGACCCGGACGCCACTCCCTCCCTCGCCGACATCGAAGCCTGGGAAGAGCGGCATGGACGGATCCCGGAGGATTCGTTTGTGGCTCTGCGCAGTGGCTGGAGCAGCCGCTGGCCTGATGGTGAGGCCATGGCCAACCGGGATGCCGATGGCGTCAGCCATACGCCCGGATGGTCCGCCGAGGTATTGCGCTTCTTTGTGGAAGAGCGGAATATCCGTGCAATCGGCCATGAACAGACAGACACTGACCCGGGTCAGGCAACGTCCCGCTCGGATTTCAGTCTCGAAACCTACATCCTGGCGCAAGGGCGCTGGCAGATTGAACTGCTCGCCAGTTTGGAGTCCCTGCCCGAAGCAGGGGCGGCAATCGTAGCCACCTGGCCCAAACCCCAGGGTGGCAGCGGCTTCCCGGCAAGGGTCTTTGCCATCCACTGACCTCTGCAAATAACTGTCACCAACGTTGGCTAGACTCGGCCCATGCCGAAAAACTCAAGCATGGGCCGTGGGATGAACGTGGTGTTCGCGGTGAGTGCCCGGCAAGCCTCCGGCAACGCGGGAGCCACTGTTGCCGACGTCGCCGCAGATCTCGGCAAAGACCGCAGCCAGGTGTCGCGCGGGCTCAAGGCGGCGCTGCAGGAAGACTTTTTGATCCGGGGCGAGCGCCGCGCCTATGCCTTGCACTGGGGACTGTACGCCGATGCGCGGGCCCTCACCGAGCAACGGCTGCGGACCGATGGGCTGACGGCATTGGAAGGTTTGGTCGAAGACACCGGAGAAGGCTGCTTCCTGGGCGTTCTGAGCGGCGATTCGACCGTCACCATCGGCGAGCGCGTCCCGGCCGACAGCAAGATGATCGGCTCGTGGATCGGCCGGCCCTACCCCGCTTACTGCAGCGACGCCGGCCAAGCCCTGCTGTGGCAGGCTACCGACGATGAGGTCCGGACCGTCTTCAGCCGCACCGAGTTCGTGAAGCATGGACCTAAGACCCCCGCCGGCGTTGACGACTTTCTCGAGCGGCTTCACACCGCCCGCGAACGCGGTTATTCAGTGGTGGATGAGGAAGCCGAACCCGGCCTGTATTCCCTGGCTGTCCCCATTCATGACTTCCGCGGCGAAGTGCTGGCCGCGCTGCAGGTGGTCGGGCCAAAAAGCAGGCTGGAACCCAAAAGCGCCGAGTGTGGTGCCGCCGTCGTCAAATGGGGGCGAGCCCTCGAGGCAGCCTTGACGGGGCGGTCCTCCGCTGTTTGACCGTCCGGCAGACGTTTGACGGTGCAGCGCTAGGGCCGCCTCTCCCCTCAACTGGCCTCGGCGTCGTTCCAGTTCGACTTCATTTCGATGAGCTGAATGAGGTTGCCGCAGGTGTCATTTAGAACGGCCACGAAAGCGGTGCCGATGTCGGTGGGCGGCTGGGTGAAAACGACACCCTTGTTGGTCAGCTTGGTGTACTCGGCCTCGATGTCCTCGACCGAGAACTGAGCGAGGGGGATGCCGTCTTCCATCAGCGCATCCCGATACGGCTTCACGGCAGGATGACCCGCCGGCTCAAGTAACAGCTCAGGACCGTCAACCATTTCGGGTGACTCAACTGTTAGCCAGAAGTTCTCGCCGAGGGGAATGTCATGTCGCTTTTTGAAGCCGAGCACTTCGGTGTAGAAGGCGAGGGCTGCCCGCTGGTCATCAACGAACAGGCTCGTCAGGGAAATTTTCATTGTTCACTCCTTTTGCTGCTTGGCCATCGTCCGGTGATCTGCGCGAGTGGCCCGGGATTGAAGTAGTGGAATTTGGAGCGTCCGCGCCTCTCGGTCACGACCAGACCAGCCGACTCGAGCACTCCGAGGTGCTGGGAGATCGCCTGACGTGTGAGGGTGAGGCCGTGACGCATTGCCAGCGTGGTACAGATCTCGAACAGAGTCTGGCCGTCCCGCGCTGACAGGTCGTCAAGAATAAGGCGCCTCGTCTCGTCGTCGAGAGCGCGGAAGACATCGACCATGGCTTCATGGTAGGCAAGCCGCTGCTTGCATATCAAGCCACCGATTTTTGAGCGTCATTGCCGATGAGGAACTTTCCCGTCGAAGCACGGCTGTTGTCTATTCCGGAAAACCCCATGACCCTAGGAATGCGGGGGTCAGATTCTGACCAGTGGCTCCGCGTCATAGACATCATGAAGAAGCCGTGTGAACGCCGAATCGTTCTTTAGCTGGTGGTCGCCAAGACGTGTCAGCGGGATGCCTGGCGTCCAAGAGTTCATTGCCGCAGCGGAAATGCCTTCCGTTAGATCGAGCTGACGGACCGGTAGAGTCTGCTGGGGTATGCCCCTGGCCTCGAGCTGTCGAACCAGGATCTGCATAGTCACGCCTGACAGGACATCAGCCTCTGGCCAGATTACTGACTCGCCATCCCAGAAGGCCAAATTCCATATCGTGCCTTCACTTATGCGACCGGCCCCATCTTCGAAGGCGGCGTCGTCAAAACCGCGCGCGTTTGCCCTTCTCAGATAGAACGTCTTGGAGACTTCGCCAACATGCTTGATCTGCGGCAGGTGGCGCTCGTGCCGAGCCACGTCGAAAGCCATCGGGGCTGCGGGTGGATCCGCTGGTTCGACAACCTTGATCAGGACGTCGAGAGCACTCGCCGGACCAGCTGGCATGAACTCCCCGGGTCGCGAGGCGAGGAAGCACGTCACGGACGAGTCCGGCGGTGCGGCCTCAATCGCCACTCGCAGGTACTCACGGACCTGGGAATCCGGCAGGTGCTGGTCGAACAGCAAGCTGCTGGCGGTCTGGAGACGGCTCAAATGCAAGTCCAAGCCCTTGACCGAACGGTCGCGTACCTGCATGGCGGTGAAGTGGGAGTAGCCTGTGAAGGCCAACGGTGCAAGGTCCTCAGCCGTAGCAACCCGACCGTTGAAGTAAGTAAGCGAGAATGACATACCTGCAAATGTAGGAGTTGACACTAGTGTCAAAGGCAAGCCTTGGAGGCCGGAAGCTCCTCCGAGTCGGTGAAGTTGCCTCTCTCACCGGCGTGAGTCCCCGACTTATCCGCTACTACGAGAATCAGGGCCTAATCTCGGCAGAACGATCCTCGACCGGGCAGAGACACTTCGAAATCACCGCGGTCGAGCAAATCCGGCACATTCGGCTGCTGCTGGATGCTGGTCTTCCCACACGCATCATCAGCGAACTCCTGGACTGCATCCACGATCCGGGGCGTTTGGAGCTCTGCGCGGTGCCAACCTTGGTTGAACACCTTCGCGCTCGTGACGAGAGAATCGCGGAACTGGTCAGCACTCGCCAGGCCCTACAGGGATTGATCGATTCTTCCAACCTTGGACCTGACAGACGACTAGCCGGTTCATAGCCGGTCGTTTTTGCATACAAACTGCTGCACCGTATATGGACCCCGGATTCTGTTGGTCGAAGCCGACCGGGCAATTTTGCGGGCGCGTCTTACGGGAATCCGGAAACTTCGGAACCGGGCGGTCTGTCGCATCGCCCGCGGGACATGGTGCGATAACCGGTGAGGGACCGGCTTACGGGCATGAGTGAAGATCATCCACAGCAGCCTCTTCTTGACCAGCACTAGACTCAATCGACACCCCGGGCACCCGCCCGGCACCTCAGGAAGGATCATCTTTATGCGGAAGCTCGTGTACTACGTGGCCACGACCCTCGACGGCTACATCGCTGGCCCGGACGGTGCCGACCCAAGCGGAGCGGACTACTTCCCGCTGACGCCCGATGTCGTCCAGTACATCATCGAGCACTACCCCGAGACTCTTCCCGGACCGGCGCGAGCCGCCCTGGGCATCGGCAGTCCAGGTCGGACGTTCGACACAGTCCTTGAAGGACGGGCGTCCTACGAGATCGGCCTCGCCGCCGGCTTGACCGACGCGTACCCCCACCTTCGCCATCTCGTATTCTCGACCACGCTGGAAAGCCGCGATCCTGCCGTCGAGATCGTCCGCTCCGGCGCCCTGGAACGGGTACGCGCGCTCAAGGCCGAAGAGGGCAAGGACCTGTGGCTGGTGGGTGGCGGCACTCTCGCCCACTCGCTGCTGCCAGAAATCGACCGGCTCGTGCTCAAGCAGAACCGTTCCGTCATCGGATCTGGCATCCCGCTCTTCGACGGTCCGTTCCAGCCCCATATGTTCCGGCCTGTCGACGAGACCCTGCTCGACTCAGGCTTGCGGGTCCTCACTTACGACCGCGTCTGAAACCACTCTGACAGGCTCAGCCTGAATGAGACTCGCATCCCGGACACCTCCGATGTCCCGGTGAGCGTTCGGCGGATTCAGGCGGTCATTGCAACAGGAGTCCTTGGATCAGTTCGATCGGTTTTCTGAACTCTAGTCGTTTGCGTCATCGACGGCTGACGGACGTTTGAGCGGTCAACGTGGACCATTATCTTCAAGTCAAGATCTCGCAGGCGATCTTCCGAAACTACGCACGCAAAATGAAGAGGGTCCTTGAACGTGTGTCATTTCCGGGCGCTAGCTGTACTCACCCGGTACGTTGGTGACGCGGCTGGCTGGTGAGGCGCCTTTGAGTTCGGTGTGGGGTCTGTGGTGATTGCAGTGCTCGATGAAGCCCTGGTAACAGGCTTGGCGTTTGCTTTCTGAACTATAGGCGCTGGCGTAGGCCCATTCCTCCAGGAGGATGCGGTTGAGGCGTTCGACCTTGCCGTTGGTTTGTGGACGATAGTGCCTGGTGCGTTTGTGGCTGATGCCGGCTCCGGCGAGGACTTCCGCGAAAGGGCGGGAACGGTAGCATGCGCCGTTATCGGTCAGTACTCGCCGGATTTTCACGCCGTGGGCTGCGAACGCTGCGATGGCATTACGCATGAACGCCGTGGCGGTTTCCTTGGTTTCGTCCGGCAGGATCTCGGAGTACACGAATCGGGAATGGTCATCGGCCGCGTGATGGATGA
>NZ_JAPSHJ010000109.1 GCF_031179985.1 Arthrobacter sp. | reverse complement strand
ACGATTCCGGCGGTCAGGATGGTTTTGCCGGTGGCTGACGCCGGTCCCTGGAAGATGGGCAGCCAGCCCATGTTGGCTGCGAGCCAGCCGTAGGCGGGCGAAATCTGCGGGGCGAGAAAAGCGGCACCCCAGGCGCCGTATATAACCGAGGGGATGGCTGCCAGCAGGTCGATCACATAGCCGAGGCCGGATGCGAGACCGCGGGGGGCGTAGTGGGAGATGAAGAGCGCAACTCCGATGGCTACGGGCGTGGCGATCGCGAGTGCGATAACTGCGGCGATCAGGGTACCGATGACGATCGGCCAGATGTAGGCGAAGAATCCCTCGCCGCCCTGAATGTCCTCGGCCGGGGCGGAGAATGCCGGGAGTGCCTGGATGACGAGGAAGAGCGCCACGCCAAACAGCACGGCAAGGATCAGGCACCCTGCTGCCAGGGCGGCTCCGGAGAAGACTTTGTCCCCGGCGCGGCCTGCGCTTTGGGAGCTGGTCAGGGAGGTGGCGGTCATACCGGCCCTTCGGTGTTGGTGTTGCGGCGTACGGAATCAGGAGAAGTGCGTTTACACAGCTAAATTCCCCGCCCGGCTTGATGGCTGGGCGGGGAACTTCAGCGTTCAGTTCTACGTTACGACTTGACCTTGATGGATTCGATGGCCTTGGTGGCCTTTTCGGTCAGCGCGGCAGACAGCGGAGCCGACTTTGCGGACTCGGCAGCGGCCTTCTGGCCTTCTTCAGAGACGACGTACTTCTCGAAAGCCTTGACGAGGTCAGCGGTCTCCTGCTTGTCGTAAGCGGAGCAGACGACGTGGTAGGACACCAGGACGACAGGGTAGGCACCGGACTCCGTGGTGGTGCGGTCCAGGTCGATAGCGGTGTCGTTCTCCGCGCGGCCTTCGACAGGCTTTCCGGCGTCGACGGCCTTGGCGGCAGCCTCAGGGGAAATAGCGACGAACTCGGAGCCGACCTTGATCTTGGCCTTGCCAAGAGTGCCTCCGACGGCGGAATCGTCAGCGTACGTCACGGCACCCGGGGTGTCCGTAACGGTCTTGACGACGCCGGACGTTCCCTTGGCGTTCTCGCCCTTCAGGGAAGCGGGCCAAACGCCGTCGGCCTTGTCTTTCCAGACCTCGGGGGCGGCGGCCGCGAGGTACTCGGTGAAGTTGTCGGTGGTGCCGGAGTCATCGGAACGGCTGACCGGGGTGACCTTCAGATCCGGGAGCGTGGCGTCCGGGTTCAGGGCAGCAATGGCCGGGTCATTCCACTTGGCGATCTCCCCGCGGAAGATCTTGGCAGCGGTCGGGGCGTCAAGGTTCAATTCCTTGACATCCGGAAGGTTGAACGCGATGGCGATCGGCGAAATGTAGACGGGGACATCAATGGCGCCTTCAGGGCCGCAGACCTTCTTGGACGAAGCCAGTTCCTCGTCCTTCAGGTAGGCATCCGAGCCGGCGAACTGTGCCGAACCGTCGAGGAGCGCCTTGCGCCCGGCACCGGAACCGTCCGGGGAGTACTGCACGGTGACGCCCTGGTTTGCGGACGCGAAATTGGTCTTCCACACATCCATGGCTGCGCCCTGCGCGGAGGAACCGATGCCCGTGAGGGTCCCGGTGACCTGGGCACCGGTGGCGGCACCTCCGGTCCCTCCGGGAGTGTTGGTGGCATTGTCGGAACCACAAGCGGTGAGCGCGAGAGAGCCAGCGGCGATGACAGCGATAGCCGCATGGCGGCCGAAGCGGAGTGCCTTCACTAGGTGTTACCCCTTCCAGGGTTTTCTGATGCGTTCCGAACCGGAGACGTTCGGACTGGAGTGCGTACGTTCTGTACCTTCATCGAACTTAAGGAGCTCAGGTAACGAGTATTGGGGTTCAAGGTAAACGGAGGATTAACGACGGCGGGATATTGGCTTACAGATGCCCGGTCCCCATTGCACCGGACGCGCCGCAGTCGTAGTGCAGCATACTTATGGCACGATGTGCCGTATGGAGAGCCCCGGGAACCTGGCCGCCCACCGTCTGGCGGGCAGACCGCCGTCGGATGCCGACGTCGATCTGTACCGCAGGCTGAGTGCCGACATCGCGGCCGGGGTAGCGGTGGTGTCCACTTCCCTGCGCAACCGCGACTACGCAGCGACCGTCACCGGGTTCCTGTCCGTTTCCTACGATCCACCCACGATGCTGGTTAGTCTCTACGCTGAATCACGGATCGGCGAGGCTGTGGAGGAGGCAGGCGTCTGGGCGCTGAGCCTGCTCTCGGGCAGGCATCAGGGTTCGGCCAACTGGCTGGCCAGCCCGGGGACGCCACTGCAGGGACTGCTGGCACAGGTCCCGTTCAGGAGGGGCCCAGTCACCGGCTCGGCCATCCTCGACGGCGCCCTCGCCTATTTCGAGCTGCGCACCGTGTCGGTTCATCAGGCCGCCACCCACCTGCTCATCGTCGGTGAAGTTCTTTCCATGGGCAGCGATGCTCCGCCGGGCGAGGCGCCAGACCCTCTGATCCATTTCGGTTCCCGCTATCACCATCTGGCGCCGTAACGGCATCACCGCAGACAATGAATACGAAACGAGGAGTGCATCATGGTTCCTGAGATCAACATCTGGGCAGTTCTGGTTGCGACGTTGTCCACGATGATCGTGGGGTCGGTCTGGTACACGCCCAAGGTCTTCGGCAACTACTGGAAGCGCGTGGCCAAGGTCTCGCCAAGCGGCGAGGCGAAGGATGCAGTCAAGCCCATCCTGATCACGCTCGCAGTCAGCTTCGTCAGCGCCTTGGTCCTGGCCGGATCCGTGGCCATCGCCCAGGACTTTTACGGCGGCAGCTTCCTCGCTAATTCCGTGATTACGGCCGTCATCCTCTGGGCAGGCTTCACGGCGGCGCGCTTCATCACCCACGATGCTTTTGAGGCCCGCCCCGCTGGACTCACGGCGCTGAACTGTGCCCACGAACTCGTGACCTACCTGGTGATGGCACTGGTCATCGGACTGTTCGGCATCTGAGCGCGAACGGACACTTAAGCCCC
>NZ_JAPSHJ010000036.1:5154-39965 GCF_031179985.1 Arthrobacter sp. | reverse complement strand
GCCGGGGCCCGATCGGCTCGCCCCCGTAGCTCAGGTTGATGATGCGCTCCCCCACCGGCCGTGCGACGTCGATGTCATAGCTCAGAGGTGCGTCCAGGCCATACACGACGTCGTAGTTGTAGTCGGGAGTGCCAGTCGGGGCCATGGAGGTGGGAGCGTTGGTGAGGTCCTGCGGCGCCACTGATGCCGTGCTGACCGCCTTGAAGTATCTGGCGGACCATTCGAGGTAGTCCTTGACGAACGCCCCGTTCACCTTGATGGAGAGGAGGGTGTTGTCGAAGATGTAAAGACCGGCGACGTCCCTGATGGTCAGCGGCCCGGCCTTGACGTCGACCGTACGGGAAAAGGCTGCCGCGATGGAAAGAACGGGAAGCTGTGCGGCGGGCCCGCCGGCGAGTTCAGCTTTGACAGTGGTGGCCTGGACGTAGTTGATGGCGTCGATCGCAAGTGAATCGGACCAGCATGCTGTTGCCGTGTTCAGATCCGCCGTCGAAGCCCCGATTACCGTGTTGACGTACTTAACGGTTGCCTCGTGGCCGGCTTGAACTGCGCTTACGACGGCGGGATCCGCTTCCGCTGTTTTGGCGTCCAGCAGGTGCGAGCTTGCTGACGTCACGGACCACCTGCCGCGTTCCTTGGCCAGCACAAGATCCATGACCGACACCCGCATCCCCCATTTCAGGGGCTCCGCGAGAAGAACCTGTTTTCCGGTGGCCTTGTTGAGCACGAACCGCTCGGGAATCTCGACGTGGGCATGGCCGACAAGGATGGCATCGATGCCGGGGACCTCTTCGGCCAGCTGTGTGGAGGCATTTTCCGGGAACGGCAGGGCATCACCGTAGGAGGATCCCGGCGTCGCTCCTGAATGGCTGGAAACAATAACCACGTCTGCTCCGGCCGCCCGGACTTCCGGAATTACCAGCTTGGCCTCCTCTACAATTCCGTTGAAGTCGAGGCGGCCGTGAACGTTGTCGCGGTCCCAGAGGGCACAACCTGGAGTCACCAATCCAACCAGGCCGACAGTCACCCAGCCGTTCCCGGTATCGATGCGTTTGAGGACGTAAGGAGTAAACGCTCGCCTGCCGGTGGTGACGTCGCGGACGTTTGCACCCAGCAACGGGAAGTCCAGCTGGCTCTCCCAGGTGCGGAGCAGCGGAATGCCGTAGTTGAACTCATGATTGCCCAGGGCCACGGCGTCGTAGCCCACCTCGTTCATGGCAAGCGCCATCGGATGCTTGACTGTTCCGGAAGCCGGTTCAACCTTGGCATAGTAGTACGCCAGCGGCGTTCCCTGGATCGTGTCGCCGGCGTCCAGAGTGAGGCAGTTCCCTGCTCCCCGCTCGGCCCGCATCGCCTTAATGAGGGTGGAGGCTTGGGCAATGCCGATACGGTTGCCCGCGGCGTCGGTGTACGGCACGTCCTTGAAGTAGTCCCAATTGAGCACATTGTTGTGCAGGTCCGTGGTACCCAGAACCGTGAGGGTGAAGCGCTTCCCGCCCGGCTGAAGTCCGGGCCTTGCTTGGGCCGCAGGGACCCCTGTCAGTGACACGGCGGCAGCGCTTCCTCCGACGAGGGCCGCGGCAAGCATTGTTCGGCGGGACATGGATGAACCGGGATCTGTCATGAAGTGGGCTCCTGGGCGCTCTGCTGATCGAGGATCTTTCCACAATCGGTAAAGCCACAGTCTAGGGTCCTCACGTTCGCAACCCGGGGATTAAGCAGGAAACCCCGCCCACTAAGTGGACGGGGTCTCCCGGGAGCGAGCGGCGGGCTGGAGTGCGGCCCGCCGGACACAGAATTACTTGAGGGTAACGCGTGCGCCGGCCTCTTCGAGCTGGGCAACTGCCTTCTCGGCAGCTTCCTTCGTGACGCCCTCGAGAACAGCCTTCGGTGCGCTGTCAACCAGGTCCTTGGCTTCCTTGAGGCCGAGGGAGGTGATGGCGCGAACTTCCTTGATCACTGCGATCTTCTTGTCGCCAGCAGCTTCGAGGACGACGTCGAATGCCGTCTTCTCCTCTTCCTCTGCAGCAGCGCCGCCACCGGCGGGGCCGGCTACAGCAACAGCAGCAGCGGTAACTTCGAAGGTCTCTTCGAAGAGCTTGACGAACTCGGAGAGCTCGATGATGGTCAGTTCCTTGAAAGCTTCAATGAGCTCTTCGTTGGTGAGCTTCGCCATGGTTGGCGTCCTTCCTGTAATGGTGATCAGCGGCCTTATTTCGGCCATGCGTTCACACCGGAGTCTGGTAGTAAGAGAGTTAGTTCTCTTCGGTGGCTGCTGCGGGAGCTTCAGCCGGAGCTTCTGCTTCAGCGGCCGGAGCTTCTTCGGCTGCGGGTGCTTCTTCAGCGGCGGGAGCTTCGGCTACAGCCGGAGCACCGTTCTCTTCTTCAAGCTTGAGGCGCAGAGCGTCAATGATGCGTGCAGCAGCGGCAGCAGGAGCCTTGAGGACACCTGCAACACGGGCGAGCTGCAGCTCACGGGACTCGAGGGCTGCCAGGGCGATAACTTCGCTGGCATCCATCTTCCTGCCCTCGAAGTAACCGGTCTTGATGACCAGCTGCTTGTTGGTCTTGGCAAAATCCGTCAGGCTCTTAGCCGCTGCAACTGCGTCACCCTTGATGAATGCGATTGCAGTAGGGCCGGCGAGCTGACCGTCGAATGCTTCGACACCAGCTTCCTTGGCTGCAATTGCGGTCAGGGTGTTCTTGACGACCGAGAACTTGGTGTCCTGGCCGAGGGAAACACGCAGCTGCTTGAGCTGTGCAACAGTGAGCCCACGGTATTCGGTCAGGACAGCGGCGTTCGATTCCTTGAAATCGTTAGTGATCTCAGCTACTGCTGAAACCTTTGTAGGCGTTGCCATAACCCTCCTTCCGGGGATAGTGCCGGTATTCCGGGTCCCCGCTCAAGTGAGCTAAAACTAAAAACGCCCCGCGCAGATGCACGGGGCTTGGCTCAACACAGTCTGAAGACTGCGGAACTTCACTTCGTTCACCTGCGCCGGCCGCCCTATGTTCAGGGTCCTTCGTCTGAAAATCCACTGGCTCTTCCCGCACACAACTGCAGAAGTGAGTTATGTTTGAAAGAGTGGATTCCAACAACCGACGGTCTTTGGTAGTTCAAGCTTACGGGAAGCTTTGCCCTTCGGCCAAATCCCGTCAAACCCTGGTCCTTGGTCCGCTGGAGATCAGTCACCGAATCAGCTGGTGCTGTCCCTGAAGTCCGGCAACTCCTTCTGCCAGATCCCGGTGACTCCAGCCGTGGTGAAGCCCAGTTGGCGGTTCACCGTCAGCAGGTAGCGGTTCTCCGGCGCATTCCATGTATAGATGACGCGTGCATCCGGAAACTGTTCAGTCAGCCGTTCCATGTTGGCCACCTTAATCAGGAGGCCCAGTTTATTTCCACGGTGCTGCTCCAGCACCATCGTGTCGTCCTGGAATACGACGTCCTGGCGCTGGGCCAGGACGCTGATGGTTGTCAGTCCCACAAGCTCGCCGGAGTCAATATGCTCGACGGCGGTGACAACTGTGCGCCTTCCTTGGGACATGGTGACGGCCTCAGCTTCCCGGAGGACCTCGGCGTCGAACACCATTCCCGCTTGCTGCTGGCCAGGTGGCAGGTCATCCACGCCCGCCTGGTTTTCCAGGACGGCGACGGCTTCCAGCCACTCGTCCGGGCAGCGGTCCGTCCAGTGGTGAAGCCGGTAGCGGCCGGCGTTGGCGGCCTCGGCCTCCGCCTCAAGCTCCGCAACGAGCTGCGTGTCCAACGGAAGGGCGCATCCGCTGAACTGTTCAATGTGCTGCAGGGTGTATCCGGAACGGCGGGCGAATTCCACCTCGCGGCTCCCCAGCGGCACAAATCCATCTCCGGTACCCGGGATGAGCTGCTCGGATTCGAGATCGCTCAAGGAAGTGCCTGGATGGTTCGTATCCACCAGGATCATGGACCTGCCCTCCCCCCTCGCCACGTCTTCAGCCGCCTCGAGGAGCTGCTTGCCTACTCCGCGCCGCTGGTACTCGGGCAGAATATCGAGCGTGAATTCAGCGAGGTCCTGGTTGTCCGCGAGTGGCAGCGCTATGTCCACTGTTCCGACGATTTCATGACCCATCTTGGCCACGAGGATTACTTGCCGTTCGTAGGGATCTTCCAGTTCAAGGAGCTTCTCAAGCGGGGCATAGGCGAGATCGTCACTGCCCCACGTCTCCATGCGGACTCTCCGTCCGACCTCGACGGCGGCGAGGAAGTCTGCGGCATCAGCAGCGTCCAGAGAATCCGGAATCCACAGCTGCTCTATCCGTACGTCATGTGCCATAAAGGGGATCATCCAGCCGTTTCTGCCACTCGCCTTCAAATCCGGAGGGCTTGAATCCGAGCGATGTATTTATCGCCAGCATATGACGGTTTTCACTGGCATTCCATGTCAGAACAGTGCGCGCCGCGGGCCACGTTTCCTGTGCGCGGCGGATATTGGCGATCTTGACGACCATCCCGAGTCTGTGCCCGCGGTGGTCTGAGGCGACCAGGGTGTCTTCCTGCAACACCACATGGGGTTTGACCCGCCGGTACGAAAGGACCGAATAGCCAGCAAGTCGGCCGGTGCCGTTGTGCAGGGCGGCCGATACCAACGCTTCCACGCCGCTCTTGACCCAGGTCTCCTGTTCCTCGCGGACGCGGTCGGTGTCCCGGTTCACCTTCTCGAGTTCCAGGCCCGCCCTCGGCGCATTGGCGGTCATTCTGCCCCGCAACTCGGCGTACGGAGCAATGAACTCCCCCGGACAAGAACCCTCCCAACCCACCAGGCTGTAGCCCGTCGCATGCTCCAACGCCCCACTCTCCGGCTTCGCGGGAAATTCCTCGGGCAACATGTTCCTCGCAAAAGCCCTGACAAATGTGCCGCCCTCGGTCCGCTGCCGTGGCTTCAGCCCTCTCCAGAACGTGCGCCCTATCCCCTGCCGCCGGTGATCTTCACTCCCACAGGTCGGGAGCGCTGCTCGGGTTATGGGGCTGGGCATCATCAGGGATCACGACGGCGGCGATGTCCAGCCCGTTCATGGAACCAGCCGCTGCCATTCGCCGTCGTACCCCGCGGGCCGGAACCCCAGCGCAACATTGATGGCCAGCATATGTTCGTTTTCGGCAGCGTTGAACGTTTGCACCCGCTCCACCGAAGGGTGTGCGGCCATGAGGCGCCGGAGATTGTGGATCTTGATGAGCATGCCGAGGCGATGGCCCCGGTGCGCCTTCGTGACCAGCGTGTCATCCTGCTCGGCCATCCACGGCTTGACGGGTGAAAACTGCAGGACGGAATAGGCTGCCAGCTCTCCGCTGTCCTTGTGCATGGCGGCCGCCACAAGGGATACCCGTCCGGTCCGTTTCCATAAATCCTCAACGTGGCGGACACGTCCGGCGTCCCACTCCTCTTCATCGTGGAGGAGTTCCCCTGCCGGAGCATCAGTGCTCATGCGGCTCATCAGGGCCGCCATCTGGTCGACGTACTCGTCGGGGCAGTGGTCTGTCCACCCCAGAAGTTCGTAATCGTCACCGGCAGAAGCGCGGGCCCTGGCTTCGAGTTCATCGAGGACGGAGGCTTCCGGCGGGACGTCAAGCGCACTGAAGCGCGAGACCTGCTCAAGGGCGTAACCCGCGGCTGCAGCAAAACGCACAGGACGGGACTCGACTGGAAGAGCCCCCGTTCCCGTGGCGGGCTTCAGGACGTTTGGACCATCGGGGTCGAAGTTGGCCATATGTTCTGTGAAGCCTTGCAGCGTTCTCCGGCCGGAGGCAACAGCCAGTTCCTCAGCGTGCCGCAGGAGGGCTTTGCCCATCCCTCCCCCGGTGTGAGCTTCCCGGACGTCCACGCGCACTGTGGCACTCCCCAGGTTTTCCTGCGCCGTAAACCTGATCCAGGAGCGCGCAACCATTTGGCCAGCACTGCGGATGAAGAACATCTGAAGTTGTTTGTAGGGGTCATCGCGCCACGCCTCCAGACGTGCGGCGGGTGGGCTTGCGCGGTCGAGGTTCCCCCATGTCTCCATTACCAGGGCATCTGTGAGTTCGCTGAACTCAAGGAAGTCCCTGGCGTCAGGGGCATCCAAGGAGGCAGGGAGGACCAGTGGCTCGATGAGGTACGTCGGGGAAGTCACGGGTTCAGCCTAGTGGCATGTCCCGTTGGCCTCTAGGGCATGCACGACCAAACAACGGAAAACGAAACAAGGGACCGCCCGGCGTGAGCCGGACGGTCCCTTGTTGTTAGTTCCAATTTCAGATTCGGATCAGATCCGGAAGCTGGACCTTAGACCTCGGTCAGAACCTTGGTGACGTTGGGGTCAACGCTGATGCCAGGACCGAAGGTGGTAGCAACGGTTGCCTTCTGGATGTAGCGGCCCTTGGAAGCGGAGGGCTTCAGGCGAAGAACCTCTTCCAGTGCTGCTGCATAGTTCTCAGCCAGCTTGACGGCGTCGAACGACACCTTGCCGATGATGAAGTGGAGGTTGGAATGCTTGTCGACGCGGAAGTCGATCTTTCCACCCTTGATGTCGTTGACAGCCTTGGTGACATCGG
Organism: Arthrobacter sp.; assembly: GCF_031179985.1. Lineage (GTDB taxonomy): Bacteria > Actinomycetota > Actinomycetes > Actinomycetales > Micrococcaceae > Arthrobacter. Next base: position 33,406 of record NZ_JAPSHJ010000036.1, on the reverse strand, counting down.
CCGTGACAGTACCGGTCTTCGGGTTCGGCATCAGGTTACGGGGACCCAGGACCTTACCAAGACGGCCAACCTTGCCCATGAGGTCAGGGGTGGCGACGGCGGCGTCGAAGTCGGTCCAGCCGGCTGCGATCTTTTCGATCAGGTCATCGGAACCAACGAAGTCGGCGCCGGCAGCGATTGCTGCTTCTGCCTTGTCACCCGTTGCGAAAACCAGGACGCGGGAGACTTTACCGGTGCCGTGGGGCAGGTTGACCGTTCCGCGGATCATCTGATCTGCCTTGCGAGGGTCTACACCCAGGCGGAAAGCGACCTCAACGGTGGCGTCGAACTTGGACGGGTTGGTGTCCTTGGCGAGGGTTACCGCCTCGAACGGCGCGTAGAACTTCTCCGCGTCGATCTTGGCTGCGGCTGCCTCGTATGCTTTGCTGCGCTTTGCCATGCTGCTTATTTCTCCTTGTGCAGTTGTGGTCTGCGGACCGCGCTGGGCCCTGCCACAGTTGGGATGTCCGGCTGTTTGTCCGGATGGGATGCCCAACATTTCAATGTTTCAGTGGTGCCGGTTTCCCGGCGGTGCTGTCCGGCGTCGTCGTTCTTCGTCCGACTCCGTCGCAACAGCGACGGGCCTAACCTTCTACGGTGATGCCCATGGAGCGTGCGGTGCCGGCGATGATCTTCGCGGCGCCTTCAAGGCTTGTGGCGTTGAGGTCTTCCATCTTGGTGGTGGCGATCTCGTTGACCTGGGCCTGGGTCAGCTTGGCAACCTTGACGGTGTGCGGGGTAGCTGAACCCTTGGCGACGCCTGCAGCCTTTTTGATGAGCTCTGCAGCCGGCGGAGTCTTGGTGATGAACGTGAATGAACGGTCTTCGTAAACCGTGATTTCCACGGGGATGACGTTTCCACGCTGGGCTTCTGTCGCAGCGTTGTACGCCTTGCAGAATTCCATGATGTTGACACCGTGCTGGCCAAGCGCAGGACCGATCGGCGGAGCCGGGTTAGCGGCACCTGCCTGGATCTGCAGCTTGATGAGGCCGGTGACCTTCTTCTTGGGAGCCAATGTAGGGTCCTTCTCTCAAATGCGTCCTGGGACACAGGAGCGTGCCTCAGGTATGTGGCCGCCATGGCGAGGCGGCCGGCCGCTTCGGAGCTGCTAAGCGGGCAGTTCCGGAGCGAAATCTAAAGTGATCGGCTAGATCTTGGTGACCTGGTTGAATGCCAGGGTAACCGGGGTTTCACGCTCGAAGATGGAGACGAGAACCACGAGAGTCTGGGAGTCAACCTTGATCTCGGAGATCGTTGCCGGGAGGGTCTCAAACGGACCTTCCTTGACGATGACGGACTCGCCGACCTCGAAGTCGACATCCACCGGCGCAGCTGCGTGCTTGACGGGCTTGCCCTTTTCGGCCTGCTCTTCTTCGAAGACCGGAGCGAGCATGGAGAAGACCTCGTCGAGGCGCAGCGGAACCGGGTTGTGTGCGTTACCCACGAAGCCGGTGACACCGGGAGTGTGGCGGACGGCGCCCCAGGAGGCGTCCGTCAAGTCCATGCGGACCAGCACGTAGCCGGGGATCCGGACACGGTTGATAATCTTGCGCTGGGCGTTCTTGATCTCGACGACTTCTTCCATGGGAACCTGGATTTCGAAGATGTAATCTTCCATGTCCAAGGTCTGGATGCGGGTCTCAAGGTTTGCCTTCACGCGGTTTTCGTAACCGGCGTAGGAGTGGATGACGTACCAGTCACCTTCCTGGCGGCGCAGTTTGGACTTGAATTCCTCGGCGGGATCAACCTCCGCTGCGGCGGCTGCCGCTGCCAAGGCATCGGTGGACTCGTCGTCGGCGTCTGCTGCCTCAGAGTCGGAGTCGTCTACGGTTACGTCGGCGTCCTCGTCGTCAGCTTCAACAGCGGAATCGGGCGCAGAAAACTCTGCCTCAGACTCTTCCACGGCGTCCGTTGTGGTGTCCGTGGACCCATCCAGCTCAGTCTCGGTTACCTCGAGCTCCTGCTCTGACACTTGGTCTCCTGCTTCCTCATTGCCTAACATGCCTATTTAAATGGCTCAATTCCGCACACTCCGTGAAACCTCCTTATTCGGGAGTTCACGAAGCCTGCGGACCGATCGCCCTAGTTGTCCGTGGGGCCTGAACCGCCGAAGACCCAGCCCACTCCGGTCCCGAAGGCCAGATCCAGGAGCGTGACGATGACCATCATGATGATCACGAATACCAGCACCACGAGCGTGTAGTTGATCAGCTCCTTGCGGGTGGGTGCCACGACCTTCTTCAGTTCGCCGATGACCTGGCGGACAAAAAGTGCGATTCGAGCAAAGATGCCTGCTTTGGCGGCATTCTTGGCGGGGCGGCCCTTGGAGCTGCTTGCAGCTGTTTCGGTCACCTGGTCCTCACTCATTCTCGCAATGATCGGATACCCGGCTCTGATCTGAACCATGGTTGCTGCGCTTGTTCCGGCTTATCGCCGGAACAGCTTGCGCAGGGCAGACAGGACTCGAACCTGCAACCTGCGGTTTTGGAGACCGCTGCGCTACCAATTGCGCCACTACCCTATGGATCGAAAACACGCGTGCCACTTTCAGCAACCTTCACTGAGGCGCACGCCATCAACATGTTTTCAACACCGGAGAACTATTCTACGCAAGAACTGCGCCTACGTCGAACCAGCCTCGTTGCGGACCATCCACGGCTGCCAATCAAAGAGCACGACCAACATGCGGTCACTTTTCCCTGTCGCCAACGAACGATCCGCTGAACAGCATAGAGTAGAACTCGTCGAATCCCATATCCAGCCGCTGAGCTGTCAAAAGAATGGACCCGCCATGTCTGCCGCCCGCGTTTCCCAGCGCATTTCCGCCATTGCCGAATCTGCCACCCTCGCCGTTGACGGCAAGGCCAAGGCGCTCAAGGCAGCCGGACGGCCCGTTATTGGTTTCGGTGCCGGTGAACCTGATTTCCCCACCCCCGGCTACATCGTGGAGGCCGCCATAGAGGCTGCGAGCCAGCCGAAATACCACCGCTATTCCCCTGCGGGTGGGCTGCCTGAGCTGAAGAAGGCTATTGCCGAGAAGACGTTCCGCGACTCCGGCTACCGCGCGGATCCTTCCCAGGTCCTGGTAACCAACGGCGGCAAGCAGGCGGTTTACAACACCTTCGCCACCCTGGTCGACCCGGGAGACGAGGTCATCGTCCCAACCCCCTTCTGGACCACCTACCCAGAGGCCATTCGCTTGGCCGGCGGAGTCCCCGTAGAAGTGTTTGCCGGTCCTGAGCAGGGATACCTCGTCACCGTGGAGCAACTCGAAGCAGCCCTGACAGAGCGCACCAAGATCCTGTTGTTCGTTTCCCCCTCCAACCCCACAGGTGCTGTCTACTCTCCGGAGCAGGTGGCTGAAATCGGCAAGTGGGCCGCATCCAAGGGCCTCTGGGTGGTCACCGATGAGATCTACGAACACCTCACCTTCGACGGACTCCCTTTCACATCCATCGCCACAGCTGCCCCGGAACTGGGCGACAAAGTGGTCATCCTCAACGGGGTAGCCAAGACGTACGCCATGACCGGCTGGCGTGTGGGCTGGATGATTGGCCCGGCAGACGTCATCAAGGCTGCCACCAACCTCCAGTCCCACGCGACGTCGAACGTCTCGAACATCATGCAGATCGCCGCCCTCGCCGCAGTCTCCGGGCCGCTGACCGCCGTCGATGAAATGAAGGTTGCCTTTGACCGGCGCCGTAAGGCGATCGTTGCCGGACTAAATGCCATTGAGGGTGTTGACTGCCCGACGCCGCAAGGCGCCTTCTACGTCTACGCTGACGTGCGCGCTCTGCTTGGCAAGGAGTTCCCGACGTCGAACGGATTGGTACGTCCTGAAACGTCAGCCGATCTGGCGGCACTGATCCTCGACGAGGTTGAGGTGGCGGTGGTACCGGGTGAGGCATTCGGACCCTCCGGATACCTCCGGCTGTCCTACGCACTCGGCGACGACGACCTCGCCATTGGCGTGGCACGGCTGCAGGATTTCCTCGGCAAAGCCAGCTAGGCTTCGTTACCATTTTCCGGACGCTCCCTCACTTTTCCGGGTGAGGGAGCGTTTGTGGTTATACCGCGAAACGTGAGGGAGCGTTTGTGGTTATACCGCGAAACGTGAGGGAGCGTTTGTGGCTAGAGCAGCCGGCGCTCGGCAGCCCACTTGGTGAGCTCATGGCGGCTTGAAAGCTGCAGTTTCCGGAGGACCGCGGATACATGGGTCTCCACGGTCTTGATGGAAATGAACAGCTCCTTGGCCACTTCCTTATAGCTGTAGCCACGGGCTATCAGCCGCATGACCTCCAGCTCACGGGCTGAAAGCCGGTCGAGTTCGTCGTCGGCGATGTCTGCCGGGGCGGTACCGAACGCGTCGAGGACGAATCCGGCCAGCCGGGGCGAAAAAACAGCGTCGCCCCCGGCCACGCGCAGCACTGCATCGGTGATTTCCGCCCCGGAAATGGTCTTGGTGACATATCCCCGTGCTCCCGCCCTGATAACAGCCACAACGTCCTCGGCAGCATCGGAAACGCTCAAGGCCAGGAACCGGGTGGTGCCAAGGAGGGCATTTGAGCCGGCAATGACTTCACGCCCGCCACCGCCCAGCCCGCCTGGGAGGTGAACATCCAGGAGCACGACGTCTGGCCGGGTCTGGGCGATCACGGCGATGGCCTGCTCCACAGTTCCTGCCTCCCCCACTACGGAAATTTTGGAGTCGAGGTCTGCCTTCAGGCCTGAACGGAAGATGGCATGATCGTCCACCAGGACAACCCGAACGCTGCCGTCCCTCGCCGGCTGCACGCCCCCTGCTTCAATGCTGCTCACGACGTTGTTTCTCCTTGTTCCGCAGCCACGGCGGGCAGTCCGAGACGTACCTCGGTGCCCTCCGGGCCACTGTTGATCACGGCAGTGCCGCCGTGGCGCTTCATGCGGCCGATAATGGATTCCCGGACACCCAGCCGGTCATCAGGCACCGAGTGAAGATCGAAGCCGGCTCCGCGGTCTTTGACAAAGACCTCAACCTCTTTGTCCGAGGCCTCAACGTAAACGGAAACGGAGCCGCCACCATGGCGGGCTGCATTCAGCATGGCTTCCCGGCTGGCCTGGACCAGTGCTTCATGGCGCTCCGTCATTGCCGTGTCGCCCACGTTTACCACTTCAACGGCTTGGCCCAGTGCGTCTTCCACCTCGGCGGCCACGGCCTTGATACGTTCCGAGAGGTTGCCGATGTCCTTGCCCTCGTCGCGATACAGCCAGCTGCGCAGTTCCCTTTCCTGTGCCCTGGCCAACCGCACGACGTCGTGCTCGTTTCCGGCCCGCCGCTGAATGAGGGCGAGGGTCTGCAGTACTGAGTCGTGAAGGTGGGCAGCGATTTCGGCCCGTTCGGTTGCGCGCACTCTGCCGGCTCTTTCCGCCTCCAGGTCCCGCCAGAACTTGAGCCCCCAGGGCAGGAGCACCACCGCGACTCCTCCCAGGACGGCGACGGAGGCGAGCAACGCCAGCCAGGTCTGTTCCCAGGAGCCGGAGCCCGAGACCATCACCAACACGCCTGCCACAACCAGCGCCAGCCCGGCGGCAAGTCTGACCCAGCCGCCAGCCTGGTTGGCCTTGGCCTTGTCCACGATTCCGGCACGGCGGGTCTCGTCCAGCTGCATCCAGGCGATGGAAGCGCCGCCGAGGATCGCCGCAGCCGGGATAAGCGTTCCCAAGGGCACATCGACGCCAAGAAGCCGGGCGATCAGAATGGCGCCCGCCAGCAGCAGCCCGATCCCGAGGAGGATTTCCTTGGCGTACGGCATCCTACGGAATCGGAACCAGGCTTGGCTGTCACCGTTGACTGGGCGGACCATGCCTGAGACTGACTGGGCTGACCCCGATGCCGGGACACCGGCGGGAAGTCCTGATTGCCACGTTGGATCTGTAAAGACCGCCTCCCCTGCCGGGTCCTGCCAGGTGAAGGCGGAGGCAACCGAAGATCCGGGCGGTGCCCGATAACCCATTGGGCCCGGAGGCAACCCGATATCCGAATTTGACCAGGTTGACTGCGCTGGCAAGGGTCCGCTGACTGCCGGAGCAATCGGCGACGCCGGGCGGCGTGCGTTCCGTTTGGCGCTTTCATCGGCAGTCGGAACCATGATCCACAGCCAGGCGTAGAACACGAGTCCGGCTCCGCCAGCCAGTGTGGCAACCACCATCCCCATGCGGAGATACCGCACAGGCCAGCCCAAGTGCATGGCGAGTCCCGCGCAGACGCCGGCTATGACGCGGTCGGCGCTGCGAACCAGCGGCGGTCGCAGGACAGGGGTACTCATGAATCCATCCAAACACGGATCAGGGTTCCCCGGACCCGTTTTCCGTGGGAACCGGGGGCAGCTCAGGGACAGCTCAGGGTATCCCCCAGTAGAGCCGGACACCCCACGGGCAGGAGGATCGAGGTATGAACCCGCACAACGTCAATCCAGAAGATCAACAACCGGCTGAGAACAATCAGCCGTCAGTCACACCGTCCGACTCCGCAGGCGCCTCCGCGGCGGATTCCCCTGCCACCTCTGGTGGCAGTTCCGCTGCCAGCTCCCCAGCGGGCTCCCCTTCGGATGCCACGTCACAAGCGCCGGACTCCCCCGCATCACCGTCCGAAACCACTGATTCCGGCTTCCAACAGGGTTACCGGGATCAGGGCACCCCCGGTCAGGGGATCCCGACCCAGGAATATGAAACCCCAGGATATGCAGGCCCAGGTCACGCAGCCCCTGGATACCCCCAGCCGGCGCCGTACGCAGTGGCGCAGCCACGAAACTTCTTCGAATGGGTTCGGGGAAACGGGGTCTACCGCGGCAGCGACCGCTGGATCGGCGGCGTTGCCAGCGGAATTGCCCACCGGACCGGTGTCGACCCGCTTATTGTCCGGGGCATCTTCATCGTCCTGGCCTTGTTCGCGGGCATAGGCGTCCTGCTCTACGGCATCGCCTGGGCCCTGCTGCCAGAGCCTGACGGCCGGATCCATATCCAGGAAGCCGGCGCCGGGCGCTGGACGGGTGGCATGACCGGCGCCCTGATAACCACTATCATCGGATTCCCGAGCCTGGGTACAGGATTCTGGGGCTGGGAAGACAACGGCTTCGGACGCTTCATCTGGGCTGTTTTCTGGATCGGCGCCATCACCTATCTCATCTACTTCCTGGTACAACGGAACAGAAACCGGAGTGGGTACCCCGCCATGAACACCAATGCCCATCCCGGAACACCCGGAGCGGCTGCATTCAGTGGCGGCCCCTATGGCGCCTACCCTGGCAGTGTCCCCGCCACAGGCTCCAACAGTGCCCCCTTCAGCAGCCAGTTCAGCACAACCACGTCGGCCGGCGGCCCGCACTCCGGGCGAGGCGGATCGGCGCCAGTTTCGCCGTCGGGATCCGTTCCTCCAACGGGCCCCAACGGACCCTATGGTCCCGGAGGACCGTTCGGTCCCAGCGGCCCGTACGACGGCGGCTTCCGGACTCCCGCTGGAGCCACACCTCCGCCGGCCAAGCCGCGCAAATTCGGGCCCGGCGCTCCCGCCGTCGCCATCACGGCCGGCACAGCCTTGCTGGTGGGAGGCGGAATCAAAGCCCTCGACGCCGGCAACATGATCGATCTCGGTAATTCAGCCAATGCCGTGGTCTGGGCAAGCGCTGCTGCTGTCCTGGGCATGGGCATACTGATCTCCGGACTCCGCGGCCGGACTTCAGGGATCCTTGGTTTCTTCGCGGTGGTTGCCCTGATCATTGGCGGCATCTTCAATGTGGTTCAAAACGGTGACAGGTTCCGCTCCCAGCAGGTCAACTGGACTCCTATCAGCATCGAGCAGGCACGGGAAGGCTTCGACGTCACGGGCCGGCAGGGAACTGTTGACCTGACCAAGCTGAATGTCACCGCCCCCTTGACCTCCGACGTCGTGATTCCACTGGACATCACCGCCAGTAACGTCGACGTCATCATCCCGGACAACGTCCCGGTGAAGATAGAGGCCGACATGACCATGGGAAACCTCAACGAGGGCTCTGAACACCATGGCGGTATGACGACGAAGCAGAGCACGTACAACACCGGCAAACCGGGTTCGCCCCTGATCCTTGAGATCGACGGCACCATGAGCAACGTGACCATCCAGGAAGGAAACTGACATGAGCAGCTACGAGCAAACTCCGGACCCTGCTCCGGATGCTTCCACCACATCGGCGTCCACACCGTCAGACAGTGCCTCCCCCACCGAACCCGAGCCCTCAGTCCGCGTAGGAACTGTCGTCTGGGGCCTGATCGTCCTGGCGTTGGCCATCCTGATCGTGATCGCACAGCTTGGCATCGTTCAACTGAACGGAACCTACGTGCTGATCGGACTCATGGTCGGGGCAGGCGCAGCACTGGTGATCGGCGGCCTGCTGTCGGCCCGCCGACGTGACAAAGAAACCACAACAGGGAAGTCTTGAACCATGGATAAATTCTTCAGCATTGTCAGGGGCATGGGCCTGCGGCGCGGACCACAGCGGTTGCTGGGCGGAGTATGCGGCGGAATTGCTGCAAAGCTGAAGGTGGACGTCGCCTTCGTCCGGATAGCATTCCTGCTCCTCGCCCTCCTGCCGGGCCCGGCCTTTGTGTTCTACGTCGCCGCATGGCTGGTCCTGCCGGATCAGCGGGACAGCATCATTCTCCAGTCGTTCATCGAGAAGCGGGCAGACAAGCAGCTGTAGACAGGAACCACAGAATACGTGCCTCCGCTCCAAGAGCGGGGGCACGTTTTTGTAACCGTTTGTGTCCTGTCCCACACTGCCCACTACAATCTAGGTGAGCTCAGCGTGGCGCTCTGCCTGTACACCCTCAACCAGGATTTGAGCCTAAAGATATGAAAATTGGAATCCTCACCAGCGGCGGCGACTGCCCTGGACTGAACGCTGTCATCCGTGGAGCCGTTCTCAAGGGCATTGCCATCCACGGACACGAATTCGTGGGGTTCCTGGACGGCTGGCGTGGCGTTGTCGAGGGCGACATCATCGAGATCCCCCGCACCATGGTCCGCGGCATCGCCAAGCAGGGCGGAACCATTCTGGGGACTTCCCGCACCAACCCGTTCGAAAACGGCGGCGGCCCTGAGGTCATCAAGGACCACATGAAGAGGCTGGGCATTGATGCCATCATCGCCATCGGCGGCGAGGGCACCTTGGCTGCGGCGAAGCGCCTTACCGACGCGGGACTCCGGATTGTGGGTGTGCCCAAGACTGTTGACAACGATCTTGACGCCACCGATTACACCTTTGGTTTCGACACAGCAGTACAGATCGCAACAGAGGCTATTGACAGGCTCCGGACCACCGGCGAATCCCACCACCGCTGCATGATCGCCGAGGTCATGGGCCGGCACGTGGGGTGGATCGCCCTGCACGCAGGCATGGCCGCCGGCGCGCACGCCATCCTGATCCCGGAACAAAAAGCTTCCATGGACCAGATCACGGAGTGGGTGCAGGAGGCCCACGACCGCGGCCGCGCACCGCTGGTAGTGGTGGCTGAGGGATTCGTCCCGGAAGGCCAGGAGACTCCCCACTCGGAGCGCGGCCTCGACACTTTCGGCCGCCCCCGGCTCGGCGGCATCGCGGAAATGCTGGCTCCGGAACTGGAGGCACGGACGGGCATCGAAACCCGCGCCACCGTGCTCGGCCACATCCAGCGCGGCGGCGTGCCCTCTGCCTTCGACCGGGTCCTGGCGACCCGGCTGGGAATGGCGGCAATCGACTCGGTAGTGGACCACCGCTGGGGCACCATGGTGTCCTTGAACGGTACCGACATTGTGCACGTCGGTTTTGAAGCAGCGCTCGGCAATCTCAAGTCGGTTCCGCCGCACCGTTATGAGGAAGCGGCAGTCCTTTTCGGCTAGTCCCGCGGCCATTCCCGCCGCGACTATTCAGCAAGGACCCCGAACGCGGCGAGCAGCAGTTGGCCCCCTTGCTCGATAGGGTGGAGGCATGACACTTGAGGTCGGTTCAGCCGACATCATCCAGCTTGCCTGGGCCCGACATCTGGGACTTGATGACGATGCTTTCACCGCTGCCCGTTCAGCCGGAACAGGACCGTCGGCACGGATCACCCGTGCCGACGAGTCCCAGCGTTGCGTGCAGTTCGTCCGCCTCTTCGGTACCTCCGCCTTAGTAGGCCCGGAGTGGGCGCTGGACGCCGCCGTCGGAATTCCGGATGAGGATCTTGCCCAGCACGTCACCCTCCTGACCATTACGCGTTCCCATGGCGGTCACGGTCTGGGAGCGGCTGCCTTGTTCTTCGCCGACGACCTCCCGTTGCTTCAGGCCCCGGAGGAACTTACGATCTCGCGCGGCGATCACGAAGCGATTCAGCTGGAAGGTCTCTGCCCACCTGATGACGTCAATGAAGTGGGGCTTTCCGACCTGGAGAACCGCTTTACGATCATGCGCGGTGACGACGGGAACCGCGTTCCCGTGGCGTGTGGCGCTTACGCCGAGTGGGAGGGCATCCTCGCGCACATGGGTGTTTTGGTGGACCCGGCGTGGAGGCGCCAAGGCCTGGGCTCGCTCGCAGCATCGGTGGCTGCGCATGAGGCCCTCGCTTCAGGCCTGACCCTGCAGTGGCGCGCCGATGTCAGCAATAAGGGATCCCTGGCAATTGCGCGCAGCCTTGGGTTCGCGGCCGGTGGCATCCAGACCAGCGTGCTCCTGGGCTAGCCGAGATGGCAGTTAACGGCAATGTTCTCCGCGAACATTGCCGTTAACTGTCATCTCGCGCGGCGCGGCCGAATCTACTCCAGCAGGGCCAGAATGTCCGAGCGGGCAAACATCTGGGCAGCTGCCCGTGCGCTGGGTGTACCGGCATCAGGATCAGCCCCCGCATCCACAAGCACACGGGCCACGTCTGTGTACCCCTTGAAGGCGGCCCCCGCCAAAGGTGTCTGGCCGCGGTCATTGGAAGCGTTGGCATCAGCACCGTGGTGCAGGAGGAGCTGAACGGTCTCCGCATGGCCGTGATAGGCGGCGAGCATCAACAATGAGTCTCCCGCTGCGTTGGTGAGTGTTGCCGGGGCCCCTGCATTGAGGTAGCTACGCAACATGCCGGATTCCCCCTGGCGCGCCGCTTCGAACAGCGTGTGGGCCAGAGCCAGCGTCTCGTCGTCGGGGCCGGACTCCTCAACTGCGTTTGAATCTTCTCCGCGATAATCGCTCATCTGGTTCCCTTCAGAAAACCCGTCTGCCGGCCCACCACCTGGCCGGCGTCGGGAGCCACGATGACTTCCTGGGCAGCCGTATACGGTTCGTCGCCATCCATGACGGTCAGCACCTCATCGGGCGAGACCGACCGTTTGATCACCGCGAGGGCAATGGGGCCCATTTCATAATGCTGGACGGCTGACGTCACGGTTCCCACTTTGCGCTCACCCAGGAGCACGGGACTCCCGACGGCGGGCACCGTGTGCTGGGACCCGTCGAGCTGAAGGAAAACAAGACGCCGCGGCGGATGGCCGAGGTTGTGCACACGGGCCACGGTCTCCTGGCCCTTGTAGCAGCCCTTGGCGAGATGCACCGCAGTCCGCAGGAGGTCCAGTTCGTGGGGAATGGTTTTATCGTCGGTCTCAGCGCCAAGCCGGGGGCGCCAGGCAGCAATCCTCAAAGCCTCAGAAGCCCAAACGCCGGCTAGCGGCCGGTCACCTATTGTGGATTCCAGCTCCGCGGTGGGGATCAGGTATTCGAACCAGGGTCGTTCCAGGCCTGGGTGGGCCTCTTCACCCACTACGGAATATGAGTAGCCGCCGGCGCCGATGTGCGGCCAGGGGTCCTCCCAGATGATCCGCCCGGACCACTCCTCAACCTTGCGCGTGGAGGCCACCACGGCCCAGTCGGCCGAGACATCAGCAATTTCTACCCGGAGCATGAACTTCATCCGGTTAAGCCACTCCGCCAAGGGCCCGGCCTCGTGGGCTTCGACGATCAGCCAGGTGGTGGTGCCGTCATCCACTACCCGCGCGTCAAACTCGATCCGGCCCTGCACGCTCAGCAACAGCAGCTCGCTTGATTCGGCGGGACGGAGACTGGTGACCTCCTGCGAGGACAGTGTATTGAGCCAACTGAGGCGATCCGGACCCGTCACTGTCACCACACCGCGGTGTGAAAGATCGACGACGGCGGTCCCTGCGGCAAGAGCCCTTTGCTCCCGCAGCGGCTCCCCGTAGTGGGAGGCGACGCCGGCGTCGGCGCCTCCGGCTTCAACAGCACCGGGGCGCGACAACATGGGGCTCTTAATAGTCATATGTACTAGAAGTCCTTTGACGCCGGCTGTATTCCGTGAGGACGGTGGAACTAGCTGACTTTTTTCAGGATGGCGGAAGCGTGGGCCTCGAGGCCGCTTCCGGTGGACGAAGAGCCGCCCGTTGCAACATCCCAGCGCCAGAGGAGATTGCCCTCTACAAGACCAAAGATCCTGGTGGCCGCGCTGTAATCCTTTGAGTGGCTGCCCCGCATGACCATGTCCGTGCTGAGCTGAATCTGCGGGCCCTTGATCTGGCCGTAGTAAAGCTCGGAGATACCGCCCGGATGAGAGATGGAGACTGAAATATCGAAGCCGCCATCTTTGTTGCGGAGGGCTTCAACCTCGTCGGCACTCTTGAGTACGGGAACGATGTCCGCGGGGACGAGTCCGGGGCCGCCGTCCTCGTCATGTTGCTTGCGTTCCAGCGCCCAGAAGCCGGTTTCCACAGTCAGGGGCCGGAGCTTTACGCCGTCGTCGTCGACAAGCCAGCTTTCCGCCCGGTACTGCAGGTAGGGCAGTCCGTTATGCGTGAATGAGACGTGCTGGAGGAAATGCTCCGAACCCTCGTCACCGGAGCCGAGCCGGCCGCGGCCTTCCCACTCACCTATGAGCCAGGACAGCGGGACGAGTTCGGGGGTCAGGTCTGTGGGAATCTCAATCGGCACAGCTACTACCTCTGGAAGCGGTCTGGACTATTGGACGCGAGGCGTGGTTACTTCTGGCCTTTGAAGAGCCGGTAAACCACGAAGCCGGCGAACCAGGCCATTGCCAGGCCGGCAATGCCGAGCAGGACGAGGAAGAAAATTTCAAATGCAAGTACGGACATGATGCCATCCTAACGCGTTAGTAGATGAGTATTTTGTCTATGAAGTAGGCCAAGGAACCGACAGCTAAAACCGGGGCGATGGCTACGCTGATGGCCGCAGCAACGTTCAGAGCCTCTCCGCGGAGTATAACCAGCCGCCGGAAGCTGACGAGTACCGAGCCGATGACGACACCCACCAGGGCGGCAGGAATAACGGCGATGTCGGAGAAGATGAGCCCGGCCAACGGACCGGCCAATCCGGCCAGGACGATTCCAAGGGGCGCAACAACACGGTCAGGCCAGCGGAGAAGGCCGGTCAGCAAGGCCACCGCCGCGCTGATCGCGGCCACGAGAAGCATTTCGCGAACTCCATTGAACCGGGAGGCCGCGATCCAGCCCGCACCCAGGCAGCCGAGGAGCACGCCGGCGCACGATCCCAGGACGGACTCCAGCCGCTGGGCCTGGCCGGTCCCCCGGATGAGCTGCATGACAAACACGGCCACCACGCCGGCTGCGATGAAGGCTGGTGTCCAATCCAGGAAGGCAGGAGCTGGTACATAAGTGGCAGCCACCGCTGACCCGGCCCCAGGGAGGCCGATCAGGACTGCGAGTGTTTTACGCGCCGGTATACCCAGGAAATGAGGCCAGCCGACGCCTACGGCCAAAGCAAGGACGACGGCTGCTATCAACAGGACAACAGGTGAGCTGTAGGCGCCTACGACTATTGCCGCCAGGCCCACAAGGCCAATGGTGCCTATTTGCCACGGCTTCATGACCCACCCCCGCTCACTGCCTACCCGATTTCGGCATGCTCATCCTCGACTCCGCACCTAATTCTGCTGTGTCCTTTTTGCCGCTGTGACCTTGGGTCACCTTCAGGAGTCCCAGTGAAGAAGGACTTGCCGGTCCCCGACCATCCAATCCTGCCTCATCTGAACGTCATATGTCGCAAATTAGACGCGGGGTTCCCCGGGTTCAGTGTCCGCGAAGGGGTGTTTAGGTATACTCAAGGTTCAGCTACGCTTTCCGCGAACACGGCTGGTGGGAAATGCTGGTGAGACCAGCGTCACTCACCACTCCTGTTTCGGGAAGCACAGTACCGGCCGGTGCAAGCCCGGTTCAGACGCCCAATGATGTGCGGACAGCCCCTTGGAGGAACAATGTCACACATCCTGCTACTGACGAACAGCGCCGGCTCATCGGTGGACATACTGCCTGCCCTGGAACTCCTCAACCACCGGGTGCATATCCTTCCGGCCGAGCCCACAGCGCTCCTGGAAACTGACCCCTGTGACATCGTGCTGCTCGACGCCCGCAAGGACCTCGTCGGTGCCCGTTCACTGACCCAGCTCCTGAAAGCCACCGGCCTTAGCGCCCCCCTCGTGCTCATTCTGACGGAAGGCGGCATGGCTGCCGTTTCATCCGCGTGGGCCGTGGACGACATCGTCCTCGAATCGGCGGGACCGGCCGAGGTCGAAGCCAGAATCCGCCTTTCGGTGGCACGGGCTGTTCCAGACCAGGAGGATGCCCCGACTGAAATCCGGGCAGCCGGCGTCGTGATTGACGAAGCCAGTTATACAGCGCGGGTCAACGGCGCACCGCTGAACCTCACGTTCAAAGAGTTTGAACTGCTCAAGTACCTCGCGCAGCATCCGGGCCGCGTGTTCACACGCCAGCAACTGCTCACCGAGGTGTGGGGCTACGACTACTACGGCGGCACCCGCACAGTGGACGTCCACGTGCGGCGGTTGCGGGCAAAATTGGGTGCCGACCACGAGAATCTGATCAGCACTGTGCGCAACGTCGGCTACCGTCTGACACTTGTCCGGCTGCCGGAGGAAGAACTCAGCGAGGCCTGATTCAGGGTCCCTTCAACAAAGCCAAACGCAAGAAGCCCCGGACTCCAGGAGTCCGGGGCTTCTTGCGTTCGTTCTTCATTCTTCAGTGGAGGACATACGGGTCGAACGTATCGAGGCCACCCCAGTGGTGGATCCCCCTCGTATCCCATTCAGCGAGCGGGACGAGTAACGACTATAGCCGACGGGGCTGACTCCTTCAAAATCCTGACTTTGGCTCCGCTTCAGCCACAGCCGCAGCCGCATTCGATCAAGCCGTATAGCCTTACCTCATGAGTCCCGCACATCCTGAAACCTGGCCGGTACTGGTTGCCAAAGACACACTTGAGCCTCAGCTGTACAGGGACTTCAAGGATCTCGCAGCAGCGGCCGAGGAGTCTGATGGAAATCCGCCCCTGTCCGAGCAAACGCTCCTGACGCTGCGCCCCGGGGCTCTGCCTTCCGGCGGTCCTGGCTACGCTGGTTCAGGAGATATCGCCGGGCATTCGGTACTTGCCCTCGCCTTGTACGCCGTCGACGACGACTCGCGGCCGAGCAGCGCACAGGATCTGGCCGGGCTCGCCGTCGTGATCGAGGAAGGTGACGGTTCCGGTGTGCTGGAAGTTGCCGTTCATCCGAGTTACCGCAACCAAGGCGTGGCGGACCGGTTGATTCGGACGCTCGAATCGGAACGCGGCTTCACTGGACTCACCGCCTGGTCACATGGCAACCATGAGGCTGCGGCGGCGCTTGCAGTCAGGTACGGCTACCGGCCCGTCCGCGAGCTGTGGAAGATGCGCCTCACCACCGCAACTGCAGAATTGCCTGAAGCGCCTATGCCTGATCGCGTAGCCCTCCGCGCTTTTGTTCCAGGCCAGGATGAAGGCGCATGGCTCGCTGCCAACAGGGCCGCCTTTTCCCACCATCATGAGCAAGGGAACCTGACCCGGGCTGACCTCGAGGCGCGGATGGCCGAGGACTGGTTCGATCCCGCCGGTTTCCTTCTCGCCGAAGACCCCACCGGAAAACTGCTCGGCTTCCACTGGACCAAAATCCATCCCCGGAGCGGGAAGCATCCTGCTATGGGCGAGGTTTACGTAGTTGGTGTTACGCCGGAGGCCCAAGGGATGGGACTCGGTAAGGCCCTCACCGTAGCGGGCATCAGGTACCTGCAGGAGAAGGGATTGCACGCCGTGATGCTGTATACCGACGCCGACAATTTGCCGGCGGTGTCGCTGTACCGCCGCCTGGGCTTTTCACGCTGGGACGTCGACGTCATGTATGGGCCGGTACCTCCCGCCTAGGCCTCAGGACTGACGCACTGGAGCGGCGATAGAAACCATGAGTCTCAGCGGAATCGAATGCTTGTATGGTTGAAACTAAACCGCGCCAGCAATAAGGAGAGACCATGCAGCCGGAATCCGGCGGGACCACCACCTCTGAAGCCAAGGTGCCATCGGTTCGGGCACGCTTTGGCTCCTCAGAAGTGCCGGCGTCCCGCGCAACCCAAGACCGGATCGACATCCCGGAATTCGCTCCGAACCTGGAACCTGAGGGTGACATCAGCCCGGACCGCTTCCTTGACCGGGAACTCAGCTGGCTGGCCTTCAACGCCCGCGTTCTGGAGCTGGCCGAAGACCCCGATCTCCATCTCCTTGAGCGGGTTGGCTTCCTCTCAATTTTTGCGTCGAACCTGGACGAATTTTTCATGGTCCGCGTGGCCGGGCTGAAGCGGCGCATCGCCACAGGCTTGGCTGTTCCATCCCCTGCCGGATTGAGCCCTGTCCAGGTCCTGGAACAGATCGGCGAGGCTGCGCATGAGCTTCAGCAGCGGCATGCGCGCGTCTACGCAGAGCAGATCCGGCCTGCGCTGGCCTATGAGCACATCCATCTCATGCACTGGCACGAGCTGGATGACCAGGCCAAGGACCAGCTCAGTGCGATGTTCGCGGAGAAGGTCTTCCCCATCCTGACTCCCTTGGCCGTGGATCCTGCCCACCCCTTCCCCTACATTTCCGGGCTTTCACTTAATCTCGCCGTCGTGGTCCGCAACCCGGTCAGCGACAAGGAGCTGTTTGCCCGCGTTAAGGTGCCCGACCAGCTGCCCCGGCTGATTTCCATCGATGGGCCGCGGGCCGGTTCCATTCCGGGCCGGGTTGCGCGCTTCATCGCCCTGGAAGAGGTCATCGCTGTCCACCTTGACCAGCTGTTCGCCGGAATGGAGGTCCTGGAGCACCACACCTTCCGCGTGACCCGCAACGAAGACGTCGAGGTTGAAGAGGACGACGCCGAGAATCTCCTGCAGGCGCTTGAAAAGGAACTCCTGCGCCGGCGTTTCGGCCCGCCGGTCCGTCTTGAAGTCACCACGGACATCAACCCGAACATCCGTGCCCTGCTCATCCGGGAACTTGGAGTTGATGAATCTGAGGTTTACTCGGTTCCCGCGCCTCTGGACCTCCGTGGTATGTCCGTTATTGCCGGCATTGACCGCGCTGATCTTCATTACCCCAAGCATGTGCCGCATACCTCCCGGCACTTGAACGAGTCCGAGACATCGAAGGCAGCGAACGTCTTTGCGGCCATGCGGCGCCGGGATATCCTCCTGCACCACCCTTACGATTCGTTCTCGACGTCGGTGCAGGCCTTCCTGGAGCAGGCTGCGGCTGACCCCAAGGTGCAGGCCATCAAGCAAACCCTGTACCGGACGTCGGGCGACTCCCCCATTGTGGACGCCCTGATCGATGCCGCGGAAGCCGGCAAGCAGGTCCTGGCGCTCGTTGAGATCAAGGCCCGTTTTGACGAACAGGCCAACATCTCCTGGGCCCGCAAGCTCGAGCAGGCCGGTGTGCACGTGGTTTATGGCATCGTGGGCCTCAAGACACACTGCAAGCTCTCGCTGGTGGTCCGGCAGGAAGTGGATGGACTGCGGCGCTATTGCCACATCGGTACCGGAAACTACCACCCCCGTACCGCCCGTTACTACGAAGATCTGGGACTCCTGACCGCCAATGAGCAGGTGGGCGAGGATTTGTCCAAACTGTTCAACCAGCTCTCCGGCTACGCCCCGAAATCCACGTTCAAGCGCCTTCTCGTGGCTCCGCGTTCGGTACGGTCAGGCTTGATTGACCGAATCGAAACTGAGATCCGCAATGCGCGGGCCGGGATCCCGGCCCGCGTCCAGATCAAGGTCAACTCGATGGTGGATGAAGCCATTATCGACTCCCTCTACCGGGCGTCCCAGGCCGGGGTGCAGGTGGACGTCATAGTCCGCGGTATCTGCTCCCTCCGGCCCGGCATCCCCGGGCTGAGCGAAAACATCATTGTGCGCTCGGTGTTGGGCCGGTTCCTGGAGCACTCCCGCGTCTTCGCCTTCGCCAACGGCGGGGATCCCGTGGTGTTCATAGGTTCAGCGGACATGATGCACCGCAACCTTGACCGGAGGGTGGAAGCGTTGGTCCGCCTCAGGAGTGGCGACGACACCTCCTACGTCCTGGACATGCTCCGCAAATACATGGACCCGGGAACCTCCAGCTGGCATTTGGACAGCCTTGGAGAATGGACGCGGCATCATCTGGCGGAGGACGGCAGGCACCTGGAGGACGTACAGTCATGGCTTCTGGCTTCGCGTTCCCGCCAGCGGTCGGCGAGCCGACGATAGGCACCGGGTTGAAAAGCGATTCTCCGATTGCTGACCTTGATACTCCCGTTGCCGACCAAACCGACCACCCCGGGGAACCGATTGCGGTTACGGCGGCCGGCGCTATTCCTTGGCGCCTCACCAAGGACGGCTTGGAAGTCCTCCTGATCCACCGCCCCCGCTACGACGATTGGTCCTGGCCGAAGGGCAAGATCGACGACGGCGAGACCGTACCTGAATGTGCCATCAGGGAAGTCGAGGAGGAGATAGGGCTCAAGGCAGCCCTGGGCATTCCACTTCCGCCCATCCACTACCACGTCTCGGCGGGGCTGAAAGTGGTGCACTACTGGGCGGTCAACGTCGACGGCGCCACGCTTCGTCCTGACGGCAAAGAAGTGGACAGCGTCATGTGGTGTTCCCCGGACAAGGCCGCCGGGCTGCTAAGCAACCCCAGTGATGTGGGTCCGCTGGAAGAACTTGTAGCGGCCCACGAACGCAATGCGCTGGATACGTGGCCACTGGTGATCCTTCGCCATGCCAAGGCAAAGCCGCGTTCGTCCTGGAGCAAAGCTGAAGGCGATCGGCCCTTGGCGGCCACCGGACTCAGGCAGGCCCAGGCAGTCCGCCGGCTGCTGATGGCATGGAAGCCCTTGCGCATCAGCACCAGTCCGTGGCTTCGATGTGTTGCTACTGTGGCGCCCTACGCAAAGTCCATGGATGCAAAGGTCAAGGTGATTGAGGCGCTGACCGAGCACAAGCATGCCCGGAGTCCGCAGAAGACGGCCGCCGTCGTCGAGTCCCTGTTGGACAAACAGCGGGCCACGTTGTTGTGCACGCACCGGCCGGCACTGCCCACCGTCTTCATGCAGCTGGGCCATCACATGAATGCAGGCCTTCGTACGCTCTTACCTTCCAAAGATCCGTACTTGGCCCCTGGGGAAATCCTTGTGTGCCACGTGTCCCGCGGAGACCGCAGCAGGATTGTCGCTGTGGAGAAGTTCAGGCCTTTCGACGACTGACCCACGCCTTCCGTAAGACGACTCCTCAAACCGGCAAAATCATGACTTGACCCCCTGGCGTTTGTCACTGACACTTTGTATCAAGTATTTGATACAAAGTGCTGATACAAGTGCTGAACCTTGGGGGAACCATGCCGATTGCCGTCACTCTTCCACCCATGGTGCTGTTATGGCCGTTCCTTCTGGCTGTCCTCGTCTACCTCTTGCTGAGATGGGGCGTGTGGACTGCTGGCGCAGCCTCTCCTGCTTCGGCTGCAAAGCATGCAAGGTGGGTAGGTGTCTTGGGCTGGATGGCCAGCAGCCTTCAAGGAGCAGCAAACGCCGGTACGCTCGCCCCGGGATCTGCGTACGGTTCGTCGGACACGCCCGGCGAAATCGCAGCGCTGCTGTCATGGCCTGTCCTGGGCTGCCTACTGATCCATGCGATCGGACAGATCAGTTATCCGGGGCATAAAGGGACGCACCGCCGGGCCAGCCTCTCGGTGAGACGACTCAGAGATCTTGTGCCCGGCAAGCTCGCTTGGGTGACGATCGGGGTCTTTGTTTTCTCTGCCTGTTTCGTCGCCTGGGCCGCAGGTTTACCTGCCTTTCCTGCCGTGGAACGCATCCAAACAGCTGATGGATATCTGACTCAGCCGGGGCAGCCCGGCAGGATCAGCGGCGTGGACCTTGCCGCCTGCCTCGGCGGTGCACTCCTGGTCCTGGCCGTTGGGACAGTACTGGTGTTGCTTCTCATCACGAGACGCCGACAACTTGAAGGACTGTCTGATGCGGACAACCGGTGCCTTCGCTCCATCGCCATAAACCGCCTGCTTCGGACAGCAGCAAGCGTGGCCTCGGGCCTGGGCGCCATCGCAGGGAACTTTGCAACGAACGTACCTCCCGGGACCCTCGCACCGTTCGGTGGGATGAACTACGCAGGCATCGTCAACCTCGCCGTGCTACTAATGATGTGGGGTTGGCGACCTCCGCAGCTTGCTCACGAAGAGGCAGCTGATGACAAGCAGGAACCTACGGGCGGGCAAGGCCAGAGAATCAGCAACCACCATCCCGCGGCAAGGTTCGTGGGTTCGCTCGCTCCGTTGCTCGCCGCGGCCGCAGCCCTCCCCCTCATCGTGGGCTGGTTGTTTTCAGGACTGTTTGTCGAAGCCAGGGAGGCCCACGGGATTCCGTTCAGTCCTATGGTGTTTGTTGCACTCTCTGCGTTAGCGGTCCTAGGGGTGATTGCTGCGGGAGAAGTTCTACTGGCGCGCAATTACACGGATGCCGGGCTCCCCAGGGGCTTGCCGGTAAGAGCAGTCAGCCCTGCTCTCGCCACGACCGCAGTCACGACGTGTCTTCTGTTTCTGTATATCCTGGCTGTCGCCGCCTCCGGCGAAATGCGCCTGGGGACAGGTTCTGGTTGGATTGAGAGCGGTGCGTACGCCGGCGTCGTCGTTGCGGCCAGCCTCCAGGTGCTCAAAAACATCAGGACACGGCCCGGGATCAGGAATGCGGCTGGGCCCGACGCAACATATCGCAGCATCGCCTACGTTCGGACTGCCCGCACTCTCGCAGCCTTCTTCTCGGCGGAGGCCGCCGTTCTGCTTCTCTTCGAACAGGAAGCAGTCGCCTCGGGATTTCGCATCAGCCCCGCCAGCCTTCCAGGCTTCCACGAGCTTCTTACAGGAGCCGGCGTGTTTCTGGCTGTGTGTACTGTATTCATCGCCCTGATCCCGGCCCGCACCTCACCCCGCAGCCGTGTTCTTGAAACTGAGATGGACAGCGTTACGTGACCGTCGACATCTCCGTCAATTTAAGTTCCGCCACCCCTCCCTATGAACAGATCAGGGTACAGATTTCCTCCCTCATCGCCCTCGGCGCCCTTGAGTCGGGAACCAGACTGCCGGCAGTGCGTGGTCTCGCCGCGGACCTCGGCCTCGCGGCCGGAACCGTCGCCAGGGCGTACAAGGAGCTTGAGCAAGCCGGCCTGATCGAGACGCGACGACGGAACGGGACTGTCGTCGTCGGCATGCCTGCCGTCTCGGCCCCGGGCTCCGTTGAGACAGCAGAGACGGTGACTGCCGCCGTCGAACATTACATAGCCGAGGGCCGCAAGGCCGGGCTGGCGAACGACACACTGCTTCGGCTCCTGGCAGAACGTCTTGGTGAGCGTCAGTAGACTGGAACCGTGAGCATTCCAACGCCCTATGAAGACCTCCTGCGTGACGTGCTGGAACATGGCACCCACAAATCAGACCGGACCGGCACAGGTACGCGCAGCGTATTCGGCCGCCAGATGCGCTTTAACCTCACCAAAAGCTTCCCCCTGATCACCACCAAGAGGGTCCACTTCAAGTCAGTGGCGGTGGAGCTGCTGTGGTTCCTGCGCGGCGAAACCAACGTGAAGTGGATGCAGGACCAGGGCGTCACCATCTGGAACGAATGGGCAGATGCCGACGGCGAACTCGGCCCCGTTTACGGCGTCCAGTGGCGCAGCTGGCCCACTCCGGACGGCGGGCACATCGACCAGATCGCCGAGCTCGTGGAAAACCTGAAGGCCAACCCCGACTCCCGCCGGCACATCGTTTCCGCTTGGAATGTTGCCGAACTCCAGGACATGGCGCTGCCCCCGTGCCACGCGTTCTTCCAGTTCTATGTGGCTGACGGGAAGCTCTCCTGCCAGCTTTACCAGCGTTCAGCAGATACCTTCCTGGGTGTTCCCTTCAACATAGCGTCCTATGCCCTGCTTACGTGCATGTTGGCACAGCAGGTAGGACTGGAGCCGGGGGAATTTGTCTGGACCGGCGGCGACGTGCACATCTACGAGAATCACATGGACCAGGTCCTGAAGCAGCTCGCCCGGGAACCGTATGAATATCCCCAGCTGAAGATCAACCGCAAGCCTGCCTCCATTTTTGACTACACCCTGGACGACTTCGAAGTGGTTGGCTATCAGCACCACCCCACGATTAAGGCCCCGATCGCCGTATGAACAGCAAAGATTCCGAACCGCAGGCAGCGCCGGAAGGTTTCACAGCGGACCTGGCTGCAAGCATCACCGGCGTGGGTTTGGTGTGGGCACAGACCACGGCCGGCGTGATCGGCATGGACGGCGATATGCCGTGGCACCTTCCTGAGGACCTGAAACACTTCACGAAGCTCACCGCAGGTCACCCGGTCATCATGGGGCGCAAGACGTGGCTGTCCTTCCCAGCGAAGTACCGTCCGCTGCCCGGCCGCACCAACATCGTGATAACCCGCCAGGAAAACTGGGGCAGCACTCCCGAAGCGGAGGGCGCCGTCGTCGTGAAGTCCCTGGATGACGCACTGCTCGAGTCCCAGTTCGTGCCCGGCGGGGGTACCGTCTGGATCCTGGGCGGCGGGGAAATCTTCGCGCAGTCCGTGGACATCGCCGACGTCGCCGTGGTCACCTTCATCGATTCAGAGGCCGACGGCGACACTTACGCCCCCGAGCTCGGTTACGAATGGGAGAACTCGGACAACGAGCCGCCAAAGGGCTGGCTGACCGCGGCCAACGGCACCCGCTACCGGTTCACCGTATGGCGCCGGAAGGGTGCGTAGGGATGCTGAAGAAACCAGAAACCCTGTTCGTGCTGGGCTACATGCTGCTGCCGCTGCTCGCGCTGCTCTCCGCGATCGTGGGACTGACCATGATCCTGGGCGGAAACAAGATCGTCGGCATCATTGTGCTGGTTGTTGTGGCCCAGGTCTTTGCCTTCGGCGCTTTCTATGCCATCCGGACTCGGAAACAGTTGCTGCTTACGGAGCATCCTGGCTCGTAAGTGGCGTTTGGGCGTCCTGACGGGGAGCCAGCCCCGCTACTGATGGGGAGTTGGCCCCATCGCAGTGTCGGCTTGAAGTAGCTACAGTTTGTTCGGCAGGGCAGCATTCACGCTGTTCCATACGGGACCTTTGGGGGATTTGGATGACTGGGAACTTCTGGGGCGCTGACGTCGCACAGTTGCGGACGCTCGCACAGCAGTTTGGTCAGGCTTCAGAGAGCCTCCAGCAGCAATCCACGCTGCTGACCAGCCAGATCAACAACAACACTTCGTGGAAAGGCAATGACGCCCTCCAGTTCCGCTCCGATTGGAACGGAAATCACCATGCTCTCCTGCAGCGAGCCGCCGACCGTCTCAAGGAGGAATCCAAAAAGCTCCTCGAGAACGCTAACCAGCAAGAGAAGGCGAGCGATGCCGCCCCCGGTTCCGGTGGTGGGCCCCTGGGTAGCTCGGGTTCGGCCGGTTCCGGCTGGGCGCTGCCGGCAGTGCTCGGTGGCGTGCTCATGGGCGGCATTGGTGCGCTCAGGACAGGCCTGACGACTCAGAAGTTCATCAAAGCTCCACTTACCCTGGCCAAGCATGTAGGGCAGTACGGCTGGGTACTTAAGAACCATCGGGCGGAGGCAGCTCAGGCGTTGCTGTCAAGAGGCCTGCACCGGCTCGGAGGCCCCGTTTTTGATACCCGCCATTTGCTGCAGACCACAAAAGGGACGGCAGCGCTTGAGGGCCTTCTGAGCAACTCCTCGAAAGCAAACCGCGGAATCGGCATCATCGATAAAGCAACAGACCTTGCCTCGCTGAAGAACCTGCACCAGCACCCCGGACTTTCCAGGCTCGCCCCGTTGCTGGAGGAAAAGCCCTTGATCGGTGCGGGTACCAAGCTGGAATGGCTGGGTAAGAGTGGCCTCGCACGCGGGCTGGGCTGGGCCGGTGTCGGCTTCAGCGCGATCGACTCGGTCAACGCCTTCGCCAACGGCGATATCAAGGGCGGCGTGGGGGGCGCCCTCAAAGCTGGCCTCGGGGTTGGATGTTTCCTGCCACCGCCCGCCGGGACTGTCTGTCAGGTCGCCAGTGTTGGAGTTGCCATCTACGAAAACTGGGACACCATCAGCAGCGTCGGGAAGAACATTGGCGAAGGCATAGCAAACGCCGTGCAGGATCCCGGAAAATTCGTTAGCGACACGAAAGACAATCTGGTGGATGCTGGCAAGTCCGTAGGCAAGTTCTTCGGGATCGGCGATTAGGAGAGAAGCATGACTATTCAGGACCAGACCCAGCAAGAGCCTCGCCTCGGCGTAGATGTCATCGGCTTCGGCGTGGGCGAGTTTGCCTATCTTCTGAACGTTTTTGAAGGTCCGGCGCGAAACAGAACCGTCAGCGTTTTCCGCGCCGAGGAAATGGTCGACGATGTCACCCTATCCACGGCCGGCGCATCATCGCTCCTGGCGCGAGATATGGCCACCGTTGATGATAACGGGCAGCTGGGAGTGACCGGTGTCGCAGCCGCAGTAGCCACTGCCTTCGGCAGCGCGACCCGTTGGACGGAGATCGCGCTGCTGACGGGTGAGACCATGGACAACGTCGCTCTCCTGGAAGCACCCGGCGTATCGCTGATGCTTCAACCCCGGCTGCTCGGCACCTGGTTCGTATTTGCCCAGGACCCCAGCATCACGTCGGCGGAAGCTACACTTCGGGTGGTGCAGCAACATGTACAGCAAAATCATGGCGGCTCCGCCTACCTCGTCTTCAAGACAATGGACTCCGAACAGCACCTGCTGATTCGGTGTGAGAACGATACTTGGACCACCGGCATCCCGGATTTCGACAAGGACGAGGTCGCCGAAACCATGGTCCTGGACGACGCCGGGCTGCTGGCAGCGATTGCGAACTCCCGTGGCCAGGCGCAGTAAGGGAGTCCCCCAGGATCCAGGCTACGAGCAGTCCCGGTCCTCCGACCAACAGCTGATCCACCGCCGCGCCGAAAATGGTGAGCTGGTGGGTTATACGTCTGAGGAGTACGGCGTCCGCAAGGACGATGGTGTCAGCCTGGTTAAGCCCGTTAACAGCTCAGCGGGCTTGCTGTTCCTCGCAGTCCTGATCAGCCTGGCTTTTGGCGGGATGCTGTACGGAATCTTGCAGATGGCCCTGACTGATCAGTGGCACATCCTGCGCGAGATCTGGTGGATGTACCTGCTGATCCTCATTCCCCTCCTCGCCGGTTGGTCAAGCTACTTCAAGGAACGCAAGGCCGAGAAGCTGCGGAGGGCCCGTAATCTGCCGCGGCCTGTTGAATAGGACCCCATGACAGGGCTGTTGTTCCTGACCTCATAGGTGCTGCTCCCAATGCTGTTGGTGAAGAGGGAACAACCCCTAGGGGCATGCGGCGAGTACCGACGTCGTGCTCCGCGCGCATAGTGACGTAACCGACTGCGCCATGCGCGTTCCGAAGTCTAAACTGGACGAATGACTACAGCAGCTACCCCTTCCGTCGGCCTGGTCGGATGGCGCGGCATGGTCGGTTCCGTCCTCATGCAGCGCATGCAGGACGAGGGCGACTTCGCCAACATCAACCCGGTGTTCTTCTCCACCTCGAATGCAGGAGGTGCCGCGCCTTCTTTCGCAGAAGGCTCAGGCAAGCTCGAGGACGCGTTCGACGTCGACACGCTGGCTAAGCTGCCCATTATTGTCACCGCACAAGGCGGCGATTACACCAAACGCGTCCACACCGAGCTGCGCAGCCGCGGCTGGGACGGCCTGTGGATCGACGCCGCCTCCACCCTGCGTATGAGCGATGACTCGATCATCGTGCTCGACCCGATCAACCGCGACGTCATCGACAAGGGCCTGGTGAACGGTACCAAGGACTTCATCGGCGGCAACTGCACCGTGTCCTGCATGCTGATGGGCCTCGGTGGCCTGTTCAAGAACGGCCTCGTCGAGTGGGGCACGTCCATGACGTACCAGGCTGCCTCCGGCGGCGGTGCGCGGCATATGCGCGAGCTGCTCAGCCAGTTCGGCACGCTCAATGCCGAGGTCACCACGGAACTGGACGACCCGGCGTCGGCCATCCTGGACATCGACCGCAAGGTCCTGGCCCACCAGCGGAGCGACATCGACGCCACCCAGTTCGGTGTTCCGCTGGCCGGCTCGCTGATCCCTTGGATTGACGCTGACCTGGGCAACGGCCAGTCAAAGGAAGAGTGGAAGGCGGGCGTGGAGACCAACAAGATCCTCGGCACCTCCGCCGAGAACCACATCATGATGGACGGCCTGTGCATCCGGATCGGCGCCATGCGCTCGCACTCCCAAGCCCTGACCCTCAAGCTCCGGGAAGACCTCTCCGTAGCTGAGATTGAAAGCATCCTGGCTGCGGACAACGAGTGGGCCAAGGTGGTGCCGAACACCAAGGAAGACTCCATGGCGAGCCTCACCCCGGTGGCTGCATCGGGCACGCTGGACATCCCCGTCGGCCGAATCCGCAAGCTCGAGATGGGCCCGGAGTACATCAGTGCCTTCACCGTTGGCGATCAGCTCCTCTGGGGTGCGGCCGAACCGCTGCGCCGCATGCTGAAGATCGCCACCGGCACCCTGTAGTCCCGCACTTCTCTTCGCTTCACCCCGCTCACCAGCACCCCGCTCACCGCAATCACGGCCCTGCCCCGCTTGAACTGCCCCTTCCCGGGCCGCTCCAGTGGGGCAGGGCCGTCTTTGCGTGGGTTAGCCAACCGACCATTTCTGAGCCCTGGCGATCGCACATACGCACCGCGGCGCAGACGAAGCAGCACACCGGACCGCACCCCGAGAGTCAGGACGCGATCACCCAGTTCAGCCTGAGCGAGTTGGTGAGTGGAGGCGACCGAATGTGCTGGCCAGCGCGAGTCAATGACCGTGGTCAGCTTGTGGGGATTCATGTTTCAAGGCTGGATGCATTAATCCTTGTATCGATAGCACTCATCGGTCATATGTGGAGAAGTCAGCAGTTCCGGCTCTTGCTCCTGCGCTTCTCCTTGCCCTACGACCGGCCCTAACTCACAAGGCCGTAGCTGCCCAGAGCCGGTTGGGCGGGGCAGGGCCGGTGAAGCCTCCCCCAGCCCTCAGCCGGCGAGGAACGTCAGGTAGCGTTCCCCGGCCTTGCGGAAACCTGCTGCTGCGGCGGAGCCCATAGGCTTGGCCTCGTCGAAGGTTATTGGCACGACGGCGGCAGCCCTACCACTCCCCTGCACGCCCCATGTCCCCACCACGGCACCCCCGGACACGATGATTTTCTTGAACACACCGTTGCCGCCGGGGACGATCTTGTCGGCATGCTCCGAGGGAAGGACCAGGCTGCGGTTGGTGTATCCGAGGAGGAACTCGTCAAAGGCGGGGAGGGCCTGAACCGAACGCCCGCCGGGTACGCCGACGTCGAGCAGTTCCGCCGTGGAACGTGAGAGCCAGTAAGTGGTCCCCTCAAACACCAGCTTGACCAGCTCAGACCCGGCCGAGCCCAACCCCTGGCGGACCTCGGTAAGAGGGATGCCTGACCACCAGGAAAAGTCACGTTCAGTGGCAGGCCCGTGGCTGCGCATGTAACGAAGAACCCACTCGGCAATGCCCTCCTCGCGTTCCAGGCTCCGCGACTCGGGGATCCACTCATCGAACGCAGCAAACTTCTGCTGGTTTCCTGCCAAGGGACCGAGGACGATCGACGCGGTTTGACACAGCAGGCCCAGCAGATGGACTCCGCGCTGCTCCTTGGTTACCTGACCCGCAGCCTCGAAAGCCCCGAACATCTCCTGCCGGGTAGCGGTCTTTCCTCCCGTCAGGATCTCCAAGGCAACGTCACGGCACAGTTTGATGTCCC
>NZ_JAPSHJ010000036.1:0-5054 GCF_031179985.1 Arthrobacter sp. | reverse complement strand
TGGACTCCGCGCTGCTCCTTGGTTACCTGACCCGCAGCCTCGAAAGCCCCGAACATCTCCTGCCGGGTAGCGGTCTTTCCTCCCGTCAGGATCTCCAAGGCAACGTCACGGCACAGTTTGATGTCCCCTTCGGAAATCTCAAGTTGCCGGTGCCTGGCGGCAACCGCCCGGATCATCCGTGGGGTGGTGATACTGAGCATCCAGCGAAGGTCCTCCGGCGCCACCAAGTGCAACGTCCCGCGCATGGGCCACGAACGTACGATTTCGCCGTCGTCCAGGGTAGACCGCACCGATTCAAGCCCGGCGCCGGAAGAGCGCAAGCCCACCGCCCACAGTGCTGCCGGCAGATCCTGGGCCTGCATTGCCGTCATCCACCGGACCGTCTCAGGCACGGAGCGCAGGCCCTCCCCCAGTACGCCTTGGGATACGAGGCGAAGCCGCCCCATGACCCGGGCCGAAAGCCGCACGGGCACGTTCGAAGAATCACGGGTCGGAGCCAAACCTGAATCAGCCGCTGAAACTCCAGCCTGCGCCTCTGCTGTCATGCCAACATCCTAGAACCAGCTACGGACGAATACAGTCCGCCGCGAACGTCTCCAGCCGTATCCCGCCAGATAGAAGCGGCCACACAAGCCCCGCCAGTTGAGAGCAAGGTACAGTCAACTCCCAGTTGGTGCCCAGCCCGCACTCCTACGCTGATTTCATGACCATGGGTGACTTGTGGCCCCTCCTGCGGCCCGTATGCCGGAGGCTCGCCCTGCTCGGCTGGGCCTCCAGCGCAGCAGGTATGGCTGCCGGACTTGCTGTTGCCGTCGCCAGCGGGACAAGTCTTTCACCGGTCATGGCGACTCTGCAGCAGGTCTCATCGGCGGGCATCGTGCTGGCCGTATTCAGCTTCACGGCGGCAGTACTGCTCCAGCCGCACCATCAAGCTGCTCCGGACACCGGTGAAGAGCTCCCTTCCACCTTGCGGAGTTTCCTGCCCGGCACCGTGGTGTTCCTGTTGGGAGCCGTGGCCTTCGCCGCGGCAGGATTGCTGCTTCGAAGCGGGCCAAGTCCCCAATCGGTGGCCTTCTGCCAGGTCTTCGGATTGGCGGCAACGGCGTCGGGTTTCACCTATCTGCTCTTCAGCAGGGCGGCGCCGCACCCTCCCACAGAAAATAAGCCATAAGCCCCCGGAACCCGTGCTGACAGCGCGATCCCGTACTGACAGCTCAGTCGCGGACCTACAGTTCAACGCCGATCAGTAGCGGTTCCGGATGCAGTTCAATGCCAAAGCGTTCGACGACGCCGCGCCTCACCTCACGCGCGATAGCCGCCATATCGGAGGCCTTGGCGGAGCCGCGGTTGGTGATGGCCAGTGTGTGCTTGGTGGACAACGCGGCCCGACCTCCCGAAACGCTGTCCGGTTCCAATCCGAAGCCCTTGGCGAAGCCGGCCTTATCGATGAGCCAAGCGGCTGAGAGTTTCACCAGCCCATCGCTGCCAGCCGGGTAGCGGGGCGCGTCCTGCGGCAGTTCGTCTGCTACAGCCGGAGGAACGATCGGGTTCGTGAAGAACGATCCCGTCGAGTAGGTGTCCCTGTCCGCGGCATCCAGCACCATGCCCTTTGATGCCCGGAGCCGCAGCACTTCCCGCCGCACGTCATTGGAGTACGCCCTCTTGCCCTGTTCAACGCCGAGCGCACGGGCGAGCTCGGCATAGCGGATAGGGGCGCTCATACGGCCCAGCGGCAACTGGAACTCCACTGTCAAGACCACGAAGCGAGGGGACCCATTCACCGTTGTCTGCTTCAGCAGGGAATCCCGGTAGCCGAACTTCAGCTCGGAGTTTGTAAACGTCCGCACCGCGTTCTGCTCCCGGTCCCACGTCCGCACAGCAGCTATGGTCTGCGAGACATCTGCTCCGTAAGCACCCACGTTTTGAACCGGAGTAGCGCCCGTGGAGCCGGGGATCCCGGAGAGTGCTTCGATGCCGGACCAGGCGTGCAGCACCGCGTGCTTCACCAGGTCATCCCAGTTGTGGCCCGCTTGGACCACCACGGCCACGCCACCACAGGAGTCTTCGGCGCTGACTGTGAAACCCTCGGAAGCGAGCTTCAGGACGGTTCCGGGGAACCCGTCGTCGGAAATCAGGAGATTGGACCCGCCGCCGATGATGAGCAGCGGCTCCCCCACGGTGTCAGCGGAACGCACGACGTCGATGATCTCGGCTTCCGTGCGGGCCTCCACGAAGGTGGCGGCGGGACCGCCGACGGCGGCAGTGGTGAGTTCGGCGAGCAGCGTCTGGGTCACCTCAACAGCCTAACGGGGATCGAAGGATCCACAGTTTCAGCCAAGCCTGACTACGGCCTGGGCCTTCATCAGCACTTTCTGCCCTCCGGAAACGACGGTGAGGTCCACGCGCGCAGTCTTGGCATCCTCATCGAGTGCTCCGACTGCGCCAGTGACCTCGATGCTGGCGCCGGGCTCGTCTGTTCCCGTGGTGTCGGTTACCGGGACGGGCTTGGTGAAGCGGGTCTGGAAATCCACAATCGCTGCCGGGTCCCCGGCCCAGTCGGTGACCAGCTGCACGGCGGCTCCCATGGTGAACATGCCGTGGGCGATGACACCGGGGAGGCCCACACCGGTGGCGAAGGACTCGTTCCAGTGGATGGGGTTGAAGTCCCCCGAGGCGCCGGCGTACTTGACCAGATCCTGCCGGGTGACGCCGATGGTACGGCTGCCAAGAGCCTGGCCGATAGTGACATCTGTGAAAGAAGGTGTCATGGTTACTGTTCCTCTCCGCGAACCAGGATCGAGGATATGGTGGTGGCGACGTTCCTGCGTGAAGCGTCCTCCGACAGGGCAAAAATCTCTGAACGGGTGGTGATCATGGCCCCGCCGCCCATGGAGCGGACGCCGTCCACATGGAGTTCAGCCACCAGTCTGTCGCCGGCGATGATGGGCCGGTGGTGGACAAAACGCTGGTCTGCGTGGACCACGCGGGAGAAGTCAATGCCGGAATCCGGATCCTCGATCAGCTGGGCGTCCGCCCGCTGGGCGACGATGATCGCAAACGTGGGGGGTGCCACCAGATCCCGGTGTCCGAGGGCGATGGCTGCATTCAGGTCAAAATGGGCGGGATGCGTTGCTTTGACGGCGCGGGCAAACTCGCGGATTTTCTCGCGGCCAACGTCGTACACCTCTGCGGCAGGGTAGCTACGGCCCTGCAGATCCGGATTGATACTCATGGCCTCAAGCCTATCGTCCGGGCGGACTACCTCTTGTAACCCTTCCGGATCTGTTGGCCCCGGACCACCAGGCCCACAATGTGCAAGACGAGCCCCACGCCGATTACCGGCAGGGACGCCACAGCAAGTCCCTGGTTCTGTGAAGTGTTGCCCAGAATATTAAGGATGATCCCGACGGCGATCAGTCCCATCGCACTGAAGACGACGATTTTGTACGTGGTTGAGGCCGAGGCCCAGAATTCGTTCAGCACCGTGCCAGTTTACTGGCTGTTCAAAACAGGGATTTCAAAACAGGGATTCCTGCACCGCGGGCACTTCGGACCGATGGTTGCCCAACTCAATCCTGCGCCCCTTGAGCTGGCCGAGGCTCACGACGAACTCGAGTTCGGACCCTTCGATGGACGCCAGGGCGTAGCCGCCGTTGAGGGAGTTGATCCGGAACCCGTGCGTGCCCTCGCTTAAATCATGCGGATAGGCGTGGCGGAGCCCCAAGCCCGGTAAAGAGACCGGGTCGGCCTGGGACGGACGGATCCATTGTTCATCCACCACGGCGAACCCTCCCAGGGCTGCACCCGCGAGCAGCGTACGCACCTCCCCTGCCAAGGCCTTGTTCTTTGCATCCAGCCCGACGGCGGGGGAAGGCTCGGTCAGGGCAGCAGCTTTGGCGGCAGACCGGATCTGTTGTGGCAACCCTGCCTCCCGGCTGACCATGTCCTCCAGCACCCTGACGATCCGGCCGTCATCGGCACGCGCAACATACCTGGCAACGACAGCGCCCTGTTCGGCCAGACGGTTCCACTTCCGCAGGTTCGACGCCGTTCCCACCTTGGTGGCGCCATCCCCGAACGTTGCAATATAGAGCCAGTGCTGCTGGGACAGGTAGGCACGCAGACCGGCTGGCACGCGCCCGCCACGGTGGAAATCGTGGATCAGGCGGGAATCGTCCAGCATGAAGCAACGCTCGCACTGGTTCCCCTTCACAGCGGGGGCCTGATGGGGGCACAAGACATGATCGCGCTCGGACGCCGAGTGCACCTTGTGGTGCCCGAGGCAGAATTTTTCGGATTCCGCCAGGCGGAAGCCGAGATGGGTGCCGGAGGCAAGCGGGACCTCACTGAACCCGCCTCCGCGGCGCTCAAGCCGCAGTTGTGGGGTTCCGCCGTCGGCTCCGGGCCGAGCGGCAGCAGGCCCATCCCAAAAGACCCCGTGGACCAGATAAGTGGAATCGGTCACGGGGTCCCCTGTGGATCAATGGTGGGCGTACTGAGAGTCAGAGCGCGGGCTGCACCCCAAAGGCTACCGCGAGCTTGATGATCTTTTCTGCCCGGCCGAGGCGCGGAAGGTCGGAACCGTCCCGGATTACCCGGCCGTTCGCCTCAAAGTCAGCCATGAAGTCCGTGGCCCATGCCACGTCCGAGGGTGTGGGGCTGATGACCTCGTTGATTACGCTGGTCTGGTCGATGGCGAGGCAGAGCTTGCCGGTCATGCCCATCATGACGGTGATGCCTGTCTGCTCACGCAGGATGGGGTGGTTGGTTCCCACGGTGGGGCCGTCGATAGGGCCCGGCAGGTTACCGACCCGGCTGGCCACAACCAGTTTGGCCCGGGGGTAGGCCATGGCTTCGGGCGTAGCTGCCATGCCGGTGTCGCGGCGGAAGTCGCCGGAACCGAAGGCCAGCCGGAAGGCACCCTGGGCTTTGGCGATGTTGTTGGCTTCTTCAATGCCCACTGCTGATTCCACGAGGGGGATGACGGGAGTGTTGCCGTCCATGCGGTGGAAGCTCTCGGTGACCTGGTCTGCGGACTCGGTCTTTGCAAGCAT
>NZ_JAPSHJ010000072.1 GCF_031179985.1 Arthrobacter sp. | reverse complement strand
CCCTCGCCACGGGCAAGGGTGTCGCGGAGCTGGTCCTTGAACACGGGCTGCTCACTGAAGCGCAGCTCGAAGAACTGCTCAGCCCGCAGCGCCTGGCAAACCTCAGCAAGTAGTCCCCAACCGCCCCACCCCACCCCTGCCCGTCTTCGGGGGCAGGGGTTACACGGACGCGCCCTGTTCCGTCCGAAGACAGAAAGCGGCCCTCAACGACGAGGACCGTTCCAGCACCTATGAAAGGCCATGGAAATGACTGTTGATGTTCAACTTCGCCGCCCGATTGTCGCTTCACACGAAAGCCGGACAAAAACTGAACGAAGCAGGCCAATCAAATCGCAGATCATCGACTACCTGGAAGCGCATGGCGCCAGCAAGGTATCCGATATCAGCAACGCGATTTCCTGCTCGCGCGACTGCGTCAGATACCACCTTGCAGCACTCGAGACAGCTTCGATTGTGCGCTCTGATATCTCCCCGGAAACGAGGGGCCGGTTCACACCGTTCTACGCGCTCGCCCCTCAGCGGGGCTAGCTGAACGGTCCAGGTCGGGCGTCCGGGAGACCCGGCAGGCTCCGCCACACTGGAGCCTTCGATCGTGGAATGGCTCACATTCGGGACGAATAATTTGCAACTGCCGCTGGCCACCGTGAACCATAAATGAGGGATCCGTTCCCGAAACACCCAAACCAGCATTCCTCACCGACGAGGATGCGGCCTCTGCAATGACGACTTGGGGCCGTCAGCTGTATGAATGGAAGTACTGAATAATGACGTTCGATACCACCGACTCCGTAACGCTAAAGATCTGGGACCGGTCAGCCATTGACCACACTCTCGAATCGGTCGTAAAAGACCTTTCACCGCGCGCTACCGCTGCAAAATGCGGCATCGCCGTGACCCGCAGCGGACCAAACACTTTCACCGTGAGCCTGAGCGGTAAGGTTCCGCACGGCGCCATCTTCGAGGGAATCACCCGCTAGAAACAGACGCACGCGGACGACGACGGGACCTCCCGCCGTCGTCCGCTTTCGTTTAAGTGCCCGGCACTTGCCGCTCGTCAGGGCTCGAAGTGCGTTGTCCCGGCGTTTCCTGCGACCCCTAATACAACTTCCCTGGCGATGTCGTGCAGTTTTTCCTTCCGGTTGCTTGACACCCTCTGCAGGATCTCGAAAGCCTCCTCTGCCTTGCAGGGGTTTTGGCCCATAATGATGCCGCGGGCCAGGTCGATGGCTGTCCTGGAGTCCATGGCTGAACTCAGGTCCTCCGCCTGGAGCTCGCAATCTATGGGACCTTCACCAATGAGTGGTGGAAGTCCGTAACTGGTTGCGCACCATGGCTATGCTGAAGTCAGCACCCGTACTGGGCAGCCAGCCGGGGGCAGAAGCAGATAACCCCGGCATCGGCGAGGACGGCAGGTACGGAAAATGAGAACTGACAATGGACTTCCCCGGGCTACGGTCCTTGAAACAGTGGCTTTCCTGGCTGAGGTATTTGTGCCGACTGTAGCCAAGGGGCCCATCATCCGCCGCCCCCGAGCGGTGGCCATGGCCGAACGCCTGCAGCTCGATTCCCGCGCCGTTCGCAGGATGCAGAAACTCGACGACAAGCACCGTGCCGGGCCGCTGCTCCTGCGCCTGCCTATCAGGAACCAGGCCGTGGTGCTGCGGCCCACCGACCTGCGGTACGTATTGAACAATTCGCCGGAGCCCTTCTCTCCTGCCAGCAGTGAAAAACGGGCAGCCCTCGCCCACTTCGAACCACGCAATGTGCTTATATCCAGAGGAAGGGAGCGAACCGCGAGACGGGCTCTCCAGGAACAGGCCCTGGACTCCCACAGCCACGTCCACCGGCTTGCTGACTCCTTACTGCCCATCGTCAGGCAGGAAGCGGATCAACTCCTCGCCAGTGTTGGGGAAAGGGGTGAACTGAACTGGGATGTTTTCATCGAATCCTGGCACAGGATGGTCCGCCGCATAATCTTTGGAGATGGGGCCCGCGATGACCACGAGCTCACGAATATGCTTGCCGGCCTTCGCAAAGATGCGAACTGGGCATTCCTGAAGCCAAAGCGCAGGAAAGTCCGGGACCAATTCCTGAGCAGGGTTCAGCAAAGGCTGCAAACCGCAGAGCCAGGCAGCCTCGCCTACATTATGAGGGGTATGGAGGCGCATTCCGAGGCTGCGCCCGCGGACCAGATTCCGCAGTGGCTGTTTGCCTTCGAACCAGCCGGGATGGCTACGTTCAGAGCCCTCGCGCTGCTGGTAACTCACGGTGAGAAGTCCGCCCGTGTCCAGCAGGAGATCCAGGATGATACTTCAGGCAGGCAGCACCTGCCCTACCTTCGCGCGTGCGTCCTTGAGTCATTGCGGCTATGGCCCACCACCCCCATGATCCTGCGGCAGACCACCCGGGAGGTCGTGTGGGACGACGGAACGATGCCTCAGGACTGCGGCGTCCTGATCTTCGCGCCGTATTTCCACCGGGATGACCGCCACCTCCCCCAGGCCCACTCGTTTCTTCCCGAGGTTTGGCTCACCAGAAATCCCGATGATGCAGACTGGCCCTTAGTTCCCTTCAGCGACGGGCCGGTCTATTGCCCGGGAAGGCAACTGGTCCTCATGCTCACCAGCGCGATGCTCTCCTACCTGATCGAAAAGAGGCAGTTCAGCCTGGCATCGTCCCAGCACCTGTCCCCCAGGGACCCCCTGCCCGGTACTCTGAACCACTTTTCCCTCCGTTTTACCGCCAAACCAGCAGGCCTCTGACCACTGCCGACGGCGGCGATTGGCTTTGTCGTGAGGAAAACCTCTTTTTTTGGGTACTTCTCCTTTAGGAACAGTTACGGCCACTATCAGGAGCACTTTCAGGAGGATGTGTGAGCGAGACGCTACCGGCGCCCAGGTCAAGGAGAGCACCCCGAATCAAGGGGACGATTGGCGGAGTCCTTGTTCTGACCTTGCTGTCGCTCCTGGGTTGCGCACCCGAGGGAAAGGGGGCTGCTGCCGCGGCCCAGAAATTCCACAAGGAAGTGAGCTCAGGAAACACATCGGAAGCGTGCTCGATGCTGGGGCAGGAGGCCCTGGAGAAGGCGGGCGGGGAAACCGAGTGTGAGGAGCAACTGGAGTCAGTGGAACTGGCCGGTTCTGGGCAGCCGCTCCGGACTGAGGTCTTCGGGCGTGAGGCCATGGTCGAGTTCGAGGATGACGTTGTCTTCCTGGTTGCCTCTGGGTCAGGATGGAAAATTTCGGGTGCCGGCTGCACGCCCCAAGGAGAATCGCCGTACAAGTGTGAAGTAGGAGGTAAATAGGAATGCGTTGGAGCTTTGCGCTTTACCTGATCCTGATACTGGGCGGGCTGGCTTACCTGGCCGCCGTCGGACTTGCGCACGGATAGGGGAAGAACGTGAAAACAGCTATCAGAAACAACGGGTTGAGCCTCTTCTTCGGGCTGATCTTCCTGTTGGCCCTGCTGGGACAAGGTCTTTCCGGTCATGCCCTGTTCAACGAGGAACAGATCACCCACGGGCTCGAAGAGATCAGCCTCGCCCAATACCTGACCTCATCGAGCTTTGCGGTGGATGTCTCGGAGAACTGGCAGTCCGAATATCTGCAGTTCCTGCTGTACATCATGGCCACCATCTGGCTGGTCCAAAAAGGCTCGCCCGAATCAAAAGAACTGGACCAGACCGGCCCTGAATCGGATAAGGACCAGCTCATTGGCGAGCACAGCAACGAAAAGTCACCAGCCTGGGCCCGGATCAATGGCTGGCGCCATGTACTCTTCGCGAACTCACTTGGCCTTACCATGGGCCTGATTTTCGTCCTGTCCTGGCTGGTCCAGTCCTTGACCGGGAACAGCGCCTACAACGAAGAACAGCTGGCCAACTTCCAGGAACCCCTTACCTGGAGCGAATACGTTGCCTCTCCGGAATTCTGGAACAGAACCCTGCAAAACTGGCAGTCTGAATTCCTTGCCGTCGGATCCATGGTGGTGCTGTCGATCTATCTACGCCAACGGGGCTCACCCGAATCCAAACCTGTCGGAGCCGCCCACGACGACACCGCCTCAACCGGCTGAGAAGGGACGGCATACCGGAAGGAACGAATCTTGGCGGTGTACGCTGGAGTCACGTTCGGCAGTGAGCGGCCCTCTTTCCAGCCGCCGTCCAAACCTCGGCTGGAATAGGTAAAAACCTACTCTGGAGATCGAGAACCGCCCATGGTTGCTGAACTTGGCCAGGATCCGCAAAACGCGGTCGCCTCCCACCTGCAGGACCTGGTCCTTGACGCTGCGGACGTTCACGACTTCCTTCAGGAACTCGTCACTTTCTCCGCCTCAATGCTCTCGGCGCGGGGAAAAGAAATTTTATGTGGTATCACGGTGGCCCGCCGCAAGAAACCTGTGACCGTTGTCAGCAACGATCCAAAGGCTCTGGCGATGGACGAGCTGCAGTACGGCTTTGGCGACGGCCCCTGCCTCTCAACGTTGCGGACCATGACCACGATGCACGTTCCCGATGTGCTGGAGGAACACCGCTGGCCTGAATACATCTCGGCTGTTTCCGGGCACGGTATTGGCTCCATCCTTGGGCTTCCGCTGCCCCTTGAAAGAGGAGCCACTGCGGCATTGAACCTCTATTCGCCCCTGCAGCACGGGTTCACAGGCGAAGACATTGCGGGAGCCGAAGCCTTCGCCGAGCAGACAGCAAAGACCCTGCGGCTACAGCTCCGGCTCGCCCAGATGAATGATGCGAAGAACGACATGGCCGAGGCAATGAAATCAAGGACAACGATCGACATGGCCGTAGGGGCCATCATGGCGCAGAACCGCTGCAGCCAGGATGCCGCCCTGAAGATCCTGTTGAGGACATCCAACTCCCGCAACGTCAAACTCCGGGATGTCGCAGCCAGTGTTATCGCCTCTATCACCGACAACACGCACGTGATAACCCACTTCGACGAATGACAGCTCCCGCCTCAGTCGCTTTCCCTCATCAATGGATCTCTTCAGGGCCCAGGTCTATGGGCACAGGGATTTCCTGTGCCCGGTTCCTAGCTCAGGGTCGCTGTGTCGATAACGAAGCGGTACCGGACATCTGAAGCCAGGACGCGCTCGTAGGCGTCATTGATTTTGCTTGCCGGGATGACTTCGACCTCTGAGCCGAGTCCGTGCTCCGCGCAGAAGTTGAGCATTTCCTGGGTTTCAGAGATGCCGCCGATCATGGATCCGGCGAAGGACCGGCGTCCCCTGATCAGTGAAAAGGCATTTACGGGCAGCGGTTCGGCCGGGGCGCCCACGTTCACCAGGGCGCCGTCGAGGGTCAGTAACTGCAGGTAGGCGCTGATGTCGATCGAGGCGCTGACGGTGTTGATGATCAGGTCGAAAGTGCCGGCCAGATCCTTGAAGGTGTTTTCATCGCTGGTGGCGAAGTACTGGTCGGCACCCAGGCGGAGGCCGTCTTCCTGCTTTTTCATGGACTGGGAGAGCACGGAGACCTCGGCCCCCATGGCGTGAGCGAGTTTGACGGCCATGTGTCCGAGTCCGCCGAGGCCGACGACGGCCACCTTCTTGCCGGGACCGGCGCCCCAGTGACGCAGCGGCGAGTAGGTGGTGATGCCCGCGCACAGCAAAGGAGCCGCGACGTCGAGCTCCAGGCCCTCGGGAATGGTGACGACGAAGTCTTCGGTCACCACGACGTGGCTGGAGTAGCCGCCCTGCGTGACGGTGCCATCACGGTCAACGGCGCCATAGGTGCCGATCATCCCGTTGAGGCAGTACTGCTCCTCGCCCTTTACGCAGTTAACGCAATCCCGGCAGGAGTTGACCATGCAGCCGACTCCGACGCGGTCGCCAACGGCGTGCTTGGTGACTTCGGCACCCACTTGGGTGACGACTCCGGCGATCTCGTGGCCGGGGACCAGCGGGTACTGCTGCGGTCCCCAGTCGCCGCGGACTGTGTGGATGTCGGAATGGCAGATGCCCGCGAACTTGATCTCGATCAGCACGTCGTGAGGACCGACGTCCCGGCGTTCGATGGTGGCAGGGACCAGGTCTCCGGTGGCAGACGGTGCTGCGTAGGCGATAGCGGTAGGCATAGTGCTCCTTCTAGAACGGCGTGCTTGATTTCTTCATCAATCTCACCCCGATACGGACGGACGAAGAAGGGCGCGTTTATAGGGGGTACAGACTCTCCCCCCTATAAGGGACTTGAACCGGGGCTATCGTTGGATTCATGGACAACCTAACGGACAACCGCGCCGATATCCGGGACTTCCTGGCAAGCCGGCGGGCGAAGCTCCAGCCGGAGCAGGTAGGCCTGCCAGCCGGCAACAGGCGGCGCGT
Source organism: Arthrobacter sp. (assembly GCF_031179985.1). Classification (GTDB taxonomy): domain Bacteria; phylum Actinomycetota; class Actinomycetes; order Actinomycetales; family Micrococcaceae; genus Arthrobacter. The sequence goes on along the minus strand of NZ_JAPSHJ010000072.1, from coordinate 4,921 downwards.
GCCCGGACTGCGCCGTGAAGAGGTAGCGGGTCTCGCCGGAGTGAGCCCCGAATGGTATTCACGGCTGGAGAAGGGCAACATCAGCGGCGTGTCTGACGACGTTCTCCTGTCCGTCTCCCGGGCACTGCAGCTAAGCGATGAGGAGTGCCAATACCTTTTTGAGCTGGCGCGGGCCGCGCGGCCCATGCGCCGCGCCCCCTCCCGCCGCAAGGAGGTTGGAGTGGCGGCTCCTGTCCAGTGGCTGCTCGACTCCATCACCATGTCGGCCGCGTTCCTCCTGAACGGCTGCCTCGATGTGGTGGCCAGCAACTCATTGGCCCGCGCACTTCACGCCCCGATGTTCGCCAGCGACACCACCAGCGAGCACGGCAATGCGAACTTCGCGCGCTTCCACTTCCTGGAAGCAGCTTCGCGGGAGTTCTATGTTGACTGGGAGGCCGGCGCGGCAGCCACAGCCGCACTGTTACGGGCTGAAGCGGGACGAGCCCCCAACGATCGCGGTCTGCGAGCCCTCGTGGGCGAATTGTCCACGCTCAGCCCGGAGTTCCGTACGCTGTGGGCCTCCCACGACATCCGGTTCCGCCATGAGGGAATCAAGCGGCTGCGACACCCCGTGGTGGGCGACCTGGAGCTGACTTACCAGCCCCTGACCCTGCCAATCTTCCCGCAGGCTGTGCACCGTCTGAGCGTCTACACCGCCGAGCCGGGAACAACCCACGAAGAGCGAATCAAACTCCTTGCGAGCTGGGCGGCCTCAGGAGTGGCGGAAGCAGCAGAGTCCAGCAGCTAGCTGCTCTCGTCACAAAGTAGGCTCGCGGCAGAAAGTAGGCTCAGGAATGTCGATCTCACCGCCGCGGCCTCGACCTCCATGTGTCAGGGCCATACGGCCACGTCGCAGAAAGGGTCAGACTCATGAAGTTTGTCATTCTCATCCACTCCAACCCCCAGCCGTGGGGACATCCCACCGGTGACTATGTCGCCGAAAACCTGGCTCTGCCGAAGGAACAGCGCGAGCAGATGAACAACGACTTCGACGCGCTGCTTGCGGAGATGGAGGCCAAGGGGGAACTGATTGGCGGCGAGGCGCTGGCCGACCCGGCGACGTCGAGACTGTACCGATGGCAGTCGGGCAAGGCAATCGCTACCGACGGGCCGTACGCGGAGTCCAAGGAGCAGTTCGCCGGGTTCTTTATGATCGACGTCGCCACCCGCGAGCGGGCCGAGGAGCTCGCCTCCCGCTTCTCCGGCCCAGGGGAGACCATCGAGCTGCGTCCGGCGATGTGGCCTGGGGGCGACGATCGTTGAGGTCTCAATGATGTAGTCACCGCGGTGACGCGGACGACGACGGCGGGAGGTCCCGCCGTCGTCCATCTCGCCTGTGCGGTCTGCCTGCCTGTCCAGGTCACGCCGTATTGACTGCTACCGTCCTGCCGGCGCCGAGCATGCCTGTTGTGGAGTGGCAATTGTTGTATTCGTAGTACTGCTGGTCGCGGGAGACCACCGCCACTTCATGGCTGAGGCGGAGTTTGGCACCAGCATTTGCCTGGAGGAATTTCATGGCCGCCCTGAAGATGGCCACGTGGGTAGGGTGCGACTCCGCCCACCTCTCCATGTCCGCCAGGCTGTGCCAGAAGCTCAATCCGAAGCTCTGCTCGAGGAGTTTACCGTCGCCGTCGCTGCTGGTCATGTACCTGTTCGCAAAGCAGCCGATCGAAGCGCCGTCGGACATCAGGAAGTCCATTCCTGCTTTCAGTTGCGGCTCCACGTCGCCGAAATAGGAAGCCCGCTCCGCCGGCTCGCAGAGGCTCCAGTCTTGGCCTGAGCGGATGATCGCCAGGTTGTCGTGGGGTTCGACCCGGACGATTTTGGGGTTCCCAGAGGTCTTTGGGTTCCCGGGAACGGAGCTCTCTACGACGAACGGTGTGCCGCTTGGATCGAGGGCCTCAGTCTGCGATATCGGGAGCCTGTCACGCATGCTTCCCCAGTACCCGTGTTCCTGGATTTCCCCGCTGTACCCTCCGGTGGCCACCCGGGCGGCCCCTTCCGGGAACGTGTTGGAAGAGTACAGGGTCTCAAACCCGCTGGCTTCCGGAGTGACGGCTTCGATCCAGCGGCCATGGTGCTCCATCTCCAACCCGACGCCTATCAGTTCATCGCGGTGCTTACCGAACCAACGCCCATAGGTATTGACGTCGTCCCAGTAGGCGATGATGACTTTGTTGTCGAAACCTCGTTCGTCTGTGTGAACGGCGTACTCACGGGATACCGGCCCATCTTCCTGCCCGCACAGCTCCCACATTCCCGCGGAAGCTTCCTTTGCCTCCGTAGACAGCGGCTGCTGGCTTTGGACGCCGAAGAAGGCACAGACAAGACTGCTGACCCCTTCCGCGAACCGCACCGAGTAGGACGGGTACGGCGGTGTGTACTCATCGCCCACTCCTTTGCCCCGTGTCCTCTCGACGGTGAGGTGTAACGGGATCGAAGACTCCCTAACCGGTTCCTCCGCATCCCTGTCGAGGGGCATTTAGAGTTCCGCCATTGCGGGCAGGGCCGGCTCCACGACGTCGCGGGGCTCTGAAACGGGCGTGGTCTCTTGCCTGGTGTCCGGTTGCGCGGACTCCGTCTGAGGAGCCGTGTCGACGACGGCACGTCGAGGTGACCTGTTGAGAACCAGTTGCGTGACATCGGGACGTGAGTAGTGGCCGGCGGGATCGGCAACAGCCTTTGCGACTGATATCAGGCCTAGATCGATCTCACCAAAGACAAGACCTTCCTCGCCTGTTGGGAGGGACTCGTGGAGCTGCTGGCCATCCGGGCCGAAGATGCGGGCGTACCCGCCACCGGTCTTGAGGAGCGCCTTCTGCAGGTCCGTGGTGCACATTTCGTCCACCATCTCCTGGGACACGGTGGCGCACGGAGCAACGACGAAACACTGGCCTTCCACAGCGTAGATCCGCGAGGCCGATGTGTTGACCTCAGGGCCGAGGGCGTACGCCCCACCTTCATAGAGGGAAAAGCTCGGCCAGGCGGCAACGTGGACCTGCTCGTTCTGGGCGTACAGGGAGTACTTGGATAGCGGCTGCAGGTGCTCCCAGCAGCAGAGTCCGCCGAGGCGCCCCAGCCTTGTGTCCCAGACGCCAAGGTCGCCGCCGTCGCCTTCCCCGAAAATGGTGCGTTCGACGTGGGTCGGCTTGAGCTTGCGTCGCTGCGAGATCGTCTCCCCGTCACTGTCAATGAACCACTGGGCGATGTACAGGCTACCGCCGCTTCTTTCGCTAAGGCCCATGCTGACCATGATGTTGTTTTCCTTGGCCGCCTTCGAGATCCGCTCGGCTTGAGGGGTGCCGTACTCAAGGGAATTATCGAAATAGCGCTGGGTGAACTGCGGCAGCCACATAGCAGGGGCGTCGAGCCAGGCGTACCACGGGTAGCCCGGGAGCCAGGTTTCGGGGAAGGCGATCAGCTCCGCGCCGTTCCTTGCGGCCTCCGCTATCAGGGCGATGGATTTGTCGATGGTCTTGTCCAGATCCAGGAATACAGGTGCTGCCTGGACGGCTGCTGCTTTGAACTGGGGGTGATTCATGGCCTACTCCTATCGTGCGTGATGGGGATCACAAATGTGGATGTGTGCTCCACACTAGGGCCGTGCTTCCCCGGAGTCTTGATCAGAAATCGCAGGACGATTGACTGTGAGTGTCACCTTTCGAGTGCTGGCGTTTCCTTGGAATGACGCCCTCCGGTTGGCGTAACTGCGCCGGTATCATTAGGCATGGCCAAGGTTGTTAGCACAGCGGGAGTGTCTGCCCGGAATCGTGTTTCGTTTTGGACTGAAACCGTTTCTGATACTTTCGTCGACCTCGAATGCAGGTCCAGCGGCGGCCACGAATCAATCGACGGCGAACTGGCCGTCCAGTCTCTGGCGTCGCTGGATTTAGCCCGGGTGCGTGCCTCGGCTCAATCTGTTCACCGCACACCGGCGGGGATCGCGGCTTCCTCGGACAACTATTATTTGGTGGGCGTCCAGACCAAGGGCTCATGCCTGGTAACCCAGGGCGGTCGTTCGGCCGCCATCGAGAACGGTGCGTTTGCGCTCTACGACACCACCAGGCCGTATTCGCTCCAGCTGACCGACAACTTCGAGCAACTCGTGATCCGGCTTCCGAGAACCGCCCTGGAACGGCACCTGCCAGAAGCCGAGAGACTCACAGCCCTCGGAGTCAATCCCGATCCGGGTGCTGCCCGGCTGCTCGTGAGTACGGTGAAGTTCCTGGCGAGCGAAATAGATGTGTTGGCCCCAGAAGTTGCCTTGTCCGTGTCTCAGGGCGTGGAGCATCTGATTGTCGCCGGCTTGGGTGGCCTTGCCGGAACTATCCCGGACGCCGACCGGTTCTCCCGACGCAAGCTGGTGCAAAACCATATCCTGGAGAACCTGCGCTACGAGTCGTTGAGCATCAAGTCCATCGCAGATCAGCTCCACTTATCTCCGAGCAGCATCCACCGTGCCTTCGCGGCGGACGGCGAGACGGTGATGGGCTGGGTGTGGCAGCAACGCCTGGACCGGATACGCGAGGCCTTGCTGAGCGGAAAACATGAAGGCACGTTGACGGACCTCTCCCTTGCCTGGGGATTCTCAGACTCAGCCCATTTCAGCCGGGCATTCCGCCAACGGTACGGCCACGCGCCCTCGGAGCTGCTGCGGCGATGACCGCGATGTTGGTGAGGTGAGATCGGCGCTGGTGAGGACGGCGGTGGTGAGCACGGCGGTTCTCCGTCCATTACCTACCGCCGCTGCCCGCCGTCGTCGGCTCCCGCCGTCGCCCTTTCCGAACGGTAGAAGAGGCGCGTTGGACTGGGCGGGCGTAGACTTATGGTCCGTCGAGCAAACGGCGCAAAATCCTATACCGTGCCACTCAAGGTACCT
>NZ_JAPSHJ010000035.1:22737-40217 GCF_031179985.1 Arthrobacter sp. | reverse complement strand
CTGCCCGCGGACCCGCTGGCGGCGTTCAAGGCCAGCGGTTACCAGAAGAAGATCAACGAGGACCGCGTCGGCGGCCAGCAAGCCGGATGGGGCGCGTGAAAACCACTATGCAAAACGCCAGCAACTCTGCCAGCAACAAGACAGTCGAAGACCTGATTTCGCGCTCCAACCGTCTCGGGGCGGACAAGCGCAACACCAACTTTGCCGGCGGGAACACCTCCGCCAAAGGAACTGAAAAGGATCCTGTCACGGGCGAAGATGTTCAGCTCCTCTGGGTCAAGGGATCCGGTGGAGACCTTGGCACCCTGAGGGCCGAAAACCTTGCTGTACTCCGTCTGGACCGCCTCAGCGCGCTGAAGAATGTATATCCGGGCGTCGAGCGCGAAGACGAAATGGTGGCAGCGTTCGACTACTGCCTCCATGGCAAGGGCGGCGCCGCTCCCTCGATCGATACGGCAATGCACGGTTTGGTGGATGCGGCCCATGTGGACCACCTGCACCCGGATTCAGGGATCGCCGTTGCTACTGCAGCAGATGGTGAGGCGCTGACGGCCAAGATCTTCGGCAACAAGGTTGTCTGGGTCCCTTGGCGCCGTCCCGGATTCCAGCTTGGCCTCGACATCGCCGCCATCAAGGAAGCCAACCCGCAGGCCGTGGGCACTATCCTGGGCGGCCACGGCATCACGGCCTGGGGCGCCACCAGTGAGGAGGCCGAACAGAACTCGCTGTGGATCATTGACCAGGCCGAGAAGTACATCATCGATAACGGCAAGGCCGAGCCCTTCGGCGCCAAACTGCCGGGCTACGGCCCGCTGCCGGAGGCGGAGCGGAAGGCCAAGGCCGCTGCCCTCGCTCCGGTGATCCGAGGACTGGCCTCCACTGACAAACCGCAACTGGGGCACTTCAGCGATGACGCCGTCGTGCTGGAGTTCCTGGAAAGCGCCGAACATCCGCGGCTCGGGGCCCTGGGTACCTCCTGCCCCGACCACTTCCTGCGCACCAAGGTCAAGCCGCTGATCCTGGACCTGCCCGCCGATGCGTCCATCGAGGACTCCGTGGCGCGGCTCAAGGAGCTGCACGCCGGGTACCGCGAGGATTACCAGGCCTACTACGACCGCCACGCCGATGCCGACTCACCCGCCCTGCGCGGGGCTGATCCTGCCATCGTGCTGGTCCCGGGCGTGGGCATATTCTCCTTCGGGGCCAACAAACAGACCGCCCGCGTTGCCGGTGAGTTCTACATCAACGCCATTAACGTGATGCGCGGCGCGGAAGCCATCTCCACGTACGCCCCGATCGAGGAATCCGAGAAGTTCAGGATCGAATACTGGGCGCTGGAGGAAGCCAAGCTGGCCCGCATGCCCAAGCCCAAGTCACACGCCACCCGCATCGCGTTGGTCACAGGGTCGGCGTCGGGCATCGGCAAAGCAATCGCCACCCGGCTTGCCGCAGAAGGGGCCTGCGTCGTCATTGCCGACCTGAACCTGGAAAATGCCCAGGCCGTCGCTGCCGAACTTGGCGGCTCCGACGTCGCCATTGGAGTGCAGGCAGACGTCACTGACGAGGACCAGGTCGCCGCGGCCATCGACGCCGCCGTACTGGCCTTCGGCGGAGTGGATCTGGTGGTCAACAACGCGGGGCTCTCCATCTCCAAGCCGCTGCTGGAAACCACCGAAAAGGACTGGGACCTGCAGCACAATGTGATGGCCAAGGGCTCCTTCCTGGTGGCGAAGGCTGCAGCAAAGGTCATGATCGAGCAGGACATGGGCGGGGACATCATCTACATCTCCTCCAAGAACTCGGTCTTCGCCGGCCCCAATAACATCGCTTACTCAGCGACAAAGGCGGACCAGGCCCACCAGGTGCGGCTGCTCGCAGCTGAGCTGGGCGAGTATGGCATCCGCGTCAACGGCATCAACCCCGACGGCGTGGTGCGCGGCTCCGGGATCTTCGCCGGCGGTTGGGGTGCCAAGCGCGCCGCCGTCTATGGCGTAGACGAACAGGAACTGGGCAAATACTACGCACAACGGACCCTGCTAAAACGTGAAGTCCTCCCCGAGCATGTGGCCAACGCTGCCGCCGTGCTCACCAGCTCCGAACTGTCCCACACCACCGGTCTCCATATCCCCGTGGACGCCGGTGTAGCTGCAGCCTTCCTCCGATGAGTACCAGTCCTGCCAACGGCACCGGGTCCGGCGGCACCAACGGCACGGGCTCCAACGGCACCGCTGTTAGCGACAACCTGTTTGCCGCCGTCGACATCGGAGCCTCCTCGGGCCGGGTGATCCTGGGAAGCGTCAGCGGGGGTGCGTCCCGGCTGGAGGTCGTGCACCGCTTTCCGAACGGGGTGGTGGAGTCCGATGCCGGCCTGCGCTGGGACTTCGACGCCCTGTTCGCGGAAGTTCTCACGGGACTCACGGCGGCCGGCAAGGCGGCAGAGCTGCGTGGTCTTCCGATCACCAGCATCGGAATCGATACCTGGGCTGTGGACTACGGATTGGTCGATGCCGCGGGGGAGTTGGTTGCCCAGCCTTACAGCTACCGGGATCCCCGCGGACAGGGAGCCGTCAACAGCGTCCACAAGGTGCTGGACCCAGCCACGCTCTACGCCACCACCGGGCTCCAGTTCCTCCCCTTCAACACCATTTATCAGCTGGCCGCCGAGCCCTCGCTGACGGAATTGCAGGCATTGCTCATCCCGGATCTGATCGCCTTCAAGCTCACGGGCCAGCGGCGTACCGAAGCCACGAATGCTTCCACTACCGGGCTGTTTGATGCTGTGGCGGGGGAGTGGGCCACCGAGTTCCTCGCTGCATTGCAATTGCCGTCAACGCTCTTCCCTCCACTCATCCAGCCGGGTGAAACCGTTGGCACGCTGAAGCCGCACGTCGCCGCAGCCACCGGTTTGCCCGTGGCAACACGTGTGGTGGCGGTCGGTTCTCACGACACCGCCTCGGCCGTGGCAGCTGTGCCGGCCAGCGGGGTTGACTTCGCCTATATTTCGTCGGGCACCTGGTCGCTGGTAGGCGTTGAGCTGCGCCATCCGGTGCTCACCGAAGCCGGCCGGCAGGCTAACTTCACGAATGAACGGGGCGTGGACAACACCATCCGCTATCTCAGGAACGTCGGGGGTCTGTGGCTGCTGAGCGAGTGCCAGCGCACCTGGGCCAAGGAGGGCTATGAACCCTCCTTGGAGGAACTCCTGGACGCGGCGGCGGCGCTGCCCGCGGGTGGCCCGTTGGTGAACGCCGACGATTCGTATTTCATCGCCCCGGATGACATGCCTGACCGCATCCGATCCGCAGCCCGGGTCACGGGGGCTGTTCTTTCGGACAAGCCTGCGGCAATCGTGCGCTGCATCCTGGACAGCCTCGCGGCTGGTTATGCGCGCACCATTGCCGACGCCGAGCGGCTCACGGGAACGCCGGTGGGCGTGGTGCACATTGTGGGGGGCGGGTCCCAGAACCGGCTTCTCTGCCAGCTGACCGCCGACTCCACGGGAAAACCTGTGGTTGCAGGGCCGGTTGAGGCGACTGCTTTGGGGAACATCCTCGTGCAGGCGCGTGGCGCGGGAGCGCTGGCCGGGTCGCTGACGGAGCTACGCCAACAGGTTGCACTTTCGTCCAGGCTGGAAACCTATGAGCCTGCTTTAGCATCGCCCCGCTTATAGATCGGATCATTCTTCCCGGGCTGGAAGAATTCTCATAGGTTTATTGGTCAACAACCTTGGAACGTCGGATCTTTTCCTCCTAGAATTGCAGCCATGCATCCCGACGATTCCTTGGTGTACGACCGTCCTGCCGGTGATTGGCTTGAAGCACTCCCCTTGGGAAACGGCTTCCTGGGAGCGATGGTTTTTGGCGGACCACAGCACCACCGGTTCCAGATGAATCATGGGACAGCATGGTCCGGTTCGCCGCACAGCCAGGAACTGGAACCGCACTTCAGCCGTCAGGAGGCGGACAGCATCCTGGGCCGTGTACGGGAACTGATTGCCAGTGGAAACTACCCTGCCGCCCACGAGGACCTGAAGGCACTGCAGCACCGGCATTCGCAGACTTTCCTTCCGTTTTCAGACCTGACGCTGTCGCTCAACTCTGTGCACCTCGGCGACGAAGATGGTGGCGAAGTGCTTGAGGATTATTCCCGCAGCCTGGATTTGGCGCGCGGGGTAAACAGTACCCGTTACACGATCTCGGGCCATGAAGTCAGGGTTGAAGCCTTCATCAGCCACAGCCCATCAGCGCTGGTGATAACGGTGGACACTGAGCTCCCTGGCGGCCTGGACATCTCGCTGGGCCTGGATTCCCCACTGCTGGTCACCAAGCGCACAGGGACGATCCGCCACAGCGAGGGAACCCGGTTACTGACAGGCCTTGAGCTCAAGCTGCCAGCCGATGTTGCACCAAGCCACGGCACCGGGGAAATCAAGTACTCGGATGATGATTCGCTCAGTTTGCAGGGGGCAGTAACGGCGCTTCTGGAGCACGACGGCGCCACCGTGACCTCTGCTTTCGGGACCGGTTCTGCTGAGCTTGAGGAAGGCGTTGAAAGTTCGACAGACCCGTGGGCAACCGGGGTGAAGCACGCCGTGATCTATGTCAGTGGTGCCACTACCTTCCAGGGGATGGGCCGCCAACCCCAAGGTACATCTGCAGAAGCGGCTGAAACTGTGAGAGCAACTTTGGAGGCCGCCAGGAAGACGGGGCCAAAGTCGCTCCTGCGCCGGCATCAGGAGATCCATGGCGCGCTGTACAGGTCAACCAGTCTTCGCTTTGGCCCGGGAGACAGGCGCACCCGAGAAGCGGCCTGCACCAACACCGCTCAACGGCTGGCCTTGGCGAATGCCCATCCAAATGGTCCTTTAGCTGCCGATCCAGGGCTGGGAGGGCTGCTCTTCAACTATGGCCGGTATCTGCTGATCTCCAGTTCCAGGCCCGGCGGTACTCCTGCCAACCTGCAGGGAATCTGGAATGACATGATGCTGCCGCCGTGGAGCTCAAACTTCACCACCAACGTCAACCTCGAGATGAACTATTGGGGAGCGGAGGTGGCTGGCCTGGGCGAGTGTATGGAGCCGCTCTTTGGATTAATCGAGGCCCTCCAGGTGACTGGGGCCGCAACCGCCAAGGAGTACTACGGAGCCCGGGGCTGGGTTGTCCACCACAACTCGGATATCTGGGGTTACAGCAAACCCGTTGGCCATGGCAGCCATTCGCCGGAATGGTCTTTCTGGCCCATGGCCGGAGCATGGCTGGTCCGGCATCTGTGGGAGCATCTGCAGTTTGGCGCTGACCGTGACTTCGCCCTCGACCGGGCATGGCCGGCCATCCGGGGACAGGCTGAGTTCCTGTTGGATCTCTTGATCGAGTTTCCCGACGGTTCCCTCGGGACGAGCCCCTCCACCTCCCCTGAGAACAGTTTCAAGGCGTCCGGAGACGGGCCTGGAGTTCATCGGGCCGGCATGGACAGCGACGCGACAAACCAGCCCGTAAAGGCCGCGGTGGCCGCTTCCTCCTCCATGGACCTGACCCTGTGCCGGGACGTGCTCGGGATGGTCGAGTCCCTGGCGGTGATGCTTGGGCTGGAGGATGACCCTGTGGTGAAGGAAGCCCGCGTGGCATTGCCGAGGATCCCGCGGCCGGCGCCCGGAGCCAACGGCAGGCTGCGGGAGTGGCTGGCTGACCCGGCCGAGTGGGAAGAGGAGCACAGGCACATAAGCCATCTCTATCTGGCGTATCCAGGCGACGAGCCGCTGGATGCAGAGCTGGAGGCGGCTGTTCGGGCCAGCCTGGACGGCCGCGGTGACGATTCAACGGGGTGGTCCCTGGCCTGGAAAATGGTTATGAGGGCGCGCCTCAGGCAGCCCGAAAAAGTCAGCGCCCTGATGCGCCTGTTCTACCGTGGAATGCCGGCGGGCAGGGACGGGTATTCCGGCTTCGGCGGCGGCCTCTACCCCAACCTCTTCGCCGCCCATCCACCGTTCCAGATCGACGGGAACCTTGGCTACATCGCCGCTGTCGCGGAGTGCCTGGTTCAGAGCCATCGTGGCGAAATCGAGCTTCTGCCAGCCCTGCCTGCCGAGCTGGCCGATGGTGAGGTAGCCGGACTCCGGGCCCGTCCCGGCGTCGCGGTTTCCTTGGCCTGGAAAGGCGGGAAGCTGGAAAGGGCGTCCTTCACCTTGCAGCCGGGCTCCCAGCTGAGCCGGACAATAGCGGTCAGGTACGGCGGGCGGACTCAGGAAGTTGTACTCGATGCACACCGCGAGACGAACCTGGACCTGGCCGGCTGGGTAACGGAACCCCCCTAGATCCGCTCGACAAGGCCAGAAGCGCCCATGTTTCATGAGCGCATGCGACGGGAGATGACACACGATTTAGCGGAATTTTTGCCCTGACGGACCCGGCCCGGTTATGGTGTGGCTATGACTAACCGTTGGTATGCGTATTTTTCGTTGGCTCTGGAGGAGCCCGCGTCTAACTGACACGCACCCAACTTTCCTTCAGAGCCAACAGGGCAGAGATCATTCTCTGCCCTTCGCCATTTCTCCGGCGGGTTCTGACCAGGGCCCGCTCCTATCTGGAACAGGACCCCCATGAGCACCACAGCAGCCGCCAATCCCCAACATTCCACCTCGAACTTGAGGATCAGCGAGTTCACTGCTCTGCCCACTCCCCACGAGATGATCGCAGAGCTTCCGCTCGACGCGAGGGTGACCGACGTCGTCGGGCGGGGCCGTGATGAAGTCCGCGCTATCATGGACGGCCTGGACGACCGTCTGCTGGTGATCGTTGGTCCCTGCTCCATTCATGATCCGAAGGCGGGGCTGGAATACGCCCGCAGGCTCGTCAGCCAGGCTGAGAAGCACAAGGAAGACCTGCTCATCGTGATGCGGGCGTACTTCGAAAAGCCGCGGACCACCGTGGGCTGGAAGGGGCTTATCAATGATCCCCACCTGGATGGCAGCCACGACATTGCCACAGGCCTCCGGGCAGCCCGGAGCTTCCTCCAGCAAGTGACAGCTCTGGGGCTCCCGACCGCCACGGAATTCCTCGAGCCCATTAGCCCCCAGTACACGGCAGATCTGGTCTCTTGGGGTGCCATTGGTGCGCGCACCACGGAAAGCCAGATTCACCGGCAGTTGGCGTCCGGGCTCTCCATGCCCATCGGCTTCAAGAATGGTACCGACGGCGACCTCCAGGTGGCCGTTGACGCATGCAGTGCCGCCGGCGCGGCCCAGGCTTTCCTGGGAATTGACGACGACGGCAAAGCTGCTCTGGTAGCGACGGCCGGCAACCCGGACACGCACGTGATTCTCCGTGGCGGACGCAAGGGTCCTAATTACTCAGCGGCCGACGTCGAAGCAGCTTCGGTCCGTCTTGCAGCCAAGAACCTGAACCCGCGCCTGATTGTGGATGCGAGCCACGCGAACAGCGGGAAAAGCCACCACCGGCAGGCGGAAGTCGCCTTCGAAATCGGCGCCCAGTTGGAAGAAGGCGGTGCCTCCGCAAAGGCCATCGCCGGCGTCATGCTGGAAAGCTTCCTCGTAGGCGGCGCCCAGAACCTGGACGTCACAGATTCCAACGGAACGGCTGAATTGGTCTACGGCCAAAGTGTGACCGACGCCTGCATGGAGTGGGATGTGACAGTGTCCGTGCTCGGACAGCTTGCGGCTTCGGCCCGGAAGCGCAGGATTTCCTCGGCCGAGTAATGGCTACTTGGTAGCGGCGAACACGTAGTTTGGTTATTACGCCTTTCACATTGGCCCCAACTGCCTCTAGAGTAACTAGCACATGGTTGTTCGATGGCTCAGCATCGCCGCACCCGCAGAATACTGGTTGCCGCAGAAAATACTGGTTGCCGCAGAATGCTGAGAGCAAAGGAATATGGGAAATGTCCGCAGAGTCGAACTTCTCGAACGCGAAGTTCTTGACCGTGGCCGAAGTGGCTGAGGTCATGCGCGTCTCTAAGATGACCGTTTATCGCCTGGTTCATTCGGGTGATATGCCCGCCGTCCGCTTTGGCCGCTCATTCCGGGTACCGGAGTCCGCCGTCGAACAGTACCTCAAACGCGCCGTCGTGGAGGGCCAGTCCGAGACGGCGTGAGCCGTCGCCGTCAGTTTGCGCTCCGGATAAGCGGTAGGCTGTTAAGGAACGTTTTACGTCATTGTAAGAATCTGTCAGTTGTACAGTCTGTTGCTTAGTCCACGGACCTTTTCCATCAGACAGGTACGCATCTAGTTTGTAAGGAACTTTCGTGGGTTCAGTTATCAAGAAGCGTCGCAAGCGTATGGCCAAGAAGAAGCACCGCAAGTTGCTTCGTAAGACGCGCCACCAGCGTCGCAATAAGAAGTAGTAATACTTCCAAAGCGTCAATGCCCGTTGCCTTTCGAGGTAGCGGGCATTTTTGCGCCCTGCCGGCCTTGATGCGGCGACGGTGGCGGCTACGCTAGATGGTGGGGCCGCGGAACCTTGAGAAGCCCTTCCAGAGCCCGTAGATGGCGCCGCACACCGTTGCGGCCTTGAGGCCCAGGGTTGCGGCGCGGCGTCCGGAGCGGAAATCGTAGACTGGCCAGTTGTTCTCCCGGGCATGCCGGCGCAGGCGTGCGTCGGGGTTGATGGCCACTGGATGCCCCACCATGCTGAGCAACGGGATGTCATTGTGGGAGTCACTGTAGGCCCAGCACCTTTTGAGCTCCAGGCCTTCCTCATCGGCGATGGCCTGCACCGCCACGGCTTTGGCTGCCCCGTGGAGGATCTCGCCCACCAGTTTGCCCGTATAGACGCCGTCCTCGATTTCTCCGACCGTGCCGAGGGCACCCGTCAGTCCGAGGCGGGTCGATATAACAGTGGCTACTTCGATGGGAGTTGCCGTTACCAGCCAGACTTTCCTGCCGACTCGAAGATGCTGCTGGGCCAGGGCTTTGGCTCCGGGCCAGATCCTGGACGCGATCATCTCGTCAAAGACCTCTTCGCCCAGGACCTTGATGTCCTCAACCGTGATGCCGGCAGCAAGAAGCAGGGCTGAATCGCGGACGGCGTGGACGTCGTCCAGGTTCTCCCCGCGAATGACAAACTTGAACTGCTTCCAGGCGAAACCGGCAGCCTGGGTCAGCGTGAACGTCCCCCGCTGATGCATTTTCCGTGCCACGTGGAACAGGCTGGCACCCTTCATCAGGGTGTTATCGACGTCGAAGAAGGCGGCCTCGCCGTGTTGCTGGGTGGCAACCGGGCGGCGGACCACAGCAACATACTTCTCCTCGGGCATGCCACGAGTCTAGTCAATGCTCGGCAGCGCCGCCGCCTGTCGCGTTCTGTTGCCGTGCGCACGGGATACCCAAGGGTGATTCAGGTCACCAGCGTCGACGACGGCGGACAGCCCGGGCTACCGTGGAACCATGGCAAAACCAGATGTCCTCCTGCTCACCAAAGCCAACTGCCACCTTTGCAGTGCCGCGCGCGACGCCGTCGGCCGCGTCACGGCCGGGCTGGGACTGGAGTGGCGGGAACAGCTGGTGGACAATGACCCGGAGCTCCGTGAACGCTATGCCGAAGAGATTCCGGTGGTGGTGGTGGACGGGATCCAGCGGGACTTCTGGAAGATTGACGAAGCCCGGCTGACCAGGGTTCTACAGCAAGCCATGGCGAAGTAGGCCTCGGCCCGGGCCCGGATTAGGTATTTCCCGCTTTTGTTGACTCAAGTCGTGGGGCTCTAGAGTGGACTCACAACGACGCAATGGAGCAGATGTGACTTCGCTCGATTCATCCCCGGAAGCAGTCCGGGGGGATTCCGGAACTGCTGCAAAGCAGATTCCGCCTGCAGCCGTGGCACGGCTCACCCTCTATTTGCGCGCCCTGACCACCATGCTTGCCGAAGGCGTGGACAGGGTGTCCTCCGAATCATTGGCCGAAGCCTCGGGAGTGAGCTCAGCTACCCTGCGCAAGGACCTCTCCCACGTGGGTTCCTACGGGACCCGTGGTGTTGGCTACGAGGTTCAGTACCTGAGCAGGCACATTTCTGCGGCCCTCGGTCTCACCAAGGACTGGAAAGTGGCCATCGTGGGTGCAGGTAACCTCGGGAAGGCCCTGGCACGGTATGGAGGATTCGAATCGCGGGGCTTCGATGTCGTGGCCATTTTCGACGCCGACCAGATGATCGTAGGCAACGAAGTGGGATGGCTGCGTGTCAGTGACGCTGCCGACATGGAAGCAGTGCTCCAGCGGACGGGAGCGAACATGGTGGTCCTGGCGCTTCCTGCTGCCGTGGCCCAGAGCGTCTGTGACCGGGTGGTGGCGGCCGGTGTGAGGAGCATTCTGAGCTTCGCCCCCGTGATGCTGCAGGTTCCGCCCGGAGTAAACCTGCGCAAGGTAGACATGGCCACGGAACTGCAGATTCTGGCCTACCACGCACAAAGGACGCAGGCGCCGGTAGAGCTGGAGTAAACTACTCTGCTCTGCCGGGGCCTGCGCCCTCAACGTGGATCTACGTGGCCCTGAGTTCTAGCGGCCGTACGGCTGGGAGTAAGGATTGGCGAACGGCTGCTGCTTCTGGAAATACGGCGAATTGGCCGGCAAGTACAGCAGGACGATGCCCGCGACTCCCATCAAGATGACGAGGATCTGCAGCACGCCGAAGGTAGGACCCATGCTGAAGACGTTGAAAAGTCCAAACACGGAGAGGGCCGCGAAGACGGTACCCAAGATGCGTGCCCAGTTCTTTCCCTTACGTACAGGAAAGGCAACCAGAGCGTAGAGTCCCAGGGAGATGAGGCCGAACACTACGACGAAACCGACCACCATTCCCTGCATTCCCTCAATTGTGCCGGGAGGCAGTTCCGTGCCCTGTAGCTCGGCCTGTTCCTGCAATAACTGGGTGAAGTAATCTCCACCTGAAAATACGAACACCATTGAACTGATGAACGACAGCACGCCTGCGCCGATGATCAGCCAAAAGGCGAGGTCCACCTGCGGGGGCCGGTTGCTGTTGCCGGCAGAAGGAAGCTCCGAGGGGTACTGCGTGTACGGCGACTGCCCATAAGGAGACTGGCCGTAGGGCGATTGTCCTTGCTGTGGCTGGCCGAACTGGTTTTGGCCGAACTGCTGCTGCGGCGGGTTTTGGCCGTACTGCGGTGCCCCGTACTGTGGCTGCTGGGGAGCGTTCTGGCCGTACTGCGGTGCCCCGTACTGTGGCTGTTGCGGATCGTTCTGGCCGTACTGCGGAGCGTTTTGCCCATACTGGGGCTGCTGCGGATTGTTCTGGCCGTACTGCGGCAGGTTCTTGCCGCCGGACTCAGGCTCGTCCTGGTTGGCGGGAGGGACTGGGGGAGTGCTCATGTTCGATCCTTCATGTGTCGACTTCGAAAATCGGCTACCGGGATCAGTGTGATGCCCCTGCCCCCAGCGTGGTCTTGCTTCCACCGTACAACGCTTGGTGCGGCATATGGATCATTCGCAAGAGGTATTCCTGTTGGATTTGAAAGGCCGCGGCAGGGAGTTTTCCCAGCCGCGGCCTTCACTGCTTAACTAACCCGTTGGGACGCGGTTACGTCCCCAGTTGCGTGGTATCAGCCCTTGAAATGTTGCTGGGACTGGGGCAGCCACATCATGACGGCTGCCGCGATAGTTGCTGCTGTCCCGATCAAGCTCAGGCCGCCGGTGAACAACGTGAGGGGGAGTGCCAAAACCGACAAGCCACCCAATATCGACAGGACCAGCCTGGCCCAGCGGGCACCTTCCTTGAGCCGGATGGCAATGAAGATGTAGACGGCAGCCCAGATCAGGCTGAAGATCAGCCCGACTCCAGCAAAGCCACCGGCGGCGCTGACCATGGCGACGAGGCTAGCCACAACACCGAGCACAGCTGCGCCAACCCAGAGCCAATAGGAAATAACCAGTTGCTGGGGTACGCCCTGGGTGTTGGTCGCGCGCTCTTTGATGTTGTTGAAATCCAAAGCAAACGTGTTGCGGGCGGGGGCTGCGTAGCCCAGGCCTGCTGGTGGTGCATTGTTGGCCGCTCCGGCGGGGGCGCCATAAGCTGGCTGCCCGGGCGCCTGGTACCCGTCTGGCGCCTGGTAGTTGCCAGCAGGATATCCCTGGGGCGGTTGCTGGTCCTGCGGTGCCTGATAGGCCGGGGGCTGTTGGTAAGGGGTGGGCGGAACATTGCCGTCAGACGGCTGGCCGCCGGGCTGCTGCGGCTGAGGGGCATCACTTGGGTTGGTCATGGCTTTCACTGTAGACGGCGAGTCCCCTGTTATCTAGGCAACTTTGGGCTAACTCGCCGTAAATAGCCAAGAATTTACAATCGTTGTACGAAGAGCCTGCCTAGCTGCAGCTGTGGGGCCGGAGACGCCATCAGAATGCTTGGACAGTAATGGCCCCTTAAACTCCGCGCCCCTGTCCCAGAAAGCTGGAACAGGGGTGCAGGTCAGGAAATATGCCGCCCTAAGCGGAGGCGTGGAATCAGCAGAAGGATCTCAGCTGACCAGCTTCGGCATACTAGGCAGCCTGGGCGATGAAGGCCAGTTCAAGGTTGATGGCAACCTTGTCGCTGACCAGAACGCCGCCGGCTTCGAGGACTGCGTTCCAGGTGAGGCCAAAGTCCTTGCGGCTGATGGTGGTTTCAGCGGAGACGCCTGCCCGGGTGTTGCCGAAGGGGTCAACGGCTGCTCCGTTGAATTCGGTCTCGAGGGCAACGGGACGGGTGACTCCCTTGATGGTGAGGTCGCCCTGGAGTTCATAGCCGTCACCCTTGGGCACAATGCCGTTGGAGACGAAGGAGATCTCCGGGAACTTCTCGACGTCGAAGAAGTCTTCGCCGCGGACGTGGCCGTCGCGGTTGACGTCGCCGGAGTCGAAGCTGGCGGTCTGGATGGTGGCGTTGACCTTGGAATCTGCCACATTATCTGCCAGATCGAGGGTTGCCGTAGCTTCCTTGAACTGGCCGCGGACCTTGCTGATGCCTGCATGGCGAACGGTAAACCCGATTTCGCTATGTGAGGAGTCGAGGGTCCATGTGCCGGTGCTGAGGTTGGTGGGAAGTGACATTTTAGTTCTCCTTGTTATGCGAAGTTCGGGTTGAAGGCCATCTCATCATTACTTGAAGCCTCATCTGTTGAAGCATCAAGTAATCGCTACACCCAGTATAAACATGCATTTGCATCTTTTATTCCGATTACCCGGAACTTTTTTTCACGACTTCCAGTTCTACTTCTTGTAGAAGATTTCAGATCGCCCGTCATCTTTGAGAAACTGGTATACATGCCCCAAGCCACCGTTCATTTGCTTCGCCATGGCGAAGTCCACAATCCCGCCGGAGTTCTCTATGGACGCCTGCCCGAGTTTCATCTCTCGGAGCGTGGGCGCGCGATGGCGCGTACCTTGGCGGAGCACTTCAGCGAGCGGGCTTCGCACGGGGCAAATATTGTCTACCTTGCAGCGTCACCATTGACCCGGGCGCAGGAGACTGCCCTCCCGATTGCCCAGGCGCTCAGGCTGGACATCGCCGTCGAAGAACGGATCATCGAAGCGGAAAACTACTTCGAAGGAATGAAGGTCAGCAAGGCAGAGCTCCGCAGGCCGAAGCACTGGCCGCGCCTGGTCAATCCGTTCCGCCCTTCCTGGGGCGAACCCTACAAGGAGCAGGCCGACCGTGTGATGGCTGCTGTCCAGGATGCCCGGCTGAAGGCACTCGAACTGGGCGGGGAGGGCGCGGAGGCAATTCTCGTGGCACATCAGCTCCCCATCTGGGCCACGAGGCTCAGCGCGGAGGGCAAGCCGCTATGGCACGACCCGCGGAAGCGTGAATGCACCTTGACCTCCCTGACGTCCCTTGTTTTTGACCACGACGGTGCACTGGTGCGCGTCGACTACACCGAGCCCGCCGCGGCACTCCTTCCGGGTGCCTCGAACACCCCTGGAGCCTGAGCATGCAAGGCACCAACCCCAACACATCGCGCCGCAGCGTCCTGGCAGCCGGCGGTGCTGCACTGGCCGCGCTCACGTTGGGCCTGTCTGCTTGTGCCCAAGAGGACGCCCTGGCCAAGCAGGCCAAGGCAGGGGACAACAAAAACTACGTTGCAGGGGACGGCTCCGTTACAGAGTTTGCAGCCGCTGATCGCAAAGCAGCGGTGGGTATCAAGGGGGCCTTGTTCGATGGCACCACCGTTGAACCGGCAGACCTCCAGGGCAAGGTCACTGTGCTCAACTTCTGGTTCGCAGCGTGCGCTCCATGCCGCGTGGAAGCTCCCCTGCTGGAAGAACTGCACCAGGAGTTCAAGGATCAGGGCGTGCAGTTCTACGGCGTTAACCTGAGGGACGAAAAAGCTACAGCGGAGGCGTTCGACAAAACGTTCGGACTGACCTACCCCAGCTTTAACGATAAGGATGGCGGAGTCCTCCTGGCTGTTTCGGGCCTGGTTCCGCCTGGGGCTGTTCCCACCACACTCGTCCTGGACAAGGCTGGCAGGGTGGCATCCCGTGTCCTCGGGGAAATCGAAAAAGGCACTTTGAAGGCCCTCATCGCCGCGGCCGTGGCTGAGTAGCGGCGGTTTCCCAGTGAACAGTCCTTTTGCCGAAGCCATCCTGAATGGATCGCTCCTGCTTGCCATCCCGGTGGCGCTGCTGGCAGGACTGGTTTCTTTCCTCTCGCCGTGCGTGCTGCCGCTGGTCCCGGGCTATCTTGGCTACGTCACAGGGCTCACCGGCGTGGATCTGCAGAAGCAGAAGCGCGGCCGGATGCTGGCGGGCATCGGCTTATTCGTGCTGGGTTTCTCAGCCATCTTTGTCCTCTTGGGTGGCGCCTTCGGCCAGCTCGGAACCCTGATTACCGGGCCGGAGAACGCCTGGATCACCCAGATTCTTGGCCTTCTGGTCATCGTGATGGGCGTGGTGTTCATGGGGGGATTCGGGTGGCTCCAACGCGACGCCAAGATTCATGCCAAGCCGCCCGCAGGGTTGTGGGGTGCGCCCTTACTGGGAATTACCTTCGGGTTGGGCTGGGCTCCCTGCATCGGTCCCACCTACTCGGCAGTGCAGCTCCTCAGCCTCTCCGGCGGGTCCTCCGCCGCTAAGGGGGCCTTCCTGGCTTTTGTGTACAGCCTCGGCCTGGGAATTCCGTTCCTCCTTATCGCGCTGGCCGTCCGCCGGGGAATCGGTGTGATGTCCTTCTTCCGTACGCACCGCCTCGCCATCCAGCGGATCGGCGGAGGAATTCTGATCGTGCTCGGCCTGCTGATGGCCACCGGCCTGTGGGGAGCCTGGGTCACCGGGTTGCAGTACTGGTTCCAAACCGATGTGAAGTTGCCAATCTGATGAGCGAGCGAGTGAAAGAACAGAAGAACTCTCCGGAGACGGCCGCCAGCCAAAAGGCACCCAAGGACACCGCCAACCCCACGGCCAATCCCGTTGCCGCGGCTAAGGCTGAAGCTGCCCTGCCGGCTCTTGGTGTGGTGGGCATGCTTCGGTGGGCCTGGACGCAGCTCACCAGCATGCGTACCGCCCTGTTCCTGCTCCTCCTCCTGGCGGTGGCTGCCGTGCCGGGTTCACTGTTTCCGCAACGGCCCGCCAACCCTTCAATCGTCACCCAGTACATCAAGGACAACGGGGATTATGGCAAGGTGCTGGATGCCCTCCAGCTCTACGACGTCTACTCCTCCGCATGGTTCTCCGCCATTTACATCCTGCTGTTCATTTCGTTGATCGGTTGCGTGGTGCCACGTGCAATAGCGCACTACAAGGCCATGCGCTCGCAGCCTCCCCGGACGCCCAAACGCCTTTCCCGTCTCCCCGAATACGGCACGCTGGTGGTGCCGGCGGACGCCGGGATCCCGGCGTCGCGCGCTGTTAAGGACGCTGCCGGTCTTCTGAAGAAGCGCGGTTACCGTGTTGAGGTGAGGGACGACGACGGCGCGCAGCCGTCTTTGGGGGCAGAGCGCGGGTTCCTGAAGGAAGTGGGAAACCTCGTTTTCCATACATCCCTGATCGGGGTGCTCGTCTCTGTGGCGGCAGGGGGCCTGTTCGGCTACAGCGGGCAGCGCATCCTGGTTGAAGGCGATACTTTCGTGAACACCCTTGTGGGGTACGACCAGTTCACGCCCGGAACCAATTTCCAGAGCAGCCAGCTCCAGCCCTACTCTGTTCGACTGGACAAGTTCCGGGCCACCTTCGACAGGGAATCGGAAGGCAAGAAGGGTCAACCGATCGACTTCAGGGCCGACGTCACCACCAAAGAATCACCGGACGCCCCCGAACAGCAGGAAGTTCTCAAGGTTAACGATCCTTTGACTCTGGGCGGCACCAGCCTTTACCTCACAGGTAATGGCTACGCTCCACTGGTCACTATTCGGGACGGGCAGGGCAATGTAGCCTTCCAAGGACCCGTGGTGGCACGGCTGCAGGGGGATCACTATTACTCGTCTGTGGTGATCAAGGTCCCCGACGCCAAACCCGACCAACTGGGCTTTGCCGGGTTCTTCCTTCCCACGGCAATGGTGAGCAATGAAGGCGTTTCCTTCAGCGGCGATCCGGAGCTCTTCAATCCAAGGCTGTCGTTGAACTCGTACTTCGGAGATCTTGGGCTGAACGACGGCGCTCCCCAGAACGTCTTCGAACTCGACGTCGAGAAACTGACGCCGCTCAACGCCCGGAACCTCGACGCCGGTGGCATCACCCTTGAGCCGGGAACCAGCTACACCCTTCCGGACGGCAAGGGATCCGTCAGCTTTGACGGCGTAAAGCGCTACATCGGCGTGGACATCCACCACAACCCCGGGCAGCTATACGCGCTGATCTTTGCGCTGCTGGCCGTGGGCGGACTGGTCACGTCTCTCTATGTGAACCGGCGTAGGGTATGGGTCCGTGCCGGCATTCACGAGGATGGCCGCACCATGGTGGAGTACGCACTCCTGGCTCGAGGCGAGGACCACCGCCTGGCGGCTGAAGCCAAGGCCATCCGCGAGTTGCTGGTGGAGGAGTGGGGCCTGGATTCCGCCGAAGCCAAGGCTTCCCAAGATTCCCAGAGCGTTCCCAGCGGGCAGGCGGATAATGTTGGGGCTGAACGTTCCGCCCATGCAGAGGCTACCGAAGCAGCAGAAGCCACCGCAGCCACAAAAGTCCCAGCAGCAGACGTCAACCAGTCAACAGCAGGCTCAACAGAGCATACGAAGGACCAGTAATGCTTCCCATCAACGAAACCTTGGGCCTCTACAGCGAGCTCTTTATGCTCCTGGCGGGGTGCACTTACACAGTGGCTTTCATCGCCTTCGCCTGGGATCTGGCGAAAAGCAGCAAGGCCCTCCGCGCGGTGGACCTCAAGGCAGCGGCAGCAGCCGAAGCCCAGGAGGCTGCTTCGTCCCCTGCCGCAGCGAAGATTCCAGTGGCAGCAGGCTCCGTAGGGGAAGCAAGTACCGACCGTACTGACTCCGATGTCAGCGGACCTGTTGGGCGGGCGGAGCGGCCGTCGTCAGCAGTTTCCGCGGCAGGTG
>NZ_JAPSHJ010000035.1:0-22637 GCF_031179985.1 Arthrobacter sp. | reverse complement strand
TGGGGCCGCTTCTGGGGTTGGGACACTAAGGAAGTCTGGACGTTTGTGATCTGGGTTGTCTATGCCGGATACCTGCACGCCCGGGCCACAAGAGGCTGGACGGGAACCAGGGCCGCATGGCTGTCAATCGTGGGCTACCTGTGCGTGGTTTTCAACTTCACCATCGTGAACCAGTTCTTCAACGGCCTTCACTCGTACTCGGGGCTCTAGTATCCCGGCCTCTAGTAGGCCCGGCCTCTAGGATCCGGTCCTTTGGCAAGTTCCTCCGTCTTGGCCCCAAGGCCTGGTCGGCTGCTTCCAGGACGTTCCATGTCAGTGCCAATGCTGTATCGGCGTCAGGATTTCCGTCCATTGCCTGCCGGTACTGCGCATACAGATCTCCAACATCAACCGCTGATTCCACGCCTGTTCCCCCGGACCGCTGATTCGATAGACGGGGTGAAGATTCCCCCGCCTTCTATACGCGGACGGCTGGCTTTTTATGACGCGAAAAACTGACCGGTTTTGGTACCGGTTTTGATAGCGGTTTAGCAGGTCACTGAATCCGGGTTACTGACGCAGTCACATAACCCGGGTCACTTAACTTCGTCGTTGCCCTGGGCGTCGTCGTGGCTTTCATCGGATCCGTCGCCGCGTTTCTGTTCCCGCGCGTCGAGCTGGTCCTTGAGCTTCTTAAGCCGGTCAGCCTCGGCCTGGTTACGGCGCCGGAGCTCCAGAGCGCGGAGGAACTCGGGATCGTCGTCGGGAGCTGTAGGGTGGCGGAAGGTTTGCTGCGCCGGCCTGCTGCCACGGGGGCGGCCGAAAATGAACCAGAGCGCGGCTCCGATCACCGGCAGAACCACCATCACCACAATCCAGGCGGGCTTGGAAATTCCACGCGTGAGCCGCCGATCAGTCCGGATCACGTCAACCAGACCATAGACAACGATGGTTAGGACGGCGACGGCGAGCAGAACGCGGGGCATACATCCAGTCTAGCCTCCGGGGGCCGCTCACATGGCTACGGTTGGATCACAGCGGCCGGCTAGGTCCGGCCGATAACAGGCGTCTTCGGGGGCGGCTAAACTTGAAGAGTGGCTTTCCTGAAATACTCCCTGATTCGTTTGGCACTGTTTGTGCCGTTGTTCGTGCTTTTCCAGCTGCTGGAGCTGGGCGCCTTTATGTCCGTGATCTGCGCTGGCCTCATAGCGTTTGGCATCAGCTACCTGTTCTTCCAGAAGCAGCGCGACGCCGCCGCCGGGGCAGTTCACGAGCGGCTCTCCGGCCGCGCCAAACCGATCCGGACCGCGGGCGAAGTGGATGACGCGAACGCCGAGGACAGCCTGGTGGATGCCCACCCTGACGTCACAGTCAAAATGGAAAAGCGCCCCAAAGACGCCTGAGAGGTTTAGACGCCCCGGGTGAGTACCAGGCCTGCAGAGAACAGCACGCTGTAACCCAGGTTGATCAGGCCCGTCTGTTTGAGGACAGGGATGAGGCTCTTGCGCTTCCTGCCGTTGATCATGAGCCAGGACGGCATAAGGCTCGCGGGGATGAGCAGAAGCACCAGGAGCATCCATGGGCGCCCAGGCGCCAGAACCACCACAAGAAGGATGGCAACGGCCAGCATCAGGACGTAGCTCTCCCGTGCGTGCTTGTCTCCCAGCCGTACTGCCAGCGTCTTTTTGCCGGCCTTGGTGTCAGTGGGAATGTCCCTGACGTTGTTGGCCATCAGCAGGGCGCACGCAATAAGCCCGGTGCCTATGGCGCCGATAATGGCTGCGAGGTTTATGTGGCCAGCCTGCGTATACGTCGTGCCGAGGGTGGCCACGAGTCCGAAGAAGACGAACACGAAGACATCTCCCAGGCCCAGGTAGCCGTAGGGGTTCTTCCCTCCCGTGTAGCCCCAGGCAGCCAGTACACAGCCCAGGCCCACCAGGATGAGCCACCATGCCTGCGTAATGATTACCAGGGCCAGTCCGCACAGCATGGCCAGGGCGAAGGCTGCAAAGGCGGCCTGCTTGACTTGGTGGGGGCGGGCAGCGCCGGATCCCACAAGGCGCAACGGACCCACCCGGTCCTCATCAGTGCCCCGGATGCCGTCGGAGTAGTCGTTAGCGTAGTTGACGCCAATCTGCAGCAGCAGCGCCACCATACCGGCCAGAACGGCGTTGACCGGCCGGAAGGCACCCATCTCGAAAGCGGCGGCCGTGCCGATCAGTACCGGAGCGATCGCTGCCGGCAGCGTGCGCGGACGGGCGCCTTGGATCCATTGGGCGGCTGTTGCCACAGTGAGTACCTCTTGTTGGTTCAGGATGCTGCGGACGTGCAGCGGGTTGCAGGTCTACTTTACTTTCCCTGATGGAGCTCGTTGAGCAACTCCGTCATGGCCAGGCGGTCAGGTTTTCCGTTAGGCAACATGATCAGTTCCGGGGCGGCCAGCACCGTCTTGGGCGCCAGGGGTCCCAGCAGGTCGTAGCGCCTGGCGGTGAAGCCGCTGATCCCCTGCGGACTGTCGTCGGCGACGGCGACGTAGGCGGCTACAGCCTGCCCCCACTCCTCTGACGGGACGCCCGTCACAAAAGCTGCCGTGACGCCGTCGAGCTTTTCAAGTTCTGCCTGCACGTGTGCGGCGGAAACTTTGACGCCTCCGGTGATCACGACGTCGTCTGACCTGCCCAGCACGGTCAGGATGCCTTCTGCATTGATGGATCCGAGATCATTCGTGCGGAACCAGCGGAGGCCGTCCTCCTCGATGAACGCGTCGGCGGTGAGGTCGGGATCATCCAGATAGCCGGCGGCAATAGTGTCCCCGCCAAGGAGGATCCGTCCGGTGTCGGAAACCTTCACTTTCACGCCTTCGATGGGAACGCCGTCGTACACGCATCCGCCGCAGGTCTCGGCGGAACCATAGGTGGTTACCACCCGGAGCCCGGCCTCACGCGCGGCCTGCAGCAGCTCTGCGGACGCGGGGGCACCCCCAAGGAGAATGCTGTTGAAGCGGCGGAGAACGGCAAGGGTTTCGGGCGCGGGGGAGTCCAGCAGCCGCTGCAGTTGCGTCGGTACCAGGGAGGTGAACCGGATCCTGTCTGTGAGTTCGAGGGCGGCTGCAGTGAAAGCATCCGGAGTGAAGCCGGCGGACAGATCCATCGCCCAGGGGCGCGTTCCGGCAAACAGTGAACGAACCAGAACCTGGAGCCCGGCGACATACTGCACAGGCAGGGCAAGCAGCCATTGGCCTTCGCCCTTGAGGGCCAGCGCCGTAGCCATGGAAGAAGCCGCAAGTGCCTCAACCGTCAGCACTGTCGCCTTGGGCATACCGGTGGAACCTGAAGTCCGCACCACCACCACTGCGTCATCGAACCCCGGGGTCTGGACGGGAGACACAACGGGGCTCCCGTCCAGGGCCGTGGAAAGTTCGACGGCGGGACCCTCGCCATGGAGGGCGGCTGCGAGAGCCTTGAGCGCGGGTTCAATGTTCACAAGTGTCTGCCTTCGACTATGGCTGGAGCATGCGGGCTGGAAGCGGATGCGTGAGCATCAGAAGCGCATCAGAAGTAATAAGGGAACCGTGACCAGTCCGGTTCGCGCTTCTCGAGGAAGGCCTCCTTGCCCTCCACGGCCTCGTCCGTCATGTATGCCATCCGGGTGGCTTCGCCGGCGAACACCTGCTGGCCGGCGAGTCCGTCGTCGGCCAGATTGAAAGCGAACTTGAGCATGCGGATGGCCTGCGGGGATTGCCGCGCGATGTCAGCCGCGTACTCCAGGGCCACGTCCTCGAGCAGTTCGTGGTCCACAGCCTCATTGACAGCGCCCATGCGGACCATGTCCTCCGCCGAATATTCTCGCGCCAGGAAGAAAATTTCCCGGGCGGCCTTCTGCCCGATTTGCCGGGCCAGCAGCGCTGAGCCGTAACCGGCGTCGAAACTTCCCACCGTGGCATCTGTCTGTTTGAACTTGCCGTGCTGACGGGAAGCGATGGTGAGGTCGGAGACCACATGGAGTGAGTGGCCACCGCCGGCAGCCCAGCCGTTCACGACGGCGATCACCACCTTGGGCATGGTGCGCATGAGGCGCTGCACCTCCAGAATGTGGAGACGGCCTGCACGGGCGGGGTCGATGAATTCAGCGGACTCCCCGGCGGCGCCGGAAGCGCCGTCCAACGCATAGCGATACCCATCGCGGCCGCGGATCCGCTGATCGCCGCCGGAGCAGAACGAGTGCCCGCCATCCTTAGGGGAGGGCCCGTTGCCGGTGAGCAGGACAGTTGCCACGTCCGGGGTCATTCGCGCGTGGTCCATCGCCCGGTAGAGCTCGTCCACGGTTGCGGGACGGAAGGCATTGCGGACTTCGGGCCGGTCGAAGGCAATGCGCACGGTGGGCAAGTCCCGCACCACGGAACCGTCACCGGAACGTTCCACTTGCCGGTGATATGTCAGGTCCTGGAAATCGTCGAAGCCGGACACCGTGCGCCAACGGGAAGGATCAAAGACGTCGGAAACCTTGGCAGGTAGTTGGGTGCTCACACACCGAGTCTAGTAATCGTGCTAGCTGATGCAGAACTCGTTGCCCTCGGGATCAGCCATGGTGTGCCACGAATGCGGTCCCTGATTGGCAGTCCAGAGGAATGTTGCGCCCCGGCCTTCCAGTGCTTTCCGCACTTCGTCCTTGTCAGCGCTTTCAATCCTGACATCCCAATGAATCCGGTTCTTGACGGTTTTCTCTTCAGGAACGGACTGGAACAGGATGCGCCGCGTTGGCTGCTTGGCATCGATCTCATCCGGTGGCCGGATGGCGGCGCCTTCGCGCCACACGAGCCTTCCCTGATGGAGCCGGGTCTCGGCCTCTGTTGCGAATCCCTTCTCGATCATGGAACGGATGAAGGACTCGTCCTGTGGTTCCACCGACCACTCGAGGGTTTCAGCCCACCAATCGGCGAGCTCGTGGGGATTTTTGCAGTCGACTGCTATCTGGATGTTCAGTGCCATGGAACGAAAATACCTGGGCTGGCTCGCTCGAAGGAAGGCCTTTGCGGACAAGTGGGGACCTGATCACGTCCTTTTCCTGCCTGGATCAAAGAGACCACTTCGCCCCCAACAAAAGCTTGACAGATTGTCATGACATGGGTCACAGTGGAGGCGTGGGAAAGGCTTTTCCAACGAGGAGTATTGGGGATTCTCCCACTTGTTCTCAGCCGCCCCAGCTTGGTCCCGGATCAGCGGTACCAACCATGGAACAGACAGGAAAGTCCAGTGTCAGAGAAGACGATCTTTACCCAGCTCAGCCGCCGCCAGCTTGGAAAGGCGGTCTTTGGCTTGTCGGCCGCCACGTTGGCTCTCAGTGCCTGTGGAGGCGGTGGCGGTGGGGGCACAGCCGACCCGTCAAAGCCGCTTCAGTTGGTCCTCTCCGGTGACACCAACCAGGGTGGTGCTTTCGCCGCAGCAGCAAAGAAGTACAAGGAAGCCACCGGCATCACCATCGAGGTGGTGGACGTTCCCACCGCAGACATCACCACCAAGCTGAAGAATGCGGCCACTGCCAACGACCTGCCGGCCCTGGCCCGCGTTACCGGCCTGGATCCACTGTGGGCCCCCCAGTTGCAGGACCTCACAGACATTGCCAAGAACCGGAAAATCGATGAGAACTTCCTGCAGGAAGCCCCGGACGGAACCATCCCGGCCATCCCGTCGGACCTCACGGCCGTGGGCTTGTTCGTCAACAAGAGCCTCTTCGACAAGGCCGGGGTCGCATTCCCCACCGAGATCGCGAACGCCTGGACGTGGGATGAATTCGTCGCGGCCGTCAACCAGGTCCGCGAGAAAGCCGGTGCGAAGTACGGTGTGGTGATGGACCGCTCGGGTCACCGCCTGCGCGCCATGATGTACCAGTTCGGCAGCACGGCATTCCCCAAGGAAGGCGACAAGTACGCCGCAGACGACAAGGCCGTTGAGACGCTCGAATACTTTCAGAAAATCAACGACGACAAGACCATGCCTAAATCCGTCTGGCTCAGCGGCGAGGACGGAAACGCGATGTTCAAGAGCGGCCAGGTCGCCGCGTACTACTCCGGCAGCTGGCAAGTAGCCGACTTCAACAAGAACATCAAGGACTTTGAGTGGATGTCCGTGCCGCTGCCCAAGCAGCCGCTGAACGCCACGAACCTGGGCGGCGGTTTTATGGTCGCATTCAAGGACACAGGCCAGGACGAGGAAGCCAAGAAGTTCATTGACTGGTTCTACGACGACGCCAACTACACCGAGTTCGCCAAGCAGGGCGGTTACCTGGCGCCCAAGGACCTCAAGGTGGAGTACCCGTTCCAGCAGGCTGCCTTCGAGCTGTACCAGCAGCAGATCGCCGAGAATGAGGGCAAGGGCGAGAACCCGATCAGGCGCGTGGTTGCTGAAGCTTACGCCACCACGCCATTCTCGGGAGACCCGCTGCGCGAGGAGACTGTCAAGATGCTCGGCGGCAGCCAGGACGCAAAAACCACGGTGGATAACATCGTGAAGCTTTACAACGGCGGCTAAGCCGTGGCTACTCCAACCACGGGCTCCACAGTGACTTCTGAGGCGCTCCGCACGCCGGCCGTGCGGAGCAAGTCCCAGCAAAAGCGCCACAACCGTTACGTCCTTGCCCCGCTGATCCTCATCGGCGTCAACGTGGTGCTCTTCCTGGTGTTCTTCGTCTGGCCCGGAGCGCTCGGGCTCATCTACTCGTTCACGGATTACCGCGGCATCGGCAAACTGAACTTCATTGGTCTGCGAAACTTCGAGACGCTCTTTGCGGACAGCACCTTCTACGCTGCACTGAGCCGCACGTTCCTCTACACGGTGCTGTCGGTGCCCCTGGTCTACGTCTCATCCCTCGGTGTTGCCGCCCTCCTTGTCAGCAGGGCGGTCAGGGGGCGGACGGCTGCCAAGATCATTATCTTCCTTCCCTGGCTGATCTCGCCCATCGTGGTGGGCGTCATCTGGAAGTGGATGTTCGGCCAGGACTTCGGCTTCGTCAACTTCATCATCTCCACGCTGGGCGGAAACCCGTTGCCGTGGTCCAGCAATGGCAACCTGGCTCTTACCGTGGTGATCTTTGCTGCTGCCTGGGGCGGCACGGCCTTCAATATGCTCCTGTTCATAGCTGCGCTGAAGAACATCCCGGAGGCCTTGCTGGAGGCGGCGGAACTTGACGGAGCCAATGCCTGGCAACGGTTCCGGCACGTGACGCTGCCTGGCATCGCGCCGACGTCGTTCATGGTTATTCTGCTGTCCACCATCCATGCGATGAAGGAATTCGCCATGATCCAGGCGCTGACCAACGGCGGACCGGGAACCGAGAACGTCCTGATCGTCCAGTACATCTATAAGACCGGCTTTGAGCAGTCCAAGGTGGGCTATGCAAGTGCCGCGTCCATGGTGTTGATGGCGGTCCTGCTGGCCATCGCGCTCATCCAGCTTCGCTTCAACCGGAAGAAGGGCTGAACCATGACAACAGCTGCCAACCTGCCTCCAGTCTCGGACGAGGCAATCGTCATTGGGGCCGAGGAGAGCGCCCGCAACGCTGACAGGCAGAACTTACGGCACGGCCGGGCAAAGCTGTCCGCGCCGCTCACAGGCCTTATGTGGCTGATCGTGGCCATCTACGCCCTTCCGCTCCTGTGGTTCATCCTCAGTTCGTTCAAGCCCGGAAGTGAGCTGTTCACCTATCCGCTGTCGATGATTCCCAGGGAATGGACGTTCCAGGGCTTCATCGACGCGTGGGAGCGTGTGGACTTTGCGCAATACTTCCTGAACACGGCAACGGTGGCGCTCGTGACCACGGTGCTGACGGTCTTCTTCAGCGCCTGCACGGGCTATGCCCTGGCCAAGTACAACAACCCGGGAACGCGGCTGTTCTTCGTCTGCATTCTTGCCACCACTATGCTGCCCACTGAGGTGATCCTGAACCCGACGTTCACCGTGATCCGGGATCTGGGCCTGTACAACTCCCTGTCCGGCATCATAGTGCCGTCTGTGCTGACTGCCACCGGTGTGTTCATGTTCCGCCAGTTCTTCCTGACAGTCCCGGACGACCTTCTGCATTCAGCCCGGATCGACGGTGCCAGCGAGCTGGCGATCTTCTTCCGGATCATGCTCCCGCTGTCCCGGCCCATCCTGTTCACGCTGGCCATCTTCTCCTTCCAGTGGCGCTGGAATGACTACATCTGGCCATTGATCGTGCTGAACGACCCCAAGTGGTACACCCTCCAGGTGGCGCTGCGGAGCATCGTCGGCGCAGAAAACATCGACTGGCCTGTGCTGCTGGGAGCTTCAGTGATCTCCATCCTGCCCCTGGTGCTCGTGTTCTTCGTCTTCCAAAAATACGTCCTCAACGCCGACGTCAGCGCCGGCCTGAAGGACTAACCGTCCGCCAGAAACCAGCTAGAAACCTCCAGCGTCCCTGCGGAGGAGCACGAAAGGCAGCAGTGCGGAGCGCACAGATCCTACAGACCACCCAGACTGATCAGGCCTTCCTGGCAAGGATAGCGGCCGACGCAGACCGCGAGGCGGCGGCGATCCTGCCGCTGCTGCTTGCGTCCCGGCAGGAGAGCTCCGCCAGGGCGGGAATGCCCCATAGGACGGCAATGAGCCATCTGCTGGGGCTCGTCACAGTTTTCACCTCGCCGGAATCCGGATTGCATGGCAGCCGGCAGCTGGTCGATCCCATGATTGGCTGCCTCGAACGGCTCGAGCAGCTGCAGGGCCCCGACGGACTGTTCGGCGGAGACAACCTCAGCTCACCACCGGACTCGGCCTTCACCATCAACGACGCCTGCCTGGCGGTGCAGCTGCTCCGGGCTCAGGGTGGCGAATCCGGTATACGCACCGGAGCTGGCTCGCGGGGTGCAGGCAGTGAGGGTGCAGGCAGCGAGGGTGCAGGCAGTAAGTCAGCAGCGGTGCTGCAGGAGATCGAAGCGCGGCTCTGGCAGATCATCGCGAAAATCACTCCGGCTCTTGTCGAGGGCGGAGTCCACACCCCGAACCACCGTTGGGAATTGTGCGCCGCGCTCGCCCAGATCCACAGCCTGGATCCCCGGCCCGAAATTGACCGGAGAATAGACGAGTGGCTGGCTGAAGGCATCGACCAGTTGCCGGACGGCATGTACTCGGAGCGAAGCCCGCTCTATGCCTCGGCCGTCACCAACCCTTCCCTGCTGATCATCGCCGACTCGTCCGGCCGCCCGGAGCTCCTGGACCATGTGCGGAAGAACCTTGAGGCGTTCCTGCCGTGGTTCAACCCGGATGGAACGGTTGAATCGGTCTTTTCACGCCGCCAGGATCAGTGGCTGGACTTCGGCGGAGCCGGGTTCCTGCTGCCGTACCGGCGACTGGCCATTCAGGATGGCCGCAGCGACTTCGCTGCGGCGGCCGGCTGGCTCGCAGGGTTCCCCCTGCTGGAACCGGCAAAATTGCTGGCGCAGACCAAGGTTCAGCCAGGACTCGCCGGAGTACTTACGCAGGGGCAGGAGCCCGTTCCGCAAGAGCAAAACGAACAAGTTCAGCAGGGGCAAAAGCAGCGCGGGCAAGTTCAGATGCCCTCCGTGCTCCAGCCCGCGCGGGCCGCCCTCGGGAGCTGTGCAACATACCGCTTCCGGCAAGGGGAAACAGCCGTGACGGTCTTCGGCGGCGGCGACCATTCGGCGTCGGGCGTTGCCTCGGGGTTGTCGAACAACCCCACCTTTCTGCGGTTCCGGCACGGAAACAGCGTTCTGAGCGACGTGCGCCTCACGCGCAACTTCTTTAACCTGGGCCCCTTCCGCAGCATGGGAACTGTGGCAGAGGGGGAGGACGTCCGGCTTCACGAGAGGGTGGAAGCTTCCTTTTATCTTCCGTTGCCCGCTGAACGGCGCCGGGAGGATGGAATCTACGAACAATCCCATGAGGGCCGCTTCAGCGCGGCCATGGACTTTGCGGGCAGGCCCGCCGTCCAGCACTGGCTCCGTACCGAAGTGACTGTTGCAGTCAACGGCCATCAGGCGGACGTTGACATCACCTTCGACGGCGCCCACACCTCGTTTGCCCTTGAGCTGACTTTCCGGTCCGGGGGTGTCCTGGAGGGTGTGGAAGAAGTGTCGGAGGGTGTGTACCAGCTGGTGGCTTCCATGGGCCGCTACTCGGTGGGCGGCGACGTCATCGAGTTCGGCCCGGGCTCTGCGGCCGATCCGGACACACCTCCCGTGTACAACGCGGGGGAGAACTACACCTACCTCCGGGGGACCAACGCCTCCGAGGGCACGAAGGTGTACATCACCGGGCGGACGAGTGGCACCAGGCGGCTGACGCTCCGGGGGACAGGCGCTACGGCTGGAGCTGCTGCAGTTGGTCCATAAGCTCCGCCGGTATGGCGTAAATGAAGACCACCGCCAGCAGATTCTTCGCCGCATGCACAAAGTAGGAAAACATCAGGTTCTTGCCGGTCCACACGTACACAAAGACCAGTGAGGCGCCCATGGCAAGGTACGGCAGCAGCACCGTCAGCGTCAGGTCCTGCTTGCCCAGCACATGGAGTGCCGCGAAGAGAACCACGGAGAGCCCGCAGCACACCCAGATGTTGATCCGCCGGCTCAGCTTGCCAATCAGGAGATGCCGGAAAAAGTACTCCTCTACAAACGGCGCCACCACCACCAGCAACGGCACTATGAGCCAGGCAGGCACCTGTTGGATCAGTTCCTGGACGGAAGCCTGATTAACGGATGGTTCAACTGTTCCCGCCAGGGCAACGAGGATCGACGTGACTATCAGCATGCCGAGCAGGCAGGCGGGCAGCATGAGCAGCGTGAACCACGGACGGGTGCCCAGGATCCTGAGGTCCCGCGCAACAATATGCCGTGCAGCAAGAAAAGCCACGATTCCAACGCAGCCGTAGGAAATCAGGTTCACCGAGTAGGTAGCTATGGCCGCATTGGGAGAGACTGGCTTTAGCAACGGCAGCAGTAGCTGGCCGGCGAGGGCGAACAGGGTTATGTACAGGCCCAAGGCCGTGAGGTCCAGGGATGAGACGCGCTGAAGTTCGGGTGGTGCTGGCGGAATCCGTTGGACTGTATCCATGTATTAAGCCTAGCGTTGCAGGCATCCTCCGCGTTCTCCTACAATATTCGGTATGCCTAACTTTTTGTTTCGGTGCGCCAAAGTAGTCCGCCGAACCTCCGTTTCATTTGTAGCAGCGGCCCTGACCCTTTCCCTTGCGGCCTGTGGCGGCGCCTCTCCCGGCGCCAGCGGGGGAGATGACAACCGGCCCGTAGTACTCACCACCTTCACGGTTCTTGCCGACATCGCCCGCAATGTGGCCGGGGACAAGCTCCGCGTTGAGTCCATCACCAAGGCGGGGGCCGAAATCCACGGCTACGAGCCCACCCCGGGAGACATCCGCAAAGCCGCCCAGGCAGATCTCATCCTCGACAACGGGCTGAACCTCGAAGTCTGGTTCGCCCAGTTTGTGGAGGGGCTGGACGTTCCCCACGCCGTCGTCAGTGACGGGGTGAAAGCGATGCCCATCGGCGAGGATGCCTACGAGGGAAAGCCGAACCCCCACGCCTGGATGTCACCCGTGAACGTACAGATCTACGTCGACAACATGGTGAAGGCTTTCTCGAAGCTCGACCCCGGCAACACTGCCATCTTCGAAGCCAACGGCAAGGCGTACAAGGCCGAGCTCCAGTCCGTGCAGGATCAGATGGTCCAAAAGCTGGCCGCTGTCCCGGAAAAACAGCGGGCCCTGGTGACGTGTGAAGGCGCCTTCTCGTACCTGGCCCGCGACGCCGGTCTACGGGAGGTCTACATCTGGGCAGTCAACGCCGAGCAACAGGCCACGCCCCAGCAGATCGCACGGGCCATCGAGTACGTCAAAGCCAACGAGGTTCCGGCAGTGTTTTGCGAATCAACAGTTTCGGACGCGCCCATGCAGCAGGTTGTGAGTGCAACCGATGCTAAATTCGGCGGAGTTCTCTACGTTGACTCCCTATCTGAAGCGGATGGCCCTGTGCCCACTTACCTGGACCTGATCCGGCACGACGCCAAGACCATCACGGAAGCATTGACAGGCTCGCCGTCATGAACCAGCGAACCGCTACCCCTGCAATCTCCGTGGACAGAGTAACGGTGCACTACGGTGAGGTTCTGGCGCTCGACGCCGCCTCCCTCACCCTGGACCCGGCGCGCATCTGCGGACTGGTGGGCATGAACGGTTCGGGAAAATCCACCCTCTTCAAAGTGATCATGGGGATGATCAAGCCCGACGCCGGAAAGGTCCTCATCCACGGCGAGTCGCCTTCAAAGGCGCGCAGGAAAGCCGGAATCGGCTATGTGCCGCAAAGCGAGGACGTGGACTGGCAGTTCCCGTTGTCCGTCCGCGACGTCGTCATGATGGGCCGCTATGGCCACCAAGGGTTCACGCGACGTGCGAGCAAAGCGGACCGTGCCGCCGTCGAGCATGCCCTGGACCGGGTGGAACTGACGGAGTTCGCCGACCGCCAGATCGGGCAGCTCTCCGGCGGCCAGAAAAAGCGGGCCTTCGTGGCACGCGGCATCGCCCAAGGCGCCACCATGATGCTCCTGGACGAACCCTTCGCCGGGGTGGACAAGCGATCCGAGGCCACCATCACCCGCCTTTTGCGCGAACTGGCCACTGACGGCTGCACCATCCTGATTTCCACCCATGACCTCCATGCCCTGCCGCAATTGTGTGATGAGGCCGTGCTGCTGATGCGCAAGGTCCTGATGCATGGTCCGCCAGATGTGGTGCTGCAGCCGGAAAACCTGGCTATGGCGTTCGGCCTGGACGTCCTCAACCGCGGAAGGGGCTGAGGATGGACCTTATCGACATCCTGCTGGAGCCCCTCAGCTACGACTTTATGGTCCGCGCTATCATCACCACCGCACTCGCCGCTGTGGTCTGTGCCGTCCTCAGCTGCTGGCTGGTGTTGATCGGATGGTCCCTCATGGGCGACGCCGTTTCCCACGCAGTCCTGCCGGGAGTCGTCCTGGCGTACATGGTGGGAGCGCCCTTTGCTCTCGGTGCCCTCGTGTTCGCGCTCATCGCCGTGACCCTGATCGGGGTGGTCCGCAACACCAGCCGGGTCAAGGAGGACGCGGCCATAGGGATCGTGTTCACGTCGCTGTTCGCGTTGGGCCTGGTGCTCATCTCCGTTACTCCCAGCCAGACAGACCTCAACCACATCATTTTCGGCAACCTCCTCGGCGTCAGCGTGCCGGACCTGATCCAGGTCCTGGTGCTTGGAGTAGTGGCGTTCGCCATCCTCATCCTGAAGCGGCGCGACCTCACCCTGTATGCCTTCGATCCGGTCCATGCCCACGCCATAGGGCTTTCGCCGCGACGGCTGGGTGCGCTGCTTCTGGGACTCCTGGCTTTGACGTCCGTGGTGGCGCTGCAAACGGTAGGCGTGGTGCTGGTAGTGGCCATGCTGATCATCCCCGGGGCCACGGCGTACCTGCTGACGGACAGGTTCTCCAGGATGCTGCTGATCGCCCCGGTGGTCTCCGCTGCCTGCTCCATCGCCGGCATCTACCTCAGCTACTACCTGGATACCGCCTCCGGTGGCATGGTGGTACTGACTCAGGGGGCCGTGTTCGCCGTCGTCTATCTCTTCAGCCCACGGCAGGGCCTGATCGGGACCCGCCTGGCCAAGGCCCGCCGGAAGAAAGTGGCGGCATTTTCCGCCTAGAAACATGGCTCAGGAGCGTGAAGTCGCCGGAACAGTGCCGGCTCGCCGGAAAGTTCCGGCGACTCCGCACCGTTCCGGCGAGTTCGACGACGGCGGCACCCGCCTTGACGTTGTGGCTGGCACTTGGCAGTCTGGACCGATGAAGTCCTAGTTGAAGGCGCCGCTCAGCCGTGCCTCACTCCGTATGCCAAGGCCTCCGCCACGCTTTCAGGGATTATCCAGGTTTCCCGGAATCCCCTGCCATGCTCCGGGGCACCCCTCCTGACGTTCAAGGACTTCCGATGACCGAACATCTCTCTCTTTCCGGCGTTTCCCATGGCTATGGCGATCGCCAACTTCTGGACACCATCAGCCTGGTCATTACTGCGGGTGAGCACGTGGCCGTAGTCGGCGAAAACGGGGCAGGCAAGTCCACCCTCCTCCGGATCATGGCCGGTCTGGAGGTGCCGAATGAAGGCACGGTGGCCAGCCACGGGAGGGTGGGCTATCTGGCCCAGACACACGGCCTGCCGGAGTCGTTCACGGTGGGAGCTGCCATTGACGCGTCCCTGGCGTCTTTGCGTGCCATCGAGGCTGAGCTTGACCGCCTGGAGGCCGGGCTGGCCGACGCCGAAGCCGAGGAACTGGAAGCCTACGGCAGGCTGCAGACCGAGTACCAGCTGCGCGAAGGCTACGCGGCGGAATCCAGGGTGGAGGCAGCGCTGGACCGGCTGGGCCTGGGCGGCCTGGACCGGGACAGGATGCTGGGCTCGCTCTCCGGCGGAGAACAGGAACGGGTGGCCTTGGCGTGCGTCCTGGCCGACCCCGCGGACATCCTGCTCCTGGACGAGCCCACAAACCATCTGGATGCCCGTGGAACCGCCTGGCTGGAGGACCGTTTGGCCGCCCACCGTGGCAGCGTGGTGGTGGTTTCCCACGACCGTGTGCTGCTGAGGAAAGTAGCCACCACCGTAATCGAGGTCGATGCCGAGCGCCGCTCCGTGACCCGCTACGGCAACGGTTACGAGGGGTACCTTCGGGAGAAGGCAGCGGAACGCCAACGCTGGGTCCAGCAATACGAGGCCTGGCTGGACGCCATGGAGGCCGAACAGCGCCAGGCCGCCACCGTTTCCGCGAAGATGGGTTACGCCCGCCAGCGCGACGGCGACAAGATGGGTTTCGATTTCAAGGCCGGGACCTGGCAGAAGGCAGCCAGCAGCAAGGTCCGCAACGCCCAGGAACGGCTGCGGCGCCTGGAGGAGAGCCCCGTTGACAGGCCGCCCGTGCCCTTGCGCCTGGCCGCAGAGCTCGATGTGGATCCCGAACCGGATCCGGAGGCAGCCGATGTCCCAGTGAAGGTTCTGGATGCCCGGGGCGTGGCGATTCCCGGCCGCCTCGAGCCCACGGACTTCCATGCCGACGCCGGTGAGAAGATCCTCATCACGGGACCCAACGGTGCGGGCAAGTCGACACTGCTTTCACTTCTGGCAGGCACACTGGAACCTGTTGAAGGGACCGTGACGAGGCCAGCGCGGATCGGCTACCTGCAACAGGAATTGGAGCTCCCCAAGAGGCCCGGACTCCGTCTCCTTCCGGCATTCGCTGCCGGTCTGGGCGGAAACATCGACGAGCACGCCGAGGCGCTGCTCCGGCTGGGGCTGTTCCGCACCAGCGAGTTCCACGTTCCGGTGGGTGGCCTGTCCGCCGGGCAGCAGCGCAGGCTTGCCTTGGCCAGGCTGCTGCTGGGCGGTTACGGCACACTGATCGTGGATGAGCCCACCAATCACCTGGCGCCGGTGCTCGTGGAGCAACTCGAGGAGGCATTGGCTGGTTTTGCCGGGACGCTGGTCATGGTCAGCCACGACCGCGCCCTGCGGGAGTGGTTCGCGGGTTGCGCACGGAAGAGCGAAAAGGCAAGGACGGATGACGCCGGACGCTGGGTCAGGTACTCGATGGAGAACGGCTCACTGTTGCCCGGGTCACGGCTCCAGCGGGGAGTCTTGTAGGATGGATGAGCCGTGCCACCATTCGGCCCCATGTGAGTTCACGCACAGATACTGCCTTCAAAAGAGGTAAAACCCGAATATTCTGTGCTCAAACGGGGGCTGAGGCGCGCAGCCAAACCCCTACCCACAAGGATCAGCTGTGCCACAAACCACCCCCACAGAACTTCAGAGCGCGACGACGCAACCCGCCGTCGTCGACTCCACTCTCAGCGCCGAGGGCTACAAGAAGTCCCTGAGCGGCCGTCAGGTCACCATGATCGCGATGGGCGGCGCAATCGGCGTCGGCCTCTTCATGGGTGCCGGCGGGCGCCTTGCCTCTACCGGGCCCGCCCTGATTTTCTCGTACGCCATTGCCGGCGTCATCGCCTACCTGCTGATGCGCGCCCTCGGCGAGCTCGTCATGTACCGCCAGACGTCGGGCTCCTTCGTCAGCTACGCCGGCGAAATGTTCGGCAAGAAGGGCGCGTACCTTTCCGGATGGATGTACTTCATCAACTGGGCCATGACAGGCATCGCCGAACTCATCGCGATCGGACTGTACTTCCAGTTCTTTTTCCCCAACGTTCCGGTCGAACTGTCCGCGATTGCAGCGCTGCTGCT
The DNA here is from genome assembly GCF_031179985.1 of Arthrobacter sp. Lineage (GTDB taxonomy): Bacteria > Actinomycetota > Actinomycetes > Actinomycetales > Micrococcaceae > Arthrobacter. The sequence goes on along the minus strand of NZ_JAPSHJ010000035.1, from coordinate 6,359 downwards.
GCTCGTGGGCGTCAACCTCCTGAGCGTCAAGGCGTTCGGCGAATTCGAATTCTGGGCCTCCTGCCTCAAAGTGGGCGCCATCGTCATCTTCCTGGCCGTGGGCACATTTATGGTTGTCACCAACGCGCAGGTGGGTGACGGCAATGCTTCTGTCAGCAACCTCTTCGCAGCCGAGGGCGGAATGTTCCCCAAGGGTGCCCTCGTCATGATCCTGGTCCTGAACGCAGTGATCTTCGCCTACAACGGCATTGAACTCGTGGGCATCACCGCCGGTGAAATGCAGGACCCGGCGAAGGAAGTTCCCAAAGCGATCCGCGCCGTCGTCTTCCGGATCGTGGTGTTCTACGTTGGTTCCGTGACCCTTCTGGCCATGCTGCTGCCCTCGGATCAGTACGTTGCCGGCACCTCGCCGTTCGTCACCGTATTCGGCCAGATGGGCCTGGGCTGGATGGGCGATGTCATGAACATGATCGTCATCACCGCCGCACTGTCCTCCTGCAACTCGGGCCTGTACTCGATCGGTCGTATCTTCCGCACCATGGCCAACAACGGTCACGCCCCGGAGTGGCTGACCCGGATGTCCAAGAGCCACGTGCCGTACGCCGCGATCCTGGCCATCGGTGCCGTTTACCTCGTCGGCATCCTGCTGAACATCTGGCTGGGCGGCTCGCACGCCTTCGACCTCGCCTTGAACTCCGCCTCCATCGGCGTGATCTTCACCTGGGGAGCGATCTTCGCCAGCCAGATCGCCTTGCGCACGAAGAAGGGCAAGGTTTCCAGCCTGCCGATGCCGGGTTCGCCGTGGAGCAGCTGGGCAGGCCTCATTTCTTTGTTGGCCATTACCGTGCTCATTGGCTTCGACACCATGACCAGCAAGACCGGCGAAGTGTTCCACCTGGGCCTGTGGACGCTGGCTACCATCCCGTTCTTCGCGCTGCTCCTGTGGCTTGGCTGGCAGAAGGTCAAGAACAACGAGCCCAGGAACGTACTGTTCAGCTAGCCCTTATTCAGGTCAATATTCATTGCGAAAGAAAACCGGTGGCGGGCCTCCCCCAAAGGAAGGTCCGCCACCGGCGCCTTAAAACCAGTTCAGCAGCTGGGGCTTAATGGCCCTGGCTGCTGTTCTGTCTTAGTCCCTCTTGAACTCGTCCTTCACGTTTTCGCCAACCTTCTTGGCGTCAGCAACAACCTGGTCCTTCTGGCCTTCTGCACGAAGGCGGTCGTTATCGGTGGCGTTGCCGGCTGCTTCCTTGGCCTTGCCGCCGAGGTTTTCCGCTTCGTTCTGAATCTTGTCGCCGATACCCATGGTGTAAACCACCTTTCGTTGCCGGTTGAAAACTAAGCACAATTACCGTAACACAAAGCATGCTTACTATTTCAAGTGGGGGATTGGGTAGTTTGCCGTTCTCCTGATTGTCGCCGCCCCCGGCTAGGGTCGGAGTATGGAGCACACCACCACCATCACCAAGCACATCAACGCCAGCCCGGATAAGGTCTGGGCTGTCATTTCGGACATTCCTGGCTCAGCGGCCACTCTTTCGGGCATTGATTCCGTCCAGCTCCTCACGGACGGGCCCTACGGCGAGGGGACCCGGTGGAAGGAGACGCGCACCATGATGGGCCGCTCTGAAACCGTGGAAATGTGGGTCGCCCAGGCTGACCCTCCCCGCAGCACCACTGTGAAAGCCCTGCAGGGCGGTGCCGACTACACCTCCCGTTTTACGCTTGCCGAGCGCGACGGCGGCACGGACCTGACGCTCACGCTCGGAGCCGGGATGCGCGAGCCCAGTGCGTTCAGCAAAGCCATGATGGCCATCTTTGGAAAGATCGGAATGAGCTTCACACGCAAGGCACTGGCGAAGGATCTCGCTGAAATCGCGGCCAAAGCAGAGTCGCTGTAGTGGCTGCAGGTTCCGCTGGGTCGGCCAAAGTTGCAAGTCCCAGACTGTCGCCCGTTCGCCTGACGGAGCTTCGGGAGGATCCTGCTCCCGACTTCCGCCGGGGTGAGAGGTACGACGGCGCCCGGTACAGCCGCGCGGCAGCCGACGGCCTCGAACTCAATGGAACTGATTTTGCCGAGTGCGAGTTCGCCGGCGTCTCCTTCAACGAGGCCCAGTTGCGGGGCGCTTCATTCAAGGACTGCGTGCTGCGTGAGGTCTATGCTCCGGTGTTTGCCGCGGCGCGGACCACGTGGCGCGACGTCGAGATCTCGAGCCCGCGCTGGGGATCGGCGGAAATCTACGAGAGCGGCTGGCAATCCGTGAGGGTCGACGGCGGCAAACTCGACTACCTGAACCTGCGCGGTTCCAAACTCAACGATGTCCAGATCAGCGACTGCATCATCAATGAACTGGATCTGGGCTCTGTGACAGCCAACCGCGTCGCTCTGAGGAACTGCACCATAGGTACCCTTGATATCAGCGGCGCCAAGCTGAAGGACTTCGACTTGCGCACCACGGATTTTCGCACCATCAACGGCCTTGAAAGCCTTGCGGGTGTGGTCATTGATGATTACCAGCTCAGTCTCCTCGCACCGTTGTTGGCTGCGCATCTGGGGGTCCGCGTCCTGTAACCGAAGGGCTGTTGGTTGACCCCTTGATTCCGCCGTGTAATCTTTATAGAACGAACGGTCGGTAAATATTGCTGGTCGCCGGGCCTGCGTCTTGCCCGAGGAGCTGTTTGCCGTTCTGATGACAGTGCTGTTAATCGTGTGAAGGATGAACCCATGGCCCAAGCAGGAGCAGGACCCCAAGCATTTCTGGTGGGTGGTGTCCGAACCCCCGTCGGGCGTTACGGCGGCGCCTTGGCAGCTGTCCGGCCCGACGATCTGGCCGCCCTGGTGGTCCGGGAGGCCGTGTCGCGGGCAGGGCTGGATCCGGATTCCATCGAGGAAGTGATCCTCGGAAATGCCAACGGGGCAGGCGAGGAAAACCGCAACGTGGCCCGCATGGCTACTCTGCTGGCCGGACTGCCGGTGCACATCCCGGGAATTACAGTGAACCGGCTCTGCGCGTCAGGGCTGAGTGCAATTTTGATGGCGAGCCACATGATCAAGGCAGGAGCGGCCGACGTCGTGGTTGCTGGTGGGGTGGAGTCAATGACCCGCGCGCCCTGGGTACAGGAAAAGCCGCAGGCCGCGTTCGCCAAGCCTGGAGCCATCTTCGACACCTCCATTGGCTGGCGCTTCGCCAATCCGCACTTCACTAAGGGGGAATTGTCCCGGGACGGAAAGATGACATTCTCCATGCCGGAAACAGCAGAGGAAGTCGGCCGGGTGGACGGAATTTCCCGCGAAGATGCCGACTCCTTTGCGGTCCGCTCCCATGAGAGATCCCTCGCGGCCATCGCCGCCGGCAGGTTTAGGGACGAAATCGTCCCCGTCACCGTAAAGGGCCGCAAAGGGGAAACGGTGGTTGACACCGACGAGGGTCCCCGGGAGGACACAAACCTTGAGGTCCTCGCCGGACTCCGGCCTGTGACCACGGGGGGATCCATTGTCACGGCGGGTAATTCGTCCTCCCTGAATGACGGCGCCTCGGCCATCATCGTGGCGTCGGAGGCAGCCATCGAGCGGCTCGGCCTGACTCCCCGTGCCCGCATTGTGGACGGCGGCTCAGCCGGCTGCGAGCCTGAAATTATGGGCATCGGCCCTGTTCCAGCTACCCGGAAAGTGCTGGAGCGGAGCGGCTACAGCGTCGGCGACCTTGGCGCCGTCGAACTTAATGAAGCGTTCGCAACCCAATCGCTGGCCTGTATCCGGCGCTTGGGGCTTGACCCCGATATTGTCAATAACGACGGCGGCGCGATCGCTTTGGGACACCCGCTCGGTTCCAGCGGCTCCCGTATCACCATTACGTTGCTGGGCCGGATGGAACGCGAAGATGCCAGGATGGGGCTGGCAACCATGTGCGTTGGCGTTGGCCAGGGAGCAGCCATTTTGCTGGAGCGAGTGTAATGGGATCGGATTCGAAGCTGCTCAGTTCCGAGGCTTTCGCCACTCTCCTCGTTGAAGAGCGCGAGGACAGGGTAGTGGTGCTGATCAACCGTCCCGAAGTCCGTAACGCCATTGACCAGCAGATGGTGGACGAGCTCCATGTGGTTTGCGCCGCACTGGAGCGGCGGCCCAAGATCCTCATCATCGCCGGAGTGGAAGGGGTTTTCGCCTCGGGCGCGGATATCTCCCAGCTCCGGGAACGTAGGAGGGACGATGCGCTGCTGGGGATCAACTCCACCATTTTCGTGCGGATCGCCAAGCTGCCTATGCCGGTCATCGCCGCGTTGGATGGCTATTGCCTTGGGGGAGGGGCGGAGCTGGCCTACGCCGCCGACTTCAGGATCGGCACTCCCACTGTCCGGATCGGCAATCCGGAAACGGGCTTGGGGATTCTTGCTGCCGCAGGGGCCAGTTGGCGGCTGAAGGAACTGGTGGGTGAACCCCTGGCGAAGCAGATCCTGCTCGCCGGTCTGGTGCTTAGGGCCGAGGAGGCTCTGGCTGCGCACCTCATTACCGGGATCCACGACGCTCCCGAGCTGATGGCCGCAGCACACAATCTCGCAGACAGGATTGGGCAGCAGGACCCCCTGGCTGTCCGCATCACCAAGTCCGTTTTCCACGCGCCGCCGGACGCCCACCCCGTCATCGACCAGCTGGCGCAAGCGATCCTGTTCGAGTCCGAGGCCAAGTTCGAGCGGATGCAGGCCTTCCTGGACAACAAATCTGCCAATCGGAAGAAGAAAAAGGCATGAGCGATTCCTCACTTCCCCCTGGCCTGCCGCAGAAGCTTCCACGCAAAGTGGGCGTACTCGGTGGAGGCCGGATGGGCGCCGGAATTGCCCACGCGTTCCTGATCAACGGTGCCCGCGTCACCGTTGTAGAGCGAGATGAACCGTCGGCCGCTGCCGCCCGCGAACGTGTGGAATCCGCGGCAGCGAAATCCCTAGAGCGCGGCTCCACTGACGGGAATCTGGACGAAATGGCTTCACGCCTGGCCGTTTCGGTGGATTATGCCGATTTCGCGGACTGCAACCTGGTGGTCGAGGCTGTGCCTGAGGACTTCGAACTGAAGGCTGGCGCCCTGAGACTAGTTGAGCAGCAGCTGCACAAGGGAGCCTATTTGGCGTCCAACACGTCCTCGCTCTCAGTTTCGGAGCTTGCCGAGCAGCTGCAGCGCCCCGCGGACTTTGTGGGACTGCATTTCTTCAACCCTGTTCCTGCCTCGAGCCTGATTGAAGTGGTCCTCGGACGGGAGACCTCGGCCGAGCTGGCCGCCGCCGCAAAAGAGTGGACGGAGGCGCTGGGCAAGACAGCCGTCGTCGTCCGTGATGCTCCGGGTTTTGCCTCCTCGCGGCTGGGCGTTGCGATAGCGCTGGAGGCGATGCGCATGCTGGAAGAAGGGGTGGCTTCAGCCGAGGACATAGATGCCGCCATGGTGCTGGGCTACAAGCACCCCACGGGACCCCTCCGGACCACGGATATCGTTGGGCTGGACGTCCGCCTGGGCATCGCCGAATACTTGCATTCCACCCTCGGGGAGCGCTTTGCTCCGCCGCAGATCCTGCGTGACAAGGTGGCTCGCGGTGAGCTGGGACGAAAGAGCGGCAGGGGGTTCTTCGACTGGACTAACTAAGGGCTGGAGGGTGTTGTGCCTAGGATGGGGCGGTGAACCGCATCGAACCCGTTATCCTGACCGGCAAGTACGTCATGCTGGAGCCTTTGGGCCACCAACACCTCGACGGGCTCCAGGAAGCAGCCCGGGATGGCGAGCTGTGGAAGCTCTGGTACACCTCGGTCCCGTCTCCTGAGGGCATGGCGGCTGAGATCGACCGGCGCCTGGCTCTCCAGGAACATGGTTCAATGGTGCCTTTCACCACCAGGTTGCTGGATCCTGCCACAGGCCGTCCCGGGAAGGTGATCGGGATGACCACCTACATGAACATCGATCATGAAACACCCAGGCTTGAGATTGGCTCCACCTGGAATGCGGCCTCTGTCCAGGGCTCGGGCACCAACCCCGACTCGAAGCTGCTGCTGCTTCGGCATGCTTTCGAAACCCTGGGCTGCGTCGCCGTCGAGTTCTGTACCCATTGGATGAACCATCAGTCCCGCGAGGCTATCGCCCGCTTGGGCGCCAAGCAGGACGGCGTTCTCCGCAGCCACACCCGGAGCACGGACGGAGCGCTCCGGGACACCGTGGTGTTTTCGATCCTTGAGCACGAATGGCCGATGGTCCGGAACGGCCTCGAGTACCGCCTGGCAAAGCAGCGCGGCGTCTAACCCATGACGGTCTACTTCGAGTGCAGAACGCGAACCGGAATGCCGAAGTCGGAGTTATTCGATCTCGCCCGCAGCATCGATGCCC
>NZ_JAPSHJ010000034.1 GCF_031179985.1 Arthrobacter sp. | reverse complement strand
GGTGAGCGCCCGACGTCGTGTTTTAACCTGGTGCTTTAGCCCCGGCTTTTGGTTTCTATCGCTGCTTTCGCAGAGGGATCCGAGTCCTGGAGGAACTTCTCGATGCGCTCAGGTTCCTCAGCCTCGCCGATGGCGGCCGAAGCCCTGCCCAGCGAGTACAGCGCACGCAGGAAGCCCTGGTTGGGTTCGTGCTCCCACGGGATGGGGCCGACGCCGCGCCAGCCGTTGCGGCGCAACGAGTCAAGTCCTCGGTGGTAGCCAACGCGGGAGTAAGCGTAGGAATCGATGGTGCGGCCTTCGCTCCACGCTTCTTCGGCCAGCACAGCCCACAACAGCGAGGACGTGGGGTGCTTTTCCACCAGATCGAGGGCTTCCTGGCCGGCCTCCAGCTGCTCGTAGACCTCAGTCTCAGCAGGCAGGAGGGTGGGCTCAGGACCCATCAGGTTCTTGCGGAATTCGTCGGACATCCTAGAACGTCTTGCCGAGGGAGCCCAGCTGCTTGGCAGCTTCCACCACGCGGGCCGACAGACCGGCTTCAGCCGAAGCGCCCCAGACGCGGGGATCGTAGAGCTTCTTGTTGCCCACTTCGCCGTCAACCTTCAGCACGCCGTCGTAGTTCCTGAACATGTGGTCCACCACCGGGCGCGTGTAGGCGTACTGGGTGTCGGTGTCGATGTTCATCTTGATGGTGCCGTAGGAGACGGCGTCAGCGATTTCCTGGTCGGACGAGCCGGATCCGCCGTGGAAGACGAGGTCGAAGGGGTTGTCCTTGCCGATCTTGGCACCAACCTGCGCTTGGATGTCCTTGAGGATCTCCGGGCGGAGCTTGACCCCACCGGGCTTGTACACGCCGTGCACGTTGCCGAAGGTCAACGCAGTGATGTAGCGGCCGTTCTCGCCGGCACCGAGGGCATCGATGGTGGCCAGTGCGTCTTCAACCGTGGTGTACAGCTTGTCATTGATGGCGTTCTCCACGCCGTCTTCCTCGCCGCCCACGGTGCCGATCTCGACCTCGAGGATCATCTTGGCGGCTGCAGTGCGCTCCAGGAGTTCGCGCGCAATCCGCAGGTTCTCCTGGAGGGTTTCTGCAGAGCCGTCCCACATGTGGGAGTTGAACAGGGGGTCGCGTCCGGCCTTGACCTCAGCCTCGGAGGCTGCCAGCAGCGGCAGGACGAAGCCGTCAAGCTTGTCCTTGGGGCAGTGGTCCGTGTGGAGCGCGATGTTGACGTTGTAGTTCTTGGCCACCTCGCGGGCGAATGCTGCGAAGCCAAGGGAGCCGGCAACCATGTCCTTGGTCTGGGCGCCGGACCAGTAGGCAGCGCCGCCGGTGGAGACCTGGACGATGCCGTCCGACTCAGCATCCGCGAACCCGCGCAGGGCGGCGTTCAGGGTCTGGGAGGAGGTGACGTTGACCGCCGGGAATGCGAAGCCGCCCTCTTTTGCGCGGTCGATCATGTCGGCGTAGATCTCTGGGGTTGCAATGGGCATGCTGACTCCTAAAGTATTTTCGTCTGCGGGTGTGGTTGACCCTGGAGTGAACCTCGTCGGCTACCCACCATCCTAGCCATTTCTCGGCAAAGGGCCGTGGTTCGGGTCACTTAGCCGGGTCATACTTTGCCTCCAATCACGAACGAGATGGCATTTCGCGGCAGTCCCGACGCCCATAACTGCTGCCAAATGTCACTTCGCGCGCCAGCCCCTGCTCTCCAACGCCGCCCGGACTTTACTGACGACGGCAGGCCGTGCGCCTGCCAGATCAAACCTGGAGACGCGAACTTCAATCCAGCCGCATTCAGTTGTTGTGTCCGCCCGCCGTATGTCCATCAAGTACTGTTCCGATGCGTTGTGGTGTGCGCCCTCATACTGCACGGCGACGCGTTGGTCAGGATAGGCGGCATCCGGCCACAGCACGGGATTCCCGTAAGTCCCCAGCACCATGTAGTTGAGAACAGGTTCAGGCAACCCTGCCCTGACGATGGACAGTCGCATCCTCGTTTCCGGCGGGGAATCCGCTCCGACCCTGATGAGCTCCAAGGCCGCCCTGGCTGCACGCACGCCGCGGACCCCTGGATGTTGCTGCACCATGGCCCAGAGCTCATCAACAGTGCACACCGGATCGCGTGGCCTGGGGAAGTCAGGACCGTGCGCACACACCAGCGAATCGCCGGCAGCCACGAGTTCGTCCAGGTTCAGAATCGAGGCCAGATCAAGCCACGTCCTGGCAGGCGAGGTGAGCCGGACGCCGTCGTACTCCACAACCTCATCCGGGAAAAGCGTGAGGAGGTGGCCCACAACATTCGCCCTCCGAGGCATGCTGAAACCGCGCCGTCGGGCCACGTGGACACGCCAGTCGTCCTCCAGCCGCGCGGGCAGGGCAGCCTGCACAATCCGGGCAGCAGACCCGAACGCGAGCACAGAGGCGTCATCGAGCTCTGTGTACGCCCGAAGCGCTGCTGCTCCTGCCGCTTCTGAACCGAGGTGCATCCGGATTCCCCGCGAAACAGTGGCGAGGTCTTTGGCCTGGGTACGCGTCCTGCTGACTCCGGCTTTGTCGGACGCGCGCAGCGAGAAGGAGCCCTTCGTAAGATGTTCCGGGAGCGGCGTCCTGTGCATGCTCAATTGTGGCCGCAGCCCGTCCCCTCCTGCGGGTTATCCACAGGGCAATGCCCCGTCCGGCAAACGAGATGGCACTTCGCAGCAGTCTCAGGGCCGAACACTGCCGTCAACTGCCATCTCGGCGGGGGGGGTTGGGGGGTGTTTGGGGGTGAGGCTAGGGGTGCTGGTTGAACACGTGCCGGCGAATCCAGGCATGCATCGCCACAGCTGCTGCTGATCCTGCATTGATGGAACGGGTTGAACCGAACTGTTCGATTGACAACGTGGCCTGTGCGGCCTCGTGGACCTCAGGAGTGAGGCCCGGCCCTTCCTGACCGAAGACAAGCACACAATTCCGGGGCAACTCATAAGTCTCCAGCGGCACGGAGTCGGGGAAGATATCGATCCCGATGATCGCCAGGCCCTCCCCCTGCGCCCAGGCAACGAAATCATCAACAGTGGGGTGGTAGCGGACGTGCTGGTAGCGGTCGGTGACCATGGCGCCCCGTCGGTTCCACCGGCGTCGGCCAATGATGTGAACCTCCTTGGCGAGGAACGCGTTGGCGGTGCGCACAACAGTGCCGATGTTGAGGTCATGCTGCCAATTCTCAATAGCTACATGGAATTCGTGACGTTTGGAATCCAGGTCAGCAACGATCGCTTCATGTTTCCAGTAGCGGTACTTGTCCACCACGTTCCGGCGGTCACCGTCCGCGAGGAGGTCCGGATCCCAGTGATCCCCTTCGGGCAGCTCACCTTCCCACGGGCCGACGCCGACCTCCGGCTTGGGCTCCGGCTCCTCCTCGGACGGGGGGACGGGCAGCGTAGGGGTCTGGGGGTGGTCAGTCACCCCTCAACTCTAGCCGCGTCCGTCCCACCCATCCGGCACTGTCCTCCGGCACTGTGCCTGCGATTGGAGGGATGCGATAACGCTAGCCGGCCAGCTTCCAGCGGTTGGCGCGGTAGGAGTTGCCCATCTTCTCCAGCAACTCCGGGTTGGCATTCCAGTAGCTCTCGTGGCCGCTGACGCCCACCATCTGCGGGGTTCCCCACGGAGTCACCGTGAACAGGTTGACCGCCCGGATGGCGTCGCCCCCGGCGTTGGTGCACGTAAATTGGACCACGACTGCCTCAGAGCGGCGGAACTCCCGAACTTCCGGCGTCGACGATACAAAATCGGAGGCGCATTTATGGCCCACGAGATGTTGGGGCAGTTCAGCAGTGGGGATGCCTTTGAGCTTGGCCTCAATGTCCTTGATGGCTGCCTGGACCTCTGCAGGTTCCTTTCCGAATTTTCCTTCCTCTGCTTCGGCGAAGAAAGCGAAGGCCGTGGAAATGCCGTCACCGTCACGCTCTTCGGTGCCTTCCGCCTTTTGCTGCATCGGGGTTCCGGAGACAGGGTCCTTGGTGATCCCGAACGTGCCGTCGCTGCTCCATGAGGCCAGGTAGGCGAAGGAGGACTCTCCGGTAACAAACCGCGTGAATTGCACATCGTCAGCCGCCGGAACGTTGGCGGGGCCCTGCCGTTGATCCCACCCGTCGGGAAGCGGTACGGATCCCGCGGGCATGTCGCCAGTGGAGTTCTCCGACGGTGTGGCGGTTCCCTCGGGGCTGCTGGCCCGGTCCGTCGCTTGTGGAGATGCGGCTTCCGAACCCGTGGCCAGGGGCACGGGATTGTCCTGCGCCTGCGGCTGGCTGAAACCCGGAATGACCCAAACGAAAACGGCAATCAGCGCAACGATCACGACGGCGGCGACGGCACCCAGAATAATGATCAGGTTCTTGTTGTTGTGCGGCTGCGCCGGCTGTTGCTGGGGGTGGGGCTGCTGCGGGTACGGCTGCGTAGGATCCTGGATGCCGTACTGCTGGGTCGGGAGGTGCTGCGTCGGGAAGTTGGGCGGCGGATAAGCGTGGGGATCTCCCGGCTGTTGTCCTGGGAATGAATCTCCGGGCGGCGGCGGTGCGCCATGGCTGTTGCTCATTGCGAGCCCTTTCAGGTGCTTGCTGGCATCCTGCGGTTCCGGATGCCAGGAGATGTCCGGCTTCGGGGACCTGCCGGCACGGGGCCGGCACAACAAACCACCGCAGACATCCCCCGATCCGCGGCCGCTGGCACTGATGCCAGCTATGAGCCTAGTGGACGGAGCGGCAAGGGCTGCTCCGTCATGTTCGGGCGCCGGATGTTCCGCTACCTGAAGAATGAAAGACTGGGTCCGGAAACAGCGTCTTCCCCAACTAGTGCCGGAGGTCCCCATGGCAGAGTCAGACAAAGTGCGTTCATCGGCTGCGGTATACCGCAACAATCAGGAAATTGAGTGCTGGCTGACTGATATGGACGGCGTGCTGGTTCATGAAAACCAACCCATCCCCGGCGCAGCCGAGCTCATCCAGCGATGGGTGGATACGTCCAAGCGTTTCCTTGTCCTAACCAACAACTCCATCTTCACTCCCCGCGACCTCGCTGCCCGTCTCCGGTCCTCAGGGCTCGAGATCCCCGAGGAGAATATCTGGACCTCTGCGCTGGCGACCGCCCAGTTCCTGAAGGACCAGGTTCACGGCTCGGATTCCGGGAACCGCGCGTACACGATCGGTGAAGCAGGACTGACGACGGCCTTGCACGAGGCGGGCTTTATCCTCACCGACCAGAACCCGGACTTTGTGGTTCTCGGCGAAACGCGGACCTACTCCTTTGAAGCCATCACCATGGCGATCCGCCTGATTCTGGCCGGCGCGAGGTTTATTGCGACGAATCCGGATGCCACCGGCCCATCCAAGGACGGTCCGATGCCTGCGACTGGAGCCATTGCTGCCCTGATTACCAAGGCAACCGGCCGGGAACCGTACATCGTGGGAAAGCCGAACCCTATGATGTTCCGCTCTGCCATGAACCAGATCGACGCCCACTCCGAAACCACCGCCATGATCGGCGACAGGATGGATACCGACATCATTGCCGGCATGGAGGCTGGGTTGCACACCGTACTGGTGTTGAGCGGAATAACCCAGAAGCAGGACATTGCTGCCTACCCCTTCCGCCCCAACCAGATTCTGGACTCTGTGGCGGACCTGAAAAACCAGATCTGACCGGAGCCAGGCTTCCGGGCAGGACCGCTAGTAGGCCGTCACGCGTCCGCCGCCACCGGGCAGGGGGAAAAGCTGATCCTCGAGGTCTGCCACCACACGGCTGTACAAGGAGGGATTCCATTGGGGACTGGCGTGGGCCGGCACTGCACCATCGGTCAGCAGTTCGTTGGAAGTCATGTACTGGGCATAAGTACGTGACCAGGACCTGCGGGCGGTTTCGTAGTTGACGGTCTTATCCCGCGGGTTTCCGATAAAAGCCATGCGTGCCTTGCCGAGCTTGTCTACGAAGCGGGTGGCATCAAAATGGTAGATGTAGGCGGACTCGGACTGGATCAGGACGCTCGACGGCGCCAGCGGTGACAGTTGCTCGAGTGTCTGGTCCACGATCTGACGCCAGGTGCGTTCGTCCTTGTGCACGATCCGTTCGCCGAGTTCATAGCCCCCGCGCAGCACTGTAGGGACGCGGAAACCGGTCTCGTACAGGACCACCACTCCCTCGAACCAGCTCTGGTCCAGGACGTCGTATTTGCTGTAGGGGCTTGAGTCCAACAGAATCAGCTCGACGCCCACCCCATGAAGTTCCAGCAGCCTCGCGGCCACCTGCGTGGCGACCATACCGCCAAAGCTGTGGCCGTAGAAGTAGAGCTTTGTCAGTTGCCTTGCCCGGACATGCTCAATGATGGCAATGACCAGCTGGTCAATGTCCAGCCCTTCGTTGGAATAACCGATGGCGGCGAGTTGGCCGCGTTCGCGCAAGGCACCCCGGAGCGAGTTGAGGATCCACTGTGCCTCCTCCCAGCTGGTTTTGTAGCCCGGGAACAGGATCCAGCTGGAGTTGGGAAAGTACTTTTCAGCAAAGTCATCGTCTACGGTGAGGATCTTGTTGACCTGGCGCTCGCGTTGCACACGGCGGGTGAACAGCATGTCTGCGGCCAGGACGGAGGATGCTCCGGCACCAATAAAAAAGCTTCGACGCGAGAAGGTTTTGAGTTCGGCGGCGTGCCGGAGTAGACGCACCCAGTCAGGGCTGGGGCCACTGTTGGGGTCCACATCCTCCACAGGCGGCATACTCCTACCGTATCCACACGTGGCCTGTCTGGTGCAATTCCCAGGACGGGGCGGCGGAGCGGCGGGAGCACGAATTACTCGATGAGGGATTTACCTTCGGATGCCCTCTCCGAGGGGGTGCTTTGGCGCCGTTCAATCTCCATGCCGATGGCCTCGTACTGCGCCAGCAGCTCAGATCCGGTCACGGCTGCGGGATCGTCCAGCATACCGAACACGGAATCACTGGCAGCGAGCAACTCGTCATCAGAGTACTTGGCCAGCGGATGGGAACCTGAGGGATCGATGGAAGCCAAGAATTCTCCTGTAAATTCAAGCGCCTGCGCGTCATTGTCACTGTCTTGGTGGGAATCCGGGCCGCGCTGGATCAATTCGAGGGACACGCCAGTGGCGCGCCCGTCAATGGCATTGAGGTCGTTGCGGAGGCCTGCGAGAGCGGCGGATTCAACGTGCGTGGCGCGGAAAAGGTCAACACGGATGTGTGACTTGATGCCCATGCGGCGGATTCTGCGGATGACGTGCACCAGGCCCGGGCGGGAATCCTGTGTGAGGTTACCCCGGACGTCGATCCGGACAACGTCAGAAACGACGTCGAGTTTAACGAGGGCTTGCAACTTGCGGTCCATAGGTACTCCAAGAATGGATTTCTATGGCCGACGGCTCAACCGTGGTCAGCTTATCCCGCCTGAAGAGTTACTACAAGCCGCAGGGTTCCAAAAAGCCTTCAGCCGGCCTGGCTTTTATCCGGCTCCTGGTAGTGGGTTCGGGTCGCCCCTCCGCCTACCGATTCCACAAGTGACTTTGCGATATCCCGGAGTTTGACGTTGCTGTTGCTCGAGGCATCCGTGAGGATCCTCGCTGCCGAATCCTGGCTGCAGCGGTTCTGTGCCATCACGATTCCTATGGCGATATCGATGGTGGTCCGTGATTCCAGAGTGGCGCGAAGATTGGTGGCACTGTCTGCGTGAAGGGAGAAACGCACAGCGAGCCGGAGGGCCTGGGAAATCTCGCGCGTATAGCCCCGGGCCTTCGCCGCGGCCTTCTCATCGAACTTGTTCGGAGCATCCGAGTACAGGTTCAGGGCGGCCTTGGCATCACCCTGGAGATGGAACGGAAGCGACAACACGGAGCGCAGACCATGGGCAGCGACCGCGTTTGCATAGTCCGGGCCCCACCTGTCCTCTTCAAACAGGTCAGGAACGTGGACTTCCCGCTCTTCCTCCGCAGCCGTCAGGCATGGTCCCTGGGACAGGGAATACTGGATCTCATCCACCTCACGGGCAGAATCACTGCTCCAGCCTATGGTGGCGGCCTTACGGTTCCGCAGGAGGGTGATTCCGCAGAGCGCGTCGTCGCCATCGCCGGCCATTTGGTGAGCTGAGAACCGTGCCAGTTCGTTCAGGAAATCCTCGAAGTCAGCGCTCTCCAGAATAAGGTTCTGGATCTGATCAACGGTGGTCAAGGCTTTTTCTGGCGGGAGCATGGCACGGTTCTCCAAAGGCAAGGGTACTGACGTGTGGATAGGCAAATGATAGGTCACTGTCGAAGTGCCGTCCACACGCAAGTGCTAGCTGAGGCCGAGTTCATCCTTGCCGAAGGCGAAGAGGTACGGGACTCCTGTTTCGGCTTCAATCTTCTCTTTGGCACCGGTGTCCCGGTCCACGATGACGGCTACGGCCACTACATTGCCGCCGGCTTTGCGGACGCCCTCGACTGCGGTCAGGGCTGAGCCTCCGGTGGTTGAGGTGTCCTCCAGTACGAGAACCTTGCGGCCTTCGACTGAGGGGCCTTCGACCTGGCGTCCCATCCCATAGGATTTCTGCGCTTTCCGGACCACAAACGCATCAACAGTACGGCCAGCATCGGAAGCCGCATGCATAACAGCCGTGCCTACAGGATCTGCCCCCATGGTGAGCCCACCGGCGCACTCAAAGTCGATACCGGCGTCGTCAACGAGGGAAAGCATGACCTGACCCACCAGCTTCGACGCTTCGTGGTGCAGAGTGATGCGCCGAAGGTCGATGTAGTAATCGGCCTCGGCACCGCTGGAGAGGATCACCTTCCCGCGGACTACGGCGAGTTCCTTGATCAGTTCCAGCAGGCGGGCGCGGGCAGCGGAAGCGTCAGCTGCAAAGTCAGGGGTGGAAGTCATGGGTTCCAGTTTAGTGGCTGCGCGTCAGTGCCCCTGCCTTGGACAGCCCTGCCAGCGCCTCCGCTACTACCTCGTCAGCCGAAGCTGCGATATCCACCACGACGCCGGGTTCGTCCGGTGCAAGTGGCTCGAGCGTTGCCAGTTGGGACTCGAGCAGCGTTGCCGGCATGAAGTGGCCGCGGCGGTCTTCCAGGCGTGAGGCGAGGACCTCTCTGGCTCCGTCCAGGTGCAGGAAGACGGTCTGCGGGGCGTTGGCGCGGATGGCATCACGGTAGCTGCGTTTCAGTGCCGAGCAGGCAAGCACCAGGCCCCGCGGTCCCGCCTCGGCCAGTTCGGTCCCTATGACGGCGAGCCACGGCCAGCGGTCCGCATCGGTCAACGGCCTCCCCTCGGCCATCTTCGCGACGTTCTCCACGGGGTGGAGCGAATCGCCGTCGAGGAAGGGCATCCCGAGTTGGCGTGCCACCAGGTTACCGATAGTGGTCTTCCCGCAACCGCACACGCCCATCACCACAATGCCGGAACTGCAAGCCACCGGCAGCGCCGCCTCACCAGTCATGGACAGTGCCGTCGACGAGGCGGTTGTAAGGCAGGTAGGCCTGCTGGTACGGGAACGCCGCGGCTGCTTCCTCGTTGAACTCGACGCCGATGCCCGGCTTGTCGCCCGGGTGGAGGTAGCCGTCCACGAACGTCATAGATTGCTCGAACACGCTGTTGGTCTGCGGCGAGTGCTGCATGTATTCCTGGATACCGTAGTTGTGGATGGCAAGGCCTACGTGCAGCTGGGCGGCGAAACCGACCGGGGAAATGTCGGTAGGGCCGTGGAAGCCTGACTTGATCTGGTACTGCGCGGCGAAATCCATGACCTTCTTCAACGGGGAGATACCGCCGAAGTGCGTTGAGGCTGCCCGCACATAGTCGATCAGCTGTTCCTTGATGATGGTCTGGAAGTCGTACACGGTGTTGAAGATTTCCCCGATGGCCAGCGGGGTGGTGGTGTGCTGCCGGACCAGGCGCAGCGCCTCCTGGTTCTCGGCGGGGGTGCAGTCCTCAAGCCAGAACAGGTCATACGGCTCCAAGGCCTTGCCGAGCTTTGCGGCCTGGATGGGGGTCATGCGGTGGTGGCCATCGTGCAGCAGCGGCAGCTCCGGGCCGAATTCGTTCCGGACAGCTTCGAAGACGGTGGGCAGGTGGCGCAGGTACGCCCGGGTGTCCCAGTCCTCCTCCAAGGGGAAGGCTCCCCGGCCGGCCGGCTCGTAGTCGTAGCGTTCGCCGGTGGCCTGCACCTGGGAGGCGACGCCATAGATGGACTTCAGCGAGGGCACCGCGGTCTGGATGCGGACGGATTTGTAGCCCAGTTCCAGGTGCTCGCGGACGGAGTCGAAGAGCGAGGGAAGGTCCATGCCGGAGGCGTGGCCGTAGGCGCGCAGCCCGTTGCGTGACGCACCACCGAGCAGCTGGTACACCGGCATGCCGGCCATCTTGCCCTTGATGTCCCACAGCGCCATGTCGACGGCGGCAATCGCCGCCATGGTCACCGGCCCTCGGCGCCAGTAAGCAGAGCGGTAAAGGAACTGCCAGGTGTCCTCGATCCGCTGCGGATCCTTGCCGATCAGCAACTGCGCAACATGCTCCTTGAGGTAGGCGGCGACGGCCAGTTCCCGGCCGTTGAGCGTGGCGTCGCCGATGCCCGTGACGCCGTCCTCAGTGGTGATCCTGAGAGTCACGAAATTACGGGACGGGCTGGTGACAAAAACTTCTGCTGCGACGATTTTCATAATTTCAGCTGTTCCTTCCGGAGGTCTGTTGCGGGGTGAGACTGGGGGTGAACCTTGCCTCGGCGGCGAAGGCCCCGCAAAGGCCGGCCACGAGAGACACGATCCGAGGGTTATCGGCAAGTTGCGGGCTGACGAGGCTCAGGAGGGCTGCCACCCGGTCCTGTCCTTCTAACCCGTTGGCTGCGCTCAGAGCCGATGCCTGCGGATCCTGCGGCTCATGTTCCTGGGCGAGGTAGTCAACCCAGGCAGCCAGCATCAGGGCACTGCCGGCACCCGAACGGCCCTGGGCTCTTTCCGCGGCCAGGACGGGAAGGGCCCTCATCCGGAGTTTGGTGGTGCCATCCACAGCGATCTGGGAGAGGTGGTGGGCAATGCGGGCATTGCCGAACCTTTCGCGCAGCGCCTGGCGGTATTCGGGGATGTGAAGGTCTTCACCGTCCAGGTGCGCGGCCGCCTCATCCCAAAACAGCTCCATGGCCTCCCTGCAGAGCCTGTCGTTGAGCGCTTCCGACACCGTCGTGTGGCCACGGAGTTGCCCGGCATAGGCCAACAGCGAATGCGCGCCGTTCAGGAGCCACAGCTTGCGGTTCTCATAGGGCTCAATGTCATCCACCACAACGGCACCGGCATCCTCCCAGCGCGGGCGGCCCGCCGGAAACTCCCCACTCAGCACCCAGTTCCGGAAAGGTTCAGCCACCACGGGAGAGTTGTCGCAGTAGCCGCAGCTCTCCTCAACCTCGGCGATGTCCGCCGGCGTGGTCCGCGGCGTGATCCGGTCAACTGACGTACTCACAAAACTTACGTTCTGCCCGATCCAGGCCGCGACCCCCGCGTTCCACGCTTCCGCCATACCAAGAACAGCATGGCGGGCCACCTCGCCGTTACGCGATAAGTTGTCGCAACTCACGACGGCGAGTGGTCCCGCTCCGGCGTCCCTGCGGGCGGCCAAGGCCAAGACCAGCCGGCCCAGCGGCGTCGTCGGCGTGCCGGTGCCTACCGCACCGGCTCCACCTCGCAGCCGGGCGACATCCCCCGCCGCACCGGGCGATCCGGCGTCGAAACTGCCGTCAGCGGCCAGGCCGTAAGCGGCCTCAGTGATGGTCAGGGTGACCACGGACGTCTCCTTCGCAGAGACCAGCTCGCAGAGACGTCCGATGTCTGCGCCGTCCACGGCCTCGACGATACTGCCGATCACCTCAAAGGTGTCGTCCCGTCCGGATCGCTCAATCAGCGTGTACAAGCCATCCTGCTGCGTGAGCGCGTCGGCAGCATCCGGCCGCCTGCCGGTGAAGGCTGCGATCCCCCACTCAGCAGCATCCCGCGAATGCTGCGTGTACCAGGCCTGATGGGAGCGGTGGAAGGCGCCGAGCCCGAGGTGCACGATCCGGACCGGCGCTTTGGGGAAGGATCGGAGCGTCCGGTCCAGCGCAGGCGGGTTCCTGCTCATAGTTTAAAGACCCTTCGCGGGGAGGAATCCACAATGTCCAGGATGAGTTCGTGCGCACGCTCCTCGCTGATCCGGTGCTCAGCCACGAGCCGGGCGAGGAACGCGGACTCGATCCTCCGGGACGTATCGTGACGGGCGGGGATGGAGCAGAACGCCCGCGTGTCATCGATGAAACCGGAGGACCTGGAGAAGCCTGCCGTCTCAGTGACAGCGGAGCGGAAACGCAGCATTGCGTCAGGTGCGTCAAGGAACCACCAGGGGGCGCCTACATAGACCGACGGGTAGAAGCCGGCCAGCGGCGCCAGTTCCCGTGAAAACACAGTCTCATCCAGGGTGAACAGCACCAGATGGAAGTCCTTGGCTGTACCGAAGTCCTGCAGCAGGGGGCGGATGGCTTCCGTGTAGTTCACGGCGAAGGGGATGTCGTGCCCGGCGTCAGGGCCAAAGGCCTCGAAAGTAGGGTCATGGTGGTTCCGGTACGAGCCCGGATGGATGGTCATGACCAGCCCGTCCTCCACAGACATCCTGGCCATCTGGTACAGCATGTGGGCTTCAAACACCTCCCGGTCCTCAGCGCTGGCCTTTCCCGCGCGGGCCCGCTCGAAAATCCGACCTGCCTCGGCGTCGTCCAGCTTGAGCGTGGCCGGTGTATGCACGCCGTGATCGGCGGAGACGGCGCCCCGCTCAACGAAGTAGCGCCGTCGTTCCGCCAGGGCCGCGAGGTAACCGGCATAGCCGGATGACCCCGGCACCGCCCCCAACAGCCTTTCGACGTTCGTCTGCCACTGGGGGTGCCCGATGTTCAGGTAGGCATCCGGGCGGAACGTGGGCAGCACGCGGGCGGCAAAAGCGCCGTCTGCCGCCAGGGCAGCGTGGCTGTCCAGGCTGTCCAGGGGATCGTCCGTGGTGGCGAGGACCTCTATGTTGAATTCCTTGAAAAGCTCCCTCGGACGGAACCCCGGTTCTGCAAGCTTGGCGGAGATGGCATCGTAGGTCTGGTCCGCCGTCTCCACGGCGGGCTCCTCCCTGATGCCGAACACGTGCTCGAACTCCTGGCGGATCCAGTATCCCGAGGCCGTCCCTTCGAAGAGCGGCCATGCCTTGCAAAACTCATGCCAGATCCGCCGGGAACCGGCTGCTGAAGACCCCAGCCCGAGCTGGTCAAGCGGGACTCCGGACGTATGGATCAGGCGCGTCACGTAATGGTCCGGCGTCACCAGGAGTGCTGCGGGATCCGGGAACGCCAGGTTCTGTTCGATGACGGCGGCGTCCACGTGCCCGTGCGGGGAAATGATGGGCAGGTTCTCCACTCGGGAAAACAACGAGCGGGCTATCTGCCGCACTCCTGGGTCCGCGGGGAGAAGTCGGTCCGGGTGGGCTGCTATCGGCTGTGGCATGGCTCATATCTTTCGGGTGTTCAGGAGCGGCAGCTGTCCGGCGGCCGTTCTGGTCTGGTTCAGCGGACTCCGGCACCGACGGTGAGCCCGGCCAGGGCTGCCGTGCGGCGCAGGTAATCGAGGTTTCCGGCTGTACGTTCATTGAGCGGCAGATCGGTGGAGAAGTCCTCCACCG
Source organism: Arthrobacter sp. (assembly GCF_031179985.1). Classification (GTDB taxonomy): domain Bacteria; phylum Actinomycetota; class Actinomycetes; order Actinomycetales; family Micrococcaceae; genus Arthrobacter. The sequence goes on along the minus strand of NZ_JAPSHJ010000034.1, from coordinate 26,623 downwards.
TGACCCAGCCGTCATAGCCAAATTCGGCGAGCGCGCGGAAATACCGGAGCACGCTCCCCTGCCCGGACTGCAGCGGAGCCCACTCGTTCTCCCAAACCGCAGCACCGGATTCATCGTTGGCCTCCCGGCGGGTCCAGCGGGTGTTCTTGACGTGGATGTGGGCCAGGTACTCCCCCAGCAGCTGGAAGCCCGGCAGCGGGACTTCGTACCCCTCGATCAGGAGATTTCCGAGGTCGTGGATGACGCCTACATGCCGGGGGTCCAGGCCTTCGAGCAGGCGCCGGGCGGCCGACGCGGAAGAGGTCACAGTGCCATGGTGGAGCTCCACCAGGGCCTTGACGCCGTGATGCGCGGCCCTTTCCGCGACCCACTCGTAATGCTCTCGGGTCTTTGCAAACAGTTCCGGGTACGGGATGCCGGTGGGTGGCTGTGCTGCATGTCCGGCGGTTCCAAGCGGAAGGACGTTGACGCGGACCTGCCGGGCACCCAGGGCGGCCGTCGCCGACAACATGCGTTCGACGTCGTCATGGTTGTCGCACCGCGCATAGCCGCCGAGGCCCGAGTACTCCAGTCCGGCGTCGGAGGTCACGCGGGCAATCTCGCCGAGGTTGTCCTCCAGCCCTGTCAGCGGCCAGGTACAGCGGTTTCCTGCCCAGAAGCCGGGCTCCGGAGCCTCGGCCTGGTCCGTGATCCGCCATTCGACGCCGTCCCAGCCTTGCGCCGAGAGTACTGTAGCTGCCTCGGCCGGGGTCCAGTCCGGGGTGGAGGCGGTGAATACTGAGAATTTCATTGGCTTCAGACCCTTTCCGATGACGCCGTGCCGGTCTGGGCCACGAGGTCGTTGTACTTTCCACCCAGGACATCCTCGAAGAGCACGGGCTGGTTCAGGGTGGCCGACACATAGACGGCCCGGACTGCCGCCAGCGCGTTGACAGCATCGGTAACGGTTACCCCGGGCGCACGTCCTTCCTCGATGGCACCGAGAATGTCCCGGTACTGGCGGACGTGCCCTGCCGGGTTCACAGTGGGATCCTTCGCCTCATAGTCCTCAGCCGGGTAGCTGGCCAGTTCCTGTGCCGCCTGGTTACCTCCGCCTGCCAGTCCCATGCTGGAGGCTTCATCACTCGCATCAGCGGCGTGGAAGTAGGCAAGGAGGTCATTGTCCACCACGGCGGACCCCTCAGAACCCATCAACTGCACGCGTACGGTCAGTCCCGGATACGCAGCGGTGGTGGCGTGGAGCACGGCGAGTCCCCCGTTTTCGAACGTGATGGTGGCCACCGCGGTGTCCTCCACCTCGATCCGGTCATGGGCCAGGCGGGCTGTCCGGGCGTTGATCTCCACGGGACGGCCCATGAACCACAGCAGCAGGTCGACGGTGTGCACGCCTTGGTTCATCAGCGCTCCGCCGCCGTCCATCGCCCAGGTGCCGCGCCAGTCGCCGGAATCGTAGTAACCCTGGCTCCGCCACCAGGCCACGGAGGCGATGGCCGAGGTCAACGTGCCGAAGCGGCCCTTGGCGACCGCTTCGGAAACAGCCATGCTTGCCTGATCGAAACGGTGCTGGCTGATGACCGAAGCTACAACGCCGTCGCGGCTTGCTGCCTCGACGGCGGACTCAATCTCCTGTGCTCGGCTCAGGTCGACGTCGAGCGGTTTTTCGATCACCACGTGTTTGCGGGCGGCGAGCACCTCGAGGGCCTGCTGGATGTGCAGCCCGCTCGGGGTTGCGAGCGCAACGAGGTCGACGTCCCGGGCGGCGAACGCCTCGGCCTGGGTGGCATAAACGCCGGGACGGGGCTGGCCGCTGTGCTCGATGTAGTCCGCCAGGGATTCGGCCGCGGCCGGGATCGCGTCTACGAGCGCCACGATCCTGGCCTGCGGAAACTCCTGCAGCGCAGCGGCGTGGGTGCGGCCGATGACCCCGCAACCGGTGATGGCAACGTTCAGGGTGTCTTTCATGCTGTCTGGACTCCTGCCTCTGAGGTGACTTTGGCGAACGCCCTTGCTGCTATCCCAAACGCCGTAGGGCCTGAGAAACCGCCCAAGCCGTGAGCCCCGGCGAGATGCGGCTCCAGGGACGCGAATCCCGTGTAGCCGTCGGCCTTCAGTGCTTCGACTGTCCGCAGCAGGTCCCCGTCGCCCTCGCCTGCAGGCGTGACGTGCCCGTTGGAGAACAGGGCGTCCTTCACCTGCAGATACTCAAGATGGGGACGGAGTTTCCCGTAGCCTTCGTCGAACGGTTTGACCCCCACCTGGACGAAGTTTGCCGCATCCCAGGCCACCTTCAGGGCAGGTGAGTCCACGGTCTCGATGATGTCCAGCACGCGGTCGGGTGTATCGCCGTAGATGTCCTTTTCGTTCTCGTGCAGCAGCACGACGCCGGCGTTTTCAGCCACGCGGGCGAGGGCAGTCATGCGTTCCATGACAGCATCGCGGATGCTCTCCACCTCGATGTCCTCGCCATAGTAGAAGGAGAAGATCCGGATGTACTGGGCTTCGAGCACCTTGGCGGCATTCACGGCCCGGTGCAGCCGCTCCACCTCGTGCTCAGCGGGCAGGCTGACGTCGACCTTCCCGATCGGTGAGGCGATGGCAGAGACCTTCATGTCCTTCTCTGCCAGGAGCTCCTTCAGCCTGCTGAGCTGTTCGTCGGAGAGATCCACGATGTTGGTGCCCCAGGCGCTGCGGACTTCGATGTGGTTGGCACCGAGAGCCTGCAGCACCGCGATCTGAACAGCAGGGTCGTCGTCGATCTCGTCTCCGAAACCGGATAGCAACCAGGTGGGTGAAGTGTTCTCACTCATAAGTTCTACTTGACTCCTCCGGCGGTCAGTCCGCCAACTAGGTAACGCTGGAAAATGAGGTACAGGATCACCACTGGCGCGGCACACACCAGGGCGGAGGCCATCATCTGGCCGTAGAAGGGGATGGCGCCGCCCTCTGCCGAGGACCCAAAGACCTGAAGCGCGACGGCAGCCGTCTGGCTTTCCGGCCGGGTCATGACGGAGGCGAACAGGACGTCGTTCCAGCCAAGCAGGAAAGCGAAAATGCCGGACACGACGATTCCGGGCCAGCTCAGCGGCAGGATGATCCGGAACAGGACGCCCAGGTTGCTGGCGCCGTCGATCCTTGCCGCTTCTTCGAGTTCCCGTGGCAGGCCGCGCAGGTAGGTCACCATGACCCAGGTGGAAAAGGGCAGGGCGAAGGTGAGGTAGGTCAGGAACAATCCCCACTGGGTGCCGATCACCCGTACGCCGAGGTACGTGGCTGCGGAGGAGAAGAGAACGAAGACAGGAAGCAGCATCAGGGTGCCCGGAATGGACTGCAGTGCCAGCAGACCGCGAAGGATGGTGAGCCTCCCTCGGAACTGGTAGCGGACCAGCACGTAGGCGGTGGAGACCGAGACAGCTGCGGAAACGACCGCCGTCGAACCCGCCACCAGCACACTGTTCATCAGCCCGTTGGCGAGGCCGACGCTCGTCCAGATCTTGGTGTAGTTCTCGAACGTGACTTCCGCCGGCCAAAAGTCACCGCGGGCGACGCTGATATCCGTGTTGATGGAGGCCAGGAAGATGTACAGCATGGGTACCAGCACGATGGCCGCCAAAACCCCGATGACGATCACCAGCAGCGGGGTCGGGAGCAGTCGCGTCACCTCATGCTGGCGACGGGAGCCGGGGCGGAACGTTGCTGTATCCCGGCGGATGGCAGTCGAGGTGCTCATTTGCGGACTCCTGGGGTTTCCGCATCATCGAGCTTGACGGCGCGGAGGTAGACGAACAGCGGGATCGCGACGAGCACCAGCGACACGAACGCCATTGCGGCGCTGAGGCCGAAACGGAAGCTCTGGAAGCTCGTTACATATGTCAGCAGCGGGAGGACTTCAACGTCGCTGGGGGCCGGCAGTCCGAAGAGGACGAACGGCAGCGTGAAGTTGTTGATGTGGTGCAGCATGCCGATCAGGAATGCCAGCGACAAGGGCCCCTTCAGGTACGGGAAAACGACGTACCTGAGCTTGTTCCACCAGAGCGCCCCGTCAATTGCCGAAGCCTCGTGCACCTCATGGTCAACTGCCTGCAGCCCGGACAATGCCAGCAGGTAGATGAAGGGCCATGATGCCCAGATCTGCACGATGATCAGGGTCCAGTAGCTGTTCGGTCCGTTGAGCCAGAGGCCGGACTCGATGCCGATGCCCTGGAGTGCGTTGTCGATGATGCCGCCGGGCTGGAACATGGTGCGCCAGACAGTGGCCACCACGAACGCCGGCAGCACGTACGGAATGAGGAAGACGGAACGGACAATCCCCCGGCCCTTGAAGGAGTTCTGGGTTGCCACGGCCGCGGCGATTCCGAGCGGGAGGGTGATGATCATGGCCACGAGCGAGTAGCTCACACTGAGCCAGATCGCCCGGATCAGAGGTGTTCCCGTCAAGGCTTCAACAAAGTTCTCCGCACCGATGAAGGGAGCGCTGACCCAACGGCGCAGGGAGTACTGGTCCAGGTTCAGGGTGGCCATATAGATGCCCAGGAGCATCGGCAGGACCACGATGATGACCATCAGGGTACCGCCCGGGATCAGCATCCACAGAGGGCGGTTCTTCTCACTGGACATCCGGCGACGCCGTTGCCCGCCCTTCGTGCCACCGGGTTCATCGTTTTCCACCGTCGGAGTCACTGGTTCCGCAGGACGTGGCGGGGTGACTGTTACTGAGCCCCCCTCGAGCAACGACTCTTCTCGTGAATTGATGGGCATGGCGTCCTAGCCTTTGGCTGCCCGGTCAAGTGAGGACTGGACCTTGTCCTGGCCCTCTTTGAGTCGCTGCGCCAGTGCCGAATCCGGAACAGAACCACCGGCGAGTTCCGGGACTGACTGGACCACAACATTCATCAGGCCCAGCTGGAAGTCTCCCCAGGCGCCGGTGAACGGCGTGGCCTGCGACTTCTCCGCGGCTACGGTGATGGCATCCAGTTTCGGATCGGAGCTGAGCTCTTTCAGGGCCTCGGCATTCGCGGGCAGGTCGCCGAAGATCTTCTGGTAGTTCAGCTGCTCTTCCTTGGACGTGATGAGCTTGATGTATTCGTAGGCAAGGTCCTTGTTCTCTGAGTAGTCAGCTACAACGAGGTTGTCGCCCGAGAGGATGCTCGCCACTTCCTTGCCGTCCTGGGGCTTGGTTTCGCCCGGAGCCGCCACAGGCATGAGGGCATAGTCGTATTTGTCGGCGACGGCCGACTTGTTCAGTGTGGGGACGGACCCGGAGCTGGTCATCGGGAAAAACGCGGCCTTGCCGGCAGCGAATTCCGCAAGGGCCTGGGAGTTGGTCCAACCGACGGAATCCGGCGAAACGACCTTTTCCTTGGTCAGCCATCCGAAGTACGTTTCATAGGCTTTTTTGGTGGCGGGGTCGTCGAGTTTCGCGGTGTCGCCGTCAACGAGGGGGTTGCCTGCTTGAACTGACATCGCCCAGATGAACTTCCAGGGATCGAAGTTGTCTTTGTAGGCCACAGCCAACCCATATGTTCCGGCGGATGCGTTCGTGGTCTTCTTTGCCTGCTCCACCAGGCCATCCCACGTGGTGGCGGGCTTGTCGATGCCGGCGGCTGCGAGCAGTTCCTTGTTGTAAGCCATGACAAACGGGCGGCTGACGAAAGGGATACCCACCTGGTGGTCCTCATCCGGCCCGGAGATTCCCAAGGCAGCCGGGTTGAAGCGGTCCTTGCCGCCCACCTTCTCCCACTCCCCATCGCCGAGGGTCACAAAGGCCTTGGTGGAGTAGGCAGTGGGGGTGAAGGTGGTGCCGAGGCCATAGACGTCGGGGCCCTGTCCGGAAACGACAGAGGTCTGGATGCGCGTCAGCTCTTCGTTCGCATTCGCAAACGTCTCGAACTTGACCTCTGCCCCGGTTTGTTCTTTGAACTTTCCGGCGATGTCAGTCATCCAGGTCTTTTGCTGCTCGGGGTAGGCTGCGTTGCTGGCGACCAGGACATTGAGGGTCTTACCCGCTCCGTCAACAGCTCCCGCGGGGCTGTTGGAGCCTCCTGATCCCGAGCTGCAGGCTGTGAGTGCCAAGGCTGCGACCGCAACTACGGCGGACAGGCCTTTCGACGATGCAAACTTCATTGTTTCCTCCTCTGAGCACCTACAAGGCCACAGCTTCATGTGGCACACGTCACTGCAGGCGACCGGGTTTTAGTCTAGGAAGTGGCAACATCAGTGGCAAGCGTTTGCCAAAAGTTGCCAAAAGTGCTGGAATCAGAAGAGCAGGTTCCCATGGAGTCTGCTTCCCCTGAACGTTATAGGGGATTGGTACTCGGAGGGGATGGCCATCATGGAGGCACCAAAGCAAGAGCAGGGCGAGCCCGCCCGGCTGCCCACCATCAAAGACGTTGCCGGCCTTGCCGGCGTGGCCACTTCCACGGTCTCGCGGGCCTTGTCCAATCCGGACCGTGTGAACCGACGCACCAGGGAACGCATCGAAGAGGTTGCTGCCCGGCTCAACTACGTGCCCAGCTCCCAGGCCCGTGGCCTCAGTTCCGGCCGCACCAACGCCGTCGCCGTCCTGGTTCCGGACATCACGAATCCTTTCTACTTCGACATCATTCGAGGCACCCAGCATCAGCTCAAGGCAGCCGGCTTCACCCAACTCCTGGTGGACACCGAGGAGTCCAGCGAGATGGAGCTTGATGCGCTGCACAAGATGCGACGGTCCGCCGACGGCTTTATCCTTGCCGCTTCCCGCCTGACGGATGCGGAACTGGCCGAGGTCTCCGGGACCCAGCCGCTGGTGACCATCAACCGGGCCTCAGCCATCGCGCCGTCGGTCGTGATCGACACGCCATCCGCCATCATCCAGGCCCTGGAGCACCTGGCGTCCCTGGGCCACCAACGCGTCTGCTACGTCAGCGGGCCTCCTACCTCGTGGTCTAACCACATGCGCTGGAAGGTGTTTGAGGAGGAGTCCGCCCACCGGGGCATGGATGCCCACCGCATCGGGCCCTTTGTCCCCAAAACCACGTCGGGGGCTGCCGCTGCCGACGCCGCTGTCCGGACAGGCGCAACGGCATGCATTGTCTTCAACGACCTTCTCGCTATCGGCATGCTCCAGCGTCTGCGGGAACGGGGAATCCGTGTCCCGGAGGACATCAGCATCGTTGGATCAGACGACATCTTCGGTGCCGACTTTTGCAACCCACCACTCACCACCATCGCGAGCCCCATTGAACAGGCTGGCCGGGTGGCGGTCTCGATGCTTCTGTCCCAGCTCAATCCCACCCCTGGACGGTCCAGCCGTCAGCTTGCCGTGATGCCGACGCACCTCACCATCCGCGCCTCCACAGGCCCCGCCCCGGCCCAGGCCTAGCGGCAACCGCCCAGGGCGTCAGGACAACCACATCGACCACTAAGGGCGAAACCGGTCGTCGCAGTTGAGGGCAGTTGACACTCCTGACTAGGCTGGGACACATGCGCGAACTCCAGGCCAAGATCATTGAAGAAATGGGCGTGCAGCCCCAGATCGATCCCGCAGGGGAGGTGCGCAAACGCGTCACTTTCCTCAAGGAGTACTTGAAGGCCACCCACACCAAGGGCTTCGTCCTGGGAATCTCCGGAGGCATCGATTCCTCCCTGGCCGGCCGGCTCACCCAGCTTGCTGTGGAGGAACTGAATGCAGAGGGAGTGGACGCCGACTTCATTGCCGTCCGCCTGCCTTACGGTGTCCAGCATGACGAAGACGACGCCCAGGCTGCCCTGGAATTTATCCAGGCCAAGACCGAACGAACCTTCAACGTTTCGGCTGCCGTCAATGGCATTGAGGACGAGTTCGAGAAAAGCACCGGCTCCCCCATCTCTGACTTCCACAAGGGCAACACCAAAGCCCGTGCCCGCATGACCGCGCAGTACGCCTTGGCCGGTGAATTTAACTATTTGGTGGTTGGCACGGACCACGGTGCGGAATCCGTCACGGGGTTCTTCACAAAGTACGGCGACGGCGGCGCTGACATCCTGCCGCTGTTCGGCCTGAACAAGCGTCAGAACCGCGCCCTGCTCGGCGAACTTGGCGCCCCCGCCCGGGTCTGGGAGAAGGTCCCCACAGCTGATCTTCTTGACGGCAGGCCCGGCCGCACTGACGAGGATGAACTCGGCGTCAGCTATGACCAGATTGATGACTACCTTGAGGGGCGTGAGGTGCCTGAAGGCGTGGCCACGCTGATCGAGGAGAAGTACTTGCGGACCAGGCACAAGCGCACTGTCCCGGTTACCATCTTCGATTCCTGGTGGAAATAGGGTTCCCCGCCTACCTTTCAGCTGTGCGTAGTGCGGTTGTGATCCGGTGCGCTTCCTCCATGAGCAGCCGTCCCAGGAAGTCCTGCCTGTCCTCGCGGAACCGCGGCTCGATACCTGTCAGCGATAAGGCCGAGGTCGGACGACCCTTGGCGTCGAACACTGCCGCCCCCATCCCCCAGCTTCCCTCCAGGACCAGTCCGGGGTTCACGGAGTAGCCAACCTGGCGGGTCCGTCTAAGGTTCTCCCGGACGACGTCTGCCGGATGGCCCTCCGCAAATGTTCCGGCGTGCCTGTTCCATCGGCCTAACAGCTCCTCCCGTTCCGCTTCGGGAAGGAAGGCCATGATCGCCGTGCCGGCTGAGGCAACGCCAAGGGGGAAGCGGACGCCTTCATGCAGCACGAAAGAGCGGATCGGGAAGCTGCCCTCTTCCCTGAGCACGCACACCGTTTCCAAACCGCGGCGGATTGAGAAAAACGCGCTCTCCCCGGTTTCCTCGGCCAGCCGCCGCAGGCTGGGTCGGGCCACTTCCTCCAAGGGGAACCGGGCGGTGGCCACGGAGGACATCAGCAGGATCTCCGGCCCCAGCACCCAGTGGCCCGTCCGGGCATCCTGATCCAGCAGCCCCTCGGAAGCAAGCGACGTCAGCAGCCGGTGAACTGTGGGCCTCGTCAGCCCGGATTCCCGTACAGCCCCGACGAGCGGAACCCCTTCGGGTTTCCTCGCGACGATGCGCAGCAGGGCTGCCACCCTGCTCACTACCTGCGCCCCTTGCACTGGTCCTGATGCCACTGTCTTCCCACTTTCCACTCAATCCATCCATATTATGGATAGCATCCAGCGTATCGTCCACACTGTAATCGGGCGAGTTTCAGGCCTCCATCTTTCCTTGACAGACGCCTTCAAGCAGCCCTAGGCTCCAAAGTCAGGACTCTCCGTCCACAAAGTGGAGAGCGGATAAACCACTCAATGAGGAGATGCGATGTCAAAGGTTCGATCCAATGCGGCGGGTGCGCTGCAGGACCTGCTGCGAGACGGCATGACGCTGGCCGTGGGCGGCTTCGGCCTGAGCGGCATCCCCGCGGACCTCATCGAAGCGGTGCGGGATTCACGTGTCCGGGACCTGACCGTGGTCTCCAACAACATGGGCGTGGACGGCAAGGGACTCGGCATCCTCATTGAGGCCGGGCAGGTCCGCAAAGTCATCGCCTCCTACGTTGGTGAAAACAAGCTGTTCGCGGAGCAATACCTGGCTGGCCTCCTTGAAGTGGAATTCACGCCCCAAGGCACCCTGGCCGAGCGGCTCCGGGCAGGCGGCGCCGGAATCCCCGCCTTCTACACCAAGACCGGCGTCGGAACCCTGGTTGCCGAAGGCAAACCGCTGGCAGAGTTCGACGGCGAGACGTATGTGCAGGAGCGCGCCATCAGGGCCGACGTCGCACTCGTCCATGCCCACACCGCGGACACTGACGGAAACCTCATCTACCGCTTCACAGCCCGGAACTTCAACCCGGTGGTGGCAACCGCCGGCACAACGACTGTCGCTGAAGCCGAGGTGATCGTTGAACCCGGGATGCTCGATCCTAATCACATCGTCACTCCCGGCGTCTACGTCCAGCATCTGGTCCAGGCCGGCGGCCGGATCAAGGACATTGAACAACGGACGGTCCGGCAGCGAACCGGACTGGTCCGAGCCTGACCTGCTTCCATGACGACAAAGGAGAAACCCGTGGCCTGGACCAGGGATGAAATGGCTGCGATAGCAGCCGAAGAACTGAACGACGGCGATTACGTGAATCTCGGCATCGGGATCCCCACCCTTGTGGCCAACAACCTGCCCGACGGTGTCCGCGTGGTCCTGCAGAGTGAGAACGGGCTGCTCGGCATGGGCCCCTTCCCTTACGAGGGTGAGGAGGATGCAGACCTCATCAATGCAGGCAAGCAAACAGTGACAGTCCTCCCGGGCGGAAGCATCTTCGACTCAGCGACGTCCTTCGGCATGATCCGCGGCGGGCACGTCAAGGTCGCAATCCTCGGCGCCATGCAGGTCTCCGGCAGCGGCGACCTCGCCAACTGGACCATCCCGGGAAAGATGGTAAAGGGCATGGGCGGCGCCATGGACCTCGTGGCCGGCACGCCGCGGGTGGTGGTCCTCACCGAGCATGTTGCCAAGGACGGCACACCAAAGATCGTTGCCGAATGCAGCCTGCCGCTGACAGGACTGGGCGTTGTGGACCGGATCATCAGCGACCTCGCAGTGTTTGACCTCATCAAGAACGACGGCGGGCGGCAACTCACGCTCACCCGCCTCGCCCCCGGCGTCACCGAGCAGGAGATCCGCGAAAAGACCGCTGACGACTTCACGGTGGCCCTTGAAACTGAAGGAGCAGCGGCATGAGCCTGAAAGAACAGTTCGGTAAGGACATCCTGCTGACGGGATGGGGCCACAGCCGCTTCGGGAAACTGAGTGATGACACCCTGGAGTCACTCATCGTCCAGGTTTCTACCGAAGCGATAGAGAATGCCGGACTCGAACCCGGCCAGATCGACGAAATCTACCTGGGGCAGTTCAACTCCGGAATGATGCCCTTGGCGTTTCCGTCCTCTCTTGCCCTTCAGGTTTCGGAGGAACTCGCGTACGTTCCTGCGACCCGGGTGGAGAACGCCTGTGCCTCAGGTTCAGCCGCGCTTCAACAGGGGGCAAAGGCGCTGCTGGCAGGAACGGCCAAAACAGTTCTGGTGATCGGCGCGGAAAAGATGACCCACGCCGGTGCTGACGTCGTCGGCGCCGGCTTGCTGGGAGCAGACTACGACATGGCAGGCAAAGCCTCCACGACCGGCTTCACCGGCCTCTTCGCGGACGTGGCAAAACACTATGAGAAGCGCTTCGGCGAACGCGGCTACGGAAGCTCTTTGAGGCATCTTGGCGACGTCCTGGGCACTATCGCAGCCAAGAACCACAAGAACGGGGTGGACAATCCATACGCCCAGCTCCGCAAGGACCTCGGCGAGGAATTCTGCCGGACCGTCTCGGACAAGAACCCGATGGTGGCCGACCCATTGCGCCGCACCGACTGCTCCCCCGTCTCTGACGGCGCCGCCGCCGTCGTCCTCTCTACCGCCGCCGCGCAGGGAGCGGCCACCGGGCCCGTTCGCCTGGCAGGCTTCGGTCATGCGAACGACTTCATGCCTGCCGAACGCCGGGATCCGACAGCGTTCGCCGCAACCCGTGCCTCCTGGCAGCGGGCACTGGCCATGGCCGGCATCGGACTGGATGCCCTGGACTTCGCCGAAGTCCATGACTGCTTCACCATTGCCGAACTGCTTATGTACGAAGCCATGGGGCTCACTGAACCGGGCGAAGGCGTCCGTGCCCTGGAGGAAGGCTGGGTGTTCAAGGACGGAAAACTCCCCATCAACATCTCCGGCGGACTCAAAGCAAAGGGTCATCCGGTTGGTGCCACCGGAGTCTCCCAGCATGTCGTCGCCGCCATGCAACTCACCGGGACTGCCGGGGCCATGCAGCTGGCCAATCCGCGGCGCGCCGCTGTGCAGAACATGGGCGGGGTAGGCATCGCCAACTACGTCAGTGTTCTGGAAGCCGTGTAGCCGACCTGCCCGTCCTGACCTTCTTTGCGCGGTAGACAAGGGCCGACTCGCCGAACCACTGGTGTGTCGGCCCTTGGTTCATCCAAAGAGGGTCAGCTGGGGCCGCGTACTGACCAGAGCCGCTTCCACCATGGCTTTCGTGCTTCCGGTTCAGGCTCAGGAGGGCGCGCAGCCGCGGCAGCGGCCCGCCGTTCGCGCCAACGATCCACCTCATGGTCCACGTCCCTCGTTTTGGTAATGACCGGAGGGCCTCCCTGAAGCTGCCGGCGGGCCTCAATGACACGCTTGTTGAAGCTTTCGACCGTTTCGCGGACCTGCTGTTCGGAGTAGCGGCCATCCAGCACCGAGTCCAGTTCCGTATCCTCCTTGCGAAGCAGGATTGCAGGTGGTCCGAGGCCGCTGAGGTTCTCACGCCTGATGAGTCCCTTGATCCACCAGTCAGGATCGGTGTTCTCACCCGGGTCAGGGATCGGTTTTCCTGCATATTTGAGGTTGTCGAACTCGCCCCTGGCGATGGCGTCCCTGATCAGGTAGTCCGCCCGTTGAGCATCACTGATCTTGCGGCGCGTCCGGCGTGCGTCGGCATCCGCAGCAGCAACGCCGGACTCGGCTTCCTCGTGGGGAGCCCGGTTGGAGGTTTGGGCGGCCCGAAATTCGGCCGCCCGCTCGAGTCGCCGCCCGTTATTCTCTATGGCCCTGTCATTCATCGCCTGCTCCGCCCCGGGCTGGTCAATCGCCCCCTCCATTTTCGCCGATGGAGTGAGGGCGGCCAAGGCCACTCAAGGGTTTGTGGTCATTGACATGGGTGCCATTACGAAGAAGAAAATAGAAAACGCCGAAAGGGAGGCAGCCATGATGACACGTCAACCGGGAGCGTCAACCGGCCATGTGGTCCTGCTCGGAGATTCAATTTTCGATAATCAGGCGTATGTCGACGGCGCCCCGGATGTTGCGCAGCAACTTCGGCAGGAACTGCCCGGTGACTGGAGTTGTACGCTCCTCGCCGTGGACGGGGACAGAATTTCCGACGTCGACCGGCAGCTTCGCTTCCTGCCGCCGGACACCACCCACCTTGTGGTGAGCGTGGGCGGGAACGACGCGCTCGGTTTCGCTCCCTTGCTCGAGGAGGATGCCGGAACTGTCACCGACGCCCTCCTCATCCTGGGCAAGGCACAGGACCGGTTCGCCGCCGACTATGCGGCGATGATCGACGCCGCAGTGGCGAAGGGACTGCCCACAGCCGTGAGCACTATCTACGACACGCCCCCGTCCGCCCCAGGGCAAAGAATCATCAGAACTGCATTGACGATCTTCAACGACTCCATTACAAGGGCTGCGTTTGACCGCGGCGTCTCCGTCATCGACCTCCGGCTGATTTGCAACGAGGATCAGGACTACGCCAATCCCATTGAGCCCTCAGCCCATGGAGGACAGAAAATTGCCCGGGCCATAGCCGCCCTTGTACTGGCCAACGGCACGGCCCAGCGGTCGATAGTCGTGGCGGCGGAACCGGCTGATCAAACCGTCTGGCGGACGGCCCCTTAGTAGCGCGTTGGGGCAGGCGGCACGATCGGAGGAACGGTACCGTCGTCGCCGTCCTCGTTCTCGCGGTCGGCTGCACTCTTCGCCTCGCTCCCGGCCATTCCGTCCGACTCGCCAAGCGTGTCCGCCAGGCCGTTGGTCTGGTCGAATGGACGTGCAATCCGTTCAGCAGATGGATCCGAAGAGGCACCGGACTTTTCTCTTGCCGTTCCTGTGCTCATCCCGGAGCTACCCGCCATGGATGCCCCGGTCGCCGGGGCCGCATCCGTCCGCGAAGTGTCAACCCGGGTGACGTCCTCCTCCATTCCCTTGTTTTTTCCTTGCGTCGCAGCAGCAAGTCCCGCCGCAGCCGCTGCAGCTACCCCGACTCCGGCAGCAACCTTTCCGGATACTCCTGCCTTGCCCGAATCACCGTGTGATCCGGCCGCATCTTCAACGCCAGGAGTCCCGGCGGAGGCACCTTCATTCACTGAGCCACGCCATGCTCCGCTGGCATACCCTTCGGCCTCAATGAATTCCTTAAATCTCTTCAAATCGGCGTCAGCCTGGTTTTCAACTACATTGAGCTTGTCACCGACCTGTTCCACAAGGCCCTCGGGCTCGTACTCCAGGGTCAGCTGGATGGATGTCTGTCCCCCGCCCACATCTTCAAACATCACTGCGCCGGCATTGGTTGCTCCTTCGGTGGCGGCCCACGCAACTTTCCGGTCCGGTATCTGCTCCAGAATTTTTGCTTCCCAGCGCCGCCGGACGCCTGCGATTTCCGCCACCCATTCGAGGCGGTCGTCGCTCAGCTGGGTCACGCTCTTAACGCCTCCCATGAACTGGGGGAAATCCTCAAACTGGGTCCACTGGTTATAGGCAGTGCTTACCGGAACGTTGACCAGAATGCGCTTTTCGACCTTCGTGCTCACAGCGTCTCCTTCGGTTGGAACAGGTCACGACGAAAGCAAATCCATTTCGTCAGTATGCTTACTATATGCCTGCCCAGAGGCGCCGGCCACCGTTGATGTGAGCAAAATCCCATCCCAGGGAAGAGTGAATGCGGCTTTATTACCCTACCAAATCGACATCCACGATAGGTAAGGCTACCCTCAGTAGGCGGCCCTTCGTTTCAGAAGTGTCTTGAGAATCCTATGAAGGTGGTTTTGTGCGTTTTCCTGTCCCCTCAATGGCGGCAACTGGCGCGGCAGCAGTCCTCGCGCTTTCCGCCTGCGGTTTCACTCCCGAGAACAACTCTTCCGCGCAGCCTGTAGATACCAGCCAGCGCATTGTGGTGGACAACTTCCGCGCACCAGTGGCCGGCTGGGAACTCGAGACCGATTCTGCGTATATCCTCTCCCTGGCCGGATGCCTTGAAACGCTGACGAAGTACGACCAAGCGCAGGGAAAAGTTGTCCCCTCCCTCGCCACCGAGTGGAAGCAAGTCTCGCCGCTGGAATGGGATTTCACACTTCGGGATGATGTGAAATTCCAGGACGGCACGGCCCTCACATCGGAAGCCGTAACGGCTTCCCTCCAGCACGTACTCAAGGCCAAAGTGCCCGCGCGCGCCTTCAATCCCAAGATGGTCAGCGGAGTCAAAGCTCTCGATGCACACACTGTCCGGGTCACGACCCCCACTGAGAGTCCTCTGGTTCCCTACCGGTTGGCGAGTGTTAACACCGGCATCCTGGCCCCCGCCGCTTATACCAAGGACACCATCGATCCCTTTGGCCACTGCACGGGTCCCTTCAAACCCGTCTCAGAAAAAACCAAACAGTCCTTGACGCTGGACCGGAACGAGGATTACTGGGGAGGCCCGGTCCAACTGGCGGGTGCCGAAATACGCTTCATCACCAATGGCGCCACCCGCGCCGCCCAGGTTCAGACCGGGGAAGCCGATGTGTCCCTTTCCGTCCCGGTTTCCAGCCTGCCCGCCTTGGAGAAAGCCCCCGGCGTTGGCATTTTGAAGGCAGACTCACCGAGGACTGCCACCCTCTACATGAACAACGGCCGTGCTCCATTCAACAACCTCGACTTCCGGAAGGCGATCCGCACCGCCTTGGACCTCGATTCGCTGGCGGCCAGCGTCTATGAAGGCGCAGCATTGCCGGCCACCGGCCCCTTCGCTCCCACCGAACCCTGGGCACCCGCTGGCGTCGAATCCCCCAAGCAGGATCTCGAGGAAGCCAAGTCCCTGCTGGCAACAGCCGGCTACACAGCCGAACGGCCCTTGGAAATCATTGCGATCGTGGAGCGTGCGGAGTTCGCTGACGTTGCAACCGTGATCCAGGAGAACCTGAAGAACATCGGCGTCCCCATCAGCATTCAGACTAAAGAGTATGCATCGGTGGAGCCGGACCTGCTGGCAGGCAACTACGACATGGTACTCAGCCAGCGCAACCGCCTCATCGACATCGCTGATCCGATCGGCTTCCTCACTGCCGACTACACCTGTGCCGGCACATACAACCTGAGCCATTTCTGCAATGCGGAGTACGACAAAACTATCGCCCAGGCAGCTCAGACCAACGACACTGAGGAGCGTCACAAGCTCTATGCCGAGGCCGGCAAGATTCTGGACGCGCAGGCAGTCAACGCCTGGCTGGTGAATGAACAGGCCACCGACGCCGTCCGGACCAGTGTGCAGTCGTACGTTCAGGACCCTCTGTCCCGGTACGTCCTCACCGCCCAGACAGCGAAGTCGGGGTCCGGCTCATAGGGAGCCTGACGCCGTAGCAGAAACGCATGATCTCCTTTATCGCCAGGCGGACGGCGGCCCTTGTGGTCGCCGTCCTGTTGGCGTCCATCGCGGTCTTCATGGTTCCGTATGTGACGCCCGGCGATCCTGTACGCAAGATCATCCGGTCACGGGTTGCAGGTGATGTAGTGGACGCCTCCTCGATCCAGGCTTTGAGCGATAGTCTCGGGCTGCAGGATCCGCTGCCCGTGCAGTACCTTCGTTGGCTGGGCCGCTTCTGCACCGGCGACATGGGGCTGTCCCATATCAGCCGGACCCCTGTAGTGGAACAGGTAATGCCTGCCCTCGCGGTGACGGTAAGCCTGGTGATCCTGGCCCTTGGCGCAGCAGCGTTGATCTCCTTGCCGTTGGGGATCACGGCCGCCCTCCGGGAGGGCCGGCGGACTGACAAGATCATCACTACGATCACACAATCCTTCATTGCCATGCCCGAATACTGGCTGGCTCCCCTGCTGGTACTGGTCTTCGCCCTCCGCCTGGCCGTGCTGCCCTCGGCAGGGTGGACGGGTCCGGCCTCCATGGTCCTGCCCGTTGCCACGCTGGCCCTGCGTCCGATCAGCTATTTCACCTCTGCCGCACGCTCAGGAATGATTGACGCCCTGGCAGCCGACCATGTCAACGCTGCCCGAAGCCGCGGATTGAGCTATCCACAGGCGGTCCTCAGGCACGTAGTCCCCAATGGCCTGCTGCCACTGACCACCTTATTCGCTGTGTGGTTTGCCGGGCTGCTGGGCGGATCGGTCATCGTTGAAGTGATCTTCGCAGTTCCGGGAATGGGCAGGCTCCTTTACGACGCAGTCCTCAACAGTGACATCCCGCTTGCCCAAGGCGGCGTTGTTGTGGTTGTCGCCTTGGCTGTGGTGGTAACAACAGCCGCCGACTTTGTGCACCAACTCCTGAACCCGAGGCTGGGTGGACGTCTTGGTTAGGAAACACACGGCAGGCTGGGCCGCCGTCGTGATCCTGGCCATTATTGTCCTGGCCGTGACGTTCGCCCCCTGGCTCATGCCCCATCCCCCTGCACAGCAGAATCTGGCGCTGAGACTGAGTCCGCCAAGCCTTAACCACTGGTTGGGAACTGACCACCTGGGCCGGGATACGCTCAGCCGCCTGCTGGACGGGGGACGGTTCTCCATGTCGATAGCAGCGTTGGCCACCATCCTGACCGGTCTCCTTGGAACGGCAATAGGCGTGATCAGCGCGCGCCGCAGGGGGTGGTTCGATGAATTCTTCACCCGCACCAATGACGTCCTCCTGGCGCTTCCGGAGATGGTGATTGCCCTGTTTATCGTCGCCGCTATGGGCACGGGTTTTCCTTCCCTTCTGCTTGCCCTGACGATAACGGGCTGGACTCCCTTCGCCAGGCTCGCCAGGACGCTTGCTTATGACGTGTCATCGGAGGGGTTCGTCGAGGCAGCCAAGGTAGTGGGCTGCCCGCCGTCGTTCATCATTTTCCGGCACATTCTCCCGCATCTGGCCGGGCCTCTGTTGGGGCAGGCGACGCTGCGCTTCGGTCAACTGCTGATCAGCGTCGGCGCCCTTTCTTATCTGGGCCTCGGTGTCCAGCCGCCACAATCAGACTGGGGCTCCATGCTGGCTGCCGCACAGCCATATTCCGAGCGGGCTCCCCTTGCCATCCTGGCTCCGGGTCTTGCAATCTTCACTGTGGCATTGTGCGTGACGCTGACCGGCCAACGTATCTCCCACATGGCAGGCAGCCGGCTGCTCATTCCCACCGGGACGGTGAAGGATGACTGAGGGACTCGTTATAGAAGATCTGCATACCGGCACAGGTGGAACGCGTTCAATTCTGAGCGGTGTCAGCCTCTCGGTAAATCCAGGCGAATTTGTGGCCCTGGTGGGGGGCTCCGGTTGCGGAAAGACGATGACGGCCATGTCCATCCTTCAGCTGTTGCCGCCGCACGTGCACGTCCAATCGGGGAGCATCCGCCTCGGTTCCCAGGAGCTGGCAACGGCGGACGAGGGCGTACTGAACAGCGTTCGCGGTGGAGGCATCGGAATGTTGTATCAACAGCCCAAGCGCATGTTCAATCCCCGCAAGACAATAGCCAGCCATCTGAAGGAGCCGCTCAAGCGCCATTGCGGACTCCAGGGAAAAGCTGCCGACGCTAAAGTGCTGGAACTGCTTGCTGAAGTCGGCTTCGACGAACCCCGGCTGGGAGCTCAGGCCAAAGCACATCAGCTCTCCGGTGGAATGGCCCAACGGGCCATGACTGCCCTTGCTTTAGCCGGTGCACCGGACATCCTCCTGGCCGATGAACCGACCTCCTCGTTGGACAAGATGCTTGAGGTCCAGGTCCTGCAACTGCTTGACCGGGAACGCCGGGAACGGGGCCTTGGGATTCTCTATATCACCCACAACATCCGCACTGTGGCACAGTTTGCCGACAAGGTCCTGGTGATGGAGGAAGGCACGATTGTTGAGTCAGGCCCTGCCCAGGAGGTCCTCAACTACCCTCGTTCCCCCTACACCAAGCGCCTGCTCGAGGCCGCGAGCCTTGCCCCGGAAGGAAACCGCGGCCCACGGCAGGGCCAGCCGGTTCCGGAATCCCGGGTTCCGGAGCGCGGGGTTCAGGAACGCCGCGAGGTGCTGACCCTGGAGCGTGTCAGCAAAGACTTCCGGACGAAGAGACGGGCAAGCAAACGCGGAAACCGGCCGGCCCTAAGCGATATTTCCCTTCGCCTTGGACAGGGTGAGATTCTCGGAGTCCTGGGGCAATCCGGTTCGGGGAAGAGCACTCTTGCCAGGTCGATCATCGGCCTGGAAAACATCGATAGCGGAAGAATCAGCCTGAATCTTCAACATGCTGCTCTCCAGGATGTTCGCCGCCAGGATGCCGGTCTCCAGGATGCTGGGAGGGCTGTTCAGCATTCCCCGGTTCAGCTCGTGTTCCAGGAACCACACGATTCTTTTGATCCACGGATGCGGCTGCGGACCAGCCTGGAAGCCCCGTTGCTCCGGCGGAAGGACCTGACCAAGGACGAGCGTTCCGCACGTATTCTTCAGGCAATTGAGGAAGTAGGGCTGGACCCGGGCCTACTGGACCGGCTCCCCGGCCAATGCTCGGGAGGCCAGCTCCAAAGGCTCACCATCGCCAGGGCGCTTCTCCTGGAGCCATCAATCCTCATCTGTGATGAGGCGACGTCGGCGCTGGACGCCCTGACGCAGCGGCTGGTCCTGAACCTGCTCCTGCGCTTGCATCGCGACAAGGGCCTCTCCCTCGTGCTGATCAGCCATGACATGGACGTCATCCGCTATATGAGTGACAGAGTGGCTGTGCTGTTCAAAGGCCGGCTCGTGGAGGTAGCCGAAACGGGGGAGTTCTTTACGCGCCCACAACACGAGCACAGCCAGGCCCTGGTTTCGGCTGCGCTGCCGGTCTGTGAACTCTTGAGCCGGACCGTGCGCCCTCAGACCACCGCCCGGTTGTTTCCAGCCGAAGCAACCTGAGCGGCCCACCAGTTATTCCGCCAGCCGCCAGCCCTCTTGGAAATCAGGGTGGTCCGAATAGGGGAAGGCAAGGGCATGGAGGGCCAGCGCAGTCCACGCTATTGCTTCTGTCATTCCGACTGTCTCGCCCGGGGATGAGGCCACAATCCGGGCCAGGCTTGCCTGCCGGGCCGATTCGATGACCCTGATGAGACGCCGTTTTGCTTCGCATTCGCGCAGCAGCCGGTGCTCGTACCATCGCCCGGATTGGGAGACGGAGCGGTCTCCGAGGAGTTTTTGCGCGGCCTTCTCATCTTCCTTGATCCGTTCGAGCAGGAACTCCACAACGTCCATAGGCAGAGCCTACCCGCGACGGGACAAAGAGGAGCGGCGTGCAGGGCCGTAGTCTGTGGCCAGCTCAGGCCGGGCAGGATCAGGTAAAGGCGGATTTCCCGGTGACGGCGCGCCCCACAATGAGGGAGTTGATTTCATAGCTGCCTTCATAGGTGTAGAGGACCTCAGCGTCCCCGAACAACTTGGCCATTTCAAAATCACTGCTGATCCCGTTGCCGCCCAGGATCGATCTCCCCATGGCTACCGTGGACCGGGCCAGCCGGGTGGTGGTGGCTTTGGCCATGGCGGCCTGGGCCATCTCCAATTTGCCCTCGTCCTGGATCCGCGCGAGCTGGACCATCAGGGCAAGGGAAGCAGTGGCATTGCCCAGCATGTCGGCCAGTTGCTGCTGAATGAGCTGGAACCGCGCCAGTTCCCTCCCGAACTGCTTGCGTTGCAATGAATAGGAACGCCCGACGTCGAACGCGGCCAGTTGGATTCCGGCACCTTGCCAGCCCACCCAGGCGCGCGAATCCCGCAGGAGGCTGTTGGCTTTTGAAAAGTCGGTGGCACCGGGGAGCAGGTTGGCCTCGGGGATCCGAACCTCCGAGAGCGTGATGTCCGCGTTCTGCATGATCCGGAGGCCGATTTTGTTGCTGATCTTCATGGCGGAGTAGCCTGGACGGTCGGTTTCAACAATAAAGCCCTTGATCTGGCCATCTTCAAGGTCACGTGCCCATACCAGCGCGAAGTCAGCAATAGTGCCGGCCCCGATCCAGCGCTTAGCACCGTTGATCACCCACTCCCCGCCATCGAGCCGTGCAGTGGTTTCCAGCCCGCCTGCGATGTCCGAGCCATGATCGGGTTCGGTCAGGGCAAAGGCGCCCAGCTGGGTGAGGGCAGTGAGGCCCGGAAGCCATTGCCTCTTTTGCTCGATGGAGCCGAGCTGATCGATCATCCCCACAATGAGCTCGTTGTGAATCCCCACCAGCGCCGACAGCGATACGTCAGCACGGGCCACCTCGACGTACATCAGGCCCTTAAACAGCTGCGAGCTGCCGTCCGTTTGCAGGCCCCCCAACCCGTATTTCCCCATTTCCGCAACCAGGGAGAAAGGGAATTCCTCCCGGTTCCAATAATCGATGGATGCCGCACGGATCCGGGACTGCAGAAACTCCCTCAGTTCCAGATACCGGGAACGCTCGGCAGCGGGCAGGAGTTCGGCGATGTACATCAGATCGGCATCTGCAAATGGGAGAGGGGCAGGGATCCCGGCTGTTGCCGGCGGGTCCGCGGCCGGCCCGTCATGACGTCCTGATGGCTGCACCCGTCCCCCGGCCTCTTCGCTCTTCCAAACCCTTGGATGTCCTAGTATATTGCACAGTGATGTGGATCACTAGGCTGAGCAGATGCCCTGGCCGGGCAAGGCTAAGGAGGAACGGTGGGAACTCCCCTTCCCCGTGACCCCATCGCGGATGCCCAGCGCAACTGGGAAGGCCACGGTTGGGGAAATGAGGCTGCCCCCATGGCTGCCGTCACGGCCATCATGCGCACCCAGCAGATTCTGCTGGGACGGATCGAGGCCGTCCTCAAACCGTTCGGCCTGACATTCGCGCGCTACGAACTCCTGGCACTGCTCAGTTTCGCCCGCAGCGGCGCACTCCCGATGAACAAAGCAAGCGCGCTCCTGCAGGTCCATCCGACGTCGGTGACAAACGCCGTCGACCGGCTTCAAGCCGCAGGCCTGGTGGTACGGTCTGCCCACCCTACTGACGGCCGGACCACCTTGATAGAGCTCACCTCTGAGGGGCGGACGCTTGCCAAGAGCGCGACGGCGGCGCTCAACTCTGAGGTATTCGCCCAGTCGGGATTCACTGACCAGGATGTTGACCAGCTGATCAGGATCCTCAGTGCGTTTCGGAAGAACGCAGGCGATTTCACTTAACAGGTCTCCACCAATCACACTAGCAAGCATGCTCCTGCTTTGGCGCCCTGAATCGAGACCCCCAAGCGCAGTTCAAGTTGCGGGTGGGGGTCTTGATCATTTCAGGTCAGCAGGACCGGTTTGATCACCGTTCCGGATTTGGTGTCTGCCACGGCCTGGTTGATCTCTTCCAGGCGATAGGTCCGAACCAGCCGTTCCACGGGAAACCTCCCCGATTCCATCAGGGTGATGATGGACGGAATCAGGGTTTCAATCTCGCTGTCACCCAGAGTCACGCCCTCAATGCGGCGCCCGGGCATCATGAAGTTCACGTCCACGGCAACAGTTGCCCCGAACGCGGGAGCTCCGATCACCACAATGTGTCCCCTGGCCCGGGTAGCGCCAATGGCCTGTTCAAGAACGCTCGTGTTTCCCGTGGCCTCGATGGCCGCGTGGGCGCCACCGCCGGTGATTTTGTGGATCTCCGCCGCAACCTCGGTAGCCGCGGAGGCGTCAATAACGTGCGTGGCACCAAGCTCGAGGGCCAGTTCCAGGCGGGAAGGAACACGGTCGACGGCAATGATGATTGTGGCAGGTGTGAGGGCGGCAGCCATGATGGCCGCCAGCCCAACAGTTCCGGCCCCAAAAACTACAAGGCTGGATCCCGGGGCCGGCCGGATGACGTTCCAAACAGCCCCTGCGCCGGTCTGCACCCCGCAAGCGAGCGGAGCGATGCGTTCCAGCGGAAGCGAGGTGTTGATTTTGACCACGCTGCGCTCGTCCGCAATGACGGTCCTGGCAAACGATGATTGACCAAAGAAGCGGCCACCCAGCGGCTGCCCGCCGCGGGAAATAGTGGAGGAGCCGTCGGCCCTTACTCCACCCAGCAGGTTATCCGGCAGCCATGTATCGCAGTAGGCCGGATGGCCTCCCCTGCAGTTCGCACATCGCCCGCACGAAGTAAAGGAAAGCACTGCAGTATCGCCGGGCTGCACCCTCGTGACCGCGGATCCCACTTCGGTGACTACACCCACCCCCTCATGCCCGAGGACACCGGGGAGAGGGAAAGGCAGCCCGCCTCCTGCCACCGAAATGTCAGTGTGGCATAACCCTGCGGCCTTAATTTCCAGCCTGACCTCCTCAGGGCGCAGCGAATCGAGCTGTACGGACTGGAGCGTGAATTCGGCGTCCGCTGCTTCGATAACGGCGGCTTCAGTAGTTACAGTCATGCTGAACTCCTAGTCGGTTGCGATAACGACGGACTTGGTCCGGCAATAGGATTCGAGGGACTCCGGCCCGTATTCCCGGCCCCATCCGGAATTCTTGACGCCACCGAATGGCACGGCCGGATCCAGCAGCGCCCAGGCGTTCACCCAGACGATTCCGGCCTCCAGCTGGGCTGACACCCGGTGAGCCCGGGAAATACTTGACGTTTGCACACCCGCCGCCAGCCCGTAGGGCGTGCTGTTGGCCAGCTGGATCGCCTCTTGTTCGCTGTCAAACGGCTGGACGGTCAGGACGGGCCCGAACACTTCCTCCTGGACTGCGGCGGCATCGTTGCCAAGACCTGCTATTACCGTGGGCTTGTAGAAGTAGCCCCCGTTCAGTTCGAGCGCTTCACCGCCAACAACCACTTGGCCTCCGGCCGCCTTGGCACCCTCGACAAATCCAGCTACCTTGTCCCGCTGCTTCCTGCTTGCCAGCGGGCCCATCACCGTGGCGGGATCTGTTGGATCACCTACCGGCACTCCGGCCACCGCTTCCTTAAGGATGCCCAGTACTGTCTCGTAAATGGGTCGTTCCACCAGCAAGCGGGGGCCGCCCATGCAGAACTGTCCCGAGTTGAACACGAAGGCGCCAATCACCGTGCCGATCGCCTTCTCCAGATCAGCATCGGCAAAAAGGATGTTGGCAGCGTTACCGCCCAGTTCGGCGGTCACGGGCCTCAGGTTGGCCCCCGCGAGGGCAGCGACGTGGCTTCCGATCTCGGTGGATCCGGTGAAGGCGATTTTGTTGACGTCAGGATGCGCCACCAAGTGATTGCCCAACGCGCCGCCCGGCCCTGTGACCACGTTGAAAACCCCGGCCGGGACCCCTGCCTCTGTGAGGATTTCCGCCATCAGGAGCGCACTCAAGGGGGTATCACTGGCGGGTTTGTGGACAACGCTGTTACCTGCAGCCAATGCAGCAGCAATCTTCGTGCTGGAGAGGATCAGCGGGAAGTTGAAGGGCGTAATGGCTGCAACCACGCCCAGGGGTTCCCTTTTTGTGAAGGCATGCGCAGCCAACGGGGTTTCCCGAACGGAACCGTCCAGCTGCTGGGCCATTGCCGCCACATACTCGTACTGGTCCGCGGCCGTGGCGACGTCCACCACCCGGGCGAACGTGATGGGCTTTCCAACGTCCGTGCTCTCCACCAGGGCCAACTCTTCGGCCCGCTCGCGGATAATTGCTGCGGCCTTATTGAGAACACGGGAACGCTCGCGACCGCTCAGGCGGGACCATCTGCCGTCCTTGACTGAAGCTTTGGCCGCGGCGACGGCCGCATCGACGTCGGCAGTAACTGCTGAGGAAACGGTGGCAACTTCCAGCCCGGTAGCGGGGTTCAGAACGGAAGTCCGGGCGCCGCCGGCGGATTCCTGCCAGGCACCGTTGATGAAAAGGTTTCCGTTACGCACGATCCCCGGCAGGGAGACCGGTTCATCTGGTGCGGGTGCAGCGAGGGTTTGTGATTCCTGAACAGTCATTGCTGGGTCCTGTCTCTGATTCGCGGTGTCTGGAGCAGCTTTGCTCCTGACAAGGGGTTCGTGCTGAGGAAGGGTTTGCAGTTTGTTGCTAGTGCGCGTGGCCGCCGCCGAGCGCAAGCCGGCACGATCGCAGTGCACGGCGCAAGGTGGAGCGGTCGTCGTCGTCAAGACCGGCCACCATCTGGCGCTCGATTCCAGCCACGTCCTCACGGAGGGTATCCAACAGGCCCTGGCCTTCGGGAGTCAGCGAAAGCAGGTACTGCCGTTTACTCTCGGGGTCCCGGTGGCGTGCAAGGAGGCCCCGTTCGTCAAGGACGGTGATCATCTGCGCCATGGTCTGGGACCGCACAAAGGAATTTCGTGCCAGTTCCGCGGACGTCAGGCCGGGATGGCGTTCAAGTACCGTAAGCGCGGTGTACTGCAGGGACGTCAGGCCATGGGCGGACACGACGTCGTCCAGCTGGGACCTGACGGCCAGTTCCAGTTGCTTGATGAGGTACAGCATGGTGATGTCCGAGGACGCCGTTGCCGCTGACCCATGTGATTCGGGTCCTGCGCTGGAGGTGACTGCAGCCATGATCAGCCCTTGGCCTTGCCGCAGGGCACCAGCGCCTGTCGGTTCACCAAAGGCGCCAAGCGACTGCGGTGGGTCGCCGGACGCGGCCGGCAATGACAAGGACGAAAGATACGACGGCGGGAGCAGAACTTGCTGTTCATCGGAACACCCTGGTTTTCGACATTGAAACGGAGGGAGGTAGCCGCAAAGCACGCAGCGGCTGCCATTACTGGGACCGATCATCAGGATTACTGATAATCAGGAAACCTGTCCATGACAATACGGCCGCCGCTCTGTTACGTCAAGAAAAATCTCACAAGAAAAATGTGTGCTCGGGCCGGCCTGTGTGCAGGATGTGCTTGCATTCCTGGGCTCCGCCGGGCCGGCGCGTCAGCGGGATGATGGGCATCCGCTTCGTCACGACAGGGCACTCGTGAACCTTGGGGTCTCCGGTGGCAGGAGCGCCCAAAACGGGGTGCGGTCACAGCTGCGTTGGCGGCCCTGAGCGTACGAGTGGCAATCCTGGAATGGGGGATGGTTCCATACCTTCGGCAGTGTTGATGTGTCCCTGCTCTCGAGTTAGCAGTTGGATCCCCCAGCTTTCCTTCGTCGTTCATGTAGCGGCCATAAAGCAGATGCAGGCCCCCGGTCTCACGGGAGCCTGCATCCGTTCCACGGCTGGGTTGGTCTTAACCACTGCCGCTTTTCGGTTACTGCCGATGGCTTGAGGGGGATACATCGGCGGTGACCGAAGCTTTGGGCTAGAGCATCGCGGGGGGCTACGCGGTTGCCCGTTCGTGCGCCTCGAGGATTTCTTTGGGAAGCCTGCCCCGCTTCCTTGTTGGGTGTCCGTTTCGTTGCGCCCATTCACGGATGCTGGAAGGTTTGCCGGCTCCCTGGGTCATCGTTGGGTTCTTCCGTGTCGGGCTGCTTTTGCGTTTACGGCCTGCGGCCATGTACGGATCGAGGAGTTTTCTTAGGGCGGCTGCGTTTGCAGCTGACAGGTCGATTTCGTAGTTTTTACCGTCGATTTCGAATGAGACCGTTCTGTCGGCGGTGCTCCCGTCGATGTCGTCGATGAGGACGGTAGTTACCTTCGTTGCCATGGGAATGGGGTTTCCTTCATGCTGTTTCCGTTGTAAAACCTGCAGGTCCGGCATTGCTTCTGTCGTGCATGCTGGGGGTATAGAAACAGCGCCCGGGGGCGGGTGTTCGGGTCCCGGGCGCTGTTTCTTCTTAGCTCCTTGAATCGAAGCTCATTTCTGGTGTTAGCTCTGGCGGCGGCGGAGTTTCGCTGCTGCCAGGGTGCTTCCGCCGAGGAGGAAGAGCACGAGCGCGCCGAGGGCGAGCGGTGCTGCGTCCAGCCCGGTGTTGGCCAGGTTGCCGGCGACGTTCACTGCAGACGCCGGTGCCTGTGCGGCGAGCTTGACCGTGGAG
>NZ_JAPSHJ010000071.1 GCF_031179985.1 Arthrobacter sp. | reverse complement strand
TACACCCCAACCTGACGCACCAGGATGCAGGTCTTGACTTTCTTCTGGGATGAGCCTAGAACTCAACCTGACGAGACGAGGGTTGGGAGGCGTCCGTGGGCGGACAGCGGATTGGGTATGTTCGCGTGAGCACGCTGGACCAGAACGAGAAACGTCAGCTTGAAGGCCAGGTTCTGGACAGGGTTTTTACGGATAAGGCCTCGGGCCGGGACACGGCCAGGCCAGAGCTGACGGAAATGCTGCTGTTCGCCCGCGACGGGGACACCGTGGTTGTGCACAGCATGGACCGGTTGGCCCGCAATCTTGATGACCTGCGTGCCTTGGTCCAGAGTCTGACACGCAAAGGTGTGCGGGTGGAGTTCGTCAAGGAGAGCCTGGTCTTCACCGGTGAGGACTCCCCCATGGCCAACCTCATGCTCTCCGTGATGGGTGCGTTCGCTGAATTCGAACGTTCCCTCATCAGGGAACGACAGCGGGAGGGCATCGCCCTGGCCAAACAGCGCGGCGCCTACAAAGGACGGAAAAAGACCCTCACGCCGGAACGGGCAGCCGAACTCGTCCAGCGCGCTGGCACCGGTGTTCCAAAGGCCCTCCTTGCCCGTGACTACGGAATCAGCAGGGAGACCGTCTACCAGTACCTGCGCCAGGCCAAGCTGGAGTGAGCCCCTCCCGTGCCTCGCCTCTGATGTTCAATAGTCTGCGAGGCCGGAAGCTTGACGGATCCATTATCGGCGTCAAAAGAACGAAGCCAGGAGGAGGCTGGAACTGTTCGAACCTTAGCTTCTCCACCGGCGGCTGGTAGCTGCTGGCATCTACGCCCAGAACTCGCGGAGTTCCCGAAGAGGGTCTTCCTCCACTACGGGCACCTCGTCCAAGATCATCGTCCTGCGCTCCGGCCAATATACGGGCCAATCCGGCAGCCCAGTGGCTGCCGGTTCGCCTGTGCGCGCAAAGGCGGCCCATGCCGAGCTCATCTTGTCGGACAGGCCCTGCGGCGCGTTTCCCTTCGTGAGGAACTCAGCCTCCGGAGAGGCTAGTTGCCTGAACACGAAGGGGATGTCCAAGGTATGACAGGCGCCCAGCTTCCCGCCCATGGCAGGGCTGGGCCAAGTGAAGAGATAGGAAAAATTCTTCGCGGAAGAACCTTGTCGCGCGCCCAATAGCCGGTTGCTGGGTTGCCGGTACAGGCTGTCAGAAATGGCTGCTTCCAGCAGTTGCTCGCCGGTGGCATTCGCTGACAAAGTCAGGGCAAGAGCTTGGGCATACTCCCCCTCCCGCCCTGGAGCAACGCCAGCTTCCGCCAGCACCATCGCGGCGCGATGAGCGTAAGAGGGCTCAGGCGAATTAGCAGGGTGCCCCTGCACAGCAAGTGATCCCTCGTTTAAATTCGTTCCTATCAGCAGATCAACGTCAGAATTAAGGCCTTGTCGAACCGACTCCAGTGGGGGTGCCGGGAGTGACGGTGTTCCAACAGTGGGTTGGAAGGGCAGCGGGACCGTGAAGGTTTCTGACCCCAGTCGTTGAACCAGTTTCTCCTGTGCCTCGAGTAGCTGCCCCACCGGAACTGTGAGTAGTTCATGAGCGTTAGCGTGGTCCAGTCCGCAAAGCGACAGGAACTCAAAGCTGATGCGGGAGGAGTCCTCCGCGCTTCGATACCGTTCCGCAGTGCCGCTCTGCATGATTGCTCGCCGGAACAGTCCGCGGGAGACAGGCATCCCCAGCAGCGTACCGATCGCCGCAGCACCGGCCGATTCACCAAAAAGGGTCACATTATCTGCGTCTCCGCCAAAGGCTGAGATGTTCCTCTGCACCCAGCGCAACGCCTCAGCCTGATCCAGCAGTGCAAGATTGGATGAGTCCGAAAACTCTGGTCCCAGGAGCTCGGCCAAATGGAGGAAACCCAACGCGCCGAGCCGGTAATTGATGGTCACCACAACTGTGTCGGTCGTGGCAGCGAGCTTGGCGCCGTCGAACATTCTGTCGCTACCAGAGCCTGAAATATATGCACCGCCATGAATCCAGACCATCACCGGCAACTCGGAGCCACCCCTGTGCGGCGTCCAGACGTTTAGGTTGAGACAACCTTTTTCGTTCCATGTCCGCGGTTCGCGGCCAGGGGGAGCAAGGGCTTGGGGATTCTGCGGTGCCCCAGGACCAGGCACCGTGCAATCCTTCACGCCGGTCCAGCAGCCGGCAGGAATTGGCGGGAGAAACCTCCGCCTTCCGTCAACCGGAGCCGCGTAGGGGATACCAGCGAAGCACCTTACTTCACGGCCTTCAACTGTTGCTAGACGGCCGCGGACGCTTCCTGCAGGGGTGATGGCGACGGTCATTTCAAGTGGTCTCCCAAGGGTGCAGTAACAAGAATGGCTCCGTTGCTGTGCGAGGCTCGGCCGATGAGCGACAACCATCGCTGCTGTCGCTCCTGCTCTCGATTAGCTCCGGCACTTTAGGGCGCTTCAACAGCGGCTCGTTGCGTTGAGCTCAGGCCCGTTTGGTAGGTCCTGGCGTGCGTGTTGCTACGTAGAGGGTAAAGCTCCGCTGGTTCTCCGATGATGTTCACCTCCGGCGCGGCTCGGTCCAACTTTGCCCATGAAATGGCGATCACCCCTGCTGTTGCCGGATGAGGCCGTAGGGAACGGCCGGGTGTGCCCGGACTATGTAACTGCCGGCGCCAGTTGGCGTCACGAGGACGCCAACACGGTGGTGTGTTGCAGTCTTAGTGACAACAGCGATGGCCTCTTCCAGAGCCGTGTCCATCTCCTCAGCCGTTGCCACGTTGACTTCCACCATTCCCGGCGGTCGCTCTCCTCTTCCTTCCACAGCGTCGGCTGGAAGCTGGGTTTGTGCTTTCTTGTTCATGATCTCCGCCGATCGTGCCCTTTTTTGTAAAAGGGCTTCTTGTACCACTACGCGAGGCGGACCGTCACGGCCTGAGGCAGGTTGGTGACGGACGTGCCGATGCTGAGGGTGTAGTCGCCGGGTTCGTAGGTCCAGCCGTTATCCCAGTAGGCGAGCAGCCGGGTCGGGACGTTGAGCACTGCAGTGACAGTCTCACCGGGTTGAGCCCAGACAGGGGTGGAGGCGACGAGCCAACGGACCGGACGGTCGACCGCGGAATCTGGTTTTTCGGCATAGACCTGGACGACGTTCTTGCCAGCCCTCCCACCCGTGTTGGTGAGGCGTACTGCAAGGGGGACGAGAGCGTCCGGGGCGGCGTTGGCAGGCCCGTCAACTGCATCAAGGGTCCAGTCGGTGTAGCCGAGGCCGTAGCCGAATTCGTAGGCGGGCGCGGTTCCGGCTTTGAGCCAGGCGCGGTAGCCGATGTGGATGCCTTCGTCGTAGGTGAGCTTCCCGTCGGCGTCGGGGGTGACGTTGATGACGGGTACGTCTTCCTGCGTTGCGGGCCAGGTGGTGGGGAGCCGGCCGCCGGGTTCGGTGGCGCCGGTGAGGATGTCGGTGAGGGCGTGGCCGAATTCCTGGCCGCCGAAATATCCGATCAGGGTCGCGGCGACCTCGTTACGCCAGGGCAGCAGGACCGGTGCGCCGGAGTTGACGATGATCACAGTGCGGGGGTTGGCGGCGGCGACAGCGTGGACCAGGCGGTCCTGCAGACCCGGCAGTTCGAGGGTGGTCCGGTCATAGCCCTCGGATTCGACGCGGGAGTTGGTGCCGACTACGACGACGGCGACATCCGCGGCCTGCGCGGCCTCCACGGCCTCCCCGATCAGGGAGTCCGGGTCGGAGTCGTCGGGCTCAATGCCAATGGTGATGCTGAGGGCGTTGGAGAGTGGTCCGGTGCGGTCGCTGGTGTCCAGCTCCACCCGCACGTCCAGGGGAACCCCGGCCGTGGTCTGGATTTCCACGGACGCCGAGGGCGGGGCAAGGAAAGCCGCGCCCAAGTCCGTGCCGACCGGCACGATGTTCTCCTCGTGGCGCAGCACATCGTCCACGAAAATCCTGCCGTTACCTACGGTGGAGAAGCCCAGCCTGATGGTTTCGGTCTGTTCCGGGGTGAAAATTGTGTGGAACTCAACCAAGGAGGACGCTTCGATCGGTACATCGCCGCCGAACCAGACGAGGGCGGTCGCCCGGCGGTCCTCCGTAGCGAGCTCGTTGCCCTGGGCGTCAAGGAAGCGGACCCGCAGCCCGGGGTCCCCGGTCTCCGGGTTCTGCAGCCGCTCCAAGGGCAGTTCGGCGATGCCTTCCTGAACGACAGCCCCCACACTGTAGGTCACCTTGTCAGCACCAAAGACTTCCTGGATGGCATCCAGGGGGGTCACGATCTTTTCCGGGACCACCGTGGCGGAGCCGCCGCCTTGGGTGCGCGCGTACCGGGCGTTATGGCCAATGACCGCGACAGTCTTCACTGCGGTGGGGTCCAGGGGCAGGACGCCGTCGTTCTTTACCATCACGGTTCCGGCGGCGGAGGCTTCCCGGGCGAACGCAATAGGGTCCTCGCGGTCGGCTTCCTGCAGACCGACGCCTTCGAAACCTTGCAGTGCCCCGACCCGGGCAGCGAGTTGCAGGATCCGCAGGACCTTCCGGTCGATGCTGGATTCCTCCACTTCCCCGGCTTTGACTGCCGCGACCAGGGCCTCGCCCCAGGGCCCCTCAGGTCCCGGCATGACCAGGTCCTGGGAATACCGGGCGCTGTTAATGCTCCTGACGGCCGTCCAGTCGCTGATGACCACACCATCGAAGCCCCACTCGCTGTTCAACGGGGTTTCCAGGAGTTCGTTTTCGGTGGCGGTGGCACCATTGATGGAGTTGTAGGCGCTCATCACCAGCCAGGCCTTCGACTCGACAATGGCCTTCTCAAACGCCAGCAGGTACAACTCACGCAGCGGCCGGTCCTCGACCCTGACGTCCACGGTGAACCGGTCCGTTTCCGAGTCGTTGGCGATGTAGTGCTTGGGGGTGGCGCCGACACCGTTGCGCTGGACACCGGAAACGTACGCCGCGGCAAGCTCGGCTGTCAGGGCGGGGTCCTCACTGAACGCCTCGAAGTGCCGGCCGCCCAGGGGCGATCGGTGCAGGTTGATGGTCGGGCCCAACACGACATCGACACCCTTGCGCCGGGCCTCGACAGCGGAGGCGGCACCCAGCCGGTCGGCGATCGCAGGATCCCAGGATGAGCTGATGGCGGTTGCGGACGGAAAATTCATGGACGGCTGACGCTCATCCCACACCTCGCCCCGGACCCCTGTCGGCCCGTCAGAGACCAGTATCCGCCGCAGGCCGATCTTCTCCATCGGCCATGTGGTCCAGAAATCACGGCCGGTCAGCAGCTGAACCTTTTCCTCAAGGGTCAGCTCGGTCAGCAGGTCTGTCAGTTGACGGTCCACAGTGGCGGTCTCGGTTTCCATTGACGTCCTTGTCTTAGCGCAGGAAGGACCCCGGATGAGGTCTCAGCGTCCTTCAGGCCAGGTCAGTTACCGGTACCTATAGGACTATTCCCATAGTAGCGGCGGGGCGCCGGGTGTCAACGCTTCCGACAAAAGTGATGCAACTTACATCATTCCCTTGACATCACCAGCAGGGGCGGCGACTATAGGACTATTCCCATAGGCCGCCGCAAGAGGCAGCCGGAACATTCAAAGGAGAATGCAGTGCAACTAGGTAAACGTGCGGCGGCCGTTCTTGCAGCTGTGACAGTGAGCGGTCTCCTGCTCACCGGTTGCGGCGGCGGCGGCGGGGGGACGTCCGAGGGCCAGACCGGTGGTGCCGCAACCGGTGGAACCCTCACGCTGGCCAGCCCCTTCGACAACAATTCGTTCGACCGGGCGGCTCTGGAGATCGGCAACAGGGTCCATTACTGGATGCCTGTCTACGACACGCTCCTGGTACTGGATGAGAACGCCGAGCTTCAACCGAACCTCGCCACTGAATGGTCCTACAACGCGGACAACACGGTGTTGAACCTCAAACTCCGCGAAGGTGTTAAATTCACGGACGGCGCACCTTTCGACGGTGAAGCCGTGAAGGCCAACCTGGAGCATCTTAAAAACGGCAAGGGCCAGAACGCCTACATGGCCGCTTCCATCGGAAGCATCGACGTTGTCAGTCCAACGGAAGTAAATCTTAACTTGTCCCAGCCGGATCCTGGCCTGGTGTTCTACTTGGGCGTCGTAGGTGGCGCCGTGGCCAGCCCGACTGCCCTTGCTTCCCCGGACATCGCGACCACCCCCGTGGGCAGTGGCCCTTACACTCTGGATAAGTCGGCAACCACAGCAGGCAGCCAGTACACCTACACGCGGAATCCGGACTACTGGAACCAGGAAGACTTCCCCTACGACAAGATCGTCGTGAAGCCTATCGCCGACAACACCGCCCGGCTCAACGCCCTGAAGTCCGGTCAGGTTGACGCGGGCATCATCGAAGCGAAGAGCATCAAGGAGGCGGAAGGGAGCCGGCTGAAGGTCAGTACCGAACCTGTGGACTGGCATGGACTTTTCATCGCTGACCGCGAAGGCAAAACTGTCCCTGCTCTCGGAGATGTCCGCGTACGTCAGGCCATTAATATGGCCATCGATGCCGAGTCCATCCTGAAAAACCTTCAGTTGGGCCAGGGCGAAGTTACAGACCAGATTTTCAACACCAAGAGCCAGGCCTATGTGGAGGAGCTGGACAACAAGTACAGCTTTGATCTGGATGCAGCAAAGAAACTGATGAGCGAAGCAGGGTACGCCGACGGGTTCGAGGTACTGATGCCCGATCTCGCCACCTACCCTCAACTCACCCCGATCATTGAGCAGCAGCTTGGGGCTTTGAACATCAGGGTCAACTGGCAGAAGGTATCCGCTGACGCTTCAATCTCGGAAGTCCTTTCGGGCAAGTTCCCAATGTTCTTCTTCTCGCTGGGCAGCCAGTCAGCCTGGCAGGACTTCCAGAAGGTTGCGCTGCCGACTTCCCCATGGAACACCGCCAAGGTCAACAACCCGGAGTTGAATGCCCTGGTTCAGGCCGCGCGGGTCGCCAAGCCGGGCGAGGAACAGGACAAAGCGATGCAGGCCGTGAATACGTGGATGGTCGATAACGCCTGGTTTGCCCCCTGGTACCGGGTCGACAACATCATCGCAACCAGCGCCAAGACTGAAGCCACGGCTCAGCCGTGGAATGTTGCTCCTTGGATCCGCAACTACCGGCCTGCTTCCTAATCAACCAAAAGGTGGTGGCCCGCTGCTTGCGGGCCACCACCACTCCCAGACGGTGAAACCATGATCAATTTCCTGGCACGTCGCCTCTTTGCCGGCGTCGTCCTCATCCTCGTCATCACCACTCTCGCGTACGCGCTTATCTACTCCAGCGCCGGCAACGCAGCCCGCAACATCCTCGGCGAAAATGCGACAGCCGACGACGTCGCCGCCAAAGCCCGTGAATTGGGCTTGGATCGTCCCCTCCACGAGCAGTACTTCGACTGGTTTTCAAACGCGATCCGAGGTGACCTCGGTGTTTCCTGGTTCACCAGTGAACCCGTGAGCGCCCTGCTGGCCAACCGACTGCCGGTCACCTTGTCAATGGTGATCCTCGCAGTGCTGGTCACCGCAGTCATCAGCGCCATCCTCGGAGTAACGGCCGCCGTACGCGGCGGGTGGCTTGACCGGCTCCTCCAGGTGGTCAGCGTCATCGGATTTTCGCTCCCGAACTTTTGGGTCGCCCTGGTCCTTGTCGTTATCTTCGCCGTGGCCGTTCCTATCTTCCCTGCCACCGGCTACGTACCCATGTCCGAATCCCTGTCGGGCTGGTTCCTCGCCTTGATCCTGCCGGTCATCGCACTGGTTCTTGGCGGTATCGCCTCCGCAGCGCAGCAGATCCGCGGCGCCGTGATCGACGTTCTGGACATGGACTACGTCCGCACTCTTCGTGCCCGAGGCCTGAGTTCTACCAGCGTGCTCCTCAGGCACGTCCTGCGGAACGCAGCTCCCCCGGCGCTGACCGTCCTGTCCCTGCAGTTCATTGCCCTCCTGGGCGGAGCCGTCGTCATCGAACGGGTCTTCGCCATTCCCGGCATGGGCACTCTGACCATCAATTCCTCCTTCCAGGGCGATGTGCCCGCCTTGATGGGCGTTGTAGTGGCCCTGGTGATCCTCGTCGTGATCGTCAACCTCGTCATTGACCTCGCCAATGGCTGGATCAACCCGAAAGCGCGCCTGCAATGACCGAAGCAACCACAGCCCTGACCAACGCCCCATTGCCCACAGCGCCTGGGCGTGTTTCCATCACGCGGACCGTCCTGCGCAACCCCCTCGGACTCACCGCCCTCATCATCCTCACGCTCATCATCCTGATCAGCGTCGTCGCCCCATTTTTTGCCCCTCATGACCCCTCAGAGGTGAAGATCGATAAGATCCTGGCGCCACCATCAGCCGATTACCTGCTCGGTGGCGACGGTGCCGGACGGGACGTCTTCAGCCGCCTCATTTGGGCCGGGCAAAACACTCTGTTGGGGGCCCTGATAGCGGTAACCATCGCGCTCGTGCTCGGTTCCGTCGCCGGGCTGATCGCCGGATATTTCGGCAAAGCCTTCGACGCGGCCTTCAGCTGGGCATCAAACATCCTGATGGCGCTGCCTGCGATGATCGTCCTGCTCGCCCTCTACCAGACATTGGGTGGATCGGTGTACTCAACCATGGCGGTCTTCGGCGTCATGCTCTCGCCCGGCTTCTTCCGTCTTGTCCGGAACCAGGTGATCGCCGTCAAGAACGAGCTCTATGTTGATGCCGCCCGCGTCTCAGGACTCAGTGACACCCGAATCATCAGCCGACACATCCTGCGGGTGGTCCGTTCCCCCATCATCATCCAGACCTCCGTCATCGCCGGCATCGCCATCATCATCCAGTCCGGCCTCGAATTCCTCGGTCTGGGAGACCCGGCAACCCCCACCTGGGGCGGAATGCTGCAGGATGCCTTCAGCAACATCTACATCAACCCACCAGGAATCCTCTGGCCGGGCCTGATCATCGCAGCCACAGTTGCCTCCCTGGTCCTTCTCGGCAACGCCGTCCGTGACGGGCTGCAAGGCCCCCGCGCTGCCGCTGTACGCCCCCGTGCCGTCCCGCAGCATCCCCACGGCCACACAGCTGCCCAAGGCGCTATCGAGGCTCTGGATGCAGACCCCGGAAAAGCCCCCCTCCTCCGGGTCAAGGACATCCAAGTCGGTTACGGCAACACCGAAAACCCCATCACGGTCGTCAGGGGCGTCAGCTTCGACGTCGCGCCCGGGGAGATCGTGGGAATTGTTGGTGAATCGGGCTCCGGTAAGACGCAGACCGCATTCTCGATCCTGGGCCTGCTCCCGCGGGGCGGCCGGGTACTGTCCGGGTCCATCCAATTCCGCGGCCGGGACATCACCTTCGCCCCGGAGAGCGAAATGCAAAAGCTCCGTGGACGGGACATTGCCTACATCCCGCAGGAACCCATGAGCAACCTCGACCCGTCCTTCACCATCGGTCATCAACTGGTTGAACCGATGCAGGCCGTCCTTAAGATCTCCAAAGAAGAAGCCCGGAAACGTGCACTGGCGCTCCTGGCCAGGGTAGGCATTGCCGACCCTGAGCGGACGTTCCGGTCCTACCCGCACGAAATCTCCGGGGGCATGGCCCAGCGCGTGCTCATTGCCGGCGCTGTCTCCTGTGAACCGAAGCTCCTGATCGCCGACGAGCCCACGACCGCCCTGGACGTGACGGTCCAAGCCGAAGTGCTGGATTTGCTGCGCGACCTGCAAAGCGAGATGGGAATGGGCATCGTGATGGTCACCCATAACTTCGGTGTCGTTGCTGACCTCTGTGATCGTGTCGTGGTCATGCAGCACGGCCGGGTCGTGGAAACCAACGATGCCGAAACCCTCTTTTACGCACCGGCGGAGCCTTACACCAAGTCCCTGCTGGGCGCGACCCTCGATGATGCCCCGCCGCGGCCCCCGCTCGGACAGAAGTTCCTCTCCAGCAGCAGCAAAGGACAAAACCATGCATGACACAGCTTCCGCCGCTCCCTTGCTGGTGGCCAAGGACGTGGTCGTCGAATACCCTCGGAAAGGGTTCCGCGCAAAGCCCTTCCAAGTCCTCCACGGAGTTTCACTGGACATCCTGCCAGGGGAAACTGTTGGGTTGGTGGGCGAGTCCGGCTCCGGCAAAACCACCCTCGGCCGGGCCATCCTGGGTCTCGTCCAGCCGGCCTCGGGAACCATCACCTTCGACGGCCAGGACATTACGGCCCTGGACCGCAAGGAACGGCGTAAGCTCAGCGACTCGATCCAGGTTGTCTTCCAGGATCCCTACACGTCGTTGAATCCCACCATGACTGTCGGGGACATCCTGAGTGAACCGCTGTTGGCTAAACCTGAGCTGAAGGGGTCCGCCCGCGCACGCATCAGCGAGCTGCTGGAACAGGTCGGATTGCCCTCCGGCGCCGTGGACAAGTATCCGCGCGAGTTCTCGGGCGGCCAGCGGCAGCGTGTCGCTATCGCCCGGGCACTGGCCTTGTCCCCGCGCCTGATCGTCTGCGACGAGCCCGTCTCGGCGCTGGATCTTTCGACGCAGGCGCGGGTTCTGGATCTGTTTATTGAAATCCAGGAGCGGACGGGCGTCGCCTACCTCTTCGTGTCCCACGACCTGTCAGTGGTCCGGCACATCAGCCACCGCGTGGCTGTGATGTTCAAAGGCGACATCGTGGAATACGGCGACGGCGACCAGGTCACCTCGCACCCGACGCATCCCTACACGCAGAAGCTCCTGATGTCCGCGCCGGTGGCGGATCCTCGGCGGCAGCGTGAGCGCCGCGAGGAACGGCGCTTGCTGCTTGCCGGAACCGGATCGGAAGGTCAGCCCTAATGAGAGCCATCGTCGTAATGTTCGACAGCCTGAACCGCCACATGCTTCCGCCCTACGGGGCAGAGGATGTACATGCACCGAACTTTGAACGCCTGGCCAGGCAGACGGCCATGTTCAACAACTGCTACGCCGGAAGCATGCCGTGCATGCCGGCGCGTCGGGAAATGCACACCGGCCGCTACAACTTCCTCCACAGATCCTGGAGTCCGTTGGAGCCCTTCGATGACTCGGTTCCCGAAATCCTCAAGGGCCAAGGCGTCTACACCCATCTTGTAACCGACCACCAGCACTACTGGGAAGACGGCGGCGCGACCTACCACAACCGCTTCAACACCTACGAGTTCTTCCGGGGCCAGGAAGGCGACGCCTGGAAGGGGCATGTCGCCAAGGCAACCCCGCCAACGACCCTGAACGCAGACAACCAGCTAACCCGCCAGGACTGGATCAACCGCCAGTACCTCAAAAATGAAATTGACCACCCGCAGACCCGCACCTTCAACGCAGGCCTGGAGTTCATGCAGACCAACGTCGACCAGGACCAGTGGATGCTGCAGATCGAATGCTTCGACCCGCACGAGCCCTTCTTCAGCTACGACGAGTACCGGAAGCGCTACGGCCTCGAAGATGCAGAGGGCCCCGTCTTCGACTGGCCCTCCTACCG
>NZ_JAPSHJ010000004.1:59647-152484 GCF_031179985.1 Arthrobacter sp. | reverse complement strand
CCTGGACCGGCCGCGGAAGTGCTGAAGGGTTGCACATGCGGTCAAACTTTAGACGTGTTCTCGCCATGATCGGTCTGGCCGGCTTGCTGGCGCTTCCCGCTACTGCAGCCTGGGCCGAAGATCCAGTACCTATCCCATCCGGCCAGAACATCGTTGACAACGCCAAGGTTCTTGGCGGACGAGAGGGCGAGGTCCGAGAGGCCATCCAGAAGCTGCTGGCGGATCACAAGTACAACCTGTACGTGGTCACCGTCTCGTCCTTTGAAGATCCTTCTGATCCCAAAGCATGGGGCGCAAAGGTTGCGGAACAGAAGCAGATGGGTAAGGCAGACGCTCTACTGGCCATCTCAACCGCAGGCCAGTACTACTTTTCGCCCAACTCGGGGAGCGCCATCTACCCCAAGACTTCAAATATCACCCAGAACGCAATAGCCGTGAATCTGGCCGCAGGCAAGAAGGACTACGCCCAAGCGGCCATCGATACTGCCGCTGCAATTGGGGACGCTGCCAGTGGTGGAAGCGGTGAAGTCCCTTCCGGCAACGGAGCCGGAACGGCTGTCCTCGTTGGCACAGGGGTGGTCGCAGCTGGTGGCGTCGGCACCTACTTGTATCTCCGCAATCGAAGGAAAAAAGCCTCTCAGGCCTCCAGCGCCAGCTACGGTCCCCAGGGTGCTGAGCTTGACCCCCTTGCTTCGCTGACCGTCGAGGAGTTGCGTCGAAAGAGCGGTTCCCTCCTCATCGAAGCTGATGACGCCATTAGATCCAGCGAGCAGGAACTCGGTTTCGCTGAGGCCCAATATGGCGAATCTGCAGTTGGCAATTTCACTAAGGCACTGGCGGATGCCAAGGGCCACATGTCCGAGTCCTTCAAGCTGCAGCAGCAACTGGATGACCACATCCCAGACACCGAGGAACAGCAGCGCACCTGGCTGGGCGAAATCATCCGCCGCTCCGAAGCTGCTCTGGCTTCCCTCCGGGAACAGAAGGCAGACTTCGATTCTCTTCGCGAACTGGAGAAGACTGCACCGCAGGCTCTTGCCGCAGTAAATGCCGGAGCACGCGAAGCAGAGGCGAAAATCGCCAACTCCGAGCAGACGTTGGCGGGCCTCGGGGCCAAGTACGCGGATAGCGCCCTTGTGCAGGTCTCGGACAACATCACTCAGGCGAAGGAACGCCTCGCCTTTGTTCAGAATGCCACCGAGACGGCGCAGGAAAAGCTTGCCGCCGGTGAAGGCAGCCTCGCAGCTGTGGCGGTACGTGCTGCCGAAGAGGGCCTACACCAGACTAACGTCCTGATCGATGCCATATCCAGGGTCTCCGGCACCCTAGACGAGGCCCGTAACGGACTGGAAGCCGCCGTCGTGGACATCTCCCAGGATCTGGCCCAGGCCAAGGCGATGATTCAGTCGGGGGCTCATCCAGAGCTGGCTGGGCCTGTAGCCCGTGTAGAGGCTGCACTGGCACAGGTAAAAGAGGAGATCCAAGGCGGCAAGATCGATCCCATCGCCACTCTGGAACGTGTGGAAGCTGCCCATCAGTCCCTGGACCAGTCGCTGAGCGGCATCAGGGACCAGCAGGAACAGGCCCGCCGGGCACAGGCTGCCCTCCAGCAAACCATCATGTCGGCCCAGGCCCAGATCAGCGCCACCTCTGACTACATCACGGCGCGGCGCGGAGGAGTTGGGACCGAGGCGCGTACCCGGTTGGCTGAGGCGCAGCGCAATTTGGACTACGCCTTGTCCATCTCCAGGAACGATCCCGTTACCGCACTCACCTATGCCCAGCAGGCACACGCGTTGGCTGCCCAGGCAGCCCAACTCGCGCAGACCGACGTCGACCATTTCGGTGGCTACGCAAACCAGGGCTACGGCGGCGGCGGGATGTTCGGTGGCGGAGGAGGCGGCGGCCTGGGTGGCGCGATCCTCGGCGGCATTCTCATCAACTCCATCCTCAACGGCGGAGGCGGCGGCTGGGGCGGCGGCCACAGCGACGGTGGAGGCTGGGGCGGCGATTCCGGCGGTGGAGACTTTGGCGGAGGGGACTTTGGAGGCGGCGACTTCGGAGGCGGCGATTCCGGCAGCTTCTAGGCCCTGAATGACCAGGCGCCTCAGGGGCATGTCCCTTGAGGCGCGTAGAGCGGTACATCAACTGTTCACTGAAATCAGTGGGAACAACCGAGCAGGACGAAAGGTAACACCATGGTTAAGCAGTCCATTTTCGGCCGCATGGCGCAGCTTGCGAAGGCGAATATCAACTCCCTGTTGGACCAAGCCGAGGATCCGCAGAAGATGCTGGACCAGATGGTCAGGGACTACTCCAACAACATCGCCGAGGCTGAATCTGCGGTTGCCCAGACCATCGGCAACCTGCGGATGCTCCAGGACGACTACAACGAAGACATCAAGAACGCCCAGGATTGGGGCAACAAGGCCCTGGCTGCTTCACGCAAGGCAGACGAGTACCGGAGCGCAGGCAATGCTGCTGACGCCCAGAAATTCGATAACCTCGCCAAGGTGGCCCTCCAGCGGCAGATCTCCTCGGAAAACGAAGCAAAGTCCGCAGAGCCCAGCATTGCGTCCCAGACCGAGGTTGTGGACAAGCTCAAGTCCGGCCTGGACATGATGAAGGGCAAGCTTAACGAGCTTACGAGCAAGCGCAACGAACTGGTTGCCCGGTCCAGGACTGCCGCCGCCCAGTCCCAGGTCCATGATGCGCTCAAGAGCATCGACATCATGGATCCCACCAGCGAAGTGGGCCGCTTTGAACAAAAGATCCGTCGGGAAGAAGCGAAGGTCCGTGGTCAGCAGGAACTGGCGGAATCCAGCCTGGACTCTCAGTTCAACCAGCTTGAGGATCTCGGCGAACAGACCGAGATCGAAGCGCGCCTCGCTGCCCTGAAATCAGGCGGTGCTAAGCCTGCAATCGGCGCCGGAAACGGTTCCCAGGCAACCGAAACCACGGTCGAGGAAGCAGACTTCGACAAGCTCTAGAAGTTCCGTCGACGTACTCAGCCCGTGACGTAAGGGCAAACTGAAGGCCGGGGTTCCCATGGAATCCCGGCCTTCTGTTTTGGAAAATGCGGTTAGCGGGTGACCTTACCCATGAGGGAAGCTATGGGGCGCAGGAAGAGCGGCCTGGCGAGGAACCAGGCGCCGACCATGACGGCTACGGAGACAGCGAATATCCAGAAGCCCACCCAGTTCTCGTCGTCGCTCCCGCCGTACATGTGGTTTAGGTTCCGCAGCGCCCCTGTGGCCAGAACCAGGAAAACGTGGACCGCGATAAAGGCCACAAAGTAGATCATGACGGGGAAGTGCACGGCCCTCGCCGCTTCAATCGGGAAGAGCCTGTTGAGCGTCGGCGCCTTCTTTGGCCAGACTGACGACATCCTCAAACCGGTGATGAAGGCAAGTGGTGCTGCAATAAACACGGTGGCAAAGTACGTCAGCAGCTGAAGTGCGTTGTAGTTTATCCACCCGTTCTCAGTGGGCCAGTTCAGCGACGCGTACTGGAGCGCAGCGGAGAGTGCGTTGGGGAAGACGTCCCAGGAGGTGGGAACGATGCGCATCCACTGACCCGTAGCGAACAGGAGAATCGCAAACACAATGCCGTTCAGGATCCACAGGACATCCAGGGTCAGGTGGAACCACAGGTCAAGGCTGATTTTGCTCGGGGAGGTCTTGGTCCTGATGAACCCCTTGTTGTTCCTGGTCCAGTGAGCAGCCGGCCGGGCGGTGGTGCGAACCTGCCACCCCGTACGGATGATGAGAAGGAGGAAGAAACCGTTCAGGAAATGCTGCCATGCAAGCCAGGCAGGAAAGCCAACCGGAGCCCCGCTCGGGAGCTCTGAATGGCCCGGATACTGCTCCAGAAAGTCCTTGACCCCGGACAGCCCCGTCAGCCACTTCGTCAGAAGCACGATCAAGAGCAAGGCAACCAGGGCTGCCGGCACCGCCCAGTAGCGCTGCACCCACTTGCTCTTCGCGGTTCCGGACTTCTTCGTTGGCACTGACATCGAAAAGCATTCCTCTCGAGAATGATCGACTGATGGTAATAGCTGCTTGCTTCGGCCGGATGGCAGGAGCGCACGGTCTATTGCTGACCGTCTTAATAGCTTGGATCATCACAGGTCGCCGGAGCGAAATATGGCGGGGGCTTCAGTCATGCCCCGCAACATAGTCATCCCTAACATCCTGGATCGAGAATACTAGGAAATGCTACTAAATGCCGGATCCAAAGAAGAGGCCCCGACCGGTCGTACTGCCGGTCAGGGCCTCTAGTGGTTGCGGGGACAGGATTTGAACCTGTGACCTCTGGGTTATGAGCCCAGCGAGCTACCG
Source organism: Arthrobacter sp. (assembly GCF_031179985.1). Taxonomy (GTDB): domain Bacteria; phylum Actinomycetota; class Actinomycetes; order Actinomycetales; family Micrococcaceae; genus Arthrobacter. Next base: position 148,144 of record NZ_JAPSHJ010000004.1, on the reverse strand, counting down.
AACTGCTCCACCCCGCGTCGCATGATCAAGCCTACCCTAGATTTTGGGCCCCAAAGTCCACCTCGAAGATGAGCCCGCTCCTGCCGTCGGCAACGCCCCCGAACTGGTTCAGTTCGTCAATCCGGTTTCTTAAGCAGTTCAATCCCGGTTCTTAAAGCAGAAAGTCCGGGATGCTTTTTCAAGCATTCCGGACTTTCATTTTTCAGTTGCGGGGACAGGATTTGAACCTGTGACCTCTGGGTTATGAGCCCAGCGAGCTACCGAACTGCTCCACCCCGCGTCGCAAGATCAACTCTACCTGCCGCCCCACGGGAGGCCAAATCGAAGCGGGGTGATGTACGTCTCCGCCCAGGAACTGCCGGTGTTGGTAACCGAAACGACGGATGCCGGGACGATGAAGGCCGGTCCTGCCTCCACACTGTGGAGACCGAACCGGCCTTCTGCTACTGCTGCGTCGTTACGGCCCGGAAGCGCCTCCCAGGGTCAGCTGGTGGGGCTGGGGGACGGTGTCGGCGTCGGTGTACCTGTCGGAGGTGCCGTAGGCGAAGTAGCGGGCTCTGCTCCGGGAACAGCCAACTTAGCCTCAGCATCGATGGCTCTCTTCAGGGCATCCGCCAATCTCCGCTGCTGGTCACCGTACGCTGCAAAATCGCCCTCAGCCAGTGCTGCCTGGCCAGCCGCTATGGCTGCGTTCGCTTCGTCCAGTGCCGCCTTCAGCTCCGCCTTGGCATCCGTGGTGCCCGGCGCCGGAGGGGTTGTACCCCCTGGAGCAGGAGGAGCCTGGCCATTGTTGGCGGAGTCACCCGCAGCAGCACCAGAATCGCCTCCGAACAGCTGCTTCAGGGCTTCGTCCAAAGTGGGAGCGAAGCCTATCTTGTCACCAAAGGCTACGAGCACTCGCTGAAGCGTAGGGTACGAGGTCTCGCCGGTGGACTTGAGGTAAACCGGCTGGACGTAGAGGATACCGCCGCCCACAGGCAACGTGAGCAGGTTTCCGTTCAACACGTCTGACGCGCCCTGACGAAGCAGGTTAAGCGCCTGGGACACTGTTGGATCAGAGTTGAACTTGTTCTGAGCCTGTCCTGGACCGGGCACCTGAGTTTCCGGCGGAATCTCCAGTAACCTCAACTTGCCGTAGCTCTCTGCCTTGACGCCCTTCTCTTTGCCAGCATCCGAGTCAGCGGCCAAGAAGCCGTAGAGCACATTCCTTGCACTGCCATCAACGATCTGGGGAATAAACGAGGATGTGAGCTGGAATGCTGAATTTTCCTGATCCGGCATCTGGAGCGACATGTAGAACGGAGGCTGCTTAACCTCACGCTCCACCGTTGGATCGTTGGGGACGCTCCAAACATCATCGCCTTGGTAAAAGCTGTCGGGCTGGGTCACGTGGTAACGGCCGAGGAGCTCACGCTGAACCTTGAACAGGTCCTCCGGATACCTAACGTGGCTCATCACGTCACCGGACATTTCGGAGTACGGCTTCAGCGACGTTGGGAAGACCTTCTGCCAGGCCTTCAGGACCGGATCCTGGTCGTCCCACGCGTAGAGCTCCACCGAGCCGTCGTAGGCATCGACGGTTGCCTTCACCGAGTTGCGGATGTAGTTCACAGAACTGTTGGGCAAGGCTACAGACCGTCCGGCCACCGTCTGCGAGTCCGCAGTTGCTTCAGATAGCTGCTCCTGCTGTGAATACGGGTAGTACTGGCTAGTGGTGTACCCGTCAACGATCCACTTCACTCGTCCATCTACAACCGCCGGATAAGCGTTGCCATCCACAGTTAGATACGGTGCTACTTTTTCCACCCGCTCACGGGGACTCCGTTCGTACAGAATCTGCGATTCGGAATTCACGGCGTCGGACAGCAGCAGATCGCTCGACTGGAACTTTATTGAATACAGGATTCTGTTCAAGAAACTGCCCACATTTGGACCACCATTGCCAGTGAAGGTGTACTGGGTATCCCCACCGCCTTCCCTCGCCGAGGGACGGTCCTGTTCACGGTGTGGTGAGCCTTCCGGCGCCCCGACAATGGAGTATTCAGGGGAGTTCTCCCCGAAGTAGATGCGCGGTTCGTATGTGGAGTCGTCACCAAGCACACCCGTGGAAGGGATACCTGCCTGCAGGAAGTCCGGCTTTCCGTCGACGGTGAACTTGTTGCCCTTGGCGGCAACCACGCCGTAACCGTGGGTGTAAACGGCATGGGTGTTCAGCCAGGACTGCTGGTTTGCGCTCAGCCCGCCTGGATTGAGCTCGCGGACCGCGATAACGGTGTCCTGGACTTTGCCGTCCACCTCATAGCGGTCCACGTTCAAGGTCTCAGGGAACGTGTAGTACGGCCTGTACTGCTCCAGCTGTGCAAACGCATCGGAGATCAGGTTTGGATCGAGGAGGCGGATGTTCTGCGTTGTCTGGGCATCCGGAGCCAAAGCCCCCGATGTTGCCGTGTTGGTGGCGTTGTAGCGTTCCACCTGTATCTTGTCCAGACCGTAGGCTGTCCTGGTCATCCCGATGTTCCGCTCGATGAATTCCTTCTCGAGGGTCTGCTCGGAGGGCCGGACCTGGAACTGCTGGATAACCCAGGGATAAACTCCACCCGCAAGAATGGACGTGATAATCAGCATGGCGGTACCAATCACGGGCAACCGCCACTTGCCGATGATGGCAGCAACGATGAAGAGAATCGCAACCAGAACGGCGGCCACGGCCAGAATTGCCTTTGTGGGAATGACGGCGTTGACATCAGTGTAGAGCGCACCGGCCCAGCGTCCGCCGTTGTTCTGGAGGGCCGCATACCTGTCCAGCCAGAAGTTCACACCCAGCAAGAGAAGGAACGTACCGCCGGTTACAGCGAGATGGATCTGTGCTGCGCGGCTGGTAAAAATGCCACGTTCCATGATGCGGATGCTGCCGTAGAGGTAGTGCGTCAGGATTCCCGCGATGCCGGCAACTACGGCCACACTGATCAGGAAGCCCGTGACGAACCCAAGGAACGGCAGGGTCATGAGGTAAAAACTGATGTCCAGCCCAAACTCGGGATCAGTCTGGCCGAACGGAACCTGGTTGAAATACAGGAGGACTTTTTGCCACTGGCTTGCGGCGGCGCTGCCGGCAAAAAGGCCGAAAAGGATTGGGAGGCCGATCATCACGACCCGGCGGACGGGTTCAAGCTGCGCCTGGTAGCGGTTCAGGTTGTCCCGTATTTCGGCGTCGGGAGCGTAGACAGGCCTGGCGTTGTAAGCAACGCGGATCGCGAAGTACATCGCCGCCGCCATGATGGCAAAGCCCGCGACAAATATGCCGATCCGGGCCAGGTTCTCAGTCAGGAAGACTTCAAAGTATCCGAGCTGTTGGTACCACAGGACATCTGTCCAAGTGTTGGCGAAGAAGATGAAGCCGACCACAACCAGGGCAACGACGATCAGGGTCGGCGTCAGGGCGCTGCGCCTCGACTGCGTAGTGCTTGTGGGCGGCATGGAGCTGGCGGGACGGGTCAAACTGTGTACCTCATAGCTGGTCGTCTGATTCGCGGGTGATGCTGTTGTGGCGCAGGTGTCAGCCCCCGTTCACAGACTGGCGCTGACTGGTTACATATGCCACGAGTGGCGGTGGAGCTAAGTTCCTGGATTTAGTCTAGTCGGTGGTGCACGTCGGGAGTGCGGCCGTGTCCTGTCCGGCGCCGGCCAACTCCACTGCTTTCTTCGCTTGGGAAAGGTTCTCGATTTTCACTACCTGAAGACCATCGGGAATGTGGCCGAGCACCTGCTCACAATTTGCTGCCGGGGCAAGGAAAATGGTGGCGCCTGCACGTTGGGCACCAACCATCTTTTGTCCTATGCCTCCAATGGGGCCCACGGATCCGTCGGGGGAAATGGTTCCGGTCCCGGCAACCTTCCGGCCGCCAGTGAGGTCACCGGGCGTCATGGTATCCACAATGCCCAGAGCGAACATCATGCCGGCGCTCGGACCGCCCACCTCCTGCAGGGAGATGGTTACCTCGACAGGGAAAGTGAAATCGTATTCCAGCTGGACGCCCAGGATGTAGCGGCCCGAGGCGTTCTTGCCGGGGGTGATGGTTTCGGTGGCACTCTTGCCGCCACGGTCGACGACGACGGTTACCGGCTGCCCTGCACCGGCTGCCAGCTCCTCCTGAATAACGTTCAAGGCAGTCACGGGTTTTCCCCCGACGGACACGAAAACGTCTCCGGGTTCCAGCTTTCCTTGCGAGGGGGAGGACTCCGGAACGGCGGCTATCTTCAGCTTTTGATCAAAGGGGATATCGAGCTCTTTCAAGGCCGCAGCCACTGCGTCCTCCTGCGAGGTGGCCATGGCCACAGCACTCTCCTGCTCCGACTCTTCTTTGGTGACGCCCTGCGGGTAGATCATCTCCACTGGATAGACGGCATTGGACGTGTCCACCCAGGCCGTAAATGCCGATAGCACCGAGACGTAGCCTTTAGGCCCGCCTTCGACGTAGACGGTGGTGAGATCAAGGTTTCCTTTGGCCGGGAACATTTCGCGTCCCTTAACTGCGATGACGGGATTACCGGCCTTGTCCACACCGAGGGTGTTGAACGTCGGGCCGGGAGTCTCCACCACGTAGGGCACAGGAAGGGTAAACAGCCCGATGCCGAGAATCAGAGTCAGGACAGCCGAGACAGCCATCGCCGTGAATCTCTTGTCCTCAGGCGGAGAAGTGCCTTCCGGGCCTGCTTCAGGCCAGCCCACGTACTGGTCGCCCTCAGTTAGCGTCAATGAAGAACCTCTCCCCTACCGGCTTTCGACCCTCGGATGCACCGCTGTCAGCGCTACTCGTCACGGGGTCACGCTCCAAGGCGTGCCTACATATCCAGTCTCTAACATTACGCGGTCTATCCGTCGGAAGGCTCTTTGCCTAGAGCGAACGAAGCCCGCTTTCGGCAGACAGCCCCTCGTTGACCGGGGTACCGTGAACTTGATCAACAGTCACACCGACGATCGGCGGGATCATGACCTCCAACCCACTCAATCCGTCCAATGGCGACGAGAACCCCAAGGATCCGCTGGCAGAAATGCTGCAGAACCTCATGGGCGGCAAGGGTATGGGCAATATCGATCCCGCTGAACTTGCCAGAGCAGCCGGCCTTCCCGAGGACCCGAACCTGCTGGCCCAGATGTTTTCGCAGGTCCAGGCCATGATGAGCGCTTCTTCAGAAGGCCCTGTCAACTGGCAACTGGCTCACGAGAATGCCCGCAGGGTTGCGGCCAGCGGTTCAGACCCCTCAGTCACCTCGCAGCAATCCCGCGAGATTGATGAAGCCCTTCGCCTTGCCGAGCTGTGGCTTGATCAGGTCACCGAGCTTCCGGCCACGGGGCTCATCGGGCGGGCCTGGTCGCGGGCAGAGTGGGTTGAAGAAACGCTCGGCACGTGGAAGCGGCTGACCGAACCCGTGGCAAACAGCATCGCCAACGCCCTGACGAATGCTTTGAGTGACCAGCTGCCCGAGGAAATGAAGTCCATGATGGGTGGCGCTTCCTCGATGCTTCAAAACATGGGCGGGGCAATCTTCGGCATGCAGCTGGGCCAGGCTATCGGCGCCCTCTCGGCCGAAGTGGTCAGCTCCACCGACATCGGGGTGCCCCTGGCCGATTTGGAGATGGCACTGCTTCCGGCCAACGTGGCAAAGTTCGGCGAGGGGCTGAGCCTGCCCGAGGGAGACATCCGCCTCTTCCTCGCGGTCCGTGAAGCTGCCCACGCCCGCCTGTTCGTTCAGGTGCCGTGGCTTCGTGGACATCTTCTGGGAGCCATCGAGGCTTACGCCCGTGGGATCCATATCGACATGACCAAGATTGAAGAATTGGCGAGGGAACTGGATCCCGGGAATCCTGAAGGTATCCAGGAGGCACTCTCCCAGGGGGTCTTTATGCCCCAGCGGACGCCCGCCCAGGAACAGGCCCTTGAGAAGCTCGAAACCGCGCTCGCCCTGGTTGAGGGCTGGGTGGACGAACTCACCGCAGCGGCCACGGAGAAGATGCTTCCGTCGGCCTCTGCACTTCGTGAGACTGTCCGGCGCCGACGGGCTACGGGAGGCCCGGCTGAACATGCCTTCTCGTCGTTGGTTGGATTGGAGTTGCGTCCGCGCAGGCTCCGCGAAGCTGCCACGCTCTGGGCAACTCTAAAGGCCGAGCGGGGCGTCGCCGGCAGGGACGCCATCTGGCATCACCCTGATTTGCTTCCCACAGCCGAGGACCTCGATGATCCTCAGGGTTTCAGTAGCCGCCGCAAACTTGCGGAGGCCAGTGAGACAGAAGTGGACGACGCGCTCCAAAAGTTGTTGCGCGGTGGATTCGATGAGGAAAAACCTGAGGATCCGGAGGCTTCCGCTGAAGCCGACGACGACAGCAAGACGGATGACACCAACGGGGACGACGCAGGCACGCCTAAAGCTGATTGAGCCCGAGGCCCGAACGGATCCACATCAGGCTCTACCCCCGTCAGTCAGCGTCCGCGCATCCTGGATCCAAAGCGTCTTGGTGTCGGCTGTCGTCTGACGGTGCTCCGTTTGAAGGTCCCCCGATGCCACGGGATGTGGCAAAGGAAACGCCCTCGAGGAAGGCTTTCGCCCGCCCCGTCTCCGGATAGGAATCCAACAAACGCCAGAAGGCTGCATTGTGACCGGCAACCAGCAGGTGGGCGAGTTCATGGAGCAGGACGTAATCAATCACCCATTGGGGCATCGGTCGCAGCTTGTCAGACAACCTGATGGTACCTTCGGAAGGGGTCGCTGAACCCCACCTCGAGTTCTGGTTGCTTACCCACCGGACAGACGTGGGAACGGCCCGTCCCGCAAGGTAGCGTGCCGATAAAGCCGCTGCGTGGGCCGCCAACGCGGTGTCTGTGGCAGGCTTCCGTTTGCCGGCGCCCGCCGACCGGCGCAAGCCCTGCCGCCGGAGTTTATCCAGCATCCGGCTGACCCATTCTTTCTCTTGGGCCCGGCTGAAATGCGCCGGGATCGCGACAACGGCTTTACCGTCTTCCCAGAAAGCAGCGACAGTCCGGCGACGGCGGGCCGAGCGGCGTACCACCACCGGCGCGCCGTCGTGCGTTAACTGCAAATCGCCCTCACCCGGGGTCATACTGTGCTGCTTTCCACCAGCACAGCCAGGACAGCCGGGCCATAGCGTTCGAGTTTGGAAGGACCAACACCCGCCAGTTGCGCCAGCTCCTCCAGGGACGACGGGCGTGCCTCCGCAATGGCCGTGAGCGTCGCGTCGGTGAAGACGACGAATGCCGGTACGTCGGCTGCCAGCGCAACGTCCTTCCGCCATTGCCGCAGTGCCTCAAACGTCTGTTCCTCATAGCTGGGCGGACACTGGCTGCAGCGCCCCACCTTGCGTTCCGCTCCTGTTGACAGCATGCTTCCGCACGCCCGGCACATCGACGGCGCGGCGGCTTTCCGTCGTGGAGCTGCTCCGGTACCCCTCGTTGAGGAGGTGACCACGGAATCCGGCCTCAAGCCGTCAAGAAAGCGGGAGGGTTTACGGTTGGCCCTGCCGCCCGGCGTCCTCGCGGAGGACCAGGACAGGGACAGGTGCTCACGCGCGCGCGTGATCCCGACGTAGAGGAGGCGGCGTTCCTCGTCCACCGCCTCCGGGGTATCGGCGAAGGAAATCGGCATGAGCCCTTCGCTTAGACCAACAAGGAACACTGCGTCCCATTCCAGCCCCTTGGCTGCGTGCAACGACGCAAGGGTCACGCCTTGGACCGTAGGCGCGTGCTGGGCCAGGGAACGTTCCTGCAACTCGTTGACGAAGTCCGATAGATTGAATTGCGGCCCCCGGCTGAGCACCAGTTCGTCGGCAAGCGCAACCAAAGCAGCCAACGATTCCCAGCGTTCCCGCAAAGCCCCGCCGCTGTGCGGTGGAGAGTCTGTGTATCCCAGCGAAGCCACGATGTCCCTTACGAGCTGCCCGAGAGGTTCCGCCTCTGCCGACTCCGCCGCAGCCCTGGTGGCAGCCCGCAGTTGGAGGATGGCGTCCCGCACTTCCTTTCGGGCGAAAAACCGCTCCCCGCCCCTGAGTTGATAGCCGATGCCGGCGGAAGCGAGCGCCTGCTCATATGCCTCAGATTGCCCGTTTGTCCGGAACAGGATGGCGATCTGGCTTGCAGGCAGCCCTGAAGCGAGGAGTGCGCGGATCTTCCCGGCCACCGTGGCCGCTTCCGCTTCATCGTCTGCGCACTCCGTGAACTGAGGCACGGGTCCGGGAGCCCGCTGGGCCACAAGCTTCAGGGGCGCAGCCCAGGCCGCGTCCGCTGCGGGTCCCCCGCTCCGGCGGTTGGCAAGCAGGTCATTTGCCAGTTTCACCACCTGCGGCGTGGAACGGTAGTCGCGGATAAGCTTCACCACATTCGCTGCGGGATACATTGTCTTGAAACCCAAAAGGTGCTTGGGCGATGCGCCGGTAAATGAGTAAATGGTCTGGCTGGCATCCCCCACAACGCACAACTCGTCGCGTCCGCCCAGCCAGAGTTCCAGGAGTCTTTGCTGCAGCGGCGAAACATCCTGGTACTCGTCAACCACGAAATGGCGGTATTGCTCCCGTACCGTTGCCGCCACCTTGGGGTCCTCCTGAAGGATCCCGACGGTTATCAGAAGGACATCCTCGAAGTCGATGACATTCCGGTCTGTCTTGACGTCCTCATAGGACTGGAAGACCCGTGCGACGGCGGTGAGGTCGAAACCCCCGGGGGTGCCCCTGTCCTGCGCATTCTCGAGGTAGTTGGCGGGGGTCAGCATTGACACCTTGGCCCATTCGATTTCCGACGCCAAGTCACGAATGGACGCTCGGTCGGTGCTGAGCCGAAGGCGCCGGGCGGCCTCCGCGATCATCTGCGCCTTGTGATCCAGCAGATTCGGCAACGTTCCACCCACCGCCTGTGGCCAGAAAAACTGGAGTTGCCTTAACGCCGCAGCGTGGAAGGTTCGGGCCTGGACATTGCCAACTCCCAGATCGCGGAGCCTGCTCCGCATTTCCGCCGCTGCCCGGGCAGTAAAGGTGACTGCCAGCAGCCTCTGCGGGCTGTAGACACCGGAATGCACGCCATACGCGATTCTGTGGGTGATCGCCCTTGTCTTTCCCGTTCCAGCCCCCGCGAGCACGCAGAGGGGTCCGTTCAAGGTACTGGCGACTTCGCGCTGTTCGTCGTCCAGACCGCCAAGGATGCGCTCCTCAAGGGTTGCGCCATCGAGGGGCGCTGTTCCGTCCAGGTTTTCTGTTGTCACTTCTGCTGCTCGATTGGTGGATGGGCGATGATCGTTGGTGCGGATTGCCGCCAGAGAATCCTGCGGTTCAATAGCGCGTTCAAGAGTACAGCGGTTTCAGGAACCGGCCGGGCGATCCTGGATCACTCCGCCGTACCAGTGCTCAATCAGGGACCTCGAGATGGACAAGCTGCTCGATATGACGACGTCTCCTTGGAGGACCGCGTCCTGTAGCTCTGCCCGATTGAACCAGCGTGCCCTGGTGACTTCAACGCCGTCGGGCCGTGGCTCGACGTCAGACGTCAGGGCGGTAAAGCCCAGCATGAGTGATGCAGGGAACGGCCAGGCCTGTGAGCCGAGATACTGGCAGGCAGTCACGCGCACCCCTACCTCTTCAAAGATTTCCCGGACCACAGCCTGCTCAAGGGACTCCCCCGGCTCCACAAAACCTGCGAGGGTTGAATAGTTTTTTGCATCGACCGGACCCCCACCGCCAAGAAGCAAACGGCCATCCGCGCCGACCACCGTCACGATGATCGCAGGATCGGTCCGGGGATAATGCTCTGAACCATCCTCAGGGCAACGACGTACCCATCCGCCTGCCTCAACAGTGGTCCTGGCTCCGCAGCGCGGACAATGAGTATGCGTGCTGTGCCAGTTGGCAATTGCGCTTGCTTCTACGAACAGTGCGGTGTGCAGGGCATCCAATTGCGCGGCTACATCCCGAAACCCAGCCCATTCTGCAGCCTTTGGGATGCCCGAGGTGCCAGGGGCCAAGGCATCAGCCAAAACAAAGAGGACGATCCCGGTGCCTGGGGCGATGTGGTCATCATCCAATGGGGACCCGAGATAGATAACGTGCTCGGGCCGCACACCCGCCTCGCCTAAACTTTGGGCCAAGAAGTCAGCGTCGAGGAGCACCAGCTCGTTCGCCTGCACCAAGGCCTTTCTGCCCGCGAGGACCATAGCCAGGGCGTTTCCCGATTCGATGAGGGCCTGAACCATTCCTGGTTTGAGGCGCTCCGAGGATCCGCGATCCACCAGGGCCGGGCGGACGGGAAGCACGTTGTCAGTCAGGTGGTTGGCTCTGGTGGAGGGGACCGAAGCCCTAACCGGCTCCTGCGTTTCCCATGGCCGGCCTTGCTGCGGTGGAGTTTGGTGCTGCACTACAGGTCCGTGCTGCGGTGCAGGTGGCTCAGCAAGACTCATGTACCTACCGTACTGACTCGGGCTGACAATTGATATTTCGGCCCCTTCAATGCGGTGCAGCACAGAACTCTGTGATTTATTCCTTATCTCAGGACTCGCCGGACCACATCATTGTCTTGGGCGACTGTCAATCTACCGTGGAACCGTGAGAAGAAAACCGATCGAACTGGCAGCCGTAGCAACTGCAGCAGTCCCAGGACTGACTCCTACTGCCGTGTCGTCTGCTCCTGACGATCCGGCGGACTTCGACTCGGCTCTCCTCCTCGACTCTGAGGGAAAACGGTGGAGGGTACGTTCCCCCCGGCATTCAGAAGCAAGCACCCGGCTGGAGACCGAGTTCATGGTGCTGAAGGCTTTTACCCCCGGTATCCGCGCGGAACTCCCCTTCCTGATGCCGACCGTGGCAGGAACGGTCCGGCAAGGTGCCCTCACAACCTTCGTTTACTCCCACCTCGCCGGAGCTACCCGGAGCGTGGAGGAACTCAGTGCAGGGTCAAATGAGTTGGCACAGGAAATCGGTTCGGCCCTGGGTGCAATCCATGACCTCCCCCACTCGCTGGTCAGCAAGGCTGATTTGCCGAGCTACACCCCTAATGAGTTCCGTCAGCGTCGCCTCAACGAGCTGGACCAGGCTGCGACGACGGGGAAAATTCCGTCAGTCCTGCTGCGCCGCTGGGAGCATGCCCTTGAGGATGTTTCACTCTGGCGGTTCAACCCCTGCGTGGTGCACGGCGACTTGCATGAGGACAATCTCCTTGTGGAAGGCCAGCGTGTAACGGCAGTAACTGGCTGGACGGACCTGCGCATCGGGGACCCGGCTGATGACATTGCCTGGCTCGTGGCATCCAACGAGCAGGGCTTCGTGGACGCTGTCCTTCGCCACTACACCAGCGCCCGGCGGGACTCGCCGGACAACCATCTGCTGAGGCGAGCAGCATTGTCGGCGGAATTCGCCTTGGCGCAGTTCCTTGTTAAAGGCGTGGCTTCAGGCGATCAGGGCATGATTTCCGAAGCCGAAGAGATGCTGTCCTCCTTAGCAGGGGACATCGTGGAACATGGCGGGCAGCCCATCAGCGTCGAGCCTTTACCCCAGCCGGCTGGGACCGCGGCCGGGGCAGAAACGGGGCAAGGAAATGGATTCACGGTCACCCCTATCCCCTGTGACGCTCCCGGTGGAGCCGGCCGGGGCGAAGCCATCCCGGCCGTTCATGTGATGCCGATCCCGGCTGGTGGGGCAACACCAACCACGGACAGCGCGCCGGCGGTGGCTCCTTCAGATGACAGCCTTGGCCAGGCTGTCCGGCCCGAAGCAGACATGCCGTCTGAGAAGCGCTCGGACCAAGACGTCCCCGCAATTGCCAGTTCCGAAAAGGACCGGGGCGACCATGATGGAAGCCACGCCTATCCTTCAGTGGGTGGAGCGGGCACGGCAGATGACACCTCCACCGCTGCTCTGAAGATCGTTGACCTGAAGACTTTTTAGGCCAGTCCTCCCGGGTGAGGGGAACTGAGCGCTGCCGAGATGATTTTCTCAAGCTGATCGGCTGACCCGAGGTCGTGCGGACGGACGACCCGGTTGTCCGACACGTAGTAAAAAGCAGCCCTGACGTCCTCCAGGGGAACTCCCTTCAGCCGGGACCACGCGAGCCGATAGACCGCCAACTGGACTGCCTTGGCTTGAAGCTGGCGGGCAGACGGAGGACGGCCTGTCTTCCAGTCCACGAGGTCCCACCGTCCATCGGCATCCCTGAACACGGCGTCGATCCGGCCTCGCACCACGACCTCGCCGATACGGGTTTCTACAGGAATTTCCACATGGACGGGTGCCCTGTTCGCCCACTCGGAGGAACGGAAAGTCTCAACCATGCTTTCCAGCCCGTAGGCCTCGTCGATGTGTTCGTCAGATCCCGCGGCTTCACCAAGATCCAGCATTCCAGCCGTGCCGAAGTACTCCTCCACCCAGGCATGGAACGCAGTTCCCTTACGCGCAGACATCCCGGGTTCTCGAGGTACGGGGCGTCGAAGCCGGGAAAGGACAGCCCCCGGATCGTCATTGAGATCCACCAAAGTCGAAGCAGAAATGTGCCCTGGAAGGTGAACATCCTGAACAGTTGAACGTTTGAAGCGGCGCTCCAGCAGCATTGCGGCTTCCCTCGCCCAGGAACCCGCAATTCCCCTGAGCTGTTTCTGCCCGGCAGTGTGTTGGTCCACATCACTTTGTTGCCTTAGCTTTTCTTCACTATTGGGATTGCCCAGGCCTGCCAGAACGCGGGCAGCGGCCGCCTCCATGTCCTCACGGCGGCCCGGAACCAGGCTGAGCCGTGTCCCTGTACGCGGATCAATCGGCCCTTCGAGCGGGTCATAGGGCCATTCAGCGACTTCGAGTTCCTGCGTCAAGGGGCTTTGTTCGGGCACGGATGCTTCCTCAATGGAGGAAGCATGCACAACAGCTTGGGCTTTTTGCGATTCCCTTCGGTGCCCGTCGCCATCCTCTGCGGGTGACTGCATAAGTCCAGTCAGACGGGCAAGGTCAGAGAGGAAAGGCGACATCGCGGCCATCCCGGAGCGGGAGCCCACCCAAGCCGCGCTGGATACCCACAAGACGAACTTTGCCCGTGTATAGGCGACGTAAGCCAGCCTCCGCTCCTCCGCCTCGGAGTGCGTCTGTACGGCAGCCTTGAAGTCTTTTTCCGCTTCTAGCCACCCCTTCTGGTCCGGTTGATCAAGATCCCATTGGGGCAGGTCTGCGTGGTCCCCTCTCAAGGGCCAGGGCAGGGCGGCACTCCCGCTGCTCCATCGCGAATCACGGTTGCTGGGAAATGAACCGGCGTTCAGGCCCGGGACGAAAACGACATCCCATTCGAGCCCCTTGGACGCATGAACCGTCAGGAGTTGCACGGCTTCATGGTTCACTTCCGGAGGAGCGGCGTCCAAGCCTCCCTCTTCGGCGGCGGCGGCTTCCAGCCAGGCCAGGAAGGCAAGGACGTCTATCCGCTGGGAGGTGTGCAGAAATCCGACGGCGGCATCATGGAAGGCATCAAGATTCCGTCTGGCTTGATGGATACTGACTCCGGGACGGGCAGCGACCTCGATATCCAGCAACATGGCTCGTTCCACTTCCCCGAGCAGGGTTGTGAGATCATCACCCATGAAACCCCGCAACTGTCTCAGCTCCGCCGAGAGCCGCCTGAGCCTGTCCAGGCCTTCATCGCTGACCACTCGTCCGTGTGCCGACACCCACCCGTCCCTTGGCAAACGGTCCAGTGCCTCGACAAGACTGGCAGCATCGGTAAGGTCACCCTCGATCACGGTTACCGAGTCATCTTGCTCAGTGTCTTCCGGAGCAATGGAGCCTTCGTGAGACCTCCGCCGCGCAAGGAATGCCGACCAGTCCCGGAAGGCCATAAGATCTGCCGGCCCGATCCGCCACCGGGCACCGGCCAGCAAACGCATCAGAGAATCGGAACGTCCCGGGTCTGCCAGAACTCTCAGAGTGGAGACAAGGTCCACGATTTCCGGTGTATCAAGGAGTCCACCGAGACCGATGATTTCGTAGGGTATCCCCCGTACCTCAAACTCCCGGCGGACACATTCCATCTGCGCCCTCCGCCTGCAGAGAACAGCCATGGAAGGCGGCACCCTATCCACCTGCAAGGTCTCTTCAAAGTCCGTTACCCGGTATCTCAGAACGTCGCCGGCGATAGCCGCGGCCTCATCCTCGTCGGTTGCGAAGCGCCCGATAACCACTTGTCCGGAAACAGCAGCGGGGCTGGGCTGCAGCGGGGGAACGTCGATCGCTGCGCCGGCGCCCCGTTCACCCGCCGGCCCCTTATGGGCGGCTGCAGCACTGAGGGGAGCTGAAATAACGTTGGCTGCAGCAAGGATGTTCTTTCCGTTGCGCCAAGCTGTGGTCAGATATGAAACAGGCGCCGGCATCCACCGTTCGGCCGGGCCGGCTGGGCTGGATGGGCCGGGGTCAGGTGCAGGCACAGGGAATTCCTGGACGAAATGGAACAGCTGGCCAGCAGAGGCGCCCCTGAACCCGTAAATGGATTGATTGGGATCTCCCACGGCTGTTACGGCATGGCCGTGTCCGAACAGGCGCGAAAACAGCACCAACTGTGCATGTGATGTGTCTTGGAATTCGTCGAGCAGGACCACCTTGTATCGCTCCCGCTCCAGAGCGGCTGCCAGGGGAATGTCTCTCGCCACCCGGGCCGCAAGCGCGACCAGATCCCCGAAGTCCAAGGAGCCCCTGGCCCGCTTCGCCTGTGAGTAGCGTGCCACCATGTCCGCCACGCTCGCCCTCGTCCGCAGCATGGCCTCAAGCTCCGCCACTGCCTGCGTGGCGTTCTTCTTCGCACCATCGACGTACGGCAAAGACACAAATTCGGCCACGCGGCCCATGAGCCACTCCTGAACCTGCGCGGGCTCCTGGAGGTGTTCGGCGCACTCTCCCGCCATCTGGATCACGGCCTTCACCAGGGTGGACTTGGCGGCACGGAAGTGTGCGTACTCGCCGTCGAAAGCCTCCACCACTTCGCTGGCGAGCTGCCATGCCTGGGCTCCGCCGAGAAGCACAACATCCCGTTCCACCCCAAGGCGGAGGCCGTAGTCCGAGACGATGCCGCTGGCATAGGAATGGTAGGTCGAGACTTTCGGTTCAAGGGCATCGGCGTTCAGCAGGCCTGCCGGGAAGATCTGCTGTTGCTTATCCTCCGCGGCAATGCGCTGCAGCACCGTCAACTTGCCCCGGATTCTGCTGGCCAACTCCCCCGCGGCCTTGCGGGTGAAGGTCACCCCGAGTATTTCCTCGGGACTCACCCAACCATTTGCTACCAGCCAGACCACCCTGTCCGCCATGGTGGCAGTCTTCCCGGAACCCGCCCCGGCAATTACCAGCCTGGGCGATAGCGGGGAGGAGATGATGGCTGACTGTTCTCTTGTAGGACGGTTCTTTTCCCCGAGGAGGGCAGACAACTCCTCCGGGGTAAAGCGGGGTTCCGGCGTCGGTAAGGCTTCCAACGGCGACGCGGACGCGCTGTGGATCGTCTGGGCGCTCATTGCGTAACCTGCTTTCCGCGCAGACACAGCGGACAGACCTCAGGCAATCTGCAGCCGTGACCGCCATGCCCGCCCTTGGAGGGATCGTGGCGAGCCTCGAACGTACTGCCGGACATTGCGCGGGCGGCCTCCATCACCAGGTCCAACGCCCAGTTACCCGCGGGATCCAAAGCATCCTGTTGCTGAACGGCAGGGCTTTTGCTGCTGGTCCCAAGCTGCGCGAGGATCGCTCCCCCGGGCTGGAAGGCACGCGTCGCGACGCCCTCTCCTGGCGTGACCACGGAGTCGAATCCACCCGCAAGCACGGCTGCCTGGTACGCCCCCAGCTGGGGATGACGCCCGACTTCCGCCTTTGCCGGTTGTCGTTTGCCTGTTTTCAGGTCAACCACCACCAACTGGCCCTCGCGATCAATCTCCAGCCGGTCTACTTGGCCACGGAGAATGGCGTAACGTACCGCATCAGAGGCTTCGCCTGGGCCAGCACCGTAATCCTGGTTGTCGCCGTGTGCGTTGTCGCCGGGAACCTTTTCGCCAGGAACGAGTCCCACCACGTCCGGAAGCTTGACCTCAAAATTCTCCTCGACGCCCAACAGGCTCCGACCTTCGCTCCGCATCACCAACACGTACTGGGCAAGTTTGCGGACCATCGATTCCGCCCGCTGGAAGTCAAGCTTGCCCTCCCAGTTCTCCTTCATTCCCAGTGTGGGCCAGCGGCGCACGAGTTCGGCGAGGTATTCGCCGCCCGAGGCGTCAGGCAGATCCTGGGCGATCGCATGCACGAGGGTTCCCAGGCTCCGGGCAAAGTCCGTAGCAGGCTCACCTCCAGCAGCCTGGATGAACCAGTCCAAGGGTGATTTGTGGACCGTTTCTACCTTTGACGGTGACACCGATACCGTTCCGCCTTCCGGCACTATCGGCCGATCGGACGACAACGGGGCAAGACCCCACCAGGTATCGGGATGGGCGCCAGGGACGGGAGGTTCCACTGAGGCGAGCTTCGCGAGGACCCGGGCAGCCTCCTCAGCTTCGGCGGTAAATTTGCCCGGCAGCTGGACGTACTGCCGGAGCTCCGCCACCAGTGCTCGAAGTGTCAGAGGCCGCTCCACAGTGGTAAAGCCCCGCCTCTCCTGCCCTGGACGCAAGGGCGAAACGTAGTCAAGAAAGGAGGAGGCCTGTTCATCCTCAGAGGATACTGCTGTGCAGATCAACACGTTCTCGGCGCGGGAGACGGCAGTTGAAAAGCTCCGCAGTTCGTCGTATCTGATTTCATGCAGCCTGCTCAGCGGGCCAAGCTGCAGCGCGTAGTCCACTCCATGTTCCACGGCGTCCGCAAAAAGGGTGCTCCCCAGCAGTTCGCCACGTAAGCGCGTATTGGGCCAAACGCCTTCCTGCAAGCCCGCAATGATCACCATTGGCCATTCCCTGCCCGCGGCACTGGCGGGAGTCATAAGCTCAACAGCATCCTCAAGCTGGGCACGGGCAGCCAGCGTGTCCATGGGCAGTTCCTGATTCAACAGGTATTCCAGGAACTGTTCGGGGCCCGAGCCTGGCAGCTGGTCTACAAAACGCTCAGCCGTGTGGAACAGTGCCATCATGGCATCAAGGTCCCGATCCGCGCGGGCACCCGCCGCCCCACCATTCAAGGCGGCCTCTGCCCACCTTGATGCCAGCCCTGTGGAGCTCCAGAGTGCCCAAAGGACTGTTTCGGCATTCGCCCCCGGTTGCCTTGCAGCGTCCCTGCCGGCCAGGATCATGCGGGCTACGCGGCGGGCAGACCGTCCCTCGATACCAAGACTTCCCAGTGCCCCAGGTTCCAACAGGGCTTCGACCAGGAGAGCGTCGCTTGAGCGCCCGCCGCCTCCCAGGATCTCCTCGGAGCGAAGGGCCTGCCGGAGACGCCGCAGTTCGATGGGGGTGGAGCCACCGATGCGTGAAGTAAGCAGTGACACAGCCGACTCCGGAGTGAGGTCATCTGGCTCCAGCGCGACGGCGTAAGCATCCAGCAGCGGGCGGACAGCGACCTCATCACGGACAGCTGACTCGGCGACGGGAACGCGTACTGGAATCCCCTGCCCCGACAAATAGCGCTGAAGCTGGCTGAGCTGCCCGCCGTTGCGGACGATTACAGCAATATCGCCAAGTTCATGCCCGTCCTTCAGTTGCGCTTCGAGAATGCGTTGCGCCACGTAGCGGAGTTCGTGAACAGCGGATGGCAGGAGGTGTGCCTCCACCCGTCCGCTGTTTTCCGGACTATCGCCCTGTTCCAGCCGCCGCGCTGAATCCCCGCCGGCTCGGCGGGATATCCGGGAGGCAACCGATAACCACGCCTGGGCAACGTCGGGACTGTGCCGATGCATGCGGCTGAGAGGACGTTCCAAAACCCGTTGACCGTCCGGTGCCAGAAGCCCAGGCAGCTCGGCAACAAGGTCCGGGCGGGCGCCCCGGAAACCCTGCACAACTGTGTCCGGGGACGATGCGACGTAGACATCCTTCCCCGCACCTATATCAGCGAGCAGTTCGAAAACGGCAGGGTTTGCCTCCTGCATGTCATCGACGAGGATGAGCTGAAGACGGTTCCGTTCGGCTGCAAGAAAGTCTGGATGATCCTGGAAGATCTGGCGCGCAGCCGTGATGATGCCTGCAGGATCAAAGGCTTCGGGCATTCGCAGGTCCAGCACATCCCGATACTCCGCATAGAGGGCGGCGGCCGCGGTCCAGTCAGGACGGTTGCATTGCACTGCCAGGGCCGCCACGTCTTCCGATGTCCGCCCCGACTCGATGATGCGGTCGAAAAGCTGCCGGACCTCTTGCCGGAACCCCCTGGTTTCCAAGGCAGCGCCGAGATCGCCAGGCCATGGCAGCTCCAGGCCGGGCACAGAGTGGCCCTCCAAAAGTTCCTTGATGATGAGGTCCTGTTCCGGGCCCGAGAGCAGTTTCGGTGGCCTTGGGAGTGGAAGGATGCCTTCCGCCTTGGCCCGCCGGATAACGTCGAATGCATACGATGCCCAGGTGCGTGACGGTGTGGTACTCAGGCTCCTGTCCAGCCGGGCGGTGAAGCGGTCCCGAAGGGAGTCCGCGGCAAGCCGTCCAGGTGCCAGGATCAGAATTCTCTCGGGATCCACTCCGCCCTGTTCTACGCGCCGGACTGCGGCTTCCACGAGAACGGTGGTCTTTCCGGTCCCCGGGGCCCCAGGGACGAGGACCGGCCCGGAGCCCTGACGAACGGCCACAGCAGCAAGCTGGTCAGGAGAGAGTTCCGGGATGCCGTGACGGACTTTTTTGGGTGCAAGGAGCCGGAGGCGTTTAGCCGCACCTTCGGATGAGTGCGTTCCAGCAGTGCTCGGTCCAGCTGTTGGTCCCTCAGCCTCGAGGATATCGGCGTCCGCTGGTTGACCTTTTGGCACGGCGGATGCGGCGGATTGCTGGTCCTGGATAGTTGCGGTCACCCAGACATTCCATCATCCGCCACTGACAATTCGTGAAGCCGGCCCGCAAGGCGGCGGGCAATATCGTCAATGAGGTCGAAGTCACTCTCCGAAGGCGTCCAGCGTGCAGCCCTGATGTCCACTCGCCAGCGTCCTTCACCCGTCTTCACGTACTCCTCGACATCCCCGCGCAGCGGAGTCCGCTCTTCGAGGTAGTGCCGGAGGGCTTTCCCTTCGAGTCCTGAAGGTGCTTCGCCGCTGGCCCGCAGGACCCTCCACCAGGGAACCGGATTGCCATACTGGCCCATCACCGCTCCGACTTGTCTCGGACCACCTGAGTCCAGGAGCTCCGACACGTCACCGTATGCCAGCACACTGCCTGCCGGAACCAGTTCCACGAGGGCGATGACAGCCTCGACATACTCCGTCCGCATGGCCTCCAGACTAGCTGCTGCCGTCAGTGGGATGGGGTTCCATCGCCCGGCGCGGCACGCCAAATATTGTCGGTGCCGGCAGGTAGCGTAATGGCATGAGCACCTGGAACACCCGCCCCCGCGCCGCCTTCGATCTGGAAACCACTGGTCGGAACTCACGTGCGGCAAGGATTGTGACAGCCTCAGTAACGCTCGTGGATGCCGGCGGCGAAGTGGTCAGGGAGCACGAATGGCTGGCTGACCCCGGTGTTGAGATCCCCGCAGAGGCCAGCGAGGTACACGGTGTTACCACCGAGCGTGCCAGAACTGAGGGCCGCCCGGCACCGGAAGTCACGCGTGAGCTTGCGGCGGTGCTTCAGGAGCTTTTTGACGACGGCGTGCCGGTCATCGCTTTCAACGCCAGCTACGACTTCACGGTGCTTGCTGCAGAATCCGCACGTTACGGCGTTCCGCAACTCACGCGATTCCCGGTACTCGATCCCTTCATCATGAACAAGCAGGTTGATCGCTACCGGAAGGGCAAGCGTACGCTCACAGCGCTCTGCGAGGAGTACGGCGTGAACCTGGACAATGCACATACCTCGGCAGCCGATGCCCTTGCCACCCTGCGCGTCCTGGACGCCATGGCGGGCAAGTTTCCCAAACTCAGGATGCCGGCCAGTCAATTGCATCAGCTCCAGGTGGACTGGGCAGCCACTCAGGCTACCGACTTCCAGACGTACCTGCGGAAGACAAAACCGGCAGCAGTTATTGAGGGCCAGTGGCCGGTCCTTCCACCCGAGGATGCCAGCCGAGGGGATTTCTAGCGCTCAGCCTTAGGACCCGTTCAAAGAAGCTGAATGGTCCTTCTCTTCCCACACAATCCCGCCTTCGTGGCGATATGCCTGGTTTTTCATGGGACACACATCACAGCCTCCTGCCATCGTGCCCTTAACAGCTTTGGTTCCCATGAATTCAGCCATGGGCCCCATTCATTGGGTTGTGTGAACCCGAATCAGAAAAGCAAAACGAGCTTATGCGGACATGGCCCGTAATAGCCGAATTTAATGCGGAATCGACGCCCCTACAGGCCCGCTGACATAATTTAGTGCAGAAGCGAGCTTGTGCTATGTCCTGCCCGAGCCCTACCGCCTGAGGATAAATGATCACAGTTACCGACCTTCGCAAGGTCTACCGCCAGGGGAAAAAGGAAGTGGTTGCCCTCGACGGCGTCACTCTTTCCGTTCCCAAAGGGTCCATCCATGGCATTATTGGCCATTCCGGCGCCGGAAAATCAACCCTTGTGCGCTGCCTGACCCTCCTGGACCGCCCGACGTCCGGCTCCGTTAGCATTGACGGCACCGAGCTGAGTTCCGTAAGGGACTCGGAAATCCGGACGGCGCGGCGGCGGATCGGCATGGTCTTCCAACACGCGAACCTTATGGACTCCCGCACGGCGGCCGGCAACGTGGCGCACCCCCTGGAGCTCGTTAAAACGCCCAAGGACCAAACCCAGGCCAAGGTTGCCGGGCTCCTGAAGCTCGTGGGGCTCGAGGGGTTCGAGAACGCCTACCCGTCCCAGCTTTCCGGTGGTCAGCGCCAGCGGGTCGGCATCGCCCGGGCTCTGGCCTCGGATCCCGACGTCCTTCTGTGCGATGAGCCAACCTCGGCACTCGATCCCGCCACGACTAACGAGATCCTGGACCTCATCCAGGACCTCACCACGCGGCTGCAGCTGACGGTACTGATCATCACGCACGAGATGAATGTGGTTAAGCGCGTGTGCGATTCAGTGTCACTTCTTTTCAAGGGCCGCATCATCGAGCACGGTGCCCTGCAGGACGTCGCCGGCAATCTGGAAAGCAAGCTGGCGAGGGCACTCCTGCCGCTGCCGCCGTCGGAACCCCTCCAGGGCACCCTTGAGGACGGACCTGTGCTGGAAATCCTTTTCGCCGGAGACAGCGCCAAGGAACCCGTCATCACCGGCGTCGCACGGCATTTCGACATCGACCTGAACGTCCTTGCCGGCAGTGTTGAAACACTGGGAGGTCAGCAGTTCGGGCATCTCCGCGTGCAACTGGCCGGGAACGCCGATTCGGGCGCCGTACTGGACTATCTGCACGACCGCGGGATCAGCGCGAAGTTCGCCGCTTCCGAAGCCGCCATTGAGTCCGAAACCCAGCTGCAGCACCAGGCGACAGGAGAGAAGAAGTGAACGAAATCTTCGCCAACCCTGTACTCGCGAAGGCGCTTCCCGAGGCCATCGTGGAGACACTCCAAATGGTCGGGATCTCAGCTTTTTTCACAGTGCTGATCGGCCTGCCCCTTGGTGTCTTCCTGCACGTGACGGCCCCGGGCGGCCTGCGTCCCATGCCCGTCACAAACCGGGTCATGAGCGACGTTATCGTCAACATCACCCGTTCCATCCCGTTTGCGATCCTGATGGTGGCGCTTATCCCGCTTGCCCGGCTGCTGACCGGCACCAGCCTCGGCCCGGTGGCGGCATCCGTGTCACTGTCCATCGGTACGATTCCGTTTTTTGCCCGCTTGGTTGAAACCTGCCTGCGCGATGTGCACATCGGAAAAATCGATGCTGCCCAGGTTATGGGATCCACCACCATGCAGGTCATCAACAAAGTCATGCTGCGCGAATCACTTCCGGCACTCGTGGCCGCGACCACCACCACCGTTGTCACCTTGGTGGGATATTCCGCCATGGCCGGCCTGGTTGGCGGCGGCGGACTCGGCAAACTGGCGTACAACTACGGCTTCCAGCGCTTCGACGTCACGGTCATGATCGTCACCATCGTCCTCATCATCGTCCTGGTCCAGATCATCCAGCTCGTCGGCGAATGGATCGCGCGGAGCCTCGATCACCGCTAGGCCCCAAGATCACTGCAGCGGTAACCGCGGCTGCATTTATGCCGGAGCTCGTTAGGGGTAACAGTCTCCTGCCTGCGTGCTCCCAGCTATTCGAAAGGAACGCATCAGATGCGTAAGTCACTCACCCTCCTGGCATCAGGTATCGCCACCGCATTGGCGTTGACCGCTTGCGGTGGTTCAACCACGTCCAGCTCCGAGGTCAAGGAGCTTGACCCGGCAAACCCGGTCACCCTCACGGTGGGAGCGAGCCCCGTTCCCCACGCCAGGATTCTCGAATTCGTGAATGCGGAGCTCGCTCCGAAGGCCGGCCTCAAGCTGGACATCAAGGAAATCGAGGATTACCAGACGCCCAACACCGCGTTGAGCGACGGCTCCCTGGACACTAACTTCTACCAGCACCTGCCGTGGTACGAGGACCAGGTGAAAACCAAGGGTTACGACTTCGCCCACGGTGAAGGCGTCCACATTGAGCCTTATGCCGCCTTCTCGGAGAAGGTCAAGGACGTCAAGGACATCAGCGACGGCGCCAAGGTTGCCATCACCAACGACCCCTCCAATCAGGTGCGCGCGCTCAAGGTTCTGCAGGTTGCGGGCTTGGTCGAAGACATCAAGGATGATTCCTCTGTGTTGACTTTGACGGACGCCCAGAACCCGAAGAAGCTGAAGTTCTCCGAAAACCAGCCGGAACTGCTGATCAATGACCTCAAGGATCCGTCAGTGGATCTGGCTCTGATCAACGGCAACTTCATCCTCAAGGCCGGGCTCAGCACGAAGGACGCCCTGGCCGTCGAATCCACGGACAACAACCCGTACGCCAACTTCCTCGCGTGGCGCGCAGAATCCAAGGATGACGCACGCATTAAGAAGCTCGATGAGCTCCTGCACTCCCCCGAGGTGAAGGCCTTCATCGAGAAGGAATGGCCTAACGGGGACGTGACTTCGGCCTTCTGAGCCGCTGGAGTTTGAGCGTCACTCCGTAAAATCACTTTGGCACCCGCTACAGCGGGTGCCAAAGATTTTTAAGTGGCTCTACTTCGGACGGAACCTAGACGTTGAGGCTGACAGGAGCCTTCGCTGCGGCGGCAGCCTGGGCAGCTGCCGGAAGCGCGTCGAAGATTCTGTTCATCGCAGTGTCGTCGTGGGCAGCTGACAGGAACCAGGCCTCAAAGACCGACGGCGGCAGGTAGACTCCCGAATCCAGCATCGAGTGGAAGAAGGGTGGGTAGCGGAAGGTTTCCTGCGCCTGCGCCTCTTCGTAGTTGCTGACTCCATTCGCTGACGTTCCAAAGGCCAGCGAGAAGAGATTGCCGGCCCGTTGAACGGAATGGTCCACCCCGGCCGCGTTCAAGGCCGAGGTCAGTGCTGCAGAAAGCTCCAGCGAGCGCGCATCCACATAGGAGTACACCTCCGCCGTCGCCTGGGTCAGGGTGGCAACTCCGGCAGCCATGGCGACGGGATTACCGGAAAGCGTACCGGCCTGGTACACGGGGCCTGTAGGAGCCAGATAATCCATGACGTCGGCACGGCCGCCAAGCGCCGCCGTCGGCATTCCTCCGCCGATGACTTTTCCGAAGGTCAGCAGGTCCGGGCTCCACGGCTCAACCGCTCCCGCTGCGCCGCCTGTAAGGCCCCAGTACCCCGAATACCCGGTGCGGAAGCCTGTGAGGACCTCGTCGAGGATCAGCAGCGCCCCGTGTTGGGTGGTGATCCGGGAGAGACCCTCGTTGAATCCAGGTCCGGGAGTCACCACGCCCATATTCGCCGGCGCCGCCTCAGTGATCACGGCCGCGATGTTCGGACCGTGCTTGGCAAAGGCAGCCTCAACGGCTCCAAGATCGTTGTACGGCAGGACCAGGGTTTCGGCTGCAGTTGCGGCCGTCACGCCTGCCGATCCAGGCAGGGCGAGCGTCGCGAGCCCCGAACCGGCCGCAGCAAGCAGTCCGTCAAGGTGCCCGTGGTAGCAACCCGCAAACTTGATCACCAGGTTGCGGCCTGTAAATCCGCGGGCCAGCCGGATGGCGGTCATTGTGGCCTCGGTGCCGGTGGATACCATCCTTACCCGCTCCACTGCGGACACACGTTCCTTGACGATCGCTGCAAGGTTGGCTTCATCCGGTGTCGACGCGCCGAAGGACAATCCCCGGTCCACCGCGGCGTGGACGGCCTCGAGAACCCCAGGGTGGGCGTGCCCCAGGAGTGCAGGTCCCCAGGAGCAGACCAGGTCCACATACTCGTTGCCGTCTGCGTCAGTCAGATAAGGCCCCTGTGCCGAGACCATAAAGCGGGGTGTGCCGCCCACCGATCCAAAGGCGCGGACGGGAGAATTCACGCCGCCAGGCATGAGCTGCCGTGCACGGTCAAAGAGTGCCTCGTTGCGAGGGGTGCTGGAAATCATGGGGTCCTATTCTTTCAGTTCAGGGCAGCGGGTTCAGAGTCACTGATTCGTCTGCTGCGGGGTCGGGGAGGTTGCCACTGCAGTAAGCAGCTGGGCCACTCGGGGAGCCACCACAGTGCCGAACAGTTCAATCGAGCGCATCATGGCCGGGTGCGGCAAAGAACCGCTGCTGTATTTGAGGTCGAAGCGGTCCACCCCAAGGTTCCTTTTCTGCAGGGCGATCTTCTGCGCCACAGTCTCGGGGGAGCCGACGTACAAGGCGCCTTCTGGCGTACACATGGCGTCAAACTCCTGCCTGCTGCCCGGTCCCCAGCCACGCTCTGAGCCGATGCGGTTGCGGAGATCCAGCCAATGCGGGAAGTACTCGTTCCGCGCTTCCTCATCAGTGCCGGCGACGTGACCCGGCGAATGCGTGGCGATTTGCCGCATGGGATGCCCGTACTTGGCCATCGCCTCCCGGTAGAGGCCAACGAGCGGAGCGAACGAGCGGGGTTCACCGCCAATGATGGCGAAGATGATCGGATAGCCATATTCTGCGCAGCGAAGGACGGACTCGGGTGTTCCCCCCACCCCGATCCAGGTTGGGAGGAGATGATGCTCAAGCGGCGGATACACGCTAAGGCCCTTAACCGGAGGCCTGGTCCGTCCCTCCCAATGAATGGGCTCCTGCGAACGGACCTTGTCGAAGAGCTCCACTTTTTCTTCAAAGAGGAGGTCGTAGTCGGCGAGATCCAGTCCGAAGAGCGGAAAGGACTCGATAAAGGAGCCCCGACCCAACATCACTTCAGCCCGCCCATTGGAGATGGCGTCTACTGTCGAGAAACGCTGGAAGACCCGGATCGGGTCGTCAGAACTCAGGACGGTCACGGCCGACCCCAGCCTGATCTGCTTCGTTCGGGCAGCAGCCGCAGCAAGGAAGACTTCGGGGGCCGAGACAGCGTAATCCTTGCGGTGATGTTCTCCCACTCCAAAAGCATGAAGTCCGACGGCGTCCGCCAGTTCCGCTTGTTCCAGCACCTGCCGCAGCACTTGGGCGTGCGGAACCGGGTGACCGTCGGGGTACACGCCGACATCACCGAAGGTGTTCAGGCCCAGAAGAATCCTCTCCGGGCCAACAGGGGCAGTCGGATCAGCTTTATCGGTGGTCATCGGGACTCCTTCAGCCAGCCTGCCAGCTCAGCTGCCCAGTAGGTCAGAACCATGTTGGCTCCGGCGCGCTTGATTCCCAGTACTGACTCGGTGATGGCCGCCTGCCGGTCGATCCAGCCGTTAGCCGCTGCCGCTTCAATCATCGAGTACTCCCCCGAGATCTGATACGCGGCAACGGGCACAGGGCTCATCGCAGCGACGTCGGCAAGGATGTCCAGGTAGCTCATGGCGGGCTTCACCATCACAACGTCGGCACCTTCGGCCAGGTCCAGCTCCACTTCCCGGATGGCTTCCCGCCGATTGGCAGCATCCATCTGGTAGGTGCGGCGGTCGCCCTTGAGCTGTGAGTCCACAGCCTCACGGAACGGCCCGTAAAAGGCGGAGGCATATTTGGCCGCATAGGCAACCACCGCAGTGTTGGTGTGTCCGGCTTTTTCGAGTGCCTGCCGGATGGCTGCAATCTGCCCGTCCATCATTCCGGAGGGCCCGAGCATGTGGGCGCCGGCGTCAGCCTGGGCCACCGCCATCTTCGCGTAGATTTCCAGTGTCGCGTCATTGTCGACATAGCCCTCACCGTCCAGGACACCGCAATGTCCGTGGTCGGTAAATTCGTCGAGGCAGACGTCGCTCATGACCACCAGCTCATCGCCGATTTCAGACCTGACATCCCGGATCGCCCTATTGAGGACTCCGTTCGGATCCAGGGACGCACTTCCCTCCGCGTCCCGTTCGGACGGGATGCCGAACAGCATGATGCCCCCCAACCCCAGCTCTGCCGCTTCGGCTGCCGCCCGCTTGAGGGAATCGGTGGTGTGTTGCACCACTCCCGGCATGGACGCGATGGGGTTGGGCTCGGAAAGCCCTTCCCTGATGAAGGCCGGAAGGATCAGCTCCGCCGGTGCGAGGCGGTGTTCGGCCGTCATCCTTCGCATGGCCGGGGTGGTGCGCAGCCGGCGTGGTCGTTGATTCGGGAAACTCATGCTGTGGTCCTTCACGTGTCGGTGGAGAGGGCGTCGATGATGGCTTGAACCAGCCCCTCGGTGGTGGGCGCATTTGCCGTAGCGGTCACGGGCAGTCCTACAGACTCCGCCTGTGCGGCCGTGGAAGGTCCGATTGCTACCAAACGGCAATCGCCCAAGGGCCGCAAAGCTGAGTGGATGCGCTCGACGGCGCTGGGGGAAGCCACAACTACCGCGTGTAGCCTGCCCTGGGCCAATTGGATTTTCGCCGTCGCCGGTGTCAGTGCGGCGGGGGAAGGCAGTCCGGATTCCCCTGCGCCTGTGTTGCCTGCGGCTGAGTCCATCCGGGCGGCCAGGGAACGGCCGGGATCTGCGGGGTAGTCCACCGTCCGGTAAGCCGTCACGGCCTGCACCCTGGCTCCCCGCGACTCCAGCCCCCGGGCAAGTGCGGGATCGGCGATGTCAGCCTGGGGCAGGAACACCACGCCTTGATCGGGAGGCCAGATGTCCAAAAGCCCCGCGGCGGACTGCTGATCCTCCTCGGGCAGGAGATCCACCTGGAGCCCTTTGGCGAGAAGGGCGTCACGGGACCGCGTACCGACAGCGGCAACGCGCACGGAGCCCGGAACCCAATGCCGGAGGCCAGTTCCCCGCTCCGCCGCCTTAATTTCCAAGGCCAGCAGCGTCGTAGTGCTCGTGATAACAAGCCATTGATAACCTCCGGCGCCCAACGCGTCGAATGCCACGTCAAGGGAGTGCTGGTCGCTGGCGAGTTCGAAATCGATCAGGGGCAGCACGAGAGGCTCGGCACCGAGATCCCTCAGTGCCGCGGCCAAGGGCTCCGCACGATCAGCGCTGCGGGTAATCAGGATCCGTGCCCCTTCGAGCGGCCTTTGACCCGACCCCGAGCCAGGCACACTGCCTGGCGTGGACTCTGCGCTGTGCCGTCCCATTGTGCTGGATGCTGTCCGGCTCAGGAAGCAGCCAGATCGGCAATGTCGGCTGCGCCCTGGCCAAGGAGGATCTCGGCGAGTTCTATGCCCAGCAGCGTGGCTCCTACCTCGGTCAGTCCATCGGTTGCGCGCTGATCCCGTACCGTTGCCGTGCCGTCCACGGCACACACCACGGCCTCCAGGTACAGCATGCTCCCTTTACGGTAGGCATAGGCCCCGACCGGAGCGGCACAGCCGGCTTCCAGCCGGGCCAGCAGGGCGCGTTCTGCCGTCACCGCAAGGCGCGTATCCGTGTCCTCCAGTGCCGCGAGTGATTGAGCGAGGACGCCCCGTGATCCTTCGCTGGACCCCGGCCTTGGCGGGGCATCGGCGAGACGGCATTCAATGGCCAGCGCTCCCTGCCCCGCGGCCGGAAGCATGATATCCGTTTCGAGGAATTCACTGACCGCGTCCAACCGGCCGATTCGCTCCAGACCCGCAGCGGCGAGGACGACGGCGTCGAGATCGCAGGACTTCCCGCTGACCACGGCATCGGTTGTGTTTCCCGGCAAACCCGGGACACGGCCCAACCGCGTGTCGACGTTGCCGCGGATGTCGACGATTTCCAGATCAGGCCGTGCCGCCCGAAGTTGGGCGGCGCGACGGGGCGAGCCTGTTCCGATGCTGGCACCCTTGGGCAGATCTGCCAGTTTGATGCCGTCCCGGGCGCACAGGACATCACGGGCGTCAACGCGCTTGGGAGTAGCAGCGAGAGCCAGGCCGGGTGTGCCTCCCGTGGGCAGGTCCTTGAGGGAGTGTACAGCTACGTCGCAGGCCTCACGAAGGAGGGCATCACGCAAGGCAGCTACGAAGACACCGGTTCCTCCCATCTGCGAGAGCGAGCCTGTCAGGACGTCGCCTTCGGTCTTGATGTGCACGAGCTCAACGGTAAATCCCCCGATGGCGGCGAGCTGGTCTGCTGTCTGCTGCGTCTGGGTGAGGGCAAGCTTGCTGGCCCTTGTACCGATCCGTACGGTCATGGCGCCACCCGCTCTGATGGGTAAGGATCGTGGCCTGTGCCCACCGTGGTGTCCGCCCCGGCGATGGTTGGCTTCTCGCCGCGGAAGTTGGCACAGCAGCCGGGCCGGCACACGTCATACCAGGGGCCCAGCTGCGTCAGCGCGGGACGGTCCTTGATGTTGTTGCTTGCAGTCCGCTCACAAACCAGATCCACGAGGCCTTTGACGAACTTCCGGTGGGTACCGGGCGTCGGAACGCGAGTGGCTGTCAAGCCGAGATTGGAGCATGTCTCCAAGGCTTCGGTGTCGAGGTCCCAGACCACCTCCATGTGGTCACTGACGAAGCCGAGAGGCACGATCACGATGCCCTTGATGCCCTTTTCGGCGAGTTCTTCGATGGCGTCATTGATATCAGGCTCCAGCCAGGGCACATGGGGAGCTCCCGAGCGGGACTGGTAGACGAGGGACCAGGGGGCCGTTTGTCCGCTCTGTGATTCCACGCGGCGCACCACTTCCGCACCCGTTGCCAGATGCTGGGCCACATAGGCGGAATCTTCCGCAAAGTGGCGGGGCTCGTCCGCCGAGCGGCCCGCTGCCTCGGCGTCGCGCGTGGGGATGGAGTGGGTGGCGAACAGGATATGGACAGGAGCGTCCGGCGTGCCGGCAGCAGCCAGCCGTGCCCGGACATCTGCGAGCCCGGCGGCGGTTCCTTCGATGAAAGGTTCGACAAACCCCGGGTGGTCAAAATACTGGCGGACCTTGTCCACTTCAAGCTTGCCGTCCAGACCGGTTTCCGTCAGGGCAATGCCGATGTCCTCACGGTACTGGCGGCAACTCGAGTAAGACGAATAGGCGCTCGTGGTGATCATCAGCAGCCGGCGGTGGCCGGCGTCGTACGCATCCTGGAGAGTCCGCGGAATGTACGGATCCCAGTTGCGGTTTCCCCAGATCACCGGAAGGCTTATGCCACGAGCAGCCAGTTCCCCCTCCAGTGCTGCTTTCAGCTCACGGTTTTGCTGGTTGATCGGGCTGATCCCGCCGTTGGCCCGGTAATGATGTGACACTTCCTCGAGCCGCTCATCTGGAATTCCGCGACCGCGCGTGACATTGCGGAGGAACGGGATGACGTCGTCTTGGCCTTCCGGACCACCGAACGAGGCGAGCAGTACGCCGTCGTACTCTTTGGGCTCCATCCGGCCCGCTTCCGTAACAACATTCACTAACGTCAGCTGATCCTGGGGATCGAGTTGGTTCACGAAAGGACCTCAGCAATCTCTGCAGGGGAAATCCGCCGCCCGGTGTAGAAGGGGATTTCCTCGCGTACGTGGTTGCGTGCTTCGGTTGCGCGCAAGTGGCGCATAAGGTCCACGAGGTCAACGAGCTCCGGAGCTTCGAGGCCGAGAATCCATTCCCAGTCGCCAAGGGCGAAGGAGGAGACGGTGTTGGAGATGACCTGGGGGAATTCACGCCCCAGCATTCCGTGGTCGCGCAGCATCTTGCCGCGCTCGGCCTCGGGCAGCAGGTACCACTCGTAGGAGCGGACAAACGGATAGACGCAGAGCCACTCGGCCGGCTCCACACCACGGGAGAAAGCAGGGGTGTGGTTCTTGGCGAACTCGGCTTCACGGTGCACGCCCATAGCCGACCAGGCGATCTCCGTGCCGGCGAAGAGCTTGCTGCGGCGGATGGACCGCACGCCCTGCTGAAGTGCTTCCGGACTTGATCCATGGAGCCACACCATAACGTCAGCCTCCGCGCGCATTGCCGACACATCGTAGCTGCCGCGCAGCGTCACACCTTCCTCACCAAGCCGCGTAACAAGAGCTTCGAAGTCAGAGGCAGCATCACCGCTGCGAAGGACGTCCGCAGACCGCTTGAATACCGTCCAGAGAGTGAAAAACTGCTCTGTTGATTCTTCGGTTTTGGTGACAGATTCGGCAGAAGTGTGGCTCATGGGTACAAGTCTGCCCCCTGCTGGCGGGTAAGTCGAAACAGATGACTTCTACAGCGCGTAGAAGTGGTGTAAATCACAAATGGACTGCATTCCTCGGTTCATACCCTGCGTAGCCTGAGAAAAACGACTGCTGCAATACCTGATAAAAGAACCAGTGCGATGCCCCACATAAGCAGCCGGGAAGTCTCGGCCTGATCAACGTTTGCCACCTGCTTCATGGGCTGCTTTTCGATGGTGCTCCCTTGGGCCTGGACCTCTCCGTATGAAGGACTCTGAGGGGCCTGGCCGTAGCCGGAATCAGTGGCTGCAGGTGGCGGGGAGGACGCAGCTTCCTCGGTGGCGCCGGCAACATCGGCAGCGCCATCCTGGTCCGGCTGGACAGGCTCGGCGGCCGGAGAGGTAGTTTCTGCCGTTGGAGATTCAGCCGGTACTGTGCCGCGTTTTCCGCCCTTCGGCTCCTTGGAAGATGGTGGCGCGGGAGTGCCTTTGGCGTCGGCCGGAATCTGAGTGTCCGAAGAATCAGTGGTCAGGGTCGGCGAATCCAATGGAGCAGAAGATACGGCCGCAGATTGGGTCGCCGGGACCGCGGCGACCGCGTTGGAGGCAGGCGTGCCTGCGACGAAAACCAGAACCGCTCCGAGCGAGGCTGCTGCCATACCGCGTCGAAGACCCCCATGGAAACCAGTCAGCGTCCTGAAAATGATGGACCTCTGAATAACCATAGTTAACGACCCTAACGACTGCAGGCGGACTATGGGAATTTACAGGGATCCAGTCATTGTGGACGACGGCGGAATCCGACCCTCCGATAAGCACTTCCCTTGTGTCAGGACATGAGTGCCCGGACCTGTCTGGGGGTGTCTGCTACGACCGCGGCAAGTCCATTGCCCGAAAGCCAGCCGCCCACAATCGCGAGGTTCCCGGTTGCGGCACAAATGGACCTGATCGAGTCAACGCGCTGCTTGTGGCCCACCGACGCGAACGGCAGCGAACCTGGCCAACGCACCACATCCCAGTCCACCACGTCGGTTT
This sequence comes from Arthrobacter sp., assembly GCF_031179985.1. Classification (GTDB taxonomy): domain Bacteria; phylum Actinomycetota; class Actinomycetes; order Actinomycetales; family Micrococcaceae; genus Arthrobacter. The sequence goes on along the minus strand of NZ_JAPSHJ010000004.1, from coordinate 116,467 downwards.
CGGCGATGCTCACGTCCAGCAGGGCGGAAGCATCATCAAGGGCTGCCCTCAACAGCTGCTGATCGGTTGCGGCACCATCCCTCCTGCGGTAAGAAGCATCGTAAGAGTCACCACCGGGGGTATCCCTGCTGCGGCCATAGGACAACCTCAGGACATGGGTCCCGGGCCCGGCCTTGGCTGCCAGCCAATCCCATTTTGCGGTTGCATGCGTGAGCGCCTTGGCCTGGATTCCCGGTGTCTGGGGTGCCACCAGGACGCCGGTTCCCCTGGGTTTTCTGTCCAGCTCGGGAAGATCCAGCACCAGGGTCACCAGCCGGATGTCAGGGCCTTCCGCAGGCCTGTGGCTTGCCAAAGCAGGAAGGTCTGCTGCCAGGAGTGACACCGCCGACGGACCGTCAAGGGCAACCACAAGCACTTCGCATTCCAGGGCGCGGTCCGGCCCGGAAACCCGCCATCCCGCAGAAGTGCGTGTCACGGCATCAGCTCGGACACCGGCTTCCAGGTGCACGCCCCTGGACTCAAGATCCTGGACGAGAGCCGCGACGAGGGTATGCATTCCGTCGCGGAGCCCCGCGATGGCAGACCCGGCTTTCACCCGGTCCCGGGCAGCTCCTGATTTGCGCTGAGCCGCCACAGCAGCGGCCAGGGAACCGTGTGTGCGGACACCTTGCCGGAGCCCGGGGGCCACCACATCGACGTCGAGCAATTCCGGATCGGCGGAGTGAACGCCTCCCACTACAGGCTCCACCAGCCGTTCCAGCACCCTTCGCCCCATCCTGGCCCGTACCAAAGAGGAGACGCTGGCAACGTCCTTGGAGGTTCCCAACGACGCCGGCAACCACGCGTCCATGGATGCTCTGAGTGCGCCCAGCAAGCCGAGAGACCTGCGGACCTCCGGGTCCCAGGGGGACGCTGGAATACCAAGGATCCCAGTTTTGGGGAGTTCGCGGGGACCATCGGGCAATTGCACCCAGGCGCCGGACGGATCAGGGGACACGATGTTTCCCGCCAAGCCCAGTTCTGCGGCCAGGTCCGCCACCGCAGAGGAGCGGGTAGCAAACGATTCCGCTCCGCTATCCAGTTCCAGGCCTGCAACAACGTGGCTGCCGACACAACCACCCCATGAATCACTGGCTTCCAGCAACGTAACGTCAAAACCCGTTCGGGCGAGTTCGCGTGCGGCCAGGAGGCCGGACATTCCGCCGCCTACCACCGCTGCAGTTCGGTTGGAACGGCTTTCTTGAGCTGCTGCCACGGGCTTATTCGGGGGAAATCGAATGAATAAGTTCGACGACGCGGGTCAGGACGGTCGGATCGGTTTCCGGCGGTACGCCATGGCCGAGATTCAGCACATGGCCTGGTGCTGCCGAACCGGCAGCGATAACCTCGCGGACGTGGGCTTCGAGCACCGGCCAGGGAGCCGAGAGCAGCGCGGGATCGATGTTGCCCTGCAATGGTACTGTTCCGCCCAGGCGCCGGTTTGCCTCGTCCAGCGGCAGGCGGTAGTCCACCCCGACGACGTCGACGCCGACGTTGCGCATGGCCACCAGGAGTTCAGAGGTGCCTGTGCCGAAGTGGATGAGGGGTGCGCCAAGATGCCGCACGTGGTCCAGGGCGCGGGCGGAGGCCGGGGCAACAAAACGTTGGTAGTCAGCAAGGCCAAGGGAACCGGCCCACGAATCGAAGAGCTGGCCGGCGGAAGCTCCGGCTTCCAGCTGCGCCCGCAGGAAAAGGCCTGAGGCGTCGGCTGCCCAGTTGGCCAGAGCCTGCCACGTTTCCGGATCAGCGTGCATCATGGTGCGCGGACCCAGGTGATCCCGGGACGGCTTGCCCTCCACCATGTAGGCGGCCAGCGTGAAGGGTGCACCCGCGAATCCGATCAGGGGTGTTTTACCCAACTGGGCCACTGTGAGACGCACAGCTTCCCTGATCGGCTCCAGCGCTTCCCACGTCAGCTTTGGCAGCGCAGCTACGTCCGCTGCCGTCCGCACCGGCTTGTCCAGCACAGGGCCAACCCCCGGGACAATATCGACGCCGACACCGGCAAGCTTGAGGGGAATGACGATGTCCGAAAAGAAAATGGCGGCATCCACGTCATGGCGGCGCACCGGTTGCAGTGTGATTTCAGAGGCAAGCTCAGGCCGCAGGCAGGACTCGAGCATCGCGACGCCCTCGCGGACCTTCAGGTATTCCGGCAGCGAGCGGCCCGCCTGGCGCATGAACCACACAGGACGGCGGGACGGCTTCCCGCCGCGGTAGGCAGTAATCAAGGGCGAGTCCGCCGTACGCCCATCCATCAAGGGGTGGCCTGAGTCGAGACTGCCCGGGTGGGTGTGGCTCACCGTACCGTTGGATGCCGTGCCGTCTGAAGTTGCAGCGCTAGAGATCATGCCTTCGATTGTGCCCAAATTCCGGCCCAAAAGATAACGACAGCTTGTCATCTGTTGGTGTAGGCATTCCCCCGTGGCGGGGATCACAAGGGCTGGTGCTGCACTCCACTTCATTGAGTTGTTCTACACGGACACGAAAAAGCTATGATTGTGCTGCTGTGGTTCTTTTTTCATTGGTGGCTACACACGCCGACATCGACCTTGAAACCGTTGCTCAGTTGAGCACCGGCGCTTCAGAGCTCGCTACATCCGCACTCTCCGGATCGCCGGAAGTCACGGGTGCGATTGTCCTTGCCACCTGCAACCGCTTCGAGATTTATGGCGAAGCAGTCCATTCGGATGATGTTGAGGCGGCACGTGCTGCCCTGGTGGCACAGATCAGCGGAAGCAGCGGGCTCAGTGAGCAACTCGTGTCCAGGTCATTCAGCACACGCATCGGGACTGAGGTGACAAAGCACCTCTTTGCCGTCAGCTCCGGGCTGGATTCCGCCGTCGTCGGTGAACGCGAAATCGCCGGTCAGGTCCGCCGTGCCCTGATCCAGGCGCAGCATGAGGGAACCGCGAGCTCGGGGCTGGTCCGCTTGTTCCAGGCTGCCTCAAAAACCGCCAAGGACGTCGGCGCCCAGACCGCACTCGGTTCACGCGGGCTTTCTATCGTGTCCGTGGCCCTCGACCTTGCCGCTGATCTTTCCGAGAACGCGGATTGGGCAACCAAGAAGGCGGTCATCTTCGGTACCGGCGCCTACGCCGGAGCCACGATGTCGCTTTTGCGTGAGCGCGGCTGCACGGATGTTTCCGTCTTTTCCTCCTCCGGCCGTGCCGCAGGTTTCGTCGCAACTCGCGGCGGTGTGGCGTTGGACGAAGAATCCCTTCCTGTCGCGGTCGCTGCAGCGGACCTCATGATCGGTTGCAGCGGATCAGACACCAGGGTCGAGGCCGGGGAGCTGGCACGTGTCCGTGCTGACTCTCCACAGCCGCTGATTGCGATCGACCTCGCCCTGACCCATGATTTTGACCCTGCTGTGGGAGAGCTGGACGGCGTGGAACTGCTGACCCTTGAGTCCGTACGGCTCGCGGCCCCGCAGGAGCAGGCCGAATCCCTGTCCCAGGCCAGCAGCATCGTCACCGCAGCAGCCAAAGCATTTGAGCAGGAACGCGAGGCCCGCTCGGTCGATTCAGCCATTGTTGCCCTGCGCCGCCACACCATGAACGTCCTCGACGCCGAGATGGAGAAGGTACGCGCGCGCCACGGCTGTACGGCAGCGGCCGAAGAGGTGGAGTTCGCCCTCCGCCGCATGGTCAAGCAGTTGCTCCATGTTCCCACGGTCCGGGCCCGGGAACTCGCCGCCAACGGCCAACAGGACGAGTACGTCGCAGCCCTTGAAGCCCTCTACGGCATCAGCGTGGAGCAGGCAGCTGCACCGGCACCTCTCCAGCCCTCTGCGCCACCCGCCTCGGACCCTGAGGCAGAATGCCCGGTGGATCACACGCAGATCTCCATCGACGACCGGCGCGAATCCGCCTAGTAGACAGGCTTTCCCGGCTCCACGTCCTTCACCCACGCGAGAATGCCGCCGTCGAGATGGCTGACCCGTTCATACCCCGCCTTTTTTGCTGCGGCCAGAACCGCGGCTGAACGGGTTCCGGCCTTGCAGTGGAACACAATATCCCGGTCCTGGGGCAGTTCTGACCAGGCCTCACCTGCGAGGATCCTGCCCTGCGGGATGAGTACCGACCCGTCGATGCTGACGATGTCGTGCTCCCCGGATTCCCGGACGTCCACGAGGTCGAACTCCTTGAGGCCGGCCTTGCGGGCGGCAAGCATGGTTGCCAGCTGCTTGGCGGTGATGGTGTTCTCGTTCGCGGTGGAGGAGGCCGGAAGGATGCCGCAGAAGGCCTCATAGTCAGTCAGCGCGGTGATGGGCTCGGCTGCAGGATCCTTGGAAACCTTGATCTCGCGCCAGCTTCCACCCAGCGCGTCAAAGAGGGCCACACGCCCCAGCAGGGAACGTCCGACGCCGGTGATGAGCTTGACTGCCTCCGTCACCATCAGGGAGCCCACAGCCGCGCACAGCATGCCGAACACTCCTCCCTCGCCGCAGGAGGGAACAGATCCGGCAGGCGGTGCCTCCGGATAGAGGTCACGGTAGGTAGGGCCGTGTTTTTCCCAGAAGACGCTGACCTGGCCGTCAAACCTGAAAATGGAACCCCAGACGTAAGGTTTGCCCAGTATTGCAGCGGCGTCATTGACCAGATAGCGCGTGGCGAAGTTATCGGCACCATCCAGGATGAGGTCGTAGTCCGCGAAAAGTTCAAGGGCATTGGAGGCATCCAGCCGCACATTATGGAGCCGGACATCAACCAGAGGATTCAGGGCCGCCACTGCATCCCGGGCAGATTCGATCTTGGGCCTGCCGACGTCCGCCACTCCGTGGATGACCTGGCGTTGAAGATTGCTGAGATCCACGACGTCGTCGTCAATAATCCCCAGCGTCCCCACTCCGGCAGCGGCCAAGTACAGCAGGGCAGGCGAACCAAGTCCGCCGGCACCGATCACCAGCACTTTTGCGTTTTTGAGCCGCCGTTGGCCCATTGTCCCGATCTCAGGAATGATGAGATGCCGGGAGTACCTCTCCACCTCTTGGGCGCTCAGCCCTTCCGCCGGTTCCACCAAAGGTCCGATGGCCGTAGGGGCAGCTGTAGTGGAGATCATGGAAGCCATACTTCAATGTATGCCGAAGATGCCGTCAGGTCATGTTACCCCCACGTAAAGTAGAGGTAACTGCAAGGGAAGGAAGGCCATAAAGTGGCTCATCATGCACCGGTCGACCGGGTACAGGACGGAAAGCCCGTTGGCGGGCAGGCGCGTGCTTCCGGTCCCCGCTCCGCTCGGCTACCCCGTGATGAACGCAGGGCCCAGTTACTGTCCGCAGCCCAGGAGGTCTTTGTTGCCAACGGCTACCACGGGGCGGCCATGGACGAGATCGCAGAGACGGCACGGGTCAGCAAGCCTGTGCTCTATCAGCACTTCCCCTCCAAGCGGGAGCTGTATCTCGCTCTGCTGGACAGCCACCTCACCGCGCTGACCGAACTGTTGCTCGGCGCTCTGAACTCCACCACGGACAATGACGAGCGTGTTCAGGCAGTGATGCGTGCCTACTTCCGCTTTATTGCGAATGATGACCAGGCCCACCGGCTGGTTTTCGAATCTGACCTCATCAATGATCCGGATGTCAGCTCGAGGCTCGAAACCTTTAACAAGACCTTTGCCGACGCCGTGGCGCGTGTCATCGCCGAGGACACAAAACTTCCGCCCCTGGAAGCACAGCTGCTTGGCCGGGCACTCGCTGGAATGGCCCAGGTAAGCGCGCGCTATTGGCTCGAAACAGACGGCAACCTGGACCTCGATGTTGCCAGCGACCTGATTTACCGTTTAGCTTGGCGCGGAATCAGTCGCTTCCCCAAAGAGACCTAGACTACAAATAGAAACTGTCTTCGGAATTTTTTTAACTTTGATTGGCTGGGAGGCCTCGCTGTGGAAGTAAAGATCGGCATTCAGAACATCGGCCGTGAAATTGTGCTGGAATCGGCTCAGGATGCTGACGAGGTCGCCAAGGTGGTTGCGGAAGCCATTTCCAAAGGAACTGAGCTCAGGCTGAAAGACGACAAAGGCCGTTTGGTCATAATCCCCTCCAACACCCTTGGTTACGTAGAAATCGGAGCGGAAGAAGTCCGCAGGGTCGGATTCGGCGCACTCTAACCTGGCAGGAGTTCCACATGCTTTCTCTCGTCATCGTCTCTTTCGTGACAGTAGCTGCAGGTTTCATCATCTGGGCGAATGACCGCAGGCATGCCAAATACGGCATTCTGATGCCGGCGGGAGTAGCCACGGCGGTAGGGCTTTTGAGCTGGATCCTGTTCACTACCGCCGGGTTCAGTTACCAGCCGGGCCTGACCTGGATTCCCTGGATCCTTCCGATGGTTCTGGGCACCGCGGCCGCCCTGGCTGCTGCCCTTTACCTTGGGAAAACCCGGGCCCGGCACGACACCGCGCGGCTCACTGCCGCACTGAGGCTCTAACGGACGGGCTCTAAAAGAAACACGGCTCTAAAAGCGACGCGGCTCTAGCCGGATAAGGCCACAGCGGATCCTCAGAGGTCCGGCTCGTGGCCTTCTTCGGTGCACAGGCACAACCGGTTTCCTTGGGCGTCGGTTACAACAACCCAATGAGGGGCGTGGCCGTAGTCCATCAGGGCGCCTGTGCCGGCGGTCTTCTCCAGCGCAGGTCCCGATTCCACTTTGCTCCGGTGGATATCCAGGTGAAGCCGGTTGGGATTTGGTGTGGACGTCTTCTGAAACCAGAGACTGGGCCCCCTTCCATAGGGGTCCACCAGGTCGCCGTAGCGGCCCTTTTTGTACCCGAGGGCAACGCTCCACACGTCTGAAATTTCGGCGGGATCGGCTGTGTCTATGGCGATTTCGATCGTTCTGTAGAGGCCCGGTTCAGCAGTTGCACCTGCCGCTTCCGCCTCTGCGCTCACCGACGTCGCGGCGGTAATGTCCCGCCCGGTCACTTCAGATCCCGCGTCATGGGAGGTAAAGCGGATGAACACCCTGTTGAACCGCCAATCGAGGTCAGGGTGATGGTCCTGTTCTTCTGCCAGACGTCCGACGGCGGCAATGAGGTCCAGCGCTTTGGCGGCCGTCGGCAATTTGTAGACAGTCACCAGGCCCCCGAGGCGGTAACGCCAGTCAGGCAGCCCGGCAAGCGCTTCATCAATCTGCGGCCGGGTGAGTACCGCTGCTTTTTCAGGTACGACTGGTTCAGGCATGATGCCCTCCTGGAACTGATAGCAGGCGAACAGGTCCGCCGTCGGCCGGCCCGGAAAGCTGAACCAGGCAACTGTCCCGGAAGGACGGGCTAGAGGAACTCGGCCCTGCCTTCCATGGCAGATGACGCCAAGGCGTGCTCACGGCGCGGAATCCGGCCGGCGGTTTTCGCCAGCCTACCGGCGATGACGGCGTGTTTGAAGGCCTCGCCCATCCGGAGGGGGTTCTGGGCCCGCGTGACGGCGGTAGCCAACAAGACGGCGTCACAACCGAGCTCCATGGCCAGGGCGGCATCCGAGGCGGTACCGATTCCGGCGTCGAGCACTACCGGGACAGAGGCCCTGGCAACGATCAGCTCAATATTGTGGGGATTCAGGATGCCCAGGCCGGTCCCGATGGGCGAACCCAAAGGCATCACTGCGACGGCGCCGAGGTTTTCCAGGCGCAATGCCAGCACGGGGTCGTCATTGGTATAGGCAAAGACTTTGAATCCCCGGTTAACCAGCTGCTCGGTCGCTTCGACCAGTTCCACGGCGTCGGGCAGGAGGGTATGTTCGTCAGCTATAACCTCCAGTTTGACCCAGTCCGTCTCAAGCGCCTCACGGGCAAGTTCGGCAGTCATGACGGCGTCCCTGGCCGTGAAGCAGCCCGCTGTATTGGGCAGTACCCGGATGTTGTGGTCCACCAGGAGCTGGAAGAGGGAACCCGTTTGCGCCGGTGAGTACCGGCGCATTGCCACTGTTGTCAGTTCCGTCCCGGAGGCCAGAAGTGCGGCGCCGAGCCCGTCAAGGCTTGGAGCACCGCCGGTTCCCATGATGAGCCGCGAATTGAGAGTGACGCCGTCGATCGACAGCCCCTCGGTTGCCGTGTCTGCTGCACCGGAAGTGGTGGCTACCATCATGTTTCCGGCGTTTCCTCCTGGAGTAGAGCCTTCGTGCATTTGCCTAGCCTCCCTGTACTGCAGTGACCAGTTCGACGTCGTCGCCGTCAGCGAGCGCCGTCAGTGACCAGCGGCTTCGCGGAACCACTTCAGAATTGCGCGCGACTGCAACGCCAAGTTTCTGACCGTCCGCTGCCTGGCCGTCCGGGCCAAGGCTCTTGCCGGTAACAAGGGCTACCAGTGTGGTTACGGAAGCGCCGTCATCGATGGCACGCTCCGCACCATTGAGGGTGATGTTCATACTGTTCCTTACTGCGGAGAGGTACCGGCTGTTGCCGGATCGGAGTGGCGCCGGACGTGGCCGGCCGAGAAACCTGAGGAGAATCGTCCGGGTTCGAAAACCGTCCAGCGCGGATCGGACCGGCCGTCCATCAGCTGCACGCAGATTGATGCGGCGGCGGGGGCCAGCAGTATGCCGTGGCGAAAGAATCCTGTTGCCACAATGAGGCCCAAGACGTCAGCATCATCTCTGAGGCCCCGCACCCTGCCCAGCAGCGGCGCATTGTCAGGGGTGCCGGGCCGTCCCCGGGCGGTGCATTCCAGCAGCTCCAGTTCGGCCACCGCGGGGAGAAGTACCTGTGCGTCGCGCAACAACTGGTAAATACCTCCGGCGGAGACCGCTGCCTCTGCTGCACCTGCTTCCACAGCTGCTTCCCTCTGCGTGGCTCCGATCACTACAGTCCCGTCATCCCGTGGAACGATATACACCGGCACGCCATGAACCATGCCCCGGACCGTTGAGGTCAGCAGCGGCTGGAGGTGAGCAGGAACGCGGAGCCTGATGATATCCCCGTAGACAGGCCGCAAAGGAAGATCGAGTCCCGGCGGAAGGCCGTCCAGTTTTTCCGCACCAAGTCCGTTGGCCAGGACAGTCTCGCCGGCATGGATGGCTCTTCCGTTGTCCAGGACGACGCCGGCTACGCGGTCGCCGTCCCACCGCAGGCCGGCTGCCCTTGCCGGAAGCATTTGGCAGGTTGCCCCGGAACGCCGGGGATCAACCAGAGCCTCGGCGATCCGGGCAAGGAGCCTTCGAGGGTCCACCTGATGATCCGCGGCGATGCGGTAAGCACCGGCCACAGCGGGACTGAGCAGGGGCTCAATGGAGCGTGCTTCACGAACTGTCAATGGCTCCACCGTGAGCCCGTTCGTTCCCTGCACCAGCCTCAGATCCTCGAGCGCCCGGCGGTCTGCAGCATCAGCGCCGATGACGAGCGTGGGAGTGGTGACGTATCCGGTACCGGACCCCGCCGCTTCAGCCTCATCCGAGTCTTTGTTGGCACGGCTGTCGATGGAGGGAGCGAGTCCGGCGGCGAACGCCGGCCAGAGGGCTGAAGCCTCGAGCATGAGTTCCAGCAGGTCTTCCTCCTGGTAGTGCAGTTCACTCACCGGGGCCAGCATCCCGGCAGCGGCCCAGCTGGCGCCGGTACCAGGGGCATCGTCGATCAGGACCACGGAGCGGCCGCTCAGGGCCGCTTCCCACGCGATGGCATGGCCCACCACTCCGCCGCCAATGACTGCGACATCCACGCTGATATCTGTGCCGGAGCCGGGCTCACTCACTGAGCCTGCGGACGTTTCACTGGACGATGGAGAGAGTGCTGGGTGGGAGAGCACTGGATTCCTTCCCTACGCCGGTACTAACCGGATCAGGTCAAGCGGTCGGCTCTGACGCCCTCTCAGCCCGGCAGTTTGTGACAGCTGCGGCGGGCTCCCGCGGTACTCCCCCAGTTTAGAGGAACTAGGCTGGTGCCATGACCGAGCCTGCCGTCCACACCACCGCCCGCCTGTACCTCTGCACCGACTCCCGGCAGGGCCGGGGGGACTTTGAAGACTTCATCGATGCCGCCTACGAAGGGGGCGTCGACATCATCCAGTTGCGGGACAAGCAGCTGGAGGCGGCGGAGGAACTGGAGCTGCTGGACGTACTGCAGGCCGCGGCTCATCGGCACGGACGTCTATGGGCGGTCAACGACAGGGCAGATATCGCGTCCTTGTCAGGCGCTCCCGTCTTACACCTTGGCCAGAAGGACCTCCCGCTGCACTCGGCAAGGACGTTCGTGGGCAGTGAAACAGTGATCGGCCTTTCCACCCATACCCCGGGGGAAGTTGACGCCGCTATTGCCGCTTCACCCGGGCGGAGCGGCCTGGATTACTTCTGTGTGGGGCCGGTCTGGTCCACCCCTACCAAGCCCGGACGGGCCGCCGTCGGGCTTGAACTCGTCAGTTATGCCGCTGACGCCATCCGGGCGGCAGACCGAATGACTGTTGACGGCTTACTCCTGCCCTGGTTCGCCATTGGCGGCATCGACCTCGCCAACGTGGAGCAGGTGGTGGCGGCCGGAGCCTCGCGTGTAGTGGTGGTCCGGGCCATCACAGAGGCAGACGATCCTGCAGCCGCAGCCAAGGCCATCCTCCAAGTGCTCGACGCCGGAGCCTGACCCGGGCTGCTGGTCTGATCAACCGGACGGTTTGATCATCCGAAGCCGATCAGCTACCCTGTCAGGCCAAGTTGAGTCATGCGCCGGGAGTGGTTCCCCGCCAGCTCCTTCATCAAATCAGCAACCATATGTTTGGCCCCGGCATCGTCCCGGACGGTTCCCACTCCTGAGTCTGACTCGCGTACGTCACTGCCTTGGCCGGCTATGAGGCCCGACAGGAAAGCACGCTCGAAGCCCACCCGCTGCGCCTGGGTGAGAGCCTCCCCCAGCAACCGCCGGCCCCACAAGGCCAGCCGCGACGCCAACCTGGGATCATCGGACAACGCTTTCTTAAGCCGTGCACGAAGAATTTCCGTGACATCTTCGGCTGACTGAACCTGCTGGATCAGCTGCCTGCTTTGCGGCTCGACGTACTGGGACACTGCACGGTAGAAATCAGCCGAAACAGTGTCAATCACGTACGCCTTCATCAGGGACTCGTACCAGTCCGCCGGGCGGGTACGATCGTGGAAATGGTCGATGGCGGGCTGGAATGGCAGCATGGCTTCCTCGGCATCAACACCCAACCCGGCAAGCCTGGCACTTACCAGTTCGTAATGCTGGAATTCCTGCACAGCGATCCTGCCCATAACGGCCCGGTCATGGAGGGTTGGCGAGTAACGGGCGTCCGCAGAGTATCTCTCGAAGGCGGAAAGCTCCCCATAGGCCATGACTCCCAGGAGGTCCGCAAGGAAGCGGTCCCGGCGAGCGTTGTCTGTGGGGGAAGTGCTCATGTTCCAAGACTAATGGCGCAAATCGGGCTAACCTGATTTTCGTGTCACATCATCGTCTGGCTCCCAGTGTCCACGCTCAGAGCAACCAGCTGGCCGCGGCGCTCAGTGCTCTGCGCGCCCGTCTGGAGCTGCCCGGAGCCTTCCCGGACGAGGCCCTCAAAGAAGCTGAGAAGGCCGTTGCGGACCACCGCCTTCCGGACCTGGATCTCACGGCCATCGAATTCATCACCATCGATCCGGCGTCCTCCACCGACCTTGACCAGGCTGTTTTTATAGACAGAGCCGGTGACGGTTACAAGGTCTACTACGCCATCGCCGACGTGCCGTCCTTTGTGGAACCGGGCGGCCCCCTGGACGCCGAAACCCGACGGCGGGGGCAGACGTTCTACGCGCCCGACGGTCGCATCCCGTTACATCCCGAAGTGATCAGCGAGCAAGCAGGCAGCCTGTTGGAGGGTCAGCTGTGCTCGGCGTTCGTTTGGGAATTCGATCTCGACCAGGCGGCAGAAGTGTCAAAGGTTACCGTGCGCCGGGCGACGGTCCGGAGCCGGGCGAAGCTCAGCTACAGGCAGGCCCAGACACAGCTTGATGCAGGAACGGCGCCACTCGTGTTGCAGTTACTCAAGGAAGTGGGGATCAAGAGGGTCGAGCTGGAGCGGGGCAGAGAGGGTGCAAGCCTGAACATGCCCGAACAGGAAATCCAACAGCTTCCGGACGGCGGCTACCGGATCATTGCAACACCCCAGCTACCAGTGGAGGACTGGAATGCCCAGATTTCCCTGATGACAGGAATGGCAGCCGCAAAACTCATGCTGAACGGCAAGGTGGGTATTCTCCGGACCATGCCTACCCCCGACGAGCGGTCCCTCGATAATTTCCGGACCCAAACGCAGGCGCTTGGCAAGCCCTGGGATGGCCAATTCAGTTACGGGGAATACCTGCGCACCCTCGATCCCCGGGATCCCAAGCAGCTGGCCATCCTGCACTCTGCGGGGATGCTGTTCCGGGGAGCAAACTACACGCCGTTTGATGGAACGGTTCCCGAGAACGCCATTCAGTCGGCCATCGGTGCCAGTTATGCGCACACCACAGCACCGCTGCGCAGGCTCGTGGACCGCTTCGTCCTGGTCATCTGTGAAGCACTGAGCAACGGCTTTGACGTTCCCCGCTGGGCCCGCGAGGCCCTGCCGTCGCTGCCAGCCATCATGGCCGCCTCCGACCAGCTCGCCGGCAGGATGGAACGCCTCGCCCTGAATACCGTTGAAGCCGCCCTCCTGGTCAACCACATCGGCCAGGAATTCGAAGCAGTTGTGATCTCCGGGTCCCGGCAAGGCAAACTCAACGGTAATGGCAGCAACGGCGGAAGTAACGGCAACGGCGGCAATGGCAACGGCAGCCTGAACGGGTCCGGACCTTCCGGGATTGTGCAGATCGCAGAACCTGCTGTCACGGCCAGGTGTACGGGAGAGCTCGAACCCGGCACTAACGTCAGGGTCCGGCTGGTGGCCTGCGACATCTCCGCCCCGGAGGTCTTGCTCGAGCTCGTGGACTGACCCAAATCGGGTCGCGTCCAGTGCTTTTCATGTCAACGGCTAGACTGAGGGTGTAGTAATGGATGCCCGGTCGTTGATTTCCTTCCTTTTAATGAATCAACAAGCCCGCCCCTACGCGATCTTGAGACACACCAGTTGGTCACCAGTGCCAGCATAGATAGCCCGCGATCGGCTTCCACTGGATTTGCTAGCGCGCCCGAGCGTGCTCCGGAACGGCCCATCAAACCGTCCCGTTGAGCAGGCAGCGCCTAAGCCCAAATGAATAAGGAAACTCCACTGTGAGTGAATTGCACACGCACCAACTTCTGACCGACGACACCGGAACGGAATCGATCGAGCCTGAAGAAACCATCATCTCGGACGAGAAACCGCACGAGATCGAGGAAAAGTCCTTCGCCGACTTCAACGTCCGCGCCGACATCGTCGAATCCCTCGCCGACGCCGGGATTACCCATCCGTTCCCTATCCAGGCCATGACGCTCCCTGTGGCCCTCTCCGGCCACGACATCATCGGCCAGGCCAAGACAGGTACGGGCAAGACCCTGGGCTTCGGCATTCCTGCCCTGCAGCGCATTGTGGGCAGGGACGATCCCGGCTTCGACAAGCTGGCCGTTCCCGGTGCCCCGCAGGCATTGGTGATCGTTCCGACACGCGAACTCGCCGTCCAGGTGGCCAATGACCTCCAGAACGCCTCCCGCAAGCGCAACGCGCGCATCGCCACCATTTATGGCGGCCGCGCTTATGAGCCCCAGGTTGACGCTCTGCAGAAGGGCGTCGAGGTTGTTGTGGGAACGCCTGGTCGCCTGATCGACCTTTACAAGCAGAAGCACCTCAGCCTCAAAAACGTCAAGATGGTAATCCTCGACGAGGCTGACGAGATGCTTGACCTGGGCTTCCTGCCGGACGTTGAAACCCTCATTGCAGGCACCCCGGCAGTGCGGCAGACCCTCCTGTTCTCTGCCACCATGCCCGGCCCGGTCATCGCCATGGCCCGCCGCTACATGACGCAGCCCACCCACATCCGCGCTGCAGACCCCGAAGATGAGGGCCTGACCAAGCGCGATATCCGCCAGTTGATCTACCGTGCCCACAGCATGGACAAGATCGAGGTCGTCGCACGCATCCTGCAGGCCCGCGGCCGTGGCCGTACTATCATCTTCACCAAAACCAAGCGCACCGCCGCGAAGGTAGCCGAAGAACTCGTGGACCGCGGCTTCGCAGCCGCCGCGATTCACGGCGACCTTGGGCAGGGGGCCCGCGAGCAAGCGCTTCGCGCATTCCGTAACAACAAGATCGACGTCCTTGTCGCCACCGATGTCGCCGCCCGCGGCATCGACGTCGACGACGTCACGCACGTCATCAACTACCAGTGTGTTGAAGACGAGAAGATCTACCTGCACCGCGTTGGACGGACGGGCCGCGCCGGCAACAAGGGCACCGCTGTCACGTTTGTGGACTGGGATGACATGCCGCGTTGGGGCCTGATCAATAAGGCTCTGGGCCTGAGCGTTCCGGAGCCGGTGGAAACCTACTCGTCCTCTCCGCACCTGTTCGAGGAACTCGACATCCCCGAGGGCACCAAGGGAAGGTTGCCCCGCAGCAAGCGCACCCTGGCCGGAGTGGATGCCGAGGTCCTTGAGGACCTCGGCGAAACCGGCAAGAAGAACAGCCGCTCCGGCAGCCGTGACGGTGGCGGCAGCCGGGACGGCGGACGTTCCGGTAACCGCGACGGCGCCCGTTCAGGCAGCCGGCGCAGTGGCAGCGATACCGGCGGCCGCACAGGTGACCGTCGTCGTCGTTCCCCCGAAAACGAAGCAGCCAACGACGCTGCCGCTCCGGCGGCAGCCGAAGCACCGGCACAGGCTGACACGGATCGTCCGGCACGTGCCCGGCGCAACCGGACCCGCACCCGCCGCCGTAACGGCGAAGTGGTGGCCGGCGGCGACGCGCAGTCCAGCACCACCGAGGCCTAAACCTCTCAATGACTGACACTGTCTGGGCGCCGGACGGCAGCAATCTGGTGGTACACGCGGATAACGCGCTCTTCCTCCCTACGCTGCCGGACGGCGCCTTCACACTCATCTACGTAGATCCACCCTTTAACACCGGCCGCTCCCAGCGGCGCCAGGAGACCAAGATGGTGGTGAATACCGACGGTGCCGGGGACCGTGTGGGATTCAAGGGCAGGTCCTACGACACCATCAAAGGCGCCCTGCATAGCTATGACGATGCTTTCAGCGACTACTGGTCCTTCCTGGAACCGCGGCTGGTGGAAGCCTGGCGGCTCCTGGCAGACGATGGAACCCTGTATCTTCACCTGGACTACCGGGAAGTGCACTACGCCAAAGTCATGCTGGATGCCATTTTCGGCCGGGAGTGCTTCCTGAACGAGATCATTTGGGCCTACGACTACGGGGCACGGGCCAAATTCCGTTGGCCCACCAAGCACGACAACATTCTCGTCTACGTGAAGAATCCAGCGAAGTACCATTTCGACAGCGTGGAAGTGGACCGGGAACCCTATATGGCGCCAGGCCTGGTCACGCCGGCAAAAAGGGAACTTGGGAAGCTGCCAACAGACGTCTGGTGGCACACCATCGTCTCGCCGACAGGCAGGGAAAAAACCGGCTACCCCACGCAAAAACCCGAAGGGCTTCTGCGCCGCGTAGTAGCAGCATCGAGCCGCCCCGGGGACTGGTGCCTGGACTTCTTCGCCGGTTCCGGGACCCTGGGTGCGGTAGCGGCCAAACTGAACCGGAAATTTGTGTGCGTTGACCAGAACCTGCCGGCCATTGACGTTATGACCAAGCGTCTGGGACCGGTGGCGGAAGTCGTCAGGCCCAGCTCGTCATAAAGGCATGGACCGCATCCGCGATCATCTGCACTGCAATCGCGGACAGCAGCAAGCCTGCAATCCTGGTCACCAGTTCCACGCCGTTCTCACCAAGGACGCGTTGGACCAAGCCGGCGAAACGCATCGCCAGGTACAGGGAGAACAGCGTGACAGCGATTCCCAGCCCAACAGCCAGATACTGCGCTGTGGCAGAAGACTGCTGAACGAACACCATCACGGCAACGATCGCTCCGGGTCCTGCCATCAATGGCGTCCCCAGGGGAACAAAAGCTACGTTCTTGTACTTGGCAGCGTTCTCTTCACCGCTTGTTGAACCGGTCAGCAACTGGAGGGCGATCAGGATCAGCAGCAGCCCGCCGGCTCCCTGCAGGGCAGCGAGCGATATGTGCATGTAGTTCAGGATTGACTGTCCGAAAAGGGCGAAAAGTATGATGACCCCAGCGGCCACCAGAAGCGCCTGCAGGGCCGACCGGTTCCGGTCCTTCGCCGTCATCTGTGCAGTCAAGGACATGAAGATCGGCACCGTCCCCGGTGGGTCCATGATCACAAAAAGCGTCACCAGAACTGACGCGAACAGCTGAAGATCTATCCATTCCACTGGGCAAGCTTAGACCGTGGGACAGATTCTCCCGGACTGCCGGGCGTCAGGAACAGCAAAGGTCAGGCTGAGGGTCAGGAACGCACCACCGCGCTTCCCGTTCCCATTTCCTCGATCCGGACAAGCACATCGGGGGCCGTAAGGTTTTCACCGAGCAGGTTCGGCTTTCCCGTCCCGTGGTAGTCGGAGGAGCCTGTCACGAGCAAATCGTGGCGTTCTGCCAGCCGCCGGAGGAACCTGCGGCCCTCCTCCGGATTGTCCCGGTGTTCGATTTCGAGCCCTGCCAGCCCGGCGTCGATCATTTCCTGGTACGTCTGCTCCCCGACGATCCTTCCACGTGCTGATGCCACCGGATGGGCGAAAACCGGTACGCCACCGGCGGCCCGGACCAGTTCGACGGCGACGGCAGGGTCCGGCGCATAGTGCTGGACGAAGTACCGGGAACGGGATGTCAGGATTGAGGAAAAGGCCTCGGAGCGGTCTGAAACGACTCCGGCGGCCACCAGGGCGTCTGCAATGTGCGGGCGGCCCAGGGTTGCCCCAGGAGCAACATGATGAATAACGTCATCCCAGGTCAGCGGATAGTCTTCAGCCAGCAATGTCACCATGTGTTCGGCACGGGTGAGGCGAGCGTCCTTCGCCTTGGTGATTTCTTCCATCAAGCCAGGGTGGGCCGGATCATGGAGATAACTCAGCAGGTGAACGCTGATTCCCTTAGCCGTCCGGCATGAGATTTCAATTCCTGGCACGAAGGCAACACCTGCCACGACGGCAGCATCGGCGGCCTGGGCCCAGCCATCGGTGGAATCATGGTCCGTCAGGGCAATGGCGTCCAGCTGTGCCGCTGCCGCCGCCTGCATGACGACAGCAGGGGTTTCGGTGCCGTCGGAAACGTTCGAGTGGGCATGCAGGTCAATCCTCACCAGCCCAGCCTAGTAGATGACCAGGCCCCCGCCGGTCGCCGCATCTTCTGCTGTCCGGACAAACGGACGGCACGGTTGCCAACCCGGGGTCTGCTGGTGAGACGATGGGACCGTGAACGACGCTGAAATTACCCAAAACTCCGCTGCCCAGCCACTTGAGGAGCGTGTCAACAACCGCTCTCAACGGCCAAGTTCCGATGCCTTCAAGGCCTTCATGGCCAGTAACTGGTCCCCTGCCCCTGAGCACAACTACGAGCTTGAAGCAGTGGCCGGCTATGCCGCTACGCGCCGACGCGCCATCTCCGGCCAGTTCAAGGGCGAGCGCCTGGTCATTCCGGCCGGGCCGCTGAAGGTCCGCTCGAACGACACCGACTACCGCTTTCGCCCGCACTCAGCCTTCGCACACCTGACCGGTCTTGGCATGGACCATGAACCCGATGCCGTCCTGATTATGGAGCCGGTCGAAGAAGGCAAGGGCGACGACGGCGGCCACCACCACGCCACCCTTTACTTCCGTCCGCTGGCCGGCCGGGACACGGAACAGTTTTACGCTGATTCCCGCTCGGGAGAGTTCTGGATCGGGCGCCGTCCGACTCTGGCAGAGTTCAAAGCCCGGCTCGGGATTGCCACGGCGCACATAGATGAACTGGAGACGGCGATCACCAAAAACGTGGGCGCTCCGGAAATCGGCGGAGTTTCGGTGCGGCTGGTCCGCAAAGTGGACGAGAACATCGATGCCCTCGTAGACACCGCCCGTTACAACACAGCCAAGGATCCGGACACGCTCGATCTTGGAGTCCTTGATGCCTTGGATGACAAGCTTTCCGAGGCGCTGTCGGAACTGCGGCTGCTCAAGGACGAGTGGGAAATCGAGCAGATGAAAATCGCCGTGGCAGCCACCGTTGAGGGCTTCACCGAAGTGGTCAAGTCGCTTCCCCGTGCCCTGACCCATCACCGAGGCGAGCGCGTTGTAGAGGGAGCGTTCTTTGCCCGCGCCCGTGAAGAGGGCAACGAACTCGGGTACGACACCATCGCCGCTTCGGGAAACAACGCAACTGTGCTGCATTGGACCCGGAACACCGGCAAGATCAATGCTGGTGAACTCCTGCTGTTGGACGCAGGGGTGGAGGCAGAGTCCCTCTACACTGCCGACATCACGCGCACCCTTCCTGCCAACGGTGTTTTCTCCGACATCCAGCGCAAGGTCTATGAGGCAGTCCTGGAGGCGGCAGATGCCGGATTTGCCGCGGCCCGCCCGGGAACGAAATTCCGCGACATTCATATTGCCGCAACCACCGTACTGGCTGAGCGGCTTTCGGAGTGGGGCCTGCTCCCAGTATCCGTGGAGGAGGCCATCAGCCCCGAGGGGCAGCAGCACAGGCGCTGGATGCCACATGGCACCAGCCACCACCTTGGCCTTGATGTCCACGATTGCGCACAGGCTAAGCGGGAACTCTACCTGGATGGCGTGCTCACTCCGGGAATGGTGTTCACCATTGAGCCCGGCCTCTACTTCAAGAATGAAGACCTCGGCATCCCGGAGGAGTATCGGGGAATCGGCGTCCGCATCGAGGACGATGTCCTGATGACAGCTGAGGGCCCTGTGAACCTCAGTGCAGCCCTTCCCCGGGGGTCCCATGACGTGGAGGACTGGATGGCCGGGATCTACCAGGAAGTGGAAGCCCAGTCGGCCTAAGAATTGGGCTTGGATGAGCCCACGAAGTGACTGCCTGCAGGAACCGACACAGGAAGGCCCGTCAGATCTGAACTGCTCAGATCCGCCGGGCCTTCCTGTGTCCTGTCTTTGGCGCTGAATCCCAGGCTGGCTAGGACTTGCCCTCGGCGTTGTCCTGCGCTGCCTGCTGCTGGTTCTGCTGTGGTGCCTCCTGCTGTGGCTGCTGCTGCGATGCCGGCTGCTGGCCTGTAACGCGGACGCCGTATTGGGGACGTCCGTCAGGAAGGTCCGGGTAGCGGACTGCCGCAGGCCTGGTCCCGGCAGGCATCTTCTGCCCTTCCTCCTGTGAAATGGCAGGGGCCTGGCCGGGCTGCTGCTGAGGGGTGCCGGCAGCCTCGCCTGGCTGCCGGGTTGGGCCGGGGGTTTGCTGCTGCCCCGCTCCCGGCGCCTGGCCGTATGGGTCATTCCAGCTGGCCGGACGCTGCGGAGCCTGCCCCTGGTGGGCGGTGTAGCGGGGTGCGCCGGAAGAAGCGTCCGACGGCGTCATAGGCAGCTGCTGCAGCAGCCGCCGCGCTTCCCCTGAGGCCTCCACGGCAACCACGACGTCGTAGTTGGTGGCCACAACCTGGCTGGTGGACGTGAAGTCACGCTTCCCGCGCTGCATGGCATAGGTGACGATTCCGAACAGCATAAAAAAGGCTGCACCCATCAGGACCGAGGCCACGATGGAGAAGTAGCCGCCCGTCGGGGAGAAAAAGGAGAGCATGACGCCAACGAACAGCCCGAACCACATGCCGCTCAGGGCACCGGACAATGCAACCCTGGGGTAGCTCAGCCTGCCGGTGACGCGTTCCACCATCTTCAGGTCGTTGCCCACGATGGACACAACCTGCACCGGAAACTGCTGGTCGGCCAGGTAGTCCACCGCCTTCTGCGCGTCCAGATAGGAGTTGTATGACCCGACGGTGTCCCCGGTGGGGACAGTGCGGGACTCATCGGACCCGGGAACGCCCGACTTAGGAGCACCAAAAATATTTGACATACCCCCATTCTTGCCCATGATCATGTGTGGCGGCTGTAAATTCAGCTAAAAGAGAGCAGACTCGGTAGCCTGTACAAGTGAGCACCAATCATTCGCGGGTATTTGTCGCGCGCTTACTTGGACTGGACGTCTTCGACCCCCTGGGCGATCGTCTGGGCAGGTTGCGCGATGTCGTGGTGCTCTCCCGCGGCAGCCGTGGCGCCCCGCATGTGGTGGGCATCGTCGTCGAAGTGCCCGGGAAAAAACGGGTCTTTGTTCCGATGACGCGCATCACCTCAATCGACCAGACGCAGATCATCTGCACCGGGCTGGTCAACCTGCGCCGCTTCGAACAGCGCGGCGCAGAGACCCTCGTGGTGGCGGAGATGTTCGACCGCCGGGTAACCCTCGCCGATGGCAGCGGCGATGCGACTATCGAGGACATTGCCATGGACCGCCACCGCTCCGGTGACTGGTTTGTGAGCAAGCTGTTCGTCCGACGCGGCCATTCACTCTCCCCGCTCAGCCGGCTCCGCCGCAACGAGACCATGATCATCGACTGGGCGGATGCCTTGCAGGTGGCCAAGACGGAGCCCCAGGCCGCAACCCAGTTCGTCGCCACGCACGAAGACCTGAAACCCGCCGACTTCGCCGAAGCACTGCAGGAGATGAGCGACAAGCGCCGCTTTGAAGTGGCCAGCGAACTCCAGGACGAACGGCTGGCGGACGTCCTCCAGGAAATGCCCGAAGGCGATCAGGTGGAGATCCTCTCGGCCCTCGACGTCGAGCGTGCTGCTGATGTTTTGGAGGAGATGGATCCCGACGACGCCGCGGACCTCCTTGCCGAACTGCCCACGGCCCAGGCCGAGGAACTGCTGCAGTTGATGGAGCCGGAGGGCGCAGAGGACGTCCGGCGCCTCCTGGAATACGACGAGGACACCGCGGGCGGCCTGATGACTCCCGTTCCCGTGATCCTTCCCCCTGAAGCGACGGTCGCGGAAGCCCTGGCGCATGTCCGCAGGGAGGAGCTCTCCCCGGCCTTGGCGTCGTCGATCTTCATCACAAGACCTCCGTTGGAAACCCCCACTGGCCGCTTCCTGGGTGTTGTGCACATTCAGCAGCTGCTGCGCTATCCGCCCCCGGAGCCACTGGGCAACCTCGTGGATAAGAACCTTGAACCGTTGTCCGACCAGGCACACATCAGCGAAGTCGCCCGTGCTCTCGCCACGTACAACCTGAATTCGCTTCCTGTGGTCAATGACGACGGCCGGCTCGTGGGGGCGGTGACTGTTGATGACGTGCTTGATCACCTGTTACCTGATGACTGGCGTGCCCACGAGGATGACGTCCCCATAAGGAAACTTGGAGGCCGCATTGGCTGATCAGAACGCCCCCCGGAAGCTCAATGGCCGGCTGGTGGGCAGGCAAAGCGTCACAGGCGGCCTGGATACACCCCTAAGTGGGCGTCAGCGGATTCTGCCCAAGTTCTCGCCCAACCCTGATGCCTTTGGCCAGTCCACTGAGGGTTTCGCGCGCTTTATGGGTACTCCGCAGTTCCTTGTCTACATGACTGTGTTCGTGGTCGTCTGGCTCGTCTGGAACACCTGGGCCCCCGTGGAGTGGCAATTCGACTCCCGGGCGCTTGGCTACACCTTGCTGACACTGATGCTGTCCCTCCAGGCCTCATACGCGGCTCCGCTCCTGTTGTTGGCCCAGAACCGGCAGGACGACAGGGACCGCGTGTCCCTGCAGCAGGATCGCCAGCGTGCCGAGCGGAACCTGTCCGATACTGAGTACCTGACCCGGGAGCTGGCATCGCTGCGGATTGCCTTGCGTGAAGTGGCTACCCGTGACTACGTCCGCGCCGAACTCCGCAGCCTGATGGAGGACATGCTGGAAGCCCAGGAGGAACTCCGGAAGCACGACCCCTCAGGCGCCGGCAGCCATGAGTCGCCCAAGGAAAAGGTCCGCGAAAAACTGAAGGAACGCAGGGAGAAGCAGCGCAATCCCCGGACCCAGCAGATCCCCAAGATCCGGCCCGAATCCTCCGGCAAGCCTGCGCATCTCAACCCGCCGGAAAGCCCCAACCACACTGAAAGCTGAGTACCGCTCCATGAGTAACTCACTGGTCCCGGCAGTCAACGCTGCTTTGGCCACAGTCATCGATCCCGAGCTGCGCCGACCCATTACGGAGTTGGGCATGGTGGGTGGAGTTGATATTTCAGAGGAAGGATTGGTTCGCCTTACGGTTCTCCTGACCATCGCCGGATGCCCCCTTCGGGGAACCATCACGGCCGATGCCGAGGCTGCCTTGGCCGCCGTCCCGGGAGTATCCGGCGTCGAGGTTGATCTCCAGGTGATGACGCAGTCGCAGCGGGATGCCCTGAAGGAGAAGCTCCGCGGTCCAGGCGGCCAGCGCGGCATCCCCTTCAACCAGCCCGGCTCATTAACCAAGGTCTATGCCGTGGCCAGCGGCAAGGGAGGGGTGGGCAAGTCATCTGTCACAGTGAACCTCGCCTGTTCCCTCGCAGCCCAAGGACTGCGCGTGGGCATCATTGACGCCGACGTTTACGGCTTCTCCGTCCCGGCTCTGATGGGCATCACGCAGGCGCCCACCCGGGTGGACGACATGATCCTGCCGCCGGTGGCTTACGGGGTCAAAGTGATTTCCATCGGGATGTTCGTTTCCGGTAACCAGCCGGTGGCCTGGCGGGGGCCCATGCTCCACCGGGCACTCGAACAGTTCCTCACCGACGTCTACTTCGGCGACCTTGACGCCCTGTTCCTCGACCTGCCACCCGGAACCGGCGATATCGCCATCTCCGTTGCCCAACTGCTGCCCAAGGCCGAGATCCTGGTGGTGACCACTCCCCAGGTTGCCGCTGCCGACGTCGCTGAGCGGGCCGGCGCTATTGCAACCCAAACAGGACAGTCGGTGGCGGGTGTAGTGGAAAACATGTCGTACCTGGAATTGCCCGACGGCGGCCGGATGGACCTCTTTGGGACAGGCGGCGGAGCAGTGCTCGCCGAGCGTCTCTCTGCCACCGTTGGCACCGACGTCCCGTTGCTCGGACAGATTCCGCTGGACATCCTCCTGCGGGAAGGCGGAGACACCGGTCTTCCGATCGTTCTTAACCGCCCGGAGACTCCGGCAGCATCCGCTTTGAATGGCATCGCGGGAAAACTGGCGGCCAGACCGCGAGGGCTAACGGGGCTGTCGCTCGGGCTGCAGCCCCGCTGACTTACTGCTGCCGAACGCCGGCTACTATGTGGCCTCAGAATCGAAAGGCGCAGCTGCACCCACAGCAAGACGCTCGATAACACGTGCGGGGCGGGATTCTGAAGCGGTTGCGGCCGCAGCGCCGGCCACGCCGGCGACTGCTCCAGGGGCGCCCGCGCTTACAGGTTTGGTGTCATCATCCAACAGCGCTTCTTTGATGATGCGGCGGGGATCGTACTGCCGGGGATCGTACTTCTTCCAGTCGACATCGTCGATGTCGATCCCCACTTCGTCTTTGATCTGTTCCCGGGCACCGGAGGCCATCCGGCGGACTTCCTTCACCAGGTTCGCGAGTTTCTGGGTGTATTCGGGCAGGCGCTGGGGACCGATCACCATCACGCCGATGATCAGCAGAAGTAAAAACTCCGGGCCATTGATTCCAAACACTTTAGGAAGATTACCCTCTCCGGGAGCCCGGTGACGATTCCTGCGAATGGCGGGGAAGCATCCAGCTGCGAAAGCCTGTCATGAGGCCGTAATTCCACCAAAAATACGGCCTATGCCCCGTTGAAGCCGTCCGAACAGATCCCCGGTCTCGGCACGTTCCTCTGAGGACCCGGGCCCGGTTGCCTGCCCTGTCATGGAGTCGCGCGGAGCGGACTGGGTGAGGGCGGCCAAGGCGGCCTCCGCGTGGTGCTGCGACAGGTCTGAGACATAGGTGAACGTGATGCCGTTGACCTGGTAAATAGCCCGTTGAGGAGTTCCTGAAGAAACCCAAAGGCTGCCAGCCTCCGAACCCTTAAGCTTCGTCACCTGGGCAAAACCGTCCTCCGAAGCAGTATGCCCTGTCAGCGCGTTCACAGGTTCGCGTACAGCTGTCGGCATCCTTGGGGACGCCCCGGCAGGAGAGTAGTGCTGTTCAATAAGCGTCGCGTAATTCTTTCCATCCGAAAGGCGCAACTCCATCGCCGGTTCCCCCGCTACGACGTTGGCCCGGGCGGAAACCAAATGAAAGCCTGCGCCCGACAGATCAGGGCAAACCCATCCTTGACTGCGCAGTTCCTGCACCCTTCCTGACGCCAGCGTGCTTCTTTGGTCTGTCAGGGCGCCCGCAGCTGCCGTCCCCGCCTGGGGGACCGGATCACCTCCCACAATGAAGGCGGCCATGCCCATGAGGCCTGCTACAGCAGCAGTGCAGGCCAGCAAGAGTTGAACCAGCTTCATCCTTGAGCGGACCCTGGAAACAGGCTCGGGAACAGCCATAGCAAGATCCTGCGTCCTGGACAAAAGCCGCGCAACGAGATCATCAGGCGCGGCAGGCACCGCCGCGCTGTGGAGGCGCTCCAGGTACTGCCGCTCCCTCTGCACGGTAGAGGAGCAATCCGGGCAAACTTCCACAGCGGCCCTGCAGGCTCCGTGCTTTTTGCCGATGCCGGTTTTTACGGACTGAACCAGCCGTCGAAACAGATCAGGATAACGTAACCGACCCATAAGGCCGATCAGAGGATGCCGGCGATGCGGGGCATGTTAAGACGAGGCTTCAAACCCTGCGTTGGACGGGGATCCCGATGAGCAAGCTTCTCACGCAACATGGTGCGTCCTCGATGAATCCGGGAGCGCACGGTGCCCAACTTTACGCCAAGGGCCAGAGCCACCTCATCGTAGGAAAGACCCTCAAGATCGCAGAGCACGACAGCAGCCCTGAAGTCTGGCGGCAGCTCCTCCAGAGCTGCCTGGACATCGAGATCAAGGTTGTTGAACTCAAAACTTTGTTCCGGCCCGGGTTCGCGTCCGGGCAAGCGGGATTCGGCGTCATCGGCAAGGGCATCGAACCGGATCCGGTTCTTGCGCCTCGCCTGATCGAGGAAAAGGTTGGTGGTGATGCGGTGCAGCCAGCCGTCAAGGGTGCCCGGCTTGAAGTTCTCGAGCGAACGGAACACCCGCACGAACACTTCCTGGGTAAGGTCCTCGGCGTCGTACTTGTTGCCGGTCAGGCGAAAAGCAAGGCGGTAAACCTTGGCTGAGTGGTTGGTGACCACTTCTTCCCAGGTTGGCCTGACCCATGCGGCTTCCGCCAGTGATCCCGAATCTTCAACTGCAGGGACAGGTGCCACAACTGATGCTGACATCGTCCACTCCCCTCGTGGATGGGTACTACGCCGATTTAGTGCTCTTACACCAGTGATTCGGTGCCGTTCATCTGTTGGATGACCGGATAATTATCATGTCAAATTTGGCTGGGAGTTTCCTGACATTCAAGGCCCTTCAGCCCAAGGCGCAATTGCGCTGAGGGAGGACCTCTCCAAGAGCGCCGCATTCCCGGCTGAACCTTGGCAGTGTACGCCGTTCTCAGGGCTGCCACACCGTCACCTTCCCGGCCTACGGCGTCAGACACAGTACTCTGATACAAACGCCCCCTGCCGCCCAGAAAGCGAATCCTCCATGAGCGCCGATAAGTCCACGAGCTGGTCCTATGCAGAAGATCTGCCTGCTGAGGATGAGGTGCTGTTGCACGCTCGTGAACGCTCCTTCGAGCTGGGCGTAACACCAATTGGTCCCGGTGTCGGTGCCGCCCTCACTGTGCTTGCAGCGGCGTCAAAGGCGCAGACGGCAGTTGAAATAGGCACGGGCGCCGGCGTCTCCGGTGTCTGCATTCTCAGGGGCCTGGGACCGCAATCGGTGCTGACCACTATCGACGTGGATGTGGAACACCTTAAGGCGGCGCGCGAGGCCTTCCAGGAAGCCGGCAGCCCGGCCAACCGCACCCGCACTATTTCCGGCCGCGCGGCCGATGTCCTCCCGCGTCTGACCGATTCCGCCTACGACCTTGTGTTTGTGGATGCGGACAAGCAAGGGCTTCCCGGCTACGTCGAACAGGCCATCCGTCTGCTCAAGTCCCGTGGCTTGCTTATCGTCAACGACGCACTGGATAAGGACCGGGTCTCCAACCCCGCCGCCCGGGATGCCACCACGGTGGTTCTGCGGCAGGTGGGCAAGGCAATCCGCGACGACGAACGCCTGGTGTCCGCCATGTTGCCCACAGGCGATGGATTGCTCGTAGCCGTCAAGAAATAGGGGCGCCGATCACGCAAGAAATAGGGGCGCCGATCACGGCACTGCCGATCGGGAACTAAAAAGGGCAGGACCGGCAGCCTGCTGGCCACCGGTCCTGCCCGGAGAATCTATTCGGTAACGCCCACCAGGCATTCCTTCAGGTTCGCCGCCTCTGCAGCGTTGAGCTCAACTACAAGCCGTCCTCCGCCTTCGAGCGGCACACGCATGATGAGGCTGCGGCCTTCTTTGGTTACTTCCATCGGGCCGTCGCCGGTGCGTGGTTTCATAGCCGCCATGAGGAATATCCCCTCCAGTAGTCCCAGGACATACCAGCCCGGACGGGCTGTGTCCGCATGGTCAAACAAGCCGCTATGACGGCCGCTACCGCAGCCGTCATGGCTGAACACTGTCGAATGCCATTTGTCCTTGCTTACCTCTATTATCCCGTAATTGACCGCGCACAGCTAATTGATGGACTTTCGACACGCTGTCCAAAACACGCCGGGGAAGAGCCGCGATTCAAGCGTCAGGGCGGGTAGTCTCCGCCCCCGGGCAACTGCGCCCAGGCCCAGAGCCAGACTATCCAGACAATTTGCAGCAAGACGAACATCATCGCCACTACCGTCCGGTAGGCTCCGGATCTGGAGACCAGGGCAGCGCTGAGTGCCAGCGGAAACAGTGGGAGGAGCATACGGAAGGTACTGGTCTGGGGATGCAGGAACATCAGCAAGTAGCCCATGTAACAGATACACCAGAGGCGCAGCTCGATACCGAGTGCACGCACAGGCCGAGTCAGCATCACGAGGCCGAAAACTGCCACAAACAGGAAGGGCGCGAGGATCCCCAGGACGGGGCCAAATAGCAGGATTCCTGTGTCGAACCACGGCATAAAGGGGACGAGGTCGTGGCCGCGCCAGACCGTTTCAGTCTTGGTGTAGGCCCCGATATCACCTGTCACCAGCCATGCGATCCCCGGCCACACCAGGGCCCCCACTCCACTCACCACGGTTAGCCCAGCCAGGCTCCACAATTCACGCAGGCTGTGACCACTGCCCTCCCGCCACTGGGCAGGCCGGAAATGCTGCCATAGGCGGTAGCAAAGAAGAAGCCCTGCCATCGCGGCAAAGGGCACTCCCGTAGGCCGGGACAAGCACATCAGCAGCACTACGGGTACGGCCCAGAGGTACTGACGCCTTAGTAGGAGCAGCAAGGCGGAAGCCAGCAGCAGCAGGTTCAGGGACTCCGCATAGGGAACTTGGAGCACAGGAGACACGGGAAACGTGGAAAAGAACACGATTCCCCACAGGGCGGCAGTATGGGAGGCCTTGTGGCGGAACAGCCGGTACGTCACCATTGCAGCACCAAGCCCTGCGACCATCGCGATAACAGTCAACGATGCGGCAGGCGGAAGCCCGGTAAGCCCTGACAGCGCCCGTCCAAGTACCGGGAAAAGTGCATAAAACGCCCAGGCGTTCTCCTGGACGTTACCCGAATCATTCAAGGGAAGTTCGGAGGGATAGCCGTTAGTGGCAACCTCGCCGTACCAACGGGCGTCCCAGATATTGATGAAGTTCCAATAGTCCGGCTTGGCAGGAAACCAGGGATTAGTGCCTTGGTGCAGCGCGGCCGCCATGAAAATGGAAGCACTGATGAGTCGGGCCACCAGGTATATGGCTCCCACCTGGAGCCACCAGGGCCATCGGCCGGCCGCGGAAAGGGCGTTCGCCCTGCGTTCGTTCAGACGGCTCCGGGAGTGCGGACGAATAACGCTCCAGTTCCTGCCAGGAGCGGTTTCCTGATCGCTCAAGAGCCTTCCTCCTGCATCGTTCGCATGGTGGACCCGGAGGAGGGAACGGAGCCCGTGGCCTCAGAGGAACCCCGGGAACCAGTCGAGTCAACGGAACCAAGAGCCGCGCGAAGCCTGGCGATTTCGGCGTCCTTCTCGGCGAGCTCGTCACGGAGTTCATCCAGCACCTGGTCCACCTGGTCCATCCGGTAGCCTCTCAGGCCAAGGGCAAAGCGGAGGTGGTCGACGTCGGAAGGTTTCGGGTGAGCCGGCAGCAGTACCGGAGGGAGCGATGCCACCGGCTCATCAAAACCGTCCTCAAGCACGCTGCTGACCGCGCTCCTGTTGCGGAACTTTGAGCCGATGCCGGTGCCGAAGAAAACCGTGACGCCGAGCAGGGCGACGGCGAGAAAAACCAGGAAGTAGCTCACAGCACCATCGTGCCAGATCAACGGCTATTCAGGCCGCTGCTCTCCGTTGGGCCGGCCGTTTGCCCTGCCGTTCGCTGAAGCGCCCGGGACTGAACCACGCAGCACCAGGTCAACGGCATCACTGGGATCGTCCACTACCTGGATGAGGTCAAGGTCCTTCTCCGACACCATGCCCTCCTCTACAAGGGTGCCGCGGATCCAGTCGATCATCGGTCCCCAGAAGGACGTTCCCAACAGGACGATCGGGAAGGACGTGACCTTTCGCGTCTGTACCAGCACCATCGCTTCGAAGAGCTCATCAAGAGTGCCGAGGCCTCCCGGGAGCACAATGAATCCTTGAGCGTACTTGACGAACATGGTCTTGCGGGCGAAGAAGTAACGGAAATTGATTCCCAGGTCCACCCACTGGTTGAGACCCTGCTCGAAAGGGAGTTCGATCCCGAGGCCGATTGACAGCCCGTTGCCTTGCACTGCTCCCTTGTTGGCAGCCTCCATGGATCCTGGCCCGCCACCGGTAATTACGGCAATGCCGGCTTCTGCCAGCTTCCTTCCCACGTCAACGCCAAGATCGTAGTAAGACGTACCGGGTTTTGTTCGTGCGGAACCGAACACGCTGACTGCCGGACCGATGTCTGCAAGCGCACCGAAGCCCTCCACGAATTCGCTTTGGATCCTCAGTACCCGCCACGGATCAGTGTGGATGAACTGGCCTGCACCCTTGGTGTCCAGCAAGTGCTGGTCGGACATCTCGACGGCGGCCTGTTTACGCCGCAACTCCAGAGGACCTTTATGCCGGGTCGCCACATGGTTGTTTGCGCCCTGCTCGGGGGCTGGGAAAGTCTCTCCGGTGATGTCCGGGACTGGCTGTGGCTGCGGATCGGTACTCATCCACCAAGGCTAGCGCGGATCGGGGTGTCCGCCGCTTATCCATTCCCTATTACCGCTGAGCCTTCCGGTGCCCGGGCTCCGCAGGTATCTCTTGAATTACGATCTGCAGGAAGTGGGAGTGATTCGGGTCATAAATGTTCAATGTTCGCTAGATTCATTTCTATGACTACTCAAGTGCCCGGCGATGCCCTCGTCTCCCTTAATGCTGTCAACAAGCACTACGGCCAGTTGCACGTCCTCAAGGACATCAACCTGAACGTCCGCAAGGGCGAAGTAGTCGTAGTCATCGGGCCCTCAGGCTCCGGCAAGTCCACTCTGTGCAGGGCCATTAACCGCCTTGAAACTATTGATACCGGCGAGATCGCCATTGATGGGAAGAAGCTCCCTGAAGAAGGCAAGGAACTTGCGCGGCTTCGTGCCGACGTCGGTATGGTCTTCCAGTCGTTCAACCTGTTTGCCCACAAGACCATCCTGGAAAATGTGACCCTCGGGCCCATCAAGGTCAAGGGGCTTTCCAAGGCTGAGGCAGACAAGGAAGCCATGGCGCTGTTGGAACGGGTCGGCGTCGGTCATCAGGCCCCGAAACTTCCGGCCCAGCTCTCCGGTGGCCAGCAGCAACGTGTGGCAATCGCACGCGCTCTGGCCATGAAGCCGAAAGTCATGCTTTTTGACGAGCCCACCTCTGCCCTTGACCCGGAAATGATCAATGAGGTCCTGGACGTCATGATCCAACTGGCCAAGGAGGGCATGACCATGATCGTGGTGACTCACGAAATGGGATTCGCCCGCAAGGCTGCAGATCGAGTGGTCTTCATGGCCGATGGCCAGATTGTTGAAGACGCAACGCCTGAAGAATTTTTCACGAATCCCAAGAGCAACCGGGCCAAGGACTTCCTGTCCAAGCTCCTGACTCACTGACACCCACTGAATTCGCACCCCTGGCCGTCAGCTTCGGCCGCCCAATGAAAGGAATGTCATGAAGGCATTTATGACCCGTCGGAAGTCCTTGCTGGTTGCAGCTTCCGCAGCCCTGGCCTTGAGCCTGAGCGCGTGCGGCGGCGGCACTACCACCACCAACCCGACAGTGGCAGAGAAACCGACCTTCGCTGCCGGCAGCACCATGGAGAAGCTTTCTTCAGCCGGGACGATCAAGATCGGCACCAAGTTTGATCAGCCGCTTTTCGGCCAGAAGGGCCTCGACGGCAAGCCAATCGGTTTCGACGTCGAGATCGGCAAGCTGATTGCTGCAAAGCTCGGAATTCCTGCAGACAAGATCGAATGGAAAGAAACTGTCTCGGCTAACCGGGAGCAGTTCATAAAGAACAGCGACGTCGACATCATCGTCGCCACGTACACCATCAACGACAAGCGCAAAGCGGAAGTATCTTTTGCAGGCCCGTACTATGAGGCCGGCCAGGCACTGATGGTCAACAAGGACAACACCTCCATCACCAAGCCGGAGGACGTCAAGGGCAAGAAGGTTTGCTCAGTGACCGGCTCAACTCCTGCGGCCACCATTGTGGAGAAGTACCAGGCAGAGCTCGTTCCGGCCGCAACCTACTCCGCTTGCCTTGAGCCTCTGCGCAACAAGCAGGTCGAAGCGATCACCACTGACAACGTCATCCTCGCCGGTTTCGTCAACAAGGAACCGGAAGCCTTCAAGCTCGCCTCGGACGAAACCTTCACGAAGGAGCCATACGGCATTGGCCTGAAGAAGGACGACACCGAATTCCGCAACTGGATCAACGACCAGCTGGAAGAGTTCGCTTCTGACGGATCCTACAAGAAGGCCTGGGAAGCCACCGCTGGAGCCGTCATCAAGACCGCCCCTGAACTTCCCGAGCTCAATCGCTACTAAATAACGCAGGCGGTTGCCGGAGCCCGCTACTCTTGCGGCTCCGGCAACCGCCGCGCCATCTTCGTTCCGTCCACGACACATGCCGAAGGATCCCATGGACGTCATAATTGAAAACCTCCCTCTCTACTGGGAAGGCTTTCTTCGAACGCTTTTCTTGTCCGTTGTGTCTGGAGCGATCGCACTGGTACTGGGCACGCTCCTGGCCGCGGCCAGAGTTTCACCAGTTGCAGCGCTCCGCGGCTTCAGCATGACCTACGTCGAAGTCCTGCGGAACACCCCCCTGACAATCGCCTTTTTCTTCGCCGCGATCGTCCTCCCCCGTTTGGGAGTCAGATTCGAACAATTCGAAGTGGCTGCCATCATCGCGCTAAGCACCTACACCGCGGCGTTCATCGCTGAAGCTGTCCGCTCCGGTGTCAACAGCGTTCACGTAGGCCAGGCTGAGGCTGCCCGAAGCATCGGCATGCAGTTCGGTCAGGTACTGTCGCTCATTATTCTTCCGCAAGCACTTCGCACAGTCATTCCACCACTGATCAATATCCTCATCGCACTAACGAAGAACTCCTCAGTTGCCGGTGCGTTCTTTGTCCTGGAACTCTTCGGCTATGGGCGGCAGCTGGCGAATGCCAACGGTGATCAGGTTATGACGGTACTTCTGGGCGTTGCGTTCTTCTATCTGCTAATCACAGTTCCGTTGGGCATCTTGGCCAGTACCGTCGAACGAAAGGTGGCGATCTCGCGATGAGCTCGGTTCTCTACGACGTCCCGGGTCCGAAAGCCCGCAGAGTCTCACTCATTGGTTCTGTGTTGGGAAGTGTGCTGATCCTCGGTCTGGTTGCCTGGATCATCACCACCCTGGCAGAGCAAGGCATCTTCCAAGGGCAGCGTTGGGCGATCTTCACCCGCGGCGATGTCTGGTCACTGCTTGGCAATGGCGTCCTCACGACGCTCAGCGCAGCTGCAGTGGCAGCTGTCCTGGCCTTTCCACTCGGCCTGCTTTTGTGCCTCCTGCGAATCTCGGACATAGCCGCCATCCGGATCCCCACACGCATTGTCCTCGAGTTCCTCCGCGGCATGCCGGTAGTCCTCATGATGCTTTTTGTGCTCCTTGTATTTGCCAGCGGGGCGTTCACTGCGGTCGTTGCCGGACTGGTGCTCTACAACGCTGCTGTCTTTGCCGAGATCATTCGGGCAGGTATTCAATCGCTTCCAAAGGGCCAGCGCGAAGCCGGCCTCACGGTGGGATTGACCAGTTTTCAGTCCAGGATGATCATCGAGCTGCCCCAGGCCATCCGTCGCATGATGCCGTCCTTGGTTGCGCAGCTTGTGGTGCTCCTCAAGGACACGTCCCTCGGCTACATAGTGTCGTATGAGGAACTGCTGCGAAAAGTGCAAATCATGGCAGACTTCCTGGGGCCCGATTTCCTGTTCCCCATCTTCTTTGTGGCAGCTGCAATTTACATTGCAATCAACATTGTTGTTTCGCGGATTGCGGTCTGGATTGAACGTCGCGGCACTGTAAAGGCTGCTGGCGGGGTGGCGAAGGCTGAGCCCGAGCCCATCGAGGCGGCCGTACCTTAGCAGGATGGACGATAACCGTAGGTGAACGGAGCAGCGGTCCAAGAACCTGCCTCGCTTCCCTACCGAAGCTCGCACTAAAAAGTCACAGGAACGTTCGGCCGGAATTTATCCCGGCCGAACGTTTTTGTGTTCCCTAGTAACCCTCACTAAGGCGGAACCGACACTCCATCCAGGGCCTGTCCTGCTCTTGACGCATCGTGTGTTGGACGCATCGCCCCGACGTCACAATGGCTCCCACCGCATCCTGAGTCAGGATACTGCTGGGAGCCATCGCTAAGAAGCCGTCTGTAAATATGGTCAGGCAGAGCGGTCAGACATAGGTGCACGCCTGAGCGTAGTACTCTTCTGGTCCGGACCCTGTAGATGCTGTCAGCCTAAAATAGGCACAGTGTTCGCCGGAGCCTTGGATTGGAACAACAACTCCATTTGCCGAATACCATTGGCCCGGCGTTGGACTGGACCACGTATTGCCGCCATTAGAAGGAAAGGTCTGCATGGATGCTGAAAGTTTCTGGGAATAGCAAACGAACCGCGGATAGAAGATAACGCTGCCGCTGGATCCATCGACTTCGGACCACGAACTAATCTGGCATCCTTCAGCAGCCTGGCTCGGCGCGGCAGATAGCGCCACTGATCCTGTGGAGAGCGCCAGCGCCGCAACAAGAACCACGGCCTTTTTCAGAAGTACTCGTCTCATTAACACCCAGCTCCGTTCGAGGTTGAGGACTGCTTGAAGCTACCGGTATTGGGCTCGACGTAGTCGACCGTAACCCTTGAGCAGTAGCTGCCACCGGCATTTGGCGTCGAAATGGAATGTCCGTAACAGTCACCATCGCTGGCCATATAACAGGAGTTATAGGTGCTGCCGATATTCCAACCGTTGTGATACATGACCACGGTGACGCCAACCGTGATGGGTGGCATAAACCTGCATCTGCCGTATCCGGAGGCAGTTACCGTGGAACTTCCCTGGCTCAAACCTGCACTGGCAAAGCAGTGCGGCTCAAAGAATTGGACAATTGCCTGGTCCGTCTTCTGCACGACCTGCTGGTCAGGCACGTTCACTGCTGCGTTCGCAACGCCGGCGGTCATAAAGCTCGATCCAACCACTAATATCAACAACACAAGTCTGGTCAAATGTTTCAACAGAACCCCAATGTTTATGTGACAAAGTTGTCAACAACAAAGATACATGGATTGCTGGGTCCGATACTGCCTTTGACCGCTTTTCTGTCGTGTCACTACAGCGGCACGCGCACATTCCCAGGGCATTGGCACGCTGAGAACGAGGGAAACGTTCGACGACGGCTGTCTTTTAGGCCAAGAGCCAGATTTTGAGCGCGCGGAGGCACTCGCGGATTGCTTCCGCCTCAACGTGCTCGTTGTCCTTATGAGCCAACAATGGGTTTCCCGGACCGAAGTTCACTGCCGGTATCCCCAGGGCACTAAAGCGGGCGACATCGGTCCAGCCATACTTCGGCTTCGGTTCAGCCCCGACGGCAGCCACGAAGGAGGCAGCAGCGGGGTGTGTCAGCCCCGGGCGGGCTCCGGGTGCCCCGTCCGTGCGGACCACGTCGAAGCCAGACAGCAGCTCTCTAACGTGTGCCTCTGCCTGGTCCAGGGATTTGTCGGGCGCAAAGCGGTAATTGATTTCCACCAAACACCGATCGGGAATGACATTGCCCGCAATGCCGCCATGGATTTTTACCGCGTTCAGGCTCTCTCGGTAGTCCAGAGCATCCACCGTGACTGTTGCAGGCTGATACTGGGCGAGCCTCTCCAGAATGGGCGCTGCGGCATGGATTGCGTTACTGCCCATCCAGGCCCGCGCCGAGTGGGCTGCCTCGCCGATGGTGGTCACTTCGAAGCGGGACGTCCCATTGCAGCCCCCCTCTACGGTTCCATCAGTTGGTTCAAGGAGGATCGCGAAGTCTCCCTCGAGAAGATGGCCGTGGTTCCGTACCAGCCGCCCGAGGCCGCTCTTAGCCTCTTCCACTTCCTCATGGTCATAGAAGACAAAGGTCACGTCCTTGTTGGGCTCAGCGCCGTCGTCAAACATTGACGCGGCGAGGGCCAGTTGCACAGCAACCCCGCCCTTCATGTCCGTGGTGCCGCGCCCGTAGAGAACGCCCTGGCCCGGCGTCCCGGACACCCACGTTGACGGAACAGTCCCCAAGGATCCCTCTGTGATGGGAAGCGGAACAGTATCCAGGTGGCCCGCGAGGATAACGCGCTCAGAACGGCCCAGCTCGGTGCGGGCGATGATTGAATCTCCGTCACGGACCAGCCGGAGCTGGGGAATCTTGAGCAAAGCGGCCTCAACTGCGTCAGCCAAAGCCCTCTCATTGCCGGACACGCTGTTCATATCGATCACGGCCGCTGTGAGGAGCGCAACATCCTGGCGCAGGTTCAAGGGAGCAGGCAAGGACACTGGAGTGGTTTGAGCAGTCACGGTGACAGTCTAGTTCGAGTCCGGTGCCCGGCTCTCGATACACTGGGGCCATGACTGAAACCGTGGCTGATTCCGCCGTGCCCTCTGCCGCCCGTTCCGCCCATGGCTATGGAGTGGCCACCATCTTCACCCGCAACGGTGATTCCACTGTGCTGGACGTCTGGTTCCCCGCACCGGCCTTGGGGGTTGCAGCCGATCATCTCCGTGATGTGGCCAACGCGGATGGTGTCCTGGCGGAGATCGCTGCCGGCGGAACAGACCCGGATCGTGGAACCGAGCAGAAGGTTGTCTTCGTCCAGATTGACCTTGACGAAGCCCCGGCTGACACTGCAGACGCGTATCTCCGGCTGCACCTGCTGTCTCACCGTTTGGTTCAACCGAACACGATCAACCTCGACGGCGTCTTCGGCAAACTGCCGAATGTCGTCTGGACCAACTTCGGACCTGCAGCAGTCGATGGATTCGAACTCACGCGTGCCAAACTCCGCCGGCGTGGCGCCGTGACCGTCTACGGAGTGGACAAGTTCCCGCGCATGGTGGACTACGTTGTCCCCAGTGGTGTGCGCATTGCAGACGCCGACCGGGTGCGCCTGGGTGCCCACCTCGCCGAAGGCACCACTGTT
Organism: Arthrobacter sp.; assembly: GCF_031179985.1. Taxonomy (GTDB): domain Bacteria; phylum Actinomycetota; class Actinomycetes; order Actinomycetales; family Micrococcaceae; genus Arthrobacter. Next base: position 80,579 of record NZ_JAPSHJ010000004.1, on the reverse strand, counting down.
ATGCACGAGGGTTTCGTGAACTTCAATGCGGGTACCTTGGGAACCTCGATGGTCGAGGGCCGCATTTCCGCGGGAGTGGTTGCCGGAGACGGCACCGATGTGGGCGGCGGCGCCTCCATCATGGGCACCCTGTCGGGTGGCGGGAAGGAAAAGATTGCCTTGGGCGAGCGGGTCCTCCTGGGTGCCAATTCCGGCGTCGGGATCAGCATCGGCAGCGATTCAGTCGTCGAAGCCGGGCTCTATGTCACAGCAGGAACCCGTGTGCTCGTAGTTGGCCCAAAGAATGCCGACGGCGAGGACACCAGCAAGGTTGTCAAAGCGGTGGAACTTTCCGGAGTCCCCAACCTTCTGTTCCGCCGGAATTCCGCCACAGGCGCAGTAGAGGTACTCCCCCGCAAGGGACAAACTGTCGAGCTCAACGAGGCCCTGCACGCCAACTGAGGCGACAATCCTTAAGAACAGCAGCAACTTCACCCGCACATCACCTGGACCGGCCCTGAAGGGCCTGAGGGAGCATCTTCGTGGCACACAGACGTGGCCGTCGCCGCGCATTAGTGCTGGTGTTGGCACTGGCCCTGGTGGGTGGCGGCAGCTACATCGCCCTGTCCATAGTGCAGCGTTCGGAAAATGTTATCGTCGAACGCTGCACAGCCAGTGCAGGGTCCCAACGCGCCGAACTGGCAACGGACCAGGCCGCAAATGCGGCGTTGATTTCCGGGGAGGCTGTCGAGCGCGGCCTACCGCCACGCGCAGCAACGATTGCCTTGGCTACCGCGATGCAGGAATCCAAGCTGCGCAACATCAGGTATGGAGACGAAGCAGGACCGGACTCCCGGGGCCTGTTCCAGCAGCGGCCCTCCCAAGGCTGGGGAACCGAAGAGCAAGTCATGGATCCGCACTACGCCAGTGGGGCCTTCTACGCTGCCCTGGTCAAGGTCCCGGACTACGAGGCGCTGGAAATTACAGCCGCCGCCCAGCAGGTACAGCGCTCCGCCTATCCCCGCGCGTACGCCCAACATGAGGGCATGGCGAGGGCCTTTGCTTCTGCTTTGACGGGACAGTCCACCGCTGCGCTCGACTGCACCCTTCGTGCCCCGGAAGAAGCAGGCGATCCGCAAGCTGTGCTGGACGAACTGACGGCCACCTTCGGCGACGTTCCCGCGTCCGTGGAAGGTTCCGTCCTGGTGGTCCAGTCCAGTGACAGCCAGGCATGGGCCATTGCCCAGTGGGCTGTAGCCAATGCCAAGTTGCGCTCCCTGACGGCAGTCGACGTCGCGGGGTACAGCTGGCTAAGGGAATCACGGAATGGCTGGCAGCCAAGTGCTGCCGCGAACGGTCAGGTCTCCATCACCTTTGCTGTCCAGGACGCCTCGTAAGCAATCCAGCCGTAGTCAGGCAAGCATCTCCACGACTGGCTGGACGTAGCTCCTGAACGTGTCCGGGTGGGACAAGAGGTCCTGGCTCATCACTATCTTGTCGGGCTCCAGGTACCATGCCCGCGGCTCGTCAAGTGGTAATTCAATAATGGTCAGGTTGAAGTCCCTCGACTCCCTGCCCACCTCCATCAGCCTGTCCTCGACGATGTCGCCCAGAAGCTGGCAGGCGCCGCCCGCCTCCCGCTCGGCTTCCAGGGTGGCGTAGTCGCTCCGGCGTTCACGCGCCCAGCTGAGCGCGCCGCCAAAGTGTGCCTGCAGGACGCGCTGGAGGGCAGGTGAATTGGCGAATGCTTCGAAGGAAGGAGGAGTGAGGTCCGGCGTCATCTGCGGGTGCGATCGCACCAGCTTCTCCCACCACGCCTCCCACTCGGTCTTGAGCGCGCTGATCCCGCCGACATCGGCAGTGAGGTGGTTGTGGTTCGCCCGGTGAACCTTTGGGGCTGCATGCGAAAGGGCAGGCCTGCCGGCACCATCCAGCCCTGCGGCATCCCGTACATAGAGGGCAATGAGCATGGGACCTGAGGTGTCCATGGTGATCTCCCAGGCGGGACCGCCTGTCTGATGCATCCGAATGGCCTCCCTTGATGTTAGATGTCCCCGTCCCAGTGTATTCCCGATACAGGGCGGCGTTAATGGCCTTTGACGGGAGGGGTAAGGGTGTCCAGATGGGACTCCAGGACCTCGTGGCACATCTGTGCCGTCATCCACTCAGGCTGGAGCAGCGCGTGCATACTCAGGCCCTCGAGCATGGCAAGCAAGCGCTCAGCCTCGGTAACGAGGACCTGCCGATCGGCAGCGTCGCCGCTGTCCTGACCGTTCGTACCGCCGGTAGTGCCGCCGTCGATGTCCGACGGCGGCGCAATCAGCTCCATGACCAATTCACCCATAGCGGCAGCAACGGCACGGTGACTCCGGTCAGCCTCGGGAGCCAGAAAGGGCCTGATGCGGGCAGCGTTCTTAAAAGCGAGCCAGACGCAGCTGTCCACAGCCCGCTCCTCATCGAGCGGAAGGATTTGGCCCAGGAGGGTTAATACCGCTGCCCTGTGCTCGCTGGTGCCAGGGGTGCACCCGGCTACCGCCTGAGCTGCTTCATTGAGGCGTCCGGTGATGCGGTCCACGACTACTCCAAACGAATGGATCAGCAACTCCTCGCTGCTTGAGAAATAGTGGCGGACCGAACCCACCGCAAGGCCGGCTTCCTCCGCAACTTCCCTCAGCGATGCGCGCTCAAGGCCATCACTGGCGATAATCCTGAATACTGCTTCCACCACATCTTGCCGCCGGAGGTCGGCATCCACGTATTTGGGCACCAGTCCTATTTAGCACAGATGTGCTGGCACCCGTCGGTGGCGCACCGGCCGGCACCTGTCGTAGCACTTCCGGCCGTTCGGTGGGGGTGAGGCAATTTGGGATAGCGTGGAGCCATGAGAATTCTGGTAACTGGCGGCACCGGCTATATCGGTTCGCACACGGTCCTGTCCCTTCAGGAGGCGGGCCACGATGTTGTGGTCATAGACAATCTGGTGAACTCCAGTGAGGAAGCCTTGCGGCGGGTGTTTGAGCTCAGCGGCAAGCAGGCAGCTTTCCACGAGGTGGATCTGGTGGATGAAGACGCTGTCAACGCCGTCTTCGCCCAAGAGGATGTAGACGCTGTCATCCACTTTGCGGGTCTGAAGGCTGTTGGTGAGTCTGTTCAGGAGCCCCTGAAGTACTACTACAACAACCTGGTGGGAACGCTCAACCTCATCCGTGCCATGGACCGTCACGACGTGCGCTCCATCGTCTTCAGCTCCTCCGCAACTGTCTACGGCGAGCATAACGAGATTCCCTATGTGGAAAAAATGGAAATCGGCGCCAACAACCCGTACGGCCGCACCAAGGAGCAGATCGAGGACATCCTCTCGGACCTCGGAGCCGCTGATGACCGTTGGCACATTGCGCTGCTTCGCTACTTCAACCCTGTCGGCGCCCACCCCTCCGGGCGGATTGGTGAGGACCCGCAGGGCATTCCCAACAACCTGGTGCCGTTCATAGCCCAGGTCGCAGTAGGCCGGCGGGAAAAGCTCATGGTGTTCGGTGGCGACTACGACACCCCGGACGGAACCTGCCTGCGTGACTACATCCACGTCGTCGATCTGGCCGAAGGGCACCTCGCAGCCCTGAACCACATCGCGGAACGGGCCGGAGTTTTCCGGTGGAACCTCGGGTCAGGCAAGGGCTCATCCGTGCTTGAAGTGCTGCGGTCCTTTGAAAAGGCCGTGGGACGGGAAATCCCCTATGAGATCACAGGACGACGGGCCGGGGACCTCCCCGCCTTCTGGGCCGACGCAACTTCAGCCTTGGCCGACCTGAGCTGGTCCACCACCAAAACCATCGACCAGATGTGCGAAGACCACTGGCGCTGGCAAAAGAACAACCCGCAGGGCTACAACTCCTAGCGTCGATTAAAAAGTGCGACGGCGGCCGCTCACCCGTGAAGGTGAGCGGCCGCCGTCGTCGGTGGGAGGGCCCACACCGGCGAGGGACCCGAACCGAGCGTGCGAGGTTCGGGAGCCGGTGGGGACTAGCGGGCCGGGTAGTTGCGCTCGGGCTCGCCGATGTACAGCTGGCGCGGACGGCCAATCTTGGTGTTGGGGTCGTTGATCATTTCACGCCACTGGGCGATCCAGCCGGGCAAACGGCCGATCGCGAACAGCACCGTGAACATTTTCTCGGGGAAGCCCATGGCCTTGTAGATCAGGCCGGTGTAGAAGTCCACGTTCGGGTAGAGCTTGCGCTGAATGAAATAGTCATCGCCAAGCGCCTTCTCTTCGAGGCGCATCGCAATGTCCAGCAGTTCGTCGTTGCCGCCGAGCTTGCTCAGAACTTCGTGCGCCGTAGCCTTGATGATCTTGGCCCGGGGGTCGTAGTTCTTGTAGACACGGTGTCCGAAGCCCATGAGGCGGACGCCGTCTTCCTTGTTCTTGACCTTCTCCATGTAGTCCTCGGGCTTGATGCCTTCGGCCTGGATCTGTTTGAGCATCTTCAGCACAGCTTCGTTGGCGCCGCCGTGGGCAGGGCCGAAGAGCGCGTTGATGCCGGCAGACACCGATGCGAAGAGGTTGGCGTTGGAGGAGCCCACCAGGCGCACCGTGGAGGTGGAGCAGTTCTGTTCGTGGTCTGCATGCAGGATCAGGAGCAGGTCCAGGGCCTTGGCAATGACGGGATCCAGCTCGTACTGCTCAGCCGGAAGTCCAAAGCTCAGCCTCAGGAAGTTCTCCACCAGGTTCATTGAGTTGTCCGGGTACAGCATCGGCTGGCCAATGGACTTCTTGTGCGCATAGGCCGCAATGACCGGGAGCTTGGCCATCAGGCGGATGGTGGAGAGTTCCACCTGCTCTTCGTTGAACGGATCCAAGGAGTCCTGGTAGAAGGTGGAGAGTGCAGACACGGCCGATGACAACACGGGCATCGGGTGGGCGTCACGGGGGAAGCCGCCGAAGAAGCCCTTCAGCTCCTCGTGCAGCAGCGTGTGGCGGCGGATCTTCTGGTCGAACCCGTCCAGCTCGGTAGGCGTGGGCAGGTTGCCGTAAATCAGGAGGTATGAGACCTCGAGGAAGCTTGAGTGCTGGGCAAGCTGCTCGATGGGATAGCCGCGGTACCGCAGGATCCCTGCGTCACCATCGATGTAGGTGATGGCCGACGTCGTAGCGGCGGTGTTCATGAAGCCGGGGTCAAACGTAACGGCTCCGGTCTGCTTGAGCAGTTGGGAAACGTCGTAGCCTTCGTTTCCTTCTACAACCTTGATGCGGGGCAGTTCGAGTTCGCCGCCGGCATGGCGCAGGACTGCGCTGGTGGTCTCAGTACTGGTGGTCTCAGTCATGGAGTCCCCTTCATGAGGCCTCTGGGCCTCTCTAGAAAGCTTGATCCAACATCAGGTGGGACCGTCCGTGGTCGCTGCACAGGCAGGTTTCCAACAGCCGGGCTGCCTTCCTGTAGAAAGCCACCATTGATATTCAGTTAAAAAGTACCGCCCCTGCGCAGGTGGTACTAATCCGATCCTTCCGAAACGGCCTCAAACCCCGCCAGTTGTGGCACGAGTCACATGATTGTTACGGCGCTACGGAGAGTCGCTGAACTGCGGCGTCGATTCTGTCGTCTGCTCCGGTCAGCGCCACCCGGATGAAGCCATGGCCGGCATCGCCGTAGAAAACGCCGGGGCCCACAACAATTCCCCGCTCCGCAAGCCTCCCAACCGTGTCCCATGTGGCCTCCCCGGCAGTGCACCAGAGGTAGAGGCCGGCCTTGGATTGCTGGATCTCCAGGCCGAATTCCTTCAGCGCCGGGACTATCCGCTGCCGACGTGACCGGTAGATGTCTTTTTGTACCTGCACGTGCGAGTCGTCTCCGATCGCCACCCGCATTGCTTCCTGGACGGGATAGGGCACAATCATGCCGGCATGCTTGCGGCTGTTAACCAGGTTGGCCATGATGGCCGAATCGCCGGCAATGAAAGCTGCCCGGTAACCCGCGAGATTCGACTGCTTGCTGAGCGAGTACACGGCCAGCAGACCCTCATTGGAGCCGCCGGAAACCCGCGGATCCAGGATGCTTGGCACGGCTTCCCCACCCAACTGGAGGTCCCATTCATCCCAGCCCAGTTCTGCATAGCATTCGTCGGAGGCAACCACGGCGCCGATCTCCCGGGCCTGGTCAACGATCTTTCGGAGGGAAGCAACGTCCCGGACGCTGCCGGTGGGATTGGCCGGCGAGTTTATCCAGATCAGCCGCACACGGGAACGTGTGGCGGCATCAAGCTCGTCCAGATCGTCCGCTGCGACGTGAACAGCGCCGGCAAAGGTAGCGCCGATGTCATAGGTGGGATAGGCAACAGTAGGACGCACGACGACGTCGCCGGACTTGAGTCCCAGAAGGAAAGGGAGCCAAGCCACGAGTTCTTTGGAGCCAACCGTGGGCATCACATCCCGGGGATCCAGCCCGGGAACGCCACGGCGCCGTTCGAACCAGCCGGAAATCGCTTCCCGCAATCCCTGGGTGCCATGGACGGTGGGGTAGCCGGGTGCGTCTGCAGCGCGGCGGAGGGCGTCCTGGATCAGGGCTGGAGTGCCGTCCACCGGAGTGCCGATGGACAAATTCACCACTCCCCCGGGATGTGCTGCCGCCGTGGCGAGGTAGGGCGCCATGGCTTCCCACGGGTAGTCGGAAAGGCTGAGGCCAAAGCTGCGGAGGGCAGAGGTCACTGGCGCGTCCGCCCTTAGTGGTCTTGGTTCTGCGGCGGCAGGGCGGCGATCATGGGGTGGTCTTTACCGGTGTTGCCGACCTTCGCCGCTCCGCCAGGCGAACCGAGGTCGTCAAAGAACTCGACGTTGGCCTTGTAGTAGTCCGCCCACTCGTCCGGGGTGTCGTCCTCGTAGTAGATGGCCTCAACAGGGCACACCGGTTCGCAGGCGCCACAGTCGACGCACTCGTCGGGGTGGATGTAGAGGGACCGCTCACCCTCGTAGATGCAATCGACGGGGCACTCCTCAATACATGCCTTGTCTTTGACATCTACACACGGTTGCGCGATTACGTACGTCACGTCCCTTTGCCTCTCCACGTTGGTTCCGGCAATCCTGCCAGTTAATGCTCCCGGCGCGCACGCCGGACTTATCGACTTCCGAGCCTATTATCTCCCAGCCTTTGGCGCGAACGTAGCGGAGCGTCATACTGCCGGGGCGATTTACGATGAAGGGGTGACCTCCCCAGTGAAAACGCCCCAGGACTTCCTCGCCGGCACAGCCCCCGGAACGCGGGTTGTGGTCCGGTACAGGATCGAGGGCGGACTCACCGATGCGCTGGGAGACGTCGTTTCGGTCACCGGCGGGGAGTGCACGGTGCGCACCCGACGGACCGACGTCGTCATCCCCCTGGCCCTTGTGGTCGCCGCGAAGGAAGTCCCTCCGGCGCCGCCCCGGCGGGGCGCCCGTTCGCCTGTCTGAGCGCTTCTGCAGCCCCTCAATGGCTGACTACACTAGCCACTATGACTAATGAGGGCGCGCAAGCAGATCTGGCAGCAAGGGAGCGTGCATTAAACTCCCCGCTGCGGTTGCGGATCCTGCGCTTATGCCTTCACCAGTCACGGACCAACAAGGAAATAGCTGAGCTGTTGGACATCAATCCTGCATCGAGCCTTCACCATGTGCGAATCCTTGTGCGGACCGGTCTGCTGCTCACGGAAGAACGCAGGAAAGGCAAGCGCGGAGCCACCGAGGTTCCCTACATCGCCAGCAAGGAATCGTGGCGGACGCCCGTGCCGAATGTATCCCCCATCCTCATAGAGACGTTCCTGCAGGAGACCAAGGGTCTGCCGCCTGCCGACATGGAAGTGTGGCGGCTGGGCGTAAAGTTCAACGCCGCGCGACGGGGCGAAATGATGGCAAAACTGAAGGCCGTTCTCGAGGAATACACCGAACTGCCACCGGACGACGACGGCGAGGCCACCTCCCTGATGATTGCCCACCACCGGGATCCCTCCGCCGACTGAAAACGCCAAAACAAAAAACTGCCGGTACGACGACGGCGGAGCCGCCTGCCGTACCGGCAGTTTCTGGTTTTGCTGCTTGTCTACAGCTTCGCTGTTTACCCCTGGTTGGTTAGACCTTGGCGCGGGCGCGATTGGCCTTGGCGCGCTCATTTGTGTCCAGGATCACCTTGCGGATACGGATGGAATCCGGGGTCACTTCAACGCACTCGTCCTCGCGGGCGAATTCGAGGGATTCTTCGAGGGTCAGGTCGCGCGGCGGCGTCAGGTTCTCGAAGGTGTCGGAGGAAGCGGCACGCATGTTGGTGAGCTTCTTTTCCTTGGTGATGTTCACGTCCATGTCATCGGCGCGGGAGTTCTCGCCGACGATCATTCCTTCGTAAACCTCAGAAGTGGGCTTCACGAAGAAGGAGCCGCGCTCCTGGAGGTTGATCATGGCGAAGGGTGTCACGACGCCTGCACGGTCGGCGATCATCGAACCGTTGGTGCGGTATTCGATGGGGCCAGCCCACGGCTCGTAGCCCTCGGAGATGGAGGCGGCGATGCCGGCGCCACGGGTGTCCGTGAGGAACTTGGTGCGGAAACCGATGAGGCCACGCGCCGGAACAATGAACTCCATGCGGCACCAGCCGGTGCCGTGGTTTGCCATGTTCGTCATCCGGCCCTTGCGGGCTGCCATGAGCTGGGTAACAGCGCCGAGGTATTCTTCGGGCACGTCAATGGTCATGTGTTCCATCGGCTCGTGGATCTTGCCATCGACGGTCCTGGTGACTACCTGGGGCTTGCCGACAGTCAGTTCGAAGCCTTCGCGACGCATCTGCTCCACGAGGATTGCCAGGGCGAGCTCGCCACGGCCCTGGACTTCCCAGGCATCCGGACGCTCGGTGGGGAGCACCTTGATGGAGACGTTACCGATCAGTTCCTTGTCCAGGCGGTCCTTCACCTGGCGGGCCGTGACCTTGGCACCCTTGACCTTGCCGGCCAGCGGCGAGGTGTTGATACCGATCGTCATGGAGATCGCGGGATCATCCACCGTGATCAGCGGCAGCGGCTGCGGGTTCTCGGCGTCAGTGAGTGTCTCACCGATGGTGATTTCCTCGATACCGGCGACGGCGACGATTTCACCGGGGCCTGCGGATTCGGTGGGTACGCGATCCAGGGCCTTGGTGGCCAGGAGTTCTGTGATCTTGACGTTCTTGAGTTCGCCGTTGGCACGTGCCCATGCAACGGTCTGGCCCTTGCGGAGGGTTCCGTTGTAGATACGGAGCAGGGCGAGGCGGCCAAGGAACGGTGAGGCATCCAGGTTGGTGACGTGCGCCTGCAGGACACCGTCCGGGTTGTAGGTCGGTGCCGGGATGTGCTCGATGATGGTCTGGAACAGCGGCTCCAGGTCTTCGTTTTCCGGGGCCGTGCCGTCTGCCGGCTGGTCGAGGGAAGCGCGGCCGACCTTGGCTGCCGCGTAGACAACAGGAACTTCGAGTATCTTGTCCAGGTCCAGGTCCGGCACCTCGTCGGCGAGGTCTGAGGCCAGGCCGAGCAGCAGGTCCATGGACTCGTGAACGACTTCATCGATCCGTGCATCGGGGCGGTCCGTCTTGTTGACGAGCAGGATGACAGGAAGGTGGGCGGCCAGGGCCTTACGCAGCACGAAGCGCGTCTGCGGGAGGGGGCCCTCGGAGGCGTCAACGAGAAGCACGACGCCGTCGACCATGGACAGGCCACGCTCGACCTCGCCGCCGAAGTCAGCGTGCCCCGGGGTGTCGATCACGTTGATGGTGATGGTCTGGCCCTTGGAGGACGGGCCGTTGTAGGCAACCGTCGTGTTCTTGGCGAGGATGGTGATGCCCTTTTCGCGCTCCAGGTCGCCCGAGTCCATGACGCGGTCTTCGAGGTGGTTGTGCTCGGCAAAGGAGTTGGTCTGCTTGAGCATGGCGTCGACCAGGGTGGTCTTGCCGTGGTCAACGTGGGCCACGATCGCGACGTTGCGCAGATCACTGCGCGAAGCAGTGTTTGCGGCGGTTTTGGTGGTGGTTTCAGACATGCGTAATGGCTCGATTCGATGGTGAAGTCAGCTGTAGTATCGCGACATTTCCAATCGGAACGCACGACAGATCAGGCCCTTTGCACAGGGCACCTATAGCAAGTCTAGTCGAACGTGCATTTATTGGCCTAAAAAACGAAAACCAGCCCTTTGGCACCGTGACCAAATCGTGAACAGAGCGTTGCAAACATGAAGCTAAAGTCACTGGATTTTCCTGACTTGATAGCCCATGATGACTGTGTTACTTGCAAGGAAGTCCGGAGACCACCAATGCGAATTGCCATGGCTCTGTACCGCTTCGCCGTGCCGATGGTCGCTTTGGGCCTGATCATGAGTGGTTGCGGACAGCCACCAGCGTCATCTGACACTGCGAGCGCAGCCAGGGCCGGCAGCGCAGCGGAAGCGCCGTCCGGCGCGCAGCCTGGCAAGGCTAAGCCAAACCCGCCACAGCCGAACTCAGCAACGTCCCCTGAGCCCGCAACGACAACGGGGGCAAAGGCAACGACCGCCCCAACAGCAGGGCCAGCGGGAGGGGAAGCAAGCACAGCCCCCGGCCCCGCTGCAACCGGCCGGGCTCTCCCCAATCCGGCTACGTTAGCTCCCGGATCGATGTACCTGAACCCAGCCACTGGCCAAAAAGAGGTCATCGTAGCGGATGTCAAACGCACCGTACTGCTCATAGGCGACTCCCAGGCTGAACCATCCCACTCCTGGCCGCGGGCCGGGCTCGCCGCCGTCGGCTACAAAGTGTTCTTCTGCGGCAGGGGCGGAACCGGTTTTGTAGCAGGCAACGGCCGCTTTGGGAGTTATATCGACGCCCTGGATCGGGGGGAATGGACGTTGCCATATGGTTCGCTGCCCCTGATAGTGATCGAGGGCGGGGGCAATGATGCTGGGCAAGGAGCAACCGATGCACAAATTGCTTCCAACGCTGAGCGCCTGATCTCTGCCTTGAAGCAGCGCTACCCGAATGCGGAAATGGCTATGATCGGCACCTTGGCCAAGGGAACGGAACACGGCGGAGGCCGCCGCACCGAGGTTGACGCACTGCTGGGGACCGTCGCCGCCAAACACGCACTGCCATTCATAAGCGTGGGCGACTGGTTGACGCGCTATGACCTTTCCAGGTACATGGCTGACGGCGTGCACATGGACGCACAGGGGCACAAAGCTCTCGGCCAACTGCTTGCCGGACGTCTGGCCCAACTGCATATTCAGGCCCCCCAGCCAGGCCAGGAGCCGGGTCCGGAGTTTGACTGAGGGCCGGTGTCCCGGCCCTCAGCGGTTACCTGCTACTCGATCCCTGCCAACTGAGCCCTCAATTCCCTTCGCTCGCGCTGCTTCTCAGGATCAGGCAACGGGACGGCGGCGAGAAGCCGCTGGGTGTAGGCCTCCTGCGGGTTGCGAAGAATCTGGTCCCGGCTTCCCTGTTCCACGATCCGTCCACGCTGCATAACGCAGATCCTGTCTGCCAGGACATCCACCACCGCGAGGTCGTGCGTCACGAAGAGACAGGCGAACCCGAGTTCCTTTTGCAGATTCTGGAAAAGCTCCAGAACCTTCGCCTGCACGGAAACGTCGAGGGCCGACGTCGGCTCATCCGCCACCATCAGCCTGGGTTTAAGGGACAGAGCCCTGGCAATGCCCACTCGTTGCTTCTGGCCACCGGACAGCTCATGAGGATACCTGTTGCGGTAGTCCCGGGGCAGTTCCACCTGGTCGAGGAGCGCCTCGATCCGCTTCTGCAAAGCTGACCCCTTGGCCTCCCCCGCAAGGAACATAGGCTCCCCGATGCTCTCGCCAATAGGGAGGCGCGGATTCAAGGAAGACGAAGGATCCTGGAACACCATGCCGATATGGCGCCGCACGTGGTGCAGCTGCTTCCCGTTTTTCTTGGCGGCGGAGATGTCCTCTCCCACCACCCGCATGATTCCCGCCGCGACCGGCAAGAGTCCGACGGCAGCACGGCCTATGGTCGTCTTACCTGAGCCGGACTCCCCCACCAGTCCCACAACCTGGCCCGGATAGATGACCAGGTTGGCCCCCTCCACTGCCCTGAAAGCCGGAACCCGTCCCTGTTTGGGGTATTCGATGGCGACGTCAGTCAGTTCGAGTACGGGATCACCCTTGGGCCCGGCCGCCTCTGCGGCAGCAAGGGCAGCAGCATTCTGGCGTTCCCTGCGGACAAGTTCCTCAGGATTGACGGATGTGAGCTCCGCTTGTGTAGCGGCGGCCAAAGCGGCCGTGACGTCCACTTCGAGGTCGGAATCCGCACCTTGCCCCAAATGCGGAACCGCGGCAAGAAGCGCCTGCGTGTAGGGATGCTGTGGGTTGCTGAAGATCTGTTCCGCGGATCCTGTTTCAACAATGAGGCCTTTTCGCATCACTGCGATTCTGTCTGCCAGGTCGGCAACCACACCCATGTCGTGGGTAATGAGGACGATGGCGCTGTCCAGCTTGTTGCGCAGGTTCCTCATGAGATCGAGGATCTCGGCCTGGACCGTAACGTCCAGGGCTGTTGTGGGCTCGTCAGCAATCAGCAGCTTCGGATCGCAGGACAGTGACTGAGCGATCATGGCACGCTGCCGTTGCCCGCCGGAAAGCTGGTGCGGATACGACTTGTAAGCCTTTTCCGGATCAGGCAATTCCACGAGATCCAACATGTGCAGGGCCCGCTCTTTGGCCTCGTCCGGCGACATCTGATTGTGGAGCCGGAGTGTCTCCACAATCTGTGCACCCACGGTGTAAACGGGGTTCAGCGCCGTCATGGGCTCCTGGAAAATCACCGCAACGTCCCGGCCACGGATTCGTCGAAGATTGCTTTCATCGGCTCCGAGCAAGTCCATCCCGGCGAGCTTGACGCTGCCAGTCACCCTGCTGTTGCTGGGAAGGAGGCCGAGCAGCGCCATTGAGCTGGCGCTCTTGCCGGAGCCCGACTCTCCGACGATTGCCAGGACTTCTCCAGCACGCACCTCGTAGTTCAGGCCGATCGCCGCAGGCACCCACTGCTTGTCTACTCCGAAGTCGACACTGAGGTCACGCACCTCAAGGACAACAGGGCTCTTGGCGGATACCTGGCCCGTCGCAGCGGCGGGATTGGGGCTGAGGTTATCAGTCATGGTTTGGGTTTCCTTTCACCGGAGCCACTGAATGAAGGGTAATTGGTTCCGTGGCCCGGAATCCTGAATTATTGGAGGCATGAGTCCCTTGCCCAACGCCGAAAATGTCGAAGTCTTCCAACCTGGCATCAGCCGGCTGTTCGCCTGGGCCTGCTGGGCTGTAGCGGTTTTCGGCATAGTGGTTTCCGTGCTGAGCGGGGGAACGGCGGCTCTGGCCGGCATTCTTCCCCTGCTCTTTGTGGCCTACCTTGGCTGGCTGCTGTTCTGGCGTCCCGCCGTCATTGTCAGCGACACCGGAGTGACCCTCGAGAATCCGTTCCGGGTAGTAGAGGTCCCCTGGGAGGCCTTGGTTGACGTCGACACGCGCTACTCCCTCACCTTGATCACACCACGTGGAAAGTACTCGGCCTGGGCTGCGCCGGCGCCGGGGATCTGGGGAGCCCGCAACGCGCACCCTGGCCATCTCCGCGGACTTCCGGAATCGAGCTATGGGCCAGGCAACTCGGTACGTCCCGGGGACCTCAAAAGCACTGATTCCGGCGCCGCAGCCCAGATAGTCAGGGGACGCTGGCAGCAGCTCCTGGAGAGCGGCAGTGTGGAGTCCGGGCGAGCCGAAAAAACACCGGTGCGTTCCGCCGTCGTCTGGTCGCGCATAGGGGTGGCGGTGATCCTCGCCGGTGCCGGTTATGGCGCGATCCTCCTGTTCTAGCAGGTCTCCAAGGGCTGCCACTCAGGCGCCTTTCGCAGTGTCGGCCGCCGTCACCGGAGCTGCGCCAGGACCCGAACTCACGGCCTTCTTCGCATTGAACTTCTTCTGCCGGGGGTCGAAAGCGTCCCTTAGCCCGTCGCCGATGAAATTGATGCAAAGGCAAATGGCGACAATGAAGAGGCCTGGCCACCAGAAAAGCCATGGGCGCGTGGAGAACGCTTCTTGATTCTGCGAGATGAGCAGGCCCAGGGACGTGTCCGGCGACTTCACGCCCACCCCAAGGTAGCTGAGTGAAGTTTCCAGCAGGATTGCCGAGGACATGGTGAGCGTGACGTTGACGATCACCACGCCAATCGCGTTGGGAAGGATGTGCTTGAAGATGATCCGTGCGTTGCTTGATCCGGAGATCCTGGCAGCGTCTACGAACTCACGTTCGCGCAGGGACAGGAATTCGCCGCGGACCAGTCGCGCCAAGCCCACCCAGACCACAAAACCCAGGAACACTCCAAGCACCACGGTCCCGTTATCCACCGCGAATGCCGAGAACCAGCTCCCCGAATCGCGACGGCCGGCGATCTGCGATACCACAGCGGCCAGCAGCAGGGCCGGGACGATGATAATGATATCGGTGATGCGCATCAGCACTGCTTCCAACCAACCGCGGAAGTAGCCGGAAAGAGCGCCCACAACAACTCCGATCAGGCCTGCGATCAGCCCGATGATGAACATCACGGTGATCGATTGCTGTGCGCCACGCATCGTCATGGCAAAGAGGTCCCTGCCGATACGGTCCTGGCCAAAGGGGTGTTCACCAATGGACGTTAGTGTGAGGGTGGGAGCGCCGTCATTGATCAGCGGTGCGACATCGACATGGTTGTACTTCCACCAGCCGGGAATCCCTGCCCAGCCCACCGAGGTGAAGGCAAGAAGGAAGATGAAGGCAAAGGCAACTAGCCCCATGAGGGCACCTGTATGCCCAAAGAAGCGCTTGCGGACGATCTGGCCCTGGCTGAGGCCTTTCGCCTCGCGGATGTCTTCGATGCCGGCAATCGGCTCCTCGACCTCCGCGGTGCGCTCCGCCAGGATTTCATTCTGCTGGGATGGCTGAGTCATATTATTTCACCCTTACACGCGGGTCGAGTGCTGAATAGGCCAAGTCAGCGACGAGGTTGAACACGAGGGCTGTAACGGCTGTGCAAAGGAACACGCCCATCACCGGGTTGGGATCTACGTGGTCGAGGCCATCGAAAAACAGGGTTCCCATGCCCTGTACGGAAAACACACGCTCCGTGATTACTGCACCGCCAATGAGCGCACCGATGTCGAAGGCAACGACTGTGGCGATGGGGATGAGCGCATTGCGGAAGGCGTGACGCATCACCACTGAACGCTCCGTCGCACCCTTCGCCCGCGCGGTGCGAATGTAGTCCATGTTCATCACTTCAAGCATGGAAGAGCGCGTGAAGCGCGTGTAGCTCGCAAGGGAGATGAGGATCAGGGCAACGGTAGGCAGGATCAGGTGGGTGAAGGAGTCCAGGGTGGAAACCCAATAATCGCCCTCGAGGTTCGGTGTACTTGCTCCGATTGTCGCGATAGGCCGGCCCCGGATCTTCCCGTTGTTGAAATAGGAAGGCCACGCCTGCATAAAGCGGTCCAGGACGATCAGTCCGCCGACGAGGAAGGCGGTGATTGCGCCGACCCGCATGCCCTGACCGCGGTCATAACCTCCCCAAAGCCAGCCGACTCCGACGCCTACGAGGACCGCCACGACCGCAAGGATGAAGATCATCAGCGGCGTAGCCACGTTAAGCAACCCTTGGATCGGGAAGTACAAGACGATGCCGATTCCCACAGCAGTGAGCCCGGAATAGAGGGCTTTCTTGTTCTGCAGGCCCGAGACCAGGACGGTAATGGCGAAAGCCAGCCCCACACCCGCCAACAGGATGACAACGATCCCAAGCCCTGGAGTCGTAAACCAACGGGTGACGGACGCGACCAGGAGGAGTGCTGCGACGAAGCCGAAGCCCACCGCGCCGACCGTCAGCCTGCGTTTGAGGTCGCCTCCGGCAGCGACCGCGAGGACCAGGCCTGCGGCAATGCCGATCCCGGCGGCTATATACCAGGGGATATCCGGATTCCGAAGAAAGTCATTGAAGCCGATAGCGCCGTATTCCTTGAGGAGGACGGCGATCCAGAAGATCGGCAGGGAGAAAAACAGGAAGGCCATGAACGTGACGCCGTAGTCCAAGGTGCTGTACTGGCGCAGGGCTGTCACGATGCCGAGTGCGACGCCGATCAGGATGGCCAGCACGGTGGCAGCGGTAACGAGCGAGAGGGTCTGGACCAGCGCCAGGCCTAACGCTTCAGTGACCGGCTGTCCTGTGACGTTACGGCCAAGGTCGCAGTTGCCGGCGAAGGGAACCAGGCATTGTGCTGCTCCGCCGAGCCACTTGAAGTAGCGGATGGGCGCCGGTGTGTTCAGATCCAGGAGGTTAATGCGTGCCTCGATGAGCTGATCACGGTTGGGGGTGTTGAGGGCTCGGAGCTCTCCAAGGGGGTCACCGGAGATTGCCGTCAGGATGTAGACGACGAAAGAAGCGCCGAGCAGGATGAACGCGGCTGTGATGAGCCGCCGGACGATATACGTCACCATTGGGGGTACCTCGGATCGGAAGATGCAACGGATAACACAGACAGGAGCGCTGGGACCCACTTACCCGATCCCAACGCTCCTCCCTGCATGAGAAATCGATCAGACTACTTGACCGACCACTCCCACATGTTCCACCAGACGCCTGTCAGGTTCGGCATGTACTGCACGCCGGTGACCTTGTCGCTGTGGGCATCCACGCCGATCGCTTGGAACAGCGGCAGTCCGTAGCTGCTCTTCCAGATCAGCTCATCGATCTTCACCTGGAGCTCATCCTGCTTTGCCTTATCAGTGGTGACCACGAGCTCGTCCATCAACTTGTCTGCCTCAGGGCTGGAGAACGTGTTGAAGTTGCTGCCAGCTCCGGTCTTGAAGATCTGCGGCACACCGGTCACGCCGACGCCCGAGTTGATCCAGCCGAAGATCGAAGCGTCGTAGCTGCCGTCGCCCAGGGCCTTGCTCCACTGGTCCTTAGGGAGACCGGCGTCGACGATCTTGAAGCCGGCCTTCTCAGCGGATTCACGGATCAACGAGAACGCATCCACGCGGTTCGGGTTGTCCTTGTTGTACATGATGCGGACTTCCGGGGTCTTACCAGCGAGCAGGCTCTTCGCCTTGTCGATGTCTACATCTGCGTAGTCCGCAGAGCCGTTGGACTTCACGGTCTCCTCATAGGAGGCCTGGGCCGGAACGAAGAGCTGGGAATCGAGAGGGCTGGCCTCGGGATCGAGCTTTCTGACGATCTTGTCCACGATGTCCTTGCGGGGCACGGTCAGCATGAATGCTGTACGCACGTCCTGCTCTGCGAAAACTCCTGTGAAGTTAAGGTCGAGGTGATCGTAAGAGAGCTGCTTGTCCGTCTGGACGGTGACGCCGGGAAGGGCCTTGAGCTGTTCAAGCGTATCGGCGGAAGCCTGCGGGGCAATGATGTCCGCCTCGCCGTTCTTGAGCGCTTGGACCTGGGCCGGTGCTTCACCGATGTAGCGGACGACAACCTCGTCAATGTTCGGAATCGGACCCCAGTTGTAGTCCTTGTTCCGCACGAGGGTCATTGACTGGTCCGGAACCATGTCTTTGACGATGAACGGACCGTTGGAGAGGTAGAGGCTCGAGTCTGCAGGCAATGAAGCGGCGTCAAAGCCCGTGTTCCAGGAATCGGCTACCTTCTTAAGAGTTGCCGCATCTCCCGAAGCCGCTCCACGCGGGATGGACTTGAGGAGATCCACCAGGGCATCAGCATCAGCCAGTCCGGCCTGCTTTGCAACTACGTGCGCCGGTACGTCAATGCCACCGTTTCCGGCAGTGCCGAAGGCCAACTCCCAGTCGGCGAAGGGCTTGGAGTACTTGAGCGTGATCGTTCGCCCGTCATCACCGATTTCTGGGAAATCCGTGAGGTTCAGACCCGATGTATCGGCAGCAGTGGTGAAGTACGTTGTTGCATCGCTGTCATAGTAAGCGGACCCCGACGCCCAGGAGAGGATCATGTCTGCAGCGCTGACCTGCGCGCCATCAGACCACTTAACGCCCTCCTTGATGGTGTACTTCACCGTCAAGGGATCGTCGGATGTCTTCTCGTATGTACCGAACTTGTCATTCTTGACAATGTTCAGCTTGTTGTCGATATAGATGAAGTTCGAGTGGGTGGCATAGCCGATGCGGCCGTTGATATCCACGTTGTTGTCCGCCGTGCCCGGGTTGAACGAGGTGAAGCCGTTCACCTCCGCCACGGTCACGGTACCGCCGGTCTTCGCGCTAGGCTCTGGCGTCGAATTGCCGCCGCCACCCTGCGTTGCGCAGGCGCTCAGTGCGAGCGCTGCAGCAGCCGCAAGGCCAACTGCTTTGGAAATACGTCCGAAACGCATTCCGCCTCCTATGTTTTCGGTCTGGAAAAAGACCGTCACAATCCCAGCCGGGCTTGTGCCGTGTCTCACATGAGAAGAAGCCTAGACCCGAAAGGATCGCCAGCGGCACGAAAGTTACCTCTTAGTAAAGTTTGTTATCGAGATGCAATCAAGGGCAGTTTCCCCCTGTTTTTGGCCCCCTCCGCGCAACATGCCCGTTACTTGTCCGGAACAATCCTCAATCACAATGAAAGCCCCGATCCAACGGAGTCGCGGCTTCTGTTGTTAATCCTCAATCACTGAAATCCGCGATTTGGAGGAGACGCGGCGGACGGATCGGCCTCCGTTCAGCCCTCCTGCATGTGCCGTTTTTGGTCGACTTCCTGAAGTCGGGCCGCTTCGGGCCAAGGGCCTCCAAGCTTCGCCGGAGGCGTCTCGAACTGCACAAGAGGCCCAAGCCACTAGGGGCAGGCCGCAGTCCCCGTTGCGACACACGCAGGGCCCTGGCGCATCTGCTTCGGGGAGTATTCTTCCAGGCTTCAGGTCCGTCGAGGGTGCCCGTTTCGATCTCCTCCGTCGCGGACAAACACGAGGGTATGCTTCTGCGGATGAGGGGTATGCGGAGTTGACCACGCCGTCTGGAGATTCATCCTCCCGGCGAGCCCTGGCCGGGCAGCCACCCCACGCCGGGGCCACGGCTGCCTTCGTCATCCTGCTGCGGCTGACTTATCTCCTCCCGTTCGGGATACTTGCCGCAGTTGCCACCATTACTTCCGTAAACAAGGCGAGCTGGGATGACGCCTGGGCCACCGTCATGTTGGTAGGCATCGTGACCGCCTACTCGGCGGCCTTCGCTGCCCTGACGCTGCTGCTCCGCCGGAACTAACAATTCGCCGCCACGTTCGGACAGACATCAAAGATCGATACCGTTGTTGTTTTGAGCAGCGGGGTTGCACACCATTGAAGAGTGGGAAAGAAGGACAAGCGGCACCGGTTTGCGTTTGCCCTCTGCCTGTTGATCCCTCTCAGCGGAACGGCGGGGTGCGTCTATGAATACTCCGAGCCCACACGCACGCCAACAGCTGACCCAACCTCGGTAACAGGGGCCCCGAAGCCCTACCGGGATCCGCAGGTTCTGGAACAGGAGGCTAAGAACTACGCTCACTTGGAACGGCTCCTGGAGGATGCGCCGGAGCCAGTCCTCCTTTCCGACGTGGGGCCACTGGACGGCCCTCTCAGGGGATTTGGCGAAACTGAAAAAGTGCCGGCAGCCGGGCGTTATACCGTCACCGCAGCCTGTGTTGGTGCTTCCGAGGCGAACGTAGCAGTAGGACAGGAGCATCCCGGCGCCCCTTTTCGACCGATGGAACTCGCGCTGAATTGCACCGGGGCCGCTTCGCAGGCCATTGCACTTCAGGAGGGGTACGTTTTCGCGCATCTGGCCCTGCCCGCCCCGGGCGACACGCCATGGACGGGAGCGGTCGGCGGTGTGCGAGTGAGCGGCCCGATTGAAGCGTTTCCCCCGTATGATTCACGCTAGTGCCTGCGTGTCGCCGTCGCCGGGCCGTCTTCGCCAACTGGTGCCGCTACCGAAGCTAGTAGGCTCTGGTTCGTGATTGCTCAAGTCTCAGGAGAAGGTCTTCCGCTCGTCGCCATCCACGGATTCGGGGTCGATCACCGAATCATGCTCCCGCTGGAGGACATCGTCGATGGTTCCGGTTGGCAGCGCGTCTATATTGACCTCCCTTGGGCTGAAGGGCACGCTGACATTCGTGCGTCCAGCGCAAACCAGGTCGCACAGGGGGCTCTTGTCGACATCCTGGAATATCTAGGGACCCAACCGTTCGCCGTTATTGGCAGTTCCTACGGTGGCATGATCGCCCGGTACATCGCCCACGAGCTCCGGGATCAGGTCCTTGGCTTGGCTACTCTTGCGGGGGTGTTCGAACCAGTCCATCAGGCACGCACCCTTCCCCTTCGGCAGGTTGTCCGAAACGATCCCTCCATCCTGGCCATGGCCGGTCAGGTGAGGGAAGCCTACGAGGAGATGACTGTCGTTCAGAGCGAGGCCACGCTCAATGCATTCGTCCGGTACGCACTTCCCGGCCTTCGCGGCGCGAACCAAAACGTTCTGGAACTGGTGGCGGCGGACTACGCACTCCCCGTCGAACCGGAGGTCGCTCACCCTGCTCCGTTTGAAGCGCCTTCTTTGCATCTATTCGGGCGTCAGGACCACGTAACTGGATATGAGGACGGGTGGAAACTCAGGGACCACTATGTCCGTGGCACCTATGCGGTGCTCGACTCCGCGGGCCACAATGCTCATCTTGAACGCCCGGACCTCACCGCAGCCTTGTTGAAGGATTGGCTGCTGCGGTCCCGTACGTCTGCCAGGTGAGGAGGGATCTATATGCGCCGTTTCAAGCCGACGTGGGCGGTCCGATATCCGAGCCGGGTGTAGAAGGCTCGAGCCCGCTCCCGTGCTTCGTCCGTGGTCACTTGTGCGAGTTGCGCCCCACGCGCACGCCCAAAATCGTGGGCCCACTCAAGCATCGCGGTCCCCAAGCCACGTGAACGTTCCGTGGCCGCAACCCGCAGTCCCTCGATTTGCAG
>NZ_JAPSHJ010000004.1:0-59547 GCF_031179985.1 Arthrobacter sp. | reverse complement strand
TGCGTGTGTTCAACAAATGCCGGCGCTGGTTCGGGGAAAGGTTCATGGCCCGCTCTCCCGGTACCGAGCGCGGCCAGCAGGTCGCGCGCGATTATCAGCATCGACCACATATCGACGTGTGCGTGGTCCGCCGCAATTACGACAGTGAGTCCAGCAGCGGTCTCCAATACGCACAGCCGGTGTGAGGGCTGTTGGTATGGCGAACAAGCGGCATCGAGAATGTCCCGCACCGCGTCGTTGACGGGCTGACCAGGACATACCGGATGCTCCACCCAGGTTCCGGGACCGATGTGGATTTCGTGAAGCTCCGGATCACCATCGGCACCTGGTACGAAGGCCGTTCGCAGGGTGCCATGACGGTCGACGACGGCCAGCCAGGCATCGGCAATAGATTCACGACTAGCTGACGTATGCAGCCGAAAAGACAATGCCATCCAGGAGCCGGGGCGGTCACCTGCCCCCACATGAAGCCGCTGGTCAAAAGACACTGGAAGACGCCCGTCGAGCACAGACACGCTGACGTCGTAGCCCCAAAGTCGTCCGAACGGTAGGCGCAGGTGCGTGACGTTGGTCAGACGCATGGCAGTATCCTATAGCCCCAGATAGCCTGAATGCTCAACGCCGCCGCTCCAGGCGACGCGGTCACTCACAAAAACGAGGAGCCTGATGCCCACTTTCGAGGTTCCCGGGGCCGAGCTTGCGGTTGCTTTGAGCGACGAAGGTGGACACCCGGTTGTCCAATTGCATGGCCTTACGTCAAGCCGCGCACACGATCGGGTGCTCAACCTCGACCTCGGACGAGGGCTTAGCGGAACCCGGCTGCTGCGGTACGACGCGCGCGGCCATGGCGAGTCGACGGGGCGGAAGGTCCCAGAGGACTATCAATGGCAAAGCCTCGCCGACGACCTCCTGCGACTGCTCGATCACTGGTTCCCAGGCGAACGTGTCCACGGAGTTGGCCCCTCCATGGGTACCGGCACACTCTTGCACGCCGCTTCCCGCGAGCCAGACCGCTTTTCCGGGCTCACCCTTATGGTGCCACCGACCGCGTGGGAAACCCGACCTTTACAGGCCGCAAACTCCGGGTTTCTGCGGCGCTTATCGAGTCTGTTGGTATCGAGCCTTTCCTCGCCACGGCGCGCGGCGCAACACCGCCGCCGGCCACAATCGGTGCGCCGGAGACGGTGCCTGACGTCGCCGACGCCCTCTTGCCGTGGGTGTTCCGAGGCGCGGCACTCAGTGATCTGCCTGCTCCTGAAGCCGTAGCACGAATAGACGTACCGACGACGATCTTGGCGTGGGTAGACGATCCAGGCCACCCCCTGTCAACCGCGGAATCCCTTGCTGCATTGCTCCCGCAAGCAACGCTGACGGTCGCCCGCACGCCAGGAGATGTGGAAACCTGGCCTCAAGTTCTGAGCCAGGACGTCGCCCGTTGGGGCTAATCGACAATTCGCTCGACTACTTGCTCGCAGGTGAAACGGAACTCGACTAAACGTTGAAGCGGAACTCCACGACGTCGCCGTCGGCCATGACGTATTCCTTGCCTTCGATACGGACCTTGCCGCGGGACTTCGCCTCGGCCATGGATCCGGCCTCGATGAGGTCCTGGAAGGAAACAACCTCAGCCTTGATGAACCCGCGCTGGAAGTCCGAGTGGATGACCCCTGCTGCCTGCGGCGCGGTGTCCCCCCGGTGGATTGTCCAGGCCCGGGTTTCCTTCGGACCGGCCGTGAGGTAGGTCTGCAGCCCCAGGGTGTGGAAGCCCACGCGGGCCAGCTGGTCCAGGCCGGATTCGTCCTGGCCGTTCATTTCCAGCATTTCGCGGGCCTCTTCCTCGTCCAGTTCAACGAGGTCTGACTCCAGCTTGGCGTCAAGGAAGATGCAGTCGGCCGGTTCGACCAATGCACGCAGTTCGGCCTGTTTCTCGGGGCTGCCGAGGATTCCTTCGTCCGAGTTGAAGACGTAGATGAAAGGCTTGGCGGTGAGAAGACTAAGCTCTTTGAGGTGCTCCATCTCCAGTTTGTCGCTCTTTATCGAGGAAAAGATGGTGTCACCGCGTTCCAGGACGGTCTGGGCAGCCTTGATGGCTGAGAGCTCGGCAGCGTCCCGCTTTTTGATCTTGACTTCTTTTTCGATCCGGGGAATGGCCTTCTCGATGGTCTGCAGGTCCGCGAGGATCAGCTCGGTGTTGATTGTCTCCATATCCGAGCGGGGATCCACCTTGCCGTCAACGTGGATGACGTCGGGGTCATCGAAGACCCGGACTACCTGAGCGATGGCCTCTGCCTCACGGATGTTGGCGAGGAACTGGTTGCCCAGTCCTTCACCTTCGGAGGCGCCCTTGACGATGCCGGCGATGTCAACGAACGAGACCGCCGCTGGCAGGAGCCGCTGGGATCCAAAGATCTTCGCGAGCTCCTGAAGCCTGGGGTCAGGCAAGTTCACAACGCCCACGTTCGGTTCGATGGTGGCGAACGGATAGTTCGCTGCCAGCACCTGGTTCCGGGTCAGTGCGTTGAAAAGAGTTGATTTGCCGACGTTGGGCAGTCCGACGATGCCAATAGTAAGAGCCACGAGCATAGATTCTACCCGCACCGGCGTAAAAGCCGTGGGGCGGCGTGGAACTCTACCCATATGGGCCAGTCTGGTGCGTCCGTTCCTAAAACTGTCGTAGGCCCATGTCACAGTGAAGGCATGGACGCTTTCGCACTGATTCTCGCTCTTCTGATGTTGCTCTTGGGTGCCCTTTCCGGGGCGGTTGTCACCTTTGTATTGTTCCGGCGCCGCAGTTTGGCACTGGAGCAGGACTTCGACGGCGTCTCCGCCCGGCTTTCCGAGGTCTCGGCACAGTTTGCGGCAGCCGACGCCGAACGCCGCCTACTTGCGGCGCAAAACCGGGAGCTGGGCGAGTCACGAAACCAGGACGGAAGCGTACTGCGGGCTTTGGGTCCCGTCGCCGAAAAGCTCTCTGCGGTGCAGCAGCAGGTGTCGCTCCTTGAGCGTGACCGGCTGGAGCAGTACGGGCAGCTGGCCCAGCAATTGCAGGAGGCCCGGCTCTCCGATGAACAGCTCTTGAGGTCAACGCATGCTCTGGAGTCCGCCCTGCGCTCAAACAGCGCACGCGGCCAGTGGGGCGAGGTGCAACTACGGCGTGTTGTCGAGGCCGCCGGGATGCTGCGCCACGTTGACTTCCACGAGCAGCTTCACAGTGCAGGAACAGACAATTCGGTCCGCCCTGACCTGGTGGTTCAGCTGCCGGGTGACAAGCAGCTGGTTGTCGATGCCAAGGTGCCGTTGTCGTCCTATCTCCAGGCTCAGGAGTCCCTGACCACTGACGTCCGATCTCAGCCTGGGTCCGGAGCAAATGCCCAGCAGCTGCTTCTGGCCGCGCATGCAAAGGCCCTCAAGGCGCACGTAGATTCCTTGAGCAATAAGAAGTACTGGGATATCCCGGGGAACTCGCCGGAACTGGTGATCTGCTTCCTGCCGGCAGAATCCATTCTTGCCGCGGCCCTGGGAGCTGACCCGGGGCTCCTGGACTACGCCCTGAACAAGAACGTGGTCCTGGCGTCACCGGGTACTTTGTTGGCCGTGCTGAAGTCAGTTGCCTTCACCTGGCGCCAGGATGTTCTAACGGACAGCGCACGGGAGTTGTTTGAGCTCGGTCAGCAGCTCTACGAACGCATGGGAACGCTGGGAGAGAACGTCACCAAGCTCGGCTCGTCCTTGAAAACGTCAGTGGATCGCTACAACTCGCTGGTGGGCACCCTGGAAGCAAGGGTGCTGCCCACGGCAAGAAAGCTGAACGCCCTTGATGCCAGCGGACTGGTAACGCCGCCGGCCGTCGAGGTTACGCCCCGTTCCATCGCGGCGCCCGAACTGCAGGCCGAATTGCGCGAAGAGGATTCTGCGGCCTAGGAGCGGGCTCCGCGTCCACCCAAGGCCCTCGTCACGTCGCCGGCCTGCTTGAGGGTGGCGCGGAGCTCCTTGGGCAGCGAGAAGAGGAGGTCTTCCTCAGCCGTGACTACTTCCTCAACGGTTCCATAGCCGTAGTCAGCCAAGAGGCGGAGGACATCCTTGACAAGCACTTCAGGTACGGAAGCTCCCGAAGTAACGCCGACAGTCGCAACACCCTCAAACCAGGTCTCGTCCACTTCGTTGGCGAAATCGACCCGGTAGGACGCCTTCGCGCCGTACTCCAGAGCCACCTCGACGAGGCGAACGGAGTTTGACGAGTTGGCAGAGCCAACGACTATGACAAGATCGGCCTGAGGGGAGATCTTCTTGATGGCCACCTGCCGGTTGGTCGTCGCATAGCAGATGTCGTCACTGGGGGGATCCTGAAGTGTAGGGAAACGCTCCTTGAGCAGGCGGACCGTTTCCATGGTTTCGTCGACACTCAAGGTTGTTTGGGACAACCAGATCACTTTCTCCGGGTCCCTTACCGTCACCTTGTCCACTTCATGTGGACCATTGATGATCTGGATGTGCTCTGGCGCCTCCCCTGCCGTGCCTTCCACTTCCTCGTGGCCGTCGTGGCCTATCAGGAGGATGTCGAAATCATCCTTGGCAAAGCGCACAGCTTCCTTGTGGACTTTGGTGACGAGGGGGCAGGTGGCATCGATCGTCCGAAGCCCGCGGTCCTCGGCCGATTGGACCACCGCCGGGGACACTCCGTGTGCCGAAAAGATGACCAGCGCACCTTCGGGCACTTCGTCCGTTTCGTCAACAAAGATGGCTCCCTTTTCTTCAAGGGAGCTGACGACGTGCACGTTATGCACAATCTGTTTGCGGACGTACACCGGCGGGCCGTAGTGCTCCAGGGCCTTCTCCACGGCAATAACTGCGCGGTCCACCCCCGCGCAGTAGCCGCGGGGAGCCGCCAGGAGGACCTTTTTGGGGTTTTGCACAGGGACCGCCGCCAGTACTTCCTCAGGCGTTCGCCGCCTGCGCGGAACTGTTGGCATAGGAACGGATACAGCTGTGGAGGTCATTGTTCAATGCTACCGGCTCGATAGCCGGTGCCCTGCTTCGCCAATTCCGGCCTGGATCCTAGGCCCGTCGTCCCTGAAAGATCGTCAACACGATTCCCGCCAGCAGGAGGAATCCGCCGGCCCAGAAAGACGTGTTGATCCACTGCCCGAATGATGCAGCCGTCGCGTTGACGAGTTCCTGCTGGAAAACTTCGGCGACAGAGTTCCCGGAGGGCATCGCGGAGACCGCGGCGGATGCGAAGTCTGACCCAAGTTTCCAGAGCGCTGCCAAAAACAATCCCCCTACCCCTGCCACCAGGAGGATGACCCAGCGACGGCGGGCCGCCACCAGCGCGAGGACAAAGGCAAGCCCGGAGCCGACGGCCAGCGCGTACCCCATGGGGGCATACGCAGACAGATTGGCAATCAGTTCGCGGTGGCCGGATTGACCGATGCTGATCAGGGTTTCATCTGGAGCGCTGAACGGCACTCCGGTTGTCTCCGATAGCTGGCGTGTGAGCAGGCCAAGCAGCGGGGCAACATCAAGCGTCAGGGACGTTGAGGCGGCAGCCTCTGGTGGCAGGCTGCCAGGATCGGCGAAGCTGAGCCTGTGGCTTTTCCGCAGGGTCTCCTCCCACGCCGCAGGATAGCCGGGTAGACCCGTAAGGGAACCTGCCGCGGCTTCCAGGACAGGAGCCATGCCCTCAGCCATAAAATCCGGAATCTGCCCTGCCGGATTGAAACTCGCTACAGCAGCGGACGCAAGACGCCGCTGGAATTCCGGATCCTTGCCCAGTGGAGACGCTAACCGTACAAAGCCGTCCTCCTGAAGAATGTTCTGATCAACCCACATCGCCGGAACAGCCGCAGCCGCAAGCAGTAAGCCGACCATGACGGCAATGGCGGAAACAAAAGTACGCAAGAGAGTCCTAGGTTTGTTGTTTGGGATACAGCCATCCTAAACGTCGGGCCTGACAGCCTCAGCAGACAAGGGATGTCGGCCCGTGATGATAGAGCTATGGATAGAGTGATTGATAACTGAACCACCTTCCTGAACATCCGCGAAGCACCCCGTACGAAATACCCAGCTCAAAGGATCACCGCCCATGCATCAATCAGGTACCACCGATGGATTGCCGCGTGTCTGAAGTCGTCACAACCACAACGACGGTGCCTGCTACGGCTGCGGAAACGAGTCCTGAGAATCCGTGGCCGCTGCAACTCCTGTCCCAAAAGCTGAAAGCGCACATTGAACGGGCTCCGTCGGTCTGGGTCGAGGGCCAGGTTATTGAGCTCAACCGCCGCGGGACCAACGCGTTCCTGACGTTGCGGGATGTCGATGCGGAAATCTCCCTTCCGGCTTCTGTCTGGACCAAACTGCTGGACCGTCAGGCTGCACCCCTGGAGCGTGGATCACGTGTGGTTGCCCTGCTCAAGGCCGAATTCTGGGTGAAAACCGGCCGGCTCAATATGGCTGTGAAAGATATCCGTCCGGTTGGCCTGGGGGATCTCCTGGCGAGGATCGAGAGACTCCGACAAGCGCTGGGCGCTGAAGGGCTCTTTGCCGACGCCAGGAAGAAACCGATCCCCCTCCTCCCCCACAGGATCGGACTCATCACCGGCCGCGATTCGGACGCCAAGAAAGATATCCTCCGGAATGCGGCCTTGCGCTGGCCCGCCGTCGAGTTCGAGATCCGGGAAGTCGCCGTCCAAGGGAACACCGCTGTGCCGCAAATGATCGCGGCCCTGAAGGAACTCGATGAGGCACCTCAAGTCGACGTCATTGTTATCGCCCGGGGTGGCGGAGCCTTGGAGGACCTCCTGCCGTTCAGCAGCGAGGAGCTTGTCAGGGCCGTGTCACGGGCCACCACTCCTGTGGTCAGCGCTATTGGCCACGAAGCGGACCGCCCTATCCTCGACGACGTCGCTGATCTTCGTGCTTCCACTCCCACGGACGCGGCGAAGCGAATCGTTCCGGATGTTGCGGAGGAACTGTCCAGGGTCAGGCAATCGAGGGACCGTCTTCGCAGTTGTGTCACCCGCCTCGTGGAGAGGGAAAGTGAGCGATTGGGCTCGTTGCGCAGCCGCCCCGCTCTGGCGGCACCGGAGGTTCTGCTGACCAGCCGACACGAAGATATCGAAAGGTTGAGAAGCCGTTCCGGTTCGTCCATCGACGTCGCCTTGGCGAGGGCAGTGGACGGGCTCGTACATCTCACGGCGCAAGTACGGGCCCTGTCACCGCAGAAAACCCTGGACCGGGGCTACGCCGTGGTCCAGCTTGCCCTGGACGCCGACGCCCTTGAGCCCGGGGAAACGCGGCGCAGGCAAATTGTGCGTCATCCTTCCCAGGCTCCCGCGGACGCAGCACTGTCTGTCCGCGTAGCGGGCGGCAGGTTTACTGCAGTATCTACCGGGGGCACCGAAATCATCGAACACTGACATCACCAAGCATTGACAATCACCAGTACCGACGCCCTCCATCTGGGACGTCGCAAACACCCGATAACCCGGCAAGGAGCACCACTATGGCAGCGGCACAGAATCACCAGGCGGACATTGATTCGCTCAGTTATGAAGAAGCGCGGGAACAACTGGTGGGAATTGTGGGAAAGCTGGAGGCGGGAGGAGCCAGCCTCGAAGAATCGCTTGCCCTCTGGGAGCGTGGCGAGGCGTTGGCCAAGCGTTGTGAGGAGTGGCTCGAAGGCGCACGTAAGAGGCTTGCAGCAGCGCGGGACCACGTCCAGGACAGCTGACCAGAGCGGTATTCAGGACCTCTCGACGAGCGCCTTTTCCTGTTCCACATCGAAGTCAGCCTCCGGCCACTTCAGTTTCAGCTCCTTCAACGCGTCAAGGAGCAGCTGCTGGACAGCTATCCGCGCATACCACTTCTTGTTTGCAGGAATGACATGCCACGGCGCAATCTTAGTATTCGTGGCGTCGATTGCCGCCTGATAGGCGTCCATATAGTCATCCCAGAAAGCACGTTCCTTCAGGTCCCCGGTGCTGTACTTCCAGTGCTTTGCCGGATTGTTCAGCCTGGCCAGCAAACGCTTCTTCTGCTCATCCCGGCTGATGTTGAGCATTACCTTCACGATCCGGGTGCCGGAGTCCGACAACCGCGCTTCGAACTCGTTGATGGCGATGTAGCGGCGTTCCAGCTCCTTCTTTGAAGCCCAGCCATACACACGGTGGATCAGGACATCTTCGTAGTGCGATCGGTCAAAGACCCCCACCATTCCAGCTGCTGGTACTTCCTTTTCAATCCGCCAGAGGAAATCGTAGGACTTCTCCTCGTCAGTGGGCGCCTTGAAGGCCTTCAGCTGTACGCCCTGCGGATTCATCGCCCCCATAACGCGCGAGACGATACCCCCTTTGCCTGCTGTGTCCATGGCCTGCAGGATCAACAGGATGCGCTTGGTTCCGCCGAATTTGGCCGCTGCGAAAAGCATTTCCTGCAGGGCCGCCAGTTCGTCGTCGAGGTCTCTCAGAAGCGCCTTGCCATCCTCTTTGACCCCGGCGTACCCGGGTGTGGAGTCAGCGTCAACGTCCACCAGCTTGAAACCTTTTGCCGTCACCAGCGTTTGCGAGGGTTTCTGTCCGAACTTCACAACAACTGCCATGGGAAGCCTCTTTCCGCTGCCGTGCATCCTGGCGGCTGCGCTTGCTGTGAAGCACATTCCGCACGTTCACCTCCGAGGAATGCGGGGCGTGAACCGTTGAGATCAGGCTAGTTGCCTTGGTAGCGGCTCAGGAAGTCCCCCATACGGCCAATTGCTTCTTCAATATCCTTCACGTTGGGAAGGGTGACCATCCGGAAGTGGTCCGGCCGCACCCAGTTGAACGCCCGGCCATGGGAGACGAGGATCTTTTGCTCCCGCAGCAGGTCCAGGACAAACTTCTCATCGTCCCGGATGTGGTAGACCTCGGGGTCGAGCCGAGGAAAGAGATAGAGCGCCCCGCGGGCCTGTTGCGTACTCACGCCGGGGATGGCGTTCAGCAGATCGTAGGCCTTGTTCCGCTGCTCCAGGAGTCGACCGCCGGGAAGGATGAGGTCGTTGATACTCTGATAGCCTCCCAGCGCTGTCTGAATGGCATGCTGTGCCGGCACGTTTGCGCACAAGCGCATGTTGGCCAACAGGTTGATTCCCTCGAGGTAGTCTGCCGCTGTCTTTTTGGGTCCGGAAATCGCCATCCATCCGGCACGGTAGCCGCAGACACGGTAAGCCTTGGAAAGTCCGCTGAAAGTGAGGCAGAGAACGGCATCTCCGGTAAGACCTGCCATATTCACGTGGACGGCATCCTCGTACAGGATCTTTTCGTAGATTTCGTCCGCAAACACCACCAGGCCGTGCTTTTCAGCAAGCGCCACGATCTTACGAAGCGTAGTTTCCGGGTACACGGCGCCAGTGGGGTTGTTCGGATTGATCACTACGATCCCCTTGGTCCGGGGAGTGATTTTCGCCTCAAGATCCTCAAGGTCAGGCTGCCAGCCGGATTCCTCGTCGCAGAGGTAGTGCACCGGCTTTCCGCTTGCCAAAGCAACGGAAGCCGTCCAAAGGGGGTAGTCCGGGGTAGGGATGAGAACTTCATCGCCATCGTTGAGCAATGCCATGAGAGACATGGTGATGAGCTCGCTGACGCCGTTGCCCAGGTAAATATCGTCAACGTCAATGCTTTGGATGCCGCGGGTTTGGTAGTACTGGGAAACGGCAGTTCGGGCAGAAAATATACCTCGGGAATCGCTGTACCCCTGAGCGTGGGGAAGGTGGCGAATCATGTCCACCAGAATGGCGTCGGGCGCCTCGAATCCAAAGGGTGCAGGGTTCCCGATATTCAGTTTAAGGATTCGGTGGCCCTCCGCCTCCATCTGTTGGGCGGCCTCGAGGATCGGTCCACGGATGTCGTAGAGGACATTATGAAGCTTGGTGGACTGCTTGAATTCTGCCATCCATCAAATATGCCATATGGAGGATGTTAATCCCCTGAGAGTTGACTCACACTCCGGAGCCCGTCACTTGGTGAAGCCCTTGTCCTTGAGCCAGGCCAGTGCCGCTTCCTTGGGGTCTTGCTTCTGGTTGCCGCTGACCGCCCGGTTAAGGTTGATCAGGTCCTCGGTAGTCAGCGTCCTGGAGACATTGTTCAGGGTCTCCTTCGCCTTGTCGGTCATCTTGGCTTCGTTGTAGAGCGGAAGTACCTGCTGGGCGATGAAGTTGTTCTTCGGATCCTCCAGCACCACAAGATCGTTGTCGGCGATGGCAGGAGTGGTGGTGTAGATGTCGGCAACCTGCACCTCGTCCGCCAGCAGCGCCTTCACGGTGGCAGCGCCGCCGCGGTCGCTGAACGGTTCCAGCTTTTTGGGGACGCAGTCATAGTTCTTTTTGAGGCCGGGAAGGCCATAGTCGCGCTCCGCAAAGGTGGCCGGAGCGCCCACCACCAGTTCGCTGCATGCCTTGGCAAGGTCCGCGAGGGACTTCAGCTGGTACTTCTCCGCCGTCGCCTTGGTCACCACCATGGCATCCTTCTTCTCGGCTTTGGAAGCATCGAGCACTCCAAGGCCATTCGGCAGTTTGCCAGGCAGCGCCCGGAGAATCTCATCGGCGGAAACTTCGGTGGCCTCCTTGTCGATCAGCAGCAGGAGATCGCCGCTGTAGTCCGGCACGATGTCGACGGAGCCGGCCTGGACCGCCTTGAAGTAGACCTCCCGTGACCCGATATTGGGCTTGGTGCTGGCTGCGACCCCCGCGGCGTTGAGAGCACCTGCGTACACTTCGGCGATGACCTGGCTTTCGATGAAGTCTGCCGCACCGATCACAATTGGTTCACCGGCGGAGGCGGAAGTGCTGGTCGCAGGCACTGTGCTCAGCGGATCCGACCCGCCCGTACAGGCACTCATGGCCAGGGCCAGGCCCAAACCTGCGGCCCAGCCACCCACAGCACGGCGTCCTATTATGTGACGTCGTAAATCGTTCAATCTGTACCTCCTTGGACAACAGGCTCCGGGGATGGGGAGGCTGCGCGATCAACTACGGCCTGCTGGCCGCGGTCAGGCAAGACGATCATAAGCAGCTGGATGGATCCTGATGAGAATCAGGACCCATCCCGGCCGTCACTTCCTTCCGGACTTTCGGGATTTGCCTTCCCGCTCCACTGACTTTTCATAGCCATACCGTTCAGCTGACCGCTGACTTTTGCCCGCTGCCACCACTTTCTGGTGCCATTCCCGCTGGTAAGCCCTGTGCGCCGCAGCATCGTGGCGCCTGGTCAGGGCAGCAAGCTCGCGCTGAAGCTTCAGGTAGTTGGCCCAGCGACGGTTATCCAGGGTTCCGTCGTCCAGCGCAGCCTGCACAGCGCATCCTGGCTCCCGGTCGTGGGCACAATCAGAAAACCGGCAGGCCTCCATGAATTCCTCAAGGTCGCCGAACATCTCGCCCATTCCGCCCTCGGCGTCGAAAAGTTCGAAGCCTCGAACTCCGGGCGTGTCCATGAGCACCGCGCCGCCAGGCAGCGGGACGAGTTCCCTCGCAGTGGTGGTGTGCCTGCCCTTGCCGTCGCCCGTGCGGACGTCCCCGGTGTCTTGTGCCTGGTATCCGACCAGGGCGTTGATCAGCGTCGATTTTCCCGCTCCCGAAGGCCCCAACAGCACCAGGGTGCTTCCGGCGGGCAAACGGCCTGAGAGTTCCTCCAACCCGTCGTGCTGTTCTGCTGATGTGGTCACCACATCCACACCGGCTGCTTGAAGCATGACCTGCCCAACGACGTCGTCCGCTATGTTGGCCAGATCCGCCTTGGTAACGATGACGAGCGGAGTGGCACCTGAATCCCACGCCGCTACGAGGGTCCGCTCGATCCTGTTGTGCGTGAGCGGCCGGTCAACCGGAACCACCACACCGACGATATCGATGTTGGCTCCGAGGACCTGGAGATCAGATGATGCTGCAAATGCACGCTTTCGGCTCAGTTCCGAGTAGCGCGGGAGGACACTTGCGATGACCGGTTCGGCTGAGGCGTTCATCCCCAGCCAGACCCAGTCCCCCGTTGCAGGAATGGAGCCATGGAGCGGGTAGGGGACGTGGAGGAACTGGTCCGCGGCAGCCACCAGCACACGGTTGCGGTCCATCCGCACCACCCTCCCGGGCATCGTTCCGTCGGCGTGCGGATGTGCGGCGAAATACGCTGCCCTGTCCTGGGTGAATCCGTAGTGAACGGGACCGGCCAGCTCAGATCCGTTGTTTGAGCGTGTTTCGAGAGAAGGTTCAGCCGATGAAAGGCTGTTGGTTTTTTTCAATGGGAAGCCTTTGATGGGCCCCGCCAGGGCGCAGAAGCGTCTCTGAGCCGCTAGGAAGTGCGATCAAGCGGGGAAGGAAGGTTGGTGTGATTGAGGCGCGAGGCGCGCAGAACTATGACAGTCATCACTTCCACCTCCCCCTTTTGCTTTCGCAGTATGTCCCTGAATATGGCCGCCGGCCAACCGGCAACTCTGACAGGTTATCGAACTCTGCCGCTGCTGGCCATAGCCACGGCGGGACACGCCCACGGGCTCCAGGATCGGCTGACTTTCGCTGCCGTTGCCATGCACCGACACTGCATTCGGTTCTACAGTGGGGAGGTGACCAATCTTGAAGTCAGCCCACGGGAACAAATATGTCCGCCTGCAGACATTGGTGAGGGTTTGGGAGCCGGCCCGTGCCTGCAGTTGTGGCCCGCCCGCGAAGTTCCGCTGGGAGGTGTGCGCGCCATGAATGTCCAGCGCACTCTCCCCCAGCGAGGCCTGCCAACAGTGGGAGCCTGGTGCTTCCTCGACAGCTTCGGCCCGGACCGCGTGGCAATGTCCGTTCTGCCCCATCCGCACACGGGCCTTCAAACGGTCACGTGGCCACTCATCGGCACCATCCGCCACCGCGACAGCGTGGGGAGCGACGTTATCGTCCGGCCCGGTGAACTGAACATCATGACGGCCGGCCACGGCATCTCCCACTCAGAATTCGCCGTGCTGCCGCAGCCCTCCCCTGCAACGGTCCAGGAGGAAATGCCCGACGGCGGCCCGGAGCTTCCGCTGCAGCGGGGACTCCAGTTCTGGGTTGCCTTGCCGGACAGCGAGAGGGACAGGGTGCCCGCGTTCGAGCAGCACCGGGAGTTGCCAACGATTGAGGGAAAGGGCTACGTGGCAACGGTCATGGTGGGAACTTTCGCCGGATCAACGTCGCCGGCGACCATGTATTCGCCCATCATAGGAGCGGACGTCACAGCCCAGGGACCTGTCCGGTTGCCACTGAATCCAGAGTTTGAGCATGCCGTCCTGGTTCTCGACGGCAGCGTGGTTCTTGAGGATCAGCATGTGACGCCTGGTCCCCTGTGCTATCTCGGGACAAGACGGGATTTCCTTGACCTGGACGCTGCTGCGGGTACCCGCTTCATCCTGCTGGGCGGCGAACCCTTCCAGGAAGAGCTGCTGATGTGGTGGAACTTCGTTGGGCGGACCCACGAGGACGTGGCGTTGGCCCGTGAGGATTGGGAGGCACAGGCCGGCCTTGGGGAGAACTCAGTTGAAGCCGGCCGGTTCGGAGTGGTGAGGGGGCATGGGCCAGAGGCCGGTGCCGAAGCCGGCCGCATACCCGCCCCGCCCTTGCCTGGTGTGCGGCTCAGGCCGCGAACACGTTCCTGATCGGGGCGGCAGGATCAGCCCTCTGGACGCTGCTCCGCAAGAAGCTGAAGAACCCCGAATACAGGCTCCCGGTCCAGGACGCGCACATCGTTGATACCTTCTGAGGCCAGGTGTTTCCGGAAGGAATCCTGGATCCAGGAAACGTTCATGCCAAGCCCGCCTCCAAGAATTACGGGGCCGTCGACGTCGAGCTGCCGCAGCGTTTCCACGGCCAGATCCGCCAGGTCACTGCCTGCCTGTACCAGAAAAGCAAGGCTGGTGGCGTGGCCGCTCTCCGCTGCCTCCACGACGAGGCGGGCGCGCTGGGCCCAATATCGCCGCCCTGTCTCGGCCGAATGGAAGAGTGCAATCAGCTTGTTGGGGTGATCAACGGTGCAGGATTCCAGCAGTGCGATGGTGAGCTCATCGGGTTCAAAGCCCTGGTTCATTCGCCGGAGGCTGTAACGGACAGCCTCCCGGCCAAGCCAATAGCCGCTGCCTTCGTCGCCCAGCAGGTATCCCCAGCCACCCGCCCTGGCTTCTTTGCCGGCCTCGTTCCGGCCCCAGGCCGCCGACCCTGTGCCACCGATGACGGCCACGCCGGTGCTGGCACTCCCGGCAGCCAGGAGCAGCCGTGAATCATGGACAACGGTGATCCGCGCGCCGGGGACGTGGGGTGAGATCAGTGAGGCGAGCGCGGCGGCGTCGTCGTCGGTGTCTATGCCTCCGGCCCCCGCATACACGTGCGCGATGGAACCGCCGCCTATTCTGGCAAACAGTTCAGCGAGGTTCCGAGCCGCTTCTTCACGGCTGACGTTCTGGACGTTGGAGCTCCCCACAACCTCGTCTGCAACGGCTTCACCGTCGAGGAAGCGGACCCCATGGGTCTTGGTTCCTCCAATGTCCAGACCGATGACACTGCCGGCAACTCTCCCGGCAGGGAGGCGGTCCGCATCAACGGAATTCGATTCTGGGAAGCTGTCAGCACTGTTCACCTGAACAGACTACTTAACCGCCGGCGGCCAGCCTGCAATCAGGGCCATAAAGGCCGCAACATTTCTGCCGCCCCTCCTGCCGAGCGTCCGACTCCCACCCAACGGCTCTTTCCAGTCCGTGCTCAGTGGGTGCGTTCGATGGCCTGAACGAGGTCAGCTACCACGTCGCTGGCACCCTCAAGCCCTACCGAGAGCCGAAGCAGGTTTGGTGATGGCCTGGCTTCACCGCTCACCGGTCTGTGTGTCAGGCCTGCAGGATGTTGGATGAGCGTGTCAATCCCGCCCAACGATACTGCATGAGTGATCAGGCTGACTGCCGAAGGAATTCGTTGGGCATGCTCAGGGCTGCTGACCTCAAAAGCCATCAAGGAGCCCGGACCGGACATCTGAGTGCCCACCAGCCCCAAGGGATCGCACTCATGCAAACCCGGATACAGGACCCTTATGACCAGACCGTGCCCGGCGAGCGCCGATGCCACTTTAGATGCCGTGGCTTGTTGCGCCCGAACCCGGATGGGCAAAGTGGCAAGTCCCCGGTGGAGCAGGTAGGCGGGCCATGGAGTGAGGATACCTCCGGTGACGGCCCTGACGGCGCGGAGCTTGGCGGCCCACCCGGGCGAGGTTGCCACCACACCACCCATGGCATCTCCGTGGCCGCCCAGGAACTTCGTGGCACTGTGCAGAACCAGGGCTGCGCCGTGCCTGAGCGGCTGCTGAAGCACGGGGCTGGCGAAAGTGTTGTCCACCAGCAGTGGCACACCATCAGCGGCGGCGGCCAACGCAGCAATGTCCACCAGCGCCAAGCTTGGATTTGCAGGGGTCTCTACGATCACCAGGCCAGTGTCCGGACGAAGGGCAGACCTGATTTGCTGAACAGGTACGAAGGTAACCTCCGTTCCCAGGATTCCTTGGGCGAGCAGGTGATCGCTTCCGCCGTACAGCGGCCGGACTGCGACAACGTGTTTTTTGCCAGTCGAAACCACAGCAAGCAGCACTGCCGAGAGGGCCGCCATACCCGTGGCAAACGCAACAGCCTCAGGGGCGTTCTCCAAGGCAGCAAGCCCATCTTCAAACCGCGCCACAGTCGGGTTCCATAGCCGCTGGTAGACCGTACTCTGCTCCTTGAGATGGGCACCACCGGTTGCAAGATGTTCGTAGGCCATTCCGCCTTCCACAACTGAAGGCAGCGGCGCAGTAGTAGAGAAATCTATGGGGACCGCGTGCACGCCCTGTTCCGTCAACCCGTCACGCCCGGCATGTACAGCCATTGAATCGAATGAAAGCACCGTGCTCCTTATGAATATTCGTCATCGAATCTCGAAAGTATCTGGCATTTATTCGGGGTTGCCCAGAGCGACTGAATCCTATGGTTGAAAAAAGCGGCTTATGATGAACGCAGCACACCCTGAGGAGGACTTGTGGCCAGTAACGCGAAGAATATTCGGCCCGGATCGTTGAGCAGCGAGCCGTTGGACGCCATTGACGAGAAACTTCTTGCCGCTCTGGTGGAAGACGCGAGGATTTCCAACAAGCAACTCGCTGAGCTGGTGGGGATTGCCCCTTCAACTGCCCTGATGCGGACCCGTGCCCTGTCCGAGCGGGGGATAGTGCAGGGGTATGAGGCGAAACTAAGCCTCTCGGCAATCGGCCGATCTGTTCAGGCACTTGTCGCAGTGCGGCTCCGCGCGCACGATCGTGACCAGATTGACAGGTTTACTGCCCGCGTACCTCATCTCCCGGCCGTACTGTCGACCTTTCACACTTCAGGGTCGGTCGACTACCTGCTGCATATCGCCGTCGCCACGACCGAGGACCTCAGGGACTGGGTGCTGGACAACCTGGCCACCGACCCCGTCGTTGGCCACACCGAAACCACCCTGGTGTTCGAGCACATCCAGGGCAACCACGGTCCGCTGCCGGAGTAGGCTGACCACCGCCAAAATGACGGCGCACAACGCGCAAAGCAGCACAAACACCTTGACGGATGCCGGAAGGCCCCATGCCGCCGTCGCAAGTCCCAAACCGATCACCGGCACCGCGCTGCCCAGGTACGTGATGACGTAGACCGCGCTGACGACCTGCGCATGCCGGGACGGTTCGGTCCTGCCAGCTACGTCGTTGAAGGCGGCCCGGAAGGAAAGGCCTTGGCCGAAGCCTGCGCCTATGCTTGCCAGGACCAGCAACCATGGGCTGGTCCAAGCGGCCGCGACGGCGATCAGGGCAACCGAAACTGCCAGGACGAGAAGACCCACCGGAACCACATAACGCCCACGGACTGCAAGTAACTGACTCAGTGCTGATGAACCCAGCGTCAATCCTGCCAGTACACCGATCAAAGGCCTCGAGTCCACGTGGACTATCCCGGCGAAGTACCCGGGGGCCAGGGATAAACAGAATCCAAACACCGCGAAACTGAGGAAGCCAACAGCGGCCGCGAGCCAGAACGCCCCACGCGCTTCCTGGGTGACTGATGGACGCCGGGGTGCCAGCGCCTTGATGGGCCATGCGCCCTTCACGGGCCGGACGGCAGGCCGCGCCTTCAGGCAGTACAGAGGCACCAGCAGCCCGCCGAGGATGACGGAATGAATGGCGAAAGGCGTGGAAGTGGGCCCTGGGAGGAGCGAAAGCACTCCCCCAATCACAGGACCGGCAGCCACCCCTCCGGCTGAGGCCAACAGTGTGAACCGGGACGCCCAGTCCGGTCGCAAGGGCAAAAGTTCGCGAAGTGCAGCAGCACTTGCGCCGGTGGCGAGTGCCACTGCCATGCCTTGGAGTGCCCTGCCAGCCGCAAGCGCGACAAGATCGCCGGCGGTCGCGAAGACCAGACCGCCCATCAGCCCCACGAATACTGCCAGCAGCAACGCGGCGCGCCTGCCAATGTGGTCCGACCAGTGGCCGGCAAGCACCAGCGTGGCCACCAACACCAGGACGTAGGCGGAGAAAGCAATGGTGATATCCAGGGACGTCAGGCCGAGCTGAGCCTGGTAGAGGGGGTACAGCGGCGTTGCGAGGTTCGCTCCGACCAGCAGTGTAAAGATCACCATTCCCGCCAGGACCAGGCGGGCCGTGGTGGAAGCATCCCATCCCCTGGGGCTGACGGCGGCGGAGGACATACGGAGTTCGCCGAAGACAGTCATTGCCATGCCTTTCCCGATTCTCCGGACCACACCGGATCCTTGTGGGACCGGCAGCGCTCCGGGCAGTACTGATGGCTATATCTTCGCTCGTGAATGACTTGTGGGACTGAGAAAGGTGTAAGACTTGATCAAAACTGTCAATGCCTGACCATAGTGATGAGCCGGAGTGACGATTTGAACCAATTAGATCCCACGGATCTGAAGATCCTTCTGGAACTGATCCGGGACCCGCGGATCCAGATCGGCGAACTCAGCGAACTGCTGGGGATCGCCCGCAACACGGCCCAGTCCCGGGTGCGGCGAATGCTCCGCTCCGGCGTCCTTCACGACGGCGGTCGTGAAATCGATCTTGAGGCGGTGGGATACGACGTCGTCGCCTTTGTCACGATCGAAGTGACACACCGCGAACTCGACGGCGTCGTAGGCGCCTTGCGCCTCCTGCCCCAAGTGCTGGAAGTCCATGAGATCTCAGGCCGGGGAGACGTCTGGTGCAGGGTGGTTGCCACTGACACCCACAATCTCCAATCGGCCCTCCGGTCGGTTCTTAGGATCAAGGGGGTGATCCGCACCGAGACTGTCCTGGCTCTGCACACGCACATTCCGTACCGGACTGAACCGTTGATCAGCCGCCTTGCCCAGGGCGATACGCTTGCCCGGCAACAGACTCGGGGCAAAACCTCGGCGGGGACAGCCCCGTCCCAAGAGGGGAATAGGATTTCCACATGAGAATGGCGCTCCCGTTTCCCAACCACCTGGCTGCATACGAGCCCCCGAAGGTCTCCTCATGGCTGGGTGACGGGATGTATTTTTCGTGACGATCATCGACAATGCCGTCTACGTGGACGGGGTGCGCAGCTCACAACCCCACACCCTTGAGCAGACTTTTGAGACGCTCAACGAGCATGGCGGAATGGCATGGATAGGTCTATACCGCCCCACTGAAACCGAAATGGCAGAAGTGGCGGAAGAGTTTGGGCTCCATGAACTCGCCGTCGAAGATGCGATCTCCGCCCACCAGCGCCCCAAGCTTGAACGGTACGGTGACAACCTCTTCACTGTGTTGCGGCCCGCCAGATACATCGACGAATCCGAAACGGTGGAATTCGGCGAGCTGCACATCTTTACCGGGCGAAACTTCGTGGTCACCGTGCGCCACGCTGAAACCGGTGGGGTTGCCCGTGTCCGGCGCAGGCTCGAAAGCAAGCCGGAACTGCTCGCTCACGGGCCGGAGGCCGTCCTTTACGCCCTCATGGACCAGGTAGTTGATGACTACGTTCCAGTGGTGGCCGGGCTGGAAAACGATATCGACGAGATCGAGGACCAGCTTTTCAGCGGCGATTCCCATGTCTCCCGACGGATCTATGAACTGGCTCGCGAGGTCATCCAATTCCAACGTGCCATCCATCCGCTGCCTGGCATGATGCAACTCCTCAAGCGCGGGTTCGATAAATACGAAGTGGAGACGGAACTCCAGCACAGCCTCAGGGACGTTGAGGACCACGTGGAACGGCTGATTTCCCGCGCAGATTCCTTCCGTGACCTGTTGCAGAATGCCTTGACCCTTGATGGCACACTGACAGCCAACCGGCAAAACGAGGCCAGTGCAGAACAGAACGAACAGGTTAAGAAGA
Organism: Arthrobacter sp.; assembly: GCF_031179985.1. Lineage (GTDB taxonomy): Bacteria > Actinomycetota > Actinomycetes > Actinomycetales > Micrococcaceae > Arthrobacter. The sequence continues at coordinate 40,167 of NZ_JAPSHJ010000004.1, read as the reverse complement.
TTTCCTCCTGGGCGGCCATTTTCTTCGCCCCGTCCTTCGTAGCGGGCGTTTACGGCATGAACTTCGACTTCATGCCGGAGCTTCACTGGGCGTTCGGCTACCCGATGTCCCTGGCATTGATGGCGGGCATGGCGGGACTCATGTACGTCATTTTCAAGAAGAAGGGCTGGCTGTAGCGCGGAATGACCAGGACAGTGAATTCCGAGTGGAACCAGGGTTTTCGCGGGGGACGCATCATCATCCCCGGTACGGCGCGCCAATTGGGTGCTTTCGGGCTCTTCCGACCTTCGCCCTCGCAAAGACAGGCACATGGGCACACCGTTCTTAAGCACGCCGAGGGCGGAGTCCTGTGGATAAGCCTCGGTGAACTGCTGGAGCAGAACGTCCCTTTGCCGGAACTGACTGACCTGGCGGCCACATTTCGGACGTGGGTCCTGGACGCCCATGCACCGGAGATATTCAGCGGGTCCAGCCCCGTGGCGAAGCGTTTTGTTGACGTCGCTGCCGTCCTGGAGCGCTGCGACGTCACCGTGTTTCTTGTCTCAGCCAGCCCACTGCCTGTGGGGTCGGACAACCCGTTTTCCGCCCTTGAAGTGGTTGAATCCTCAGAAGTTCTGCCAAATGAAGGTGTCCACGGGTCCTGAGGAACGCCTGGGAGGTTCACAAGGAGGTCTGGATGCAGGCAACGAACAGGCAGTACTTGCATTCATGATGTACCGTTCTATCCCGACAGGTTTAGGCGAAGCAAAAGGACATATCAGGTGGCAACGGACTACGACGAAATCCGATCAGACGTCGCGGAGACGCGGAACGCATCACTCGAGGCGCTCAAGTCTGCGAATTCTCCGGATGCACGGAGCGTCGTGCGGGAACTTGACGAGACGGACACGGTAGACGGCGTTGAACTTCCGGGTGCCGATTTGTCCGGTGAGGAACTGAGCATTGAGGTAGTTCCGCAGAAGGCGGATGAATTCACGTGCTACTCATGCTTCCTTGTTCGGCACCGTTCACAGATCGCCCGCGAAAAGGGCGGACACGCCTACTGCGTCGACTGCGAAGGCTGAGACCTTCCACACTCCAGGCAGGGCCCCAACGGGCCCTGCAAACGTGGAGCTAAGGGGATTCGAACCCCTGACCTCTTCGATGCGAACGAAGCGCTCTACCAACTGAGCTATAGCCCCCGACAAGAACATCTTTAAGTCGGATCCAGTACTGCCGTCCTTAGGCTACAAACTATCCGCATTCTTTGCCAACCAGGCTGGGAATGTCTCACGGCCAAAGGTTTGTTCAGGGATCAGGTTCTGCCCCTCACGAAGGTACTCACCCATGCTGCCTGGCAAAGGCAGCTCAATAACTTTTCCACGGGCATGGGTCGCCGTCTGCCAGATTTGTGCCATCGACCTCATTGGCAGAATCTCAGGACCCCCAACCGTACGCACGCGATGAAGCTCCCCAAGCCGGCTCCCCAAAGCCTCCTCGAGCAGGGCAGCGGCTGCTTCTGACGGGGAAATAGTCTGGAACCTCGCACCTTTGAACACCGGCGTCAGCCGCACCCGCGAACCGGCAGAGAACACCTCCGCCAGGAGACTGTGGAATTGCGTTGTCCTGACAACGACCGTTTCCACGTCCGAGCCGGCATACCTTCGTTCCTTTTCCGCTTTTGACCGTTGGTAGCCCAGGCGCACCTGATCACAATTGATGATGGAAAGCAGCACGACCTTCCTCACACCTTCCATCTTCGCCGCGTGCAGCAGCCGGTCTCCCCCATCGGCAAAGCCCTTAATCGCCTTTCGTGACCGCCCTTCCAGGCAATCAACCACGACGTCGGCACCCGCCAACGCTTCTGCGACCCCCGACCCCGTGGCGACGTCCGCAGCCCAGTAGGCGGCGCCATCGTGGTGCTTTGCCGTGCCCGGCATCGGTGGACGACGGCTGAAGGCCGAAACCTCTATTCCACGCTCCAGTGCCTGTCGGACAACCTCTGCGCCAACCTGCCCGGTGCCACCGGCAATACAGATACGAATCATGTTCCGAGGTTACGGCCAGGGAAGCGATCATGCACTACCACGAGACCCGGAGAACGAACCGCAACTCGCCTCCATTGCTTGACTTGATTAATCTGTGGCGAAAATGTAATGAACTGAGACCGGGCGGAGGGGCTACTTTGAGGTCCTCATGCTGATATCCTCTGATCGGAATTCAGTGTCCCGCGCGCTACCTGCCAAGGTGCGATTTACCTCGGTGGTAGATCGAGAGTTCCACATTTTGCTTTTTTTGGGGGGACTCCTTGGCTCGCAACGCTGTTCGCCGTCGACTGCTGGCTGTTGCCATCATCACCGGCTGTCTCTTTTCGGGCCTGTCCCCGTTAGCCGCCGCTTCAGCGCAGGAGGCCGCCCAGGACCCGTCGTCGTCCGCCGCAGCAGCATTGACCGCCGGCAATCTTAAAGTGGAACACCGCGCGGACCCGTTGGGGGTTGATGCCCAACAGCCCAGATTCAGCTGGGAGATCCAATCCGCAGCACGGGACAAGGCCCAGTCTGGCCATCAGATCCAAGTCGCATTAAGCAGGGAAGCTCTGGCTGCCGGCACCCCGGATGTGTGGGATTCAGGCGTGCGGCCAGGAGACGCCCAGAACCTGGTCCGTTACGAAGGCCCGGGCTTGTCCTCGGCGACTCCCTACTACTGGCGCGTCAGAGTCTGGGATGAGGCCGGCTCAGAATCCGCCTGGAGCGCAATCGGTACCTGGACAACCGGGTTATTGAAAGCTGAGGACTGGAAAGCATCGTGGATCAGTCCGGCATCCACCGCCGCAGGGGGTTCCTACCTCCGGAAGACTTTCACCCTGCCGGCCAAACCGCTTCGGGCTACCGCGTTTGTCTCAGGGCGGGGAATGTTCGAGCGTCCTCTGGATTACCAGGGATACTGCTGCCTCCAGACAGCAACCCTGGCGCGCGGCATCTATGAACTGAGCGCCAATGGCAGCAAAGTGGGTGATGCCGAGCTGGAAGCCCAGCCAACAGACAGCCGGGTCAGGTCACTGTACAGGACGTGGGACGTCACCGGGCAGCTGCAAGCGGGCCCGAACGCTTTGGGCTTCCTCATCGGGGAGGACTCCGATGTGATCCTCCAAATCAACATTGAGTGGGAATCCGGACCCGCCACCGTCATCACCACGGACGGCACGTGGACGTCGCGGCCGGGCCCTGTAACCCGTGCACACAAGTTCCACGGGGAGACCTTCGACGCGCGGAAGCAGCTCGCCGGCTGGGATACCGCCACGGGAGGTGGGTCTGGCTGGAGTACGGTGCGCAGCAACAGCGTCCGGGGGACTTTGGAAGCGGCACCCAACAGCCCCATGCGCGTAGTCAATCAACTCCCGCCCGTCAAAACCCACCAACCGGCTCCGGGCGTTTATGTGGTTGATTTCGGTAAGAACATTTCAGGGAGCGTCGCCCTCTCACTGAAAGTGCCGGCGGGACGCACTGTCACGGTTAAACACGGTGAGCGCCTCCACAACGGCAGGGTCAACAATGGAGTGATCCAGGCCAACCAGACCAGCACGTTCATCGGTGACGGCAAGACGTCCCAGTTTGCTGCCCGCTTTGGTTACGCAGGGTTCCGCTGGGCGGAGATAACAGGGCTGGACGCCGCTCCCCCTGCCGGCTCAGTAACAGCGCGGGAAATACGGAACGACGTCGCTCCCACTGGGACGTTCAAGGCTGCCACGCCTCTCCTGAATTCGCTGCATGACGCCAACATGCAAACCCAGGTTAACGGCCTGCACGGAATCCCGGAGGACACCCCCACACGCGAGAAGCGCGGTTGGATGGCCGACGCGCACCTGGCGGCTGAAGCGACCATCAACAATTACGATATGGCGGCGTTCTACACCAAGTTCATCCAGGACATGGAGGACGCCCAGAAGCCTTCAGGCTTTGTTCCTGACATCGTGCCTATCGAACAGGGCGAATTCTGGAACACCCAATCGGACCCGGTCTGGTCAGCCGCAACTGTCCTTATCCCGTACTACGTGTGGAAGAGCTACGGGGACACGGATGTCCTCGCCGGTCACTACGACTCCATGGACCGCTGGATGGCACACACCCAAAAGTCCACTGATGGCTACCTCATCACGAGGCCGAGCCACACCTGGGGACAGGACTGGGTTGCAGACGAGGATACGGACAGCAAACTGTTCCAAAGCGGATTCTATTATCTGACGGCCAAGCTCATGGCTGAGATGGCTGGCAAACTGGACAAACCGGCCGACGCTACGAGATACACAGCCCTCGCCGGAAAAATTGCGGAGGCCTTCAACTCACGCTATTTCGACGCCGGACGGGCCAGCTACGGCGTCAGCCAGTTTTCCAACGCCCTGCCCCTGACCTTGGGCATCGTCCCGGCAGGCCGGGAGGATGAGGTGGCCAACACCCTCGTCCATCAGGTGATGGTTCTGGGTGGAGGACACGTACGCGGCGGGCTTCCAGGCGCAAAGTACATCGTGGATGCCTTGGAGATGATGGGTCGCTCCGACGTTGTCAACACCGTGGTGGCCCGTACAGACAGCCCCGGATGGGCCTACATGCTCACGCATGGACCAGGTTCAATCTGGGAGGAATGGTATGGCTCGCCGTCCCTGAATCACCCCATGTTCACTTTCATCGACACCTGGCTCTACTCCTCCGTGGCCGGTATTTCGCAATCCCCGGCTGGCGGATACCGCGAGATCGTCTTCGATCCGCGGATTACCAAGCAACTGCCTTCTGCCGCCGGCTCCATCCAAACACCGTACGGTGCGGCAAGTTCCACATGGGTCAGGGATGGCGACAGAACCACCTACTCCATCTCGGTTCCCGTTGGCGCCAGCGGGAAGCTGGTCCTGCGCAACACCGCTCCAGAAGCAGTAGCCGAGTCAGGCGAGCGTGCTGTCGTCGGCAATGGCATCCGATCGATAGAAGCAGCTGGTACCGATACGATCGTCACCCTGGGCTCCGGGACATACAACTTCATGGCCGACCCCGCCCTCGCTGACCTCGTGACCGCATCGGGCACAACCGGCGGAATTGCTCATGAAATAGCGGCTATGGACGCTGCGACCCCAGGGTCCAGCGGGCTCCGCAAACCGGCAGAGGAAACCGCCGGCCAGGTGAACGGCGCACTCGAGGCGTATCTGGAACCCACCGGAGATCCTGCGCCCCAACTGCAGAACGCCATCTCGGCAGCCCGCACCTTCAGCGCCGCCGTCACCCAGGCCCGCGCTGAAGGGCTTCCCGCCGCGACAGCCGATTCCCTCTCGGTTCGATCGGCGGCGACCATTCATCAGCTTTCGGGGGCTGTTGCAGCCTCCGGTGTCACCGTTATGGCTGAAGCGGTGGAAGGCCAGCTAGCGTCCGGTGGCAGCACAGACGCCGTTGTCAAAATCGTAAATAGGGGAAACACGACACTGGTTCAGGCCAGCGGCGGGCTGTCCCTGCCGGATGGATGGTCAGCCCGGGCAACTTCCCCATTCCCCGCCGAGATCGCCCCGGGTGGGGAGGGCAGTGCAAGCTACAGCGTTTCAGCCCCCCGGGGCAGCTCAGACGGAAGCCATACCGTTCTCGCTCAGGTCTCCTTCAAGCGCGGCGACGACGTCGTGAGCAGGAGCGCAAAGCTGGATCTCTCCGTTGGAGCCCACCTTCTCGCATCAGGCGCTGAAATGCGACCGGCTGTCACCGAGGGAGGTGCTACGGGTTATGCAGCTGTCAGGCTGCGGAACCTGCTGACCTCCACCGATCAGGCTGTTCGTGTGTCCGCTGCCCACCTCCCCCAGGGATGGACTGCACAGCAGGCTGTGTCCGCGGTGGTTCCCGCCGGTGCGGATCACACAGTTTTTGTTCCGCTGGACTCTTCGGGGTCCGCCCTCAGCGGCACGGTTGAATTGTCAGTCTCGGACGAATCCGGTTCTGTCCTGGCCACTGTCCAGACAGTGGCCCTCATACGGGGCAGCCGCAACTGCAGCCTCGATGCAACCGGTGAATCCTGCCTGTCCGGAAGTTCAACCATGTTGGGGAATTTCGAAAATGGGAACCTGTCCGAATGGTCCGCGGGGGCTGATTCAACACTGGCCGCTGGAGTAATCCCCGGGGCAGAGGGGGCTGAGGCACGCGTGGGCCATGGAGCACTGAATGTCTCTGCTGTTGCGCCCGCCGCTGCACCTGGATGGCGTGAAACCTCAGTAACTCTAAGTGATCCGGCTGGTACCGGCACTTCTTCTGCTCTCCTCGCATCTCTGAGGATGATTGGTACGCCTGACGGTGTCCATGAAGCAAGGATCCGGGCCACTGACAAGTCAGGCCACAGCTCCGAACTGATCCGCAGAGTGGCCCCGGGCTCCTGGAACCAGTTGGTGCTGCCCACCGTGGAAGCGGGGCTTGAGAACATAGCATCCATCAGCATCGGGCTCCGATCCACGATTCCCGGAGCTGATTCGCCAGGCTTCTCCATCGACGACGTCCGGGTCGACTACGGCCGGGGCGGGGTGAACTTCGCCGCAGGAGCGGAGGTCGAGACTGTTGATTCCTTGGAGTCCGACGCTTGGAAGGCAGACTTCCTGGTGGATACACAGACGTTCAGTACCGCGGAAAGCCAAGGTTATCGAACCCCCGACAATGGACCTCATTCCGTAACGGTCGACCTCGGTGCCGGCAAGAACCTCGGCTCTGTCATTCTCCACCCTGTGACGACCGTTCCGGGCCAGGCACCTGAGCTGCAGGACCAGAATCTGCCTGCTTCCGTTCAGGTGGAAGTCTCTGCCGATGGCCGGCAGTACCAGCCAGCGACCGTTGGCCCGCCCGGGTCAGCCCCGGCCGGTCCCCCGTTTGAGTTCAAGCTCAGCCCTGTCGAGGCCCGCTACGTGAAAATCACCAAGACGGCCGCAGCAGAAGGATCACTCGGCGTACCTCTGTCTCTTTCTGAGATCGAAGTGTTCGGTGCCGGTAATACCGGATCGGGCCAGCCTTCTGACCAGACAGTGGACCAAGGGCAGGCCGTCACCTTCGCCACCCTGCCCGGACGGCCGGGAACATCGGTTAAATGGCAGCGTGCTGATGGAGCCGGACAGGTTTTCCGAGACATCCCTGGAGCCTTGGGAAGCACAGTAATCTTGCCCGTTCCCGTGAAGTCCGACGACGGCAGCCAGTTCCGCGCCGTCGTCGCCTCCGCGGACGGTACGGTTCTCAGCGAAACGGAACCGGCGACACTTACTGTCAGGCACGTTCCCCTTGAGGTAACAGCCCATCCCGAGGACCTCTATCTGGCTCTGGACAATGCAGCTGGAGGAGAATTCAGCGGTTCATTCGTCGGATCCGGAAGCCGCCTGCACTGGCAGAGCAGCGAGGATTCCGGCGTGAGCTGGAGGAATATCAGGGATGCAGGAGACGACTCACTTTCCGTCTCTTTCCCGCATGGCACAGCCCTTCCGGCTGAACAGTTCAGGCTCGTGGCCACCAACCTCCTTGGGGAGCGGATAGTCAGCCGGGCAGCCCGGGTGGATATCGCCCAGGCCCCCAGCGTGACCGCTACGGCGGTAAACGTCGCCGCCCAACCTGGACAGCCTGTCGAACTGCGCGTCGAAGCAGAGGGAAGCCCTCAGCCCAAACTGACCTGGTTCACCCAGATGGATCCAGGGTCGTCCTGGGTGGAGGTAGCCGGAGGCTCGGAGGAAACTCTCCGGCTGGAAGCTGACGCCGTCCGCAATGGTGCACGGTACCGGGCAGTGGCTGAGAACACCTTTGGCGCCGCTACGGGATCCGAGATTATTGTGTCCCTTCTGACTCCGGCAGACTTGCCGGCTGAAGCCCTCAGCCCCGTCGGGGACAAGGCTGCGGAAGGCTCCGGTGCCCCTCTCTCCGCAACAGGAGTGACCCTCACGCCGCTTTTCGTTGCCTCCTTACTGCTCCTCGCCGGCTGCCTTCTCCTAGCCGCACAACGCATTAACCTCCGCCGCCACGTAACACGAGTCCGAAGGAACGCCAATGACTGATCTGAGAGCAAAGATGGCAAAGGGAGTGGCGGTGGGAACGCTGGCAGCCACGCTGGCTGCCGGGCAGCTGCCGATAGCTGCCGTCGCCGCCCAGTCGGCCCCTGCGTTGCGAAACGAGACTGTTGCCACGGCAGAGGAAACCCCTGCGCCGGAAACCTCAACTGCCACCGCAACGCCTCCTGCCGCAGGTGCTACCAGCAACGAACCCGCGCCCACGAGCCCTGCTCCAGCCGCTGAACCCACAGTCACGGCCGTCCCCGAGGGCGCGCCCACTCCGGGTTCCAGCCCCACGACTGATTCCCAGGCCACTCCGGAAGCAACGGCCCCGGCAATCACAACCGAGGCTACGCCCGTTCCCCAGCCCACTGCTCTTGGCCAGTTCTCCATAGAGGCGCTGACACCTGTATCGGTCCAGGATCTGAACACCTTTTTCGAGTCGCTGAACGCTTACCGCCGGTTGCACGGTGTCCCCGCCGTCGCCCTCAATTCCACAGTGAGCACCGACGCCCAAAACTGGGCCAACTCCCAGGCCGATTTTCCAAAAGCTGAGCCGGTCCCCCTGGACAATCTTCCGGCCGCAGCCAAGTACGGGCAGGTTACCGGCACGGTCTACAACGCCGCCGGGCCCACTGCCAAGCAGCTCCACGACCAGCTGATTAAGGACTTCGGATCCACAACGGCTCAGACAATGCGCGATCCGAAGTACTCGGAAGTAGGAATTGCAGCTGTCCGAAGCGGTCAAAACCTTTATGTCTACGAGGTTTTCCTTGAGAAGGCTGCGGAGAAATTCCCCACTGACTACGTCCGCTACTCGTGGTCTCCCGCGATCTACTCCGTCAGTTACACCTGGTCGGGCATGGTGTGGAAGAAGCTTGAGTACGCTGATTGGGCTGCCGCAGGATTCCCGGCACCGCGGATCGCAGGTTGGATTCCGGGTACCCGCGTTTTCACTTTTGCACCCGCGCCGGAAATTTATGCCACCTCAGCTGACGGCATCACCCATCTCCTGACGTATCGCGAATGGCAGGACATGGGCTACAAACAGCCCGAACGGACCGCGGGGAGTTTCGTTAAGTATCCGTGGTCAGGCAGCATCTACTCCGTGGAATTCCGTAGTCCTGCCTGGGTATGGAAGCGACTCAGCTACCCCGACTGGCAGCAGCTGGGAATGCCACAGCCGCAGATCGCGGGCTACATTCAAGGCACGACTTACTACCAGTACTACGGCTCCGGCGAAATTTTCGCCAAAGGCGAGGACTCAGTGATTCATAAGATGACGCTTCCGGAATGGGAAGCCGCTGGAACCCGTCCCTTTGCCCGCCTGGCAAGTGCCTACTACAAAACCTCCTGGTCAGGGACCATCTACTACAACGCAAATGTGAATGTAGAGGGTAGCCGGCCGATCGGATATGCAGAATGGTCGCAGGCGCAGTTTCCCACCCCGACAATCAATCAATTTGTCCCCTTTTCCTTCTACTGGAAGTACACCAGCTCCGGAAACATCTACTACCGGTCCCCGGGCGGGCAAGACATTCTTATGACTTACCAGGAGTGGCAACGGGCCGGAACACCATGGCCTCGCCCCTATACCAGCAAGCCTGCGGCAGGAGAACGCTAGTCCCTGGGCTTACCCGGCAAGAGAGGCCGGTCCCCAGCTTGCCGGGCAAGCCTGTAATGGAAGGGCCAAGGGGGAAACTGCATCGCTAAGAACGGCCGCGAGAAAGTATGCGGAAGGCTGATCAGGCGCGGCGGCGCTGAAGGACGTCATCCAGGTTGCTGAGTGCGCTATGGGGCTTCGTTACAGGCTGCTTAGGCTGGGGTGCCGGAGGCGCAGCTGATGTGCCCTGCTTCAGGGAAGGCTTTCCTGCCGCCTTGGGGGCATCCGGCAGTTCAAGAGGTTCCGGCGCTGCACGCTCTGCTTTGGCCGCCTCAACATAAGTCGGCTTCGGCACCTCCACGGGCTCCCAGCTGGCACCCAGCCCACCCGGCACATCCGCCGACATAAACGGACGCCGCACGCTGTGGTCCCCTGACGCCGCCGCTTCAGCCAAGGCAGCCTGCCGAAGTTCCAGTGCGGTCAGCGGTTTGACCTGCGGGCGGGAAGCTTCGGCATCAAATAAAGGGATGTCATCATCCGAGCGGGTTTTCGTATTGTTCTTCCGGCCATCAGATGCATCTCCGGAGGCCTGGTCCCTGCCTTGGCCAGTCGGCCCGGGAGCACCCATGGCGGACCTGAAAGCAGCTTGCACTTTGACACGCCGGTCCCGTACGGAGAGCCGCCGAAGCAAAGCAACTGTCACCACGGCCGTTGCGAGAGCAGTAAATGGCAACCAGACCGGCCCGATACCGAAAAGACGAAAGACTCCGGACGTGGCCGCTGCCAAAAGGGACATCAGTCCGATCAGTGCAATTGCGCAACGGCCATAGCGGACCCTGAATTGTTTGGGAGGCACTGCAGACTGGCGTTCCGAGTCGCGGGGCGCTGCTCCCCTGGCGGATTCAGTACCGGGCACGGTGTCCATGGTTTTCTCCTGCTGGACGGCCATTTTCAGTACCGTTCCGGCTTGGGGGTCTGTTGTTTCGACGTCGATGGGTTCCAAAACTGCCTCACCGGCGGCCTGGAGCTGCTGCCGGCCATTCCGAAGCACATAGGGGGCAACCCATACAATCCAGAGCGCGACAGCGATAACAAGGATCACTGAGCTGCTAAGAGGGAAGTCCACACTCAAAACGGTATGAGCAATACATGAAGCGGGCTCGCATTGTCCACGGTGTGTCGCAGGTCCGTATCAAAATCACTGGTCTAATCCCGACTGTACCCGTCCCGGGGTCTTCCTTCGTCTGCTGAAGCTGAATCCTAGCTGGGACGGTTTTGGAGCCAGCGGTTGAGAATCCCTTCCGGAACTTCTTCAGTTGTGAGGGCGAATGATCGGTGGTCCGCCCATTCGCCATTGATGTGGAGGAAGCGTGGCCGATACCCCTCATCCCGGAAACCAAGCTTCTCGACTACGCGAAGGCTGGGTCCGTTATCAGGCTTGATGTTGATTTCCATGCGATGGAGCCCCAAGGTACCGAAGCAGTGGTCAGTGGCCATCGCAACCGCAGTGGGAGCAATGCCCCTTCCAGCGTGGGACCTGTCCACCCAGTAACCGAGGGTTGCCATCATGGCAGAGCCCCAGACAATTGACGAAACCGTCAGTTGCCCGATAATCACCGGTTCGCGGACACCTGGAGTCCATTCCGTGATCAAAAAAGGCAGCGCAGTTCCTTGAGCCGTCTGGATATTGAGCGATCTGACCATCTGCCGGTAACTGGGAAGTTGACCGCCCGCAATCGGATTTGAAGCCTCCCACGGAGCCAGCCAGTCCCTGTTGCGGGAACGGACCTCTGTCCACTCCTTGCGATCCCGATAGCGGATAGGACGCAGAACGAGCTCGCCGCAGGTAAGTGTCACCGGCCAAATGGAACTGCCCATCGACAGTTATTTAGACAGGCTTGCAGTGAAGTCAGGCAACCAGTCCCGAAGCCCGGGGCCAAGGTCCTCGCTGTCACACGCCAGTTCCACGCAGGCTTTCAGGTAACTCAGTTTGTCACCGGTATCGTAGCGCCGGCCCCGGAAAACAACACCGTAGACTCCATGACCATCGGCGTCGCCGGCAGCCAGTTCCTGCAAGGCGTCGGTCAGCTGAATTTCTCCGCCGCGGCCCGGCTCAGTGCCTTCCAGCACTTCGAACACGGCGGGGTGGAGGACATAACGGCCGATCAGGGCCAGGTTAGAGGGGGCCTCGTGCGGTTCGGGCTTTTCGACCAAGTGCCTGACCCTGACGTAGCTCTCGCCGTCAAGCTCTTCGATGTCTGCACACCCGTAGGAGCTGATCTGGGAAGGTTCCACCTCAATAAGCGCTACAACTGAACCGCCGGTTTTAGCCTGCACTTCGATCATCGTGCTGAGCAGTTCATCCCGGGCATCGATGAGGTCATCGCCCAGGAGCACGGCAAAGGGCTCATATCCGACGTGTTGTTTGGCACGGAGGACGGCATGGCCAAGCCCCTTGGGGTCTCCTTGCCGGACATAGTGAATGTCGCCCAGGTTGCTGGCTGCCTGGATGGACTCCAGCTTGGTGGTATCTCCCTTGGCCTCCAGCATGGCTTCAAGGGCCGGAACCCGGTCGAAGTGATCCTCCAGTGCACGCTTGTTCCGGCCCGTAATCATCAGCACGTCACTGAGGCCCACATTGACCGCCTCTTCGACGACGTACTGAATGGCCGGCTTGTCCACGACGGGGAGCATTTCCTTAGGCATTGCCTTCGTCGCCGGGAGGAATCTGGTTCCGAGACCCGCGGCGGGGATGACAGCCTTGCGGACGGATGCGTTGGTGGTAGTCACTGGACTAATCTAACGGAGGCGCCAGTTATTGGGTAATCATTCAAATGCTCCGGTTGCCCACGTAGAAACGGTGACGGGGACTGAAAGGCACTCCAATGTCAGTGAAAGAACTGTTGCGTTCCCGGCATCGGATGGCACGTGCTGCCATGACAGAAGATGACCGAAACCAGGCTGGTAGAGACCTCGCCGTCCAGGGTCTGACGTGGGCCAACCAGCAGGTTTCGGAGCAGCTGGCTGCGGGTAAATTGCGGACAGCGGAATCAGCCACCTTTGCCGCCTACCTTGGAGTTGGAACGGAACCGCCCACTCTCCGCCTCATCCATGCGCTCCACGCGGCCGGCAACCGGATACTGCTGCCGGTTTGCCAACCCGAGCGCACATTGAGCTGGGTCTACTGGACACCCGACTCCGCCTTCACGAGGAGCAAATACGCCCCGATACAGGAACCAGTAGGGGAACAGCATGATCTAAGTGTTGTTGGCTCCGCAACAGGAATGTTCCTGCCAGCCACGGCTGTGGACCGGGACGGCAACAGAATAGGGCAGGGCGGCGGCTACTACGACCGCCTACTGGCTGACCTCGGTGCGGGGGGATGGAATGTTCCCGGAATAGCGGTTGTTTATGACAGCGAGGTGCTGGCAGAGGGCTCCATTCCAGCCGAAGCCTTCGACCAGCCAGTCCGCTGCATCCTGACACCGTCGGCGATCATCCAACTGTGACGGACGCCAATGGACGGGATGATAGAATTAGCACTCAGGCCCTGCGACTGCTAAGGGCGGGCATCCGGAAACGGAAATCCGTCGGGCAGCACGGGACCTGATCGTTTGCCCAAGAGGAGGAATTTCAGTGCCCACGTATGCATATGCCTGCAAGGACTGCAGCCACGCCTTCGACATCGTGCAGTCATTCACTGACAGCACCCTCACCTCCTGCCCTGAGTGCCAGGGAACCTTGCGCAAAAAGTTCAACAGTGTCGGAGTTGTGTTCAAGGGCTCCGGCTTCTACCGGACGGATTCACGCGACGCCAAGGCCGGCGGAGTTGCCGCATCCGCCCCCAGCAGCGCTGCAGGGGCCAGCACTACCGCCGCCGCTTCTTCGGGCACCGCTTCCTCCGCCGGGGCTTCTTCCAGCAAAGGCTCGCCCAGCGCTCCAGCGTCTGCTGCCGCCAACTGACGCTCGCTTTGTAACTCTTCAACTGTGCAAAACCATTCCGTCGCGCAGTACTTTTCCACATAGGCGCCTGCGACTCTGTTTCAGGCCATTCGGCCCTCTGTAGCTTGGCTGTATGCCGCTCAAAGGAACCGCCCGCGCCAACGCTCCAGACTTTCGTGGTTCGCGAAACTCCCGCAGAGGGCAACATTCGGGCTCACCTCAAAGGAGAGTGCTGGGCTGGCTCAACAGGAACCGTCGGCTTGCCGTAGCGCTTTTGCTCAGTGCAGCAGCCGGCATCACTGTCCAACAGCTCACCCCTGCTCCTGCCCAGACACTGAGTGTCATGGCTGCCGTCCAGGATCTTCCCACAGGCAGGACGCTTGGCCCTGACGACGTTATGGAGGTCCATCTTCCCTTGGAGCTCTTGCCGGAAGGCTCCTACACCGACTCCACTGGGCTGAAGGGAAAACAACTGGCGGCACCTCTGCGGAAGGGGCAATTGTTCGCCGATTCCCACCTGGTGGGGCCAGGTCTCCTCACGGGAGCGCCGCCGGGTTCTGCAGCCGTCCCGCTCCGCTTGGCCGATCAGTCATCCATCCAGCTTCTCGCCCCCGGGCAACTCATCAAGGTGGTCCTGACAGGAGGGAACAGCTACGAGCAGCAGGCTTCTTCCGAGGTCCTGGCGGAATCCGTGCCGGTTCTCTGGACCTCGGCCCAGGGCGGCAAGACCGGTCAATGGCTGGAAAATGAAGACGCCGACGGTCTCATCGTCGTGGCAGCCAACCCTGACCAGGCCGGCCGCCTTGCCGGAGCTTCGACGAAAGGAAAACTGTTCTTCGTTCTGGTGGGCTGACCTCCCGTCCATTGTGTACGGACCGGCAAAAGATCAGTCCCAGTGGGGAGGTTTCTGTTCCTTGAGCCAGGAATCGTGGTCGTACCCGGACGCTTGATCTCCCCATCGGCGGGGATCATCTTCGGAGGCTTTGTTAGGCAGGACATCGCTCGACGCCGCGCCGATCAGGACCGGCCTGGCTGTGCCCCGTTCCTCGCTGGGCGCGCTCTCCGTTTCGGTTTTGCGAGTTTCGGCCGCCCGACCCGCAGCAGCCTCCGAGGAGTCCTGGGTGGCCCTTTGGGGCACCGGCGGTTCATTGTTCTGTTTCATTGCCTGACGTTCCTCTCCCCCACGATCCGGGGCAACCGCGTTCGCTCCGCGGTCAGTCGCTCCCCGGACAGTGGTTGCAGAGTCAATCGTCCCACGCTCCGCTGTCCTATGGTCAGTCGTTCCATGGTCCGTGCTCCCATGGTTGATCGCCCCCGAGTCCAGTGACAAGCCATCAACGTCTTCATCCAGGAAGCCCACAGCTGTTGACCGGGAGGACGCCACCGGCTTTTCCAACCCCAGGTAGCCTCCGATACGGTCTGCGCAGGCTGAAGGGTCAGTGAAGACCTCAATAGTCCACAGCGACAGATACCTCCAGCCAAGCCGCTCCAGCAGTTGCGGGCGGAGCCGGCTCCGTTCACGGACACTCATAAGCCTGTACTGCTCGGTGCCATCGGATTCGATGGCAACAGGGCGCGGTATCTCAGCGTCTTCCTGCCCAATGGTGTTCATTGGATCCGCAGCGGCCACAACGTCGAGAACGCCGTCGTACTGGTGCCAGACCCTTGCTCCACGAGCCCGCAGACGGTCGCCGAGGTCCGCGACCAGAGGGTCGGATCCCAAGGCCTGCTCACTGGCAGCGGCGCGCGACGCCGGAGTGCCCAGATCGGTATTACCGGCGATTTCGCGGTTCAGCAATTCGTAAAAGTTGAGGGCTCCGTGGCTCAACCGGCTGACATCCAGATCTTCGGGCCGGAAGCAGCTCAGGACATGCATTGACCTCCGAGCCCTGGTCATGGCAAGGGCAAACTTGGCACTGCCGCCTTCGGCCGACAACGGTCCGAACGTGTGAAGCGCACGCCCATGGGGAGTCCGACCGTAGCCCGGGGAAAAGATGACATGATCCCGTACAAGGCCTTGTGCCCGCTCCAGGTCAACCACTCGGAATGATTCAGGCCCTGCGGTGAAAAAGCTGGCCAGCAGCGGATAGTTGGGAAGCTGCAGCCGGATGGCTTCCCCGATGCGTGCTGCATGGCGAAGACTTGCAGTGACCACCGCCAACGAGGTCCTGGGACGGAGCCGTGCGTGCTCGAAGACGAGCTGTACGGCTCGGTTGACCTCTGCAGCTGCCGACTCCACCCCTTCGTGATCGGCGCTGGGCAGACCCGTTCCGTCCGGAAGGTACTCTACGAACAAGGAACGATCCAGGCCGGTTGCGGCTTGTCCCTCGGGCAGACGGCGGAGTTCGCCGTCATAAAAGCTCTTGCTCAACTGCAACACGAGGTCCTCGTCCACAGCGCGGTACACCGAACGCAACCGCGTGACCGGCAGTACCGCTGAAAGTGCGGTGTACGCGCTCTCAACCCCTTGGTAGGGTGTTTCGCCGGCGGCCAGCCGTTCAACACCTACGGTGAATGTCCGCGGGCTGGCAATCTGGTCATCTCCAAAAGCTATGACTTGCCGTGCGCGGGCAATGGCCGGCAGTACGGCCTGCAGTGAAGTGGCTTCAGCGTCAAGGATCACAACGGCATCGAAGCGCTGGTCGACGGGGAGGAGCCCGGTCAGCAAATATGGGCTTACCGACCACACTGGTACGAGCATGGGCACGAGGTCCGGAGCCTGTGCCGTCAAGGCGCTCAAAGTGATGCGTCCGTCCTTCAGCAGGCTTCTGAGGAGGTCGGCCTGGCGTGCGTGCTGTGCGATCCCCGCCCGCCAGCACTCGGCCAGCTGCCACCGGAGCCGTGCAGCGCCGCTTGCGATGTGGGCGTTATCTGCCAGCCTGTACTCCGCTTCAAGCTGGCGCAGGGCTTCTCCGTCGGACATGGCAAGGTAGTCATCGCCGCTGATCATGGCTTCAAGTGCTGACTGCCACCAGGCGAGCTCGAGTTCGGCAGCTACGCCATCCGGGGACACCTCGCGCTCGGCAAGGTCGGTCAGGAGCTCTCCGAGGCCGTGTTCGCGCATGTTTTCAATCAGCAGCGTCCGCTCGGGAAGCGTCTTCAGGGTGCGGCTATCCGCCACGAGGCTTTCGAGGCGTTCCATCAGTTTCTCGTAGCGGGCGTCTTGGAGGTCACCACCGGCTGCTGTGTGGGCCAGGGCCGAACCAAGCTGGATCAGTTCCCGTTCCAGGCTCCGATACATAACATTCATTTCGCCCAGCCCTGAAGGCACCGCCGGGTGACGTTGGGTTGTGGCGTAGTTGGCCCACAAAGCACGCTGATCCTGGACCAGCACCAGTGAGCTGTGGAGGTCGGCAATGTGGACGCCCGGGCGTACGTACTCTTTCGCCACGCGGCGCAGGCGTGACCGCTGCATGGAGGGCATGTCGATACTCCGCTCCCGTCGCCAGGCGGAGGAAGCGGTAGCCGAAATAAGGTCATGGACTGGGCGGTCGAAGATGTCGGGCGTGAACTTGTCCAGGCTCTCCCGGACAGCCATCAGCAGTTCGAGCTGTGCCCCCCACTCAGAGAATGTGGAACCCAGGCTGATTTCGGCGTGTTCGGCTACCTCCCTCATCCGGTCCCGGAGCACCGGAAGCTTTTTCTCAACGGATCGGGCCACTTCGAGGGCTTCTTCGGTCTCCTTCCGGGTCACCAGACGAGCCCCGTGCCAGGGGCTAGTGGTGGAAGCACGGCTGAAGCTGCCGAGTTCGGCGGCACGCTTGAGCCGTCCCGCGAGTTCGGCACGGTCCCTGATGCTGTCCAGCACGCTCCGCTTCAGCCGGACGGTCGTAGCCGGAGCCGGCTGAATGGACGTTAACTCGGCCAGTGACTGCATGGCCTGGTATGGGGAGCATCCCCACCGCTGGCGGACATTGTGGAGTGAAGCCACGTGGTCCAGCAGGGCATGGCGGTGCTCAGTCAGCGTCTTGTGAAGATTGTCCAGCTGGGGTTGGAGAGACTTCTCGTTCCGCACGATGGCGCGGATCAACTGGCCTTTCAGCTGCAGCGGGGCGGCGTTGCCGGAGAGTTGGAAAAGGATGGATTCCAGCCCGAGGCTCTCCAGCTTCGAGGATATTTCGCCAAGGCTGGCGCGCCTGTCCCCCACCACCAGAACGGACTTGCCCTCATCGACCAATGCACCGATCGTGTTGATGGCAGTCTGCGTCTGGCCCGTGCCCGGCGGGCTGCTAACCAGCAGCGAGTCACCGGCGCGCGCGGAGTCCACGACGCACTGCTGATCCAAGTCGGCGTCGAGGAGCAGCAGTTCGTTGGCCGGATCCCGCTCGTCGAGCGGGGGAAAGCGGTCTTCCTTAAGGGCGGGGACATCAACAGGCTCACCTGCCCCGGCCTTGGCCAAAGCAGCCACGAGGGCGTTGTTCGGGTTGATCCACGGATCATCCAGGTTGCCGGAGAGGTCAGCGAAGGTGGAGACCAGAAGATTATGCTCTACTTCGGCGCCGTGAATGGGCTTCACCAGGGTTGCAAGCCGGTCGAGAACCGGCTGGGGATCAAAGCGTGCGGTGCTGTAGGCCATTCTTGTGACGGCATTTACATCGAAGACAATGCCGTGGACCTTTTTAAGGTGCCGGATAAGGGCCGGATTAATCTGTGCTTGTTCAGTCAACTGGAGTTCGTAGTCATCTTCACCCTGGCGGATGGTGAGGGAGATGGCCGTGAGCATCACCGGCGCTGAGATGCGCTGGGGCTTGCCTCCCACTGCCGAGGTCCACACGACCGTTCCGGCGGAAAAGTAAGCGGCATCGATTCCGCGATCATTGCCGAGTTCAAAGATCTTGGAGCGGAGGTTGCGTGATGCGCGGGCCGCTACGACGTACTGCTGGCGGTCCCGGATCAGGGTGGACAAGCGGGTCCGTCGCCCAGCCATCAGCTGCGCCAGCCCTGAGGGATGGGCATTAGTCAGGTCGATGGAACCTTCAGGGGTTTTGGTGAAACGCAGCATTGTGTCTGCACCGGTTACCGGTTTGAGCCCCGACAGCCATTTCCTGAACTCCTCGGAGCCCTCTGGGTTGTCTTGCCCTACTGACACTGCTGCCTTCTTTTCTATGCTCGCGTTTTCTGTGCTCGCGCGTGACGCCCTGGACCATACCGGCATAGTTTCGAGGGTAGCCGGAATTGACCGCCTGTGAGACTCCGCAACACTGGGGCCGGCAAAATTGCCCGGTTTTAGCCGTCCCGACAAAAAAGTAGCCGGCCTCCCGCTGGAGACCGGCCACTCAGAGGACTACTCCCACTCGATGGTTCCCGGGGGTTTGCTGGTCACATCCAGCACCACACGGTTCACGCCCTCGACTTCATTGGTAATACGGTTGGAAATCTTAGCCAACAGTTCATAAGGCAGCCTTGACCAGTCTGCAGTCATGGCGTCTTCCGAGGAGACCGGACGAAGGACGATCGGATGACCGTAGGTGCGGCCGTCGCCCTGGACGCCAACGCTTCGGACGTCCGCCAGCAGAACCACCGGCATCTGCCAGACTTCGTTGTCCAGTCCTGCGGCTGTAAGCTCGGCACGTGCGATGGCATCAGCCTTGCGGAGCAAGTCCAGCCGTTCCTTCGTGACCTCTCCGACAATGCGGATGCCAAGCCCGGGACCCGGGAACGGCTGGCGTCCCACGATCTCCTGCGGCAGCCCAAGCTGGGCCCCTACAGCACGGACCTCATCCTTGAACAAGGCGCGGAGCGGCTCCACAAGCTCAAACTGCAGGTCTTCCGGAAGGCCGCCCACGTTGTGGTGGCTCTTGATGTTGGCTGCACCTTCGCCGCCGCCGGATTCGACGACGTCAGGGTACAGAGTGCCCTGGACGAGGAATTTGATCTTCTCGCCGTGGGCAGCAGCTTCGGCGATGATTGCCAGCTCAGCTTCTTCGAAGGCGCGGATGAATTCGCGGCCTATGATCTTGCGTTTGGTCTCGGGATCGCTGACACCGGCAAGCGCAGCCTGGAAGCGCTCCTGCTCGTTGGCGACGTAAAGTTTGACGCCGGTAGCCGCAACGAAATCGCGTTCCACCTGTTCGGCCTCGCCCTCGCGGAGCAGCCCATGGTCCACAAAGACGCAGGTGAGCTGGTCACCCACAGCGCGCTGGACCAGTGCAGCGGCCACCGCTGAATCCACTCCTCCCGAGAGTCCGCAGATGACCCTGGCATCGCCGATCTGTTTCCGGATCCGGTCAACCTGCTCTTCAAGAATGTTCCCTGTTGTCCAGTTGGGCTGCAGCTTTGCCCCCTTGAACAGGAAGTTCTCAAGGACCTGCTGGCCGTATGCGGAGTGTTTCACTTCCGGGTGCCACTGGACGCCGTAGAGGCATTTCTCTTCATTGGCGAACGCCGCGACTTCAGCGCCTGCCGTCGTCGCGAGTACTTCGAAGCCTTCCGGCGCCTCGTGCACTGAGTCGCCGTGACTCATCCAGGTGTTCTGGTGCTGGGGCATCCCTTCCAGCACGGAGCGGCCTTCGCCGAGGATGGTGGTCTGAGTCGATCCGTATTCCCGCAGGCCTGTTTTGTCCACCTTGCCGCCCAGGGCGTTGGCCATGGCCTGGAAGCCGTAGCAGATGCCGAAAACGGGAATCCCGGCCTCAAACAGATCGGCACCGACGCTCGGGGCACCGTCCGCGTACACGCTGGAAGGGCCGCCTGAAAGAATGATGGCGGCGGGGTTTTTGGCCAGCAGTTGCTCGGTGCTGTAGGTATGCGGAACCACTTCCGAATACACATTCGCTTCCCGGACGCGGCGGGCAATCAGCTGCGCGTACTGGGCACCGTAGTCAACAACCAGCACCGGCTTCTGGGAAGTCTGGGATGCAGTGGGAGTAGTCACTGTCCTAGGGTACTTGGCGGTGTTGCCCCGACGCACCTTGAGAAGCCGCCTTACGCGCCTTCTGCGGCCAGACGTAAGGCAACTCACACCTCCGCGTCAGCAGCGCAGGGGGCATGGATCAGTAGCGCCTGGATGCCTGCGGGTTGGCAGCGAGTTCTGCCTCGACTTCAGCATGGAACTTCTTCTCGACGATGAAGGAAAGGAACGGCACCACACCGCCCAGCGCAAGGATGATCATCTTCATAAACGGCCACCGCATCAGGGACCACAGGCGGAAGTTCGACATGAGGTAAACCACGTACATCCAGCCGTGAACAATCAGCACAGTGACGGAGACGTTGAAGCCTTCCACCACGCCCTTCGGCTCGGCATCGGCGAAACCGAAGCCGTGGGGCTGCCCCGTGAGCGCGTCAGTGCCGCCGGCGAACAGGTACTGGCCGAAGCCGTACCGGGCGATCAGTTCAGCGCACAGAAGCAGCAACATTGCGCCGGTGAGGTACGCGAGGACCTTGTAGAACTTCAGTGCGGAGCGGATCTGCGCCTCGGTGCCACCAAATCGCCGCTTTTTACCTTTTGACCCGGCTCCGCCGGGAGATTGGGGCTGGATGGCGGGCTTGGGCTCGATCATGGTTGTACCTTTTGTTCAGAAGGGCTGGGCTGGTGTTCGGGTGCGCCGGAAGGTTGTCCGGCTGCACTGGCTGTTTGGTCAGAGGGCCTGGGCTGGGTGCGGGGATGCTGCCCGTCATCTTCCGGGAGGGCGTCGTCGTCGAATTCGTCTTCAAGGCCTCTGCGGTAGTCATCCTTGACAAGGCGCCACCAGATGAACAACGCGAAGCCCGCGAAAACGACCCATTCCACGGAGTAGAAAAGATTGAGCCAGTTGACCTGCTGGGGCGGAGGCTGGGCACCGATTTTCAGGGGCTTCAGATCACCGGAGACGGCCGCCGCGCTGACGTCAGAGCTTCCCGCTATCTCGACGGTGGCAGCTACAAAGCCGGGGTAGCTGCTCACCTCCCAGATGTTGATGAGTTCCGCCACCGAAACGGCTGTGGCCCGGCCGGGGCCGGCGTCTGTGTTGGGCAACGGGGCTTCGGAGGGCAGGAGCCTGCCCGTCAGTTCCACAACGCCCGACGGCGGTGCCGGCACCTCTGCGGGATCCGCAACCCATCCGCGGGCGACCGGAATCCACATTTGAGGCGACGCCCCTGCACCGGACAGAAGCGGGGCATCCTGGACAGCGAAGGCATTCACCACCCAATAGCCGGTGGCCCCGTTGTTCAACCGCCCTGGAATCAACACCTGGTTCCGGGCGTCGTAACTCCCCTTTGCACTGACCATCTGGTCCGCAACTGAACCGGGGAAAAACGTACCCGGCTGGAGCGTTGCGGTCAGAGGACGTACGTCCTCCGTTCCTGTTGAAACCGGAACCTCCACCTGAGTGGACCGGCCAAACTGCCATTGGCTCAGGAGAACAAAAACGCCGGAAACGGCGATGGCAAATACCAGGCCTAAGATCCAACGGGGTTTGAGGGCAGTTTTCAACACACATTAACCGTACTTCGTCGCCGCGTAGAACAACGAAACGCGCCGGAATCCCGAAGGCCTGCTGAACCGTTCCTCAGTGGTCGAAGAAGACGAGACTGGAATTGATGAGCTCGGCAATGACCTCGGCATCGTAAGCCCGGCGAAGCGACTCGCGGAAGGATTCCTTGGATAGTGACCTCGCAAGGGTGGCCAGGACTTCCAAATGGTCAGAGAAGGAACTTGCCGGTGTAGCGATCAGCAAGATGACGGTTGCAGGGCCGTCAGAAGCGCCGAAATCCAAGGACCTGCCATATTTGGTGATTCCGACAGCTATAGACGTCTGGTTCACAAACTCACTGCGGGCATGGGGAAGGCCCACTCCTCCGGGGAGCCCCGTAGCAAGCTGGTGTTCCCGGGCGTTGACGTGGCGAAGGAAACCCTCAAGGTCCGAGACACGTCCGGCCGTGTGGAGCCGTTTCGCCAGCTGCATAGCGGCATCGGTCTTATCCTTGGCGTCCAACTCCAGAATCACCATCTCGGGCGTGGTGAGTTCTGCATCGTAGCGGTCAAGTGGTTCCGCCAAGTGGTGTCCCTTCAGTGCGGCATGGAGGTGCAGGCGGCAGCCCGCTCAGCGCAGCGGAACGATGTCCTCGACTCCCAATCGTGCGGCGTCGGCAGACACATCATCCGGTTGCTCCTGGCTCAGCCGTTCAGCTTCCACCCGGGCAAGGTAATGCTTGATTTCGCTTTCGCGTTGCGCATCGCTCCAGCCAAGAATCTCCCCCATAAGTTTAGCCACTACCGGAACGGCAGATACACCGCGATCCCACGCTTCGATCGATATCCGTGTCCTGCGCGTCAGTACGTCGTTCACATGGCGGGCGCCTTCGTGGGTGGCTGCGTAGACTGCCTCGGCCTGAAGGTAATCGTCAGCCCCGGGGATCGGCTCGGCGAGCGCAGGGTTGTCCTTGATCAGTGCCAGGACTTCCGCCGCCATTGAGCCATAACGGTTGAGGAGATGCTCAACCCTCGCCACGTGAACCCCTGATTCCTCCGCTGTTCTGTTACGCCGGTTCCAGGCCGCCTTGAAGCCGCTGGCCCCCAAGAGCGGAATGGTGTCAGTGCAGCTTGGTGGCACCCGCTCATCCATGCTGCGCGTGGCTTCGTCCACCGCGTCCTGGGCCATGACGCGGTATGTCGTCCATTTGCCGCCTGCGACCACAACAAGACCGGGTACGGGGTGCGCGACCACATGCTCACGCGACAGTTTGGCTGTGGAGTCGTTCTCGCCAGCCAGCAGCGGGCGCAGGCCCGCGTAGACTCCTTCAACATCCTCCCGCGTCAGGGGGCGCTTAAGGACCCTGTTGACGTGCTCCAGAATATAGTCGATGTCTTTCCTCGACGCCGCCGGATGGGCCTTGTCCAGGTTCCAGTCAGTGTCCGTGGTCCCGATGATCCAGTGCCTGCCCCATGGAATGACGAACAACACCGATTTCTCGGTGCGGAGGATCAGCCCGACTGTTGACTGGAACCGGTCGCGGGGCACCACCAGGTGAATGCCCTTGGATGCGCGGACCTTGAGCTGCCCCCGCTCCGTGACCATGGCCTGGGTCTCGTCGGTCCAGACACCGGTGGCGTTAATAACCTGCTTGGCCCGGATGTTGAAGGTGGAGTTGTCCTCATGGTTGACGACCTTTGCCCCGACCACCCGTTCGCCTTCCCTCAGGAAGTCAACCACTGATGTCTGGTTGACTGCATGGGCACCGTAGTAGGCCGCGGTCCGCACCAGGTTGGCTACATACTTGGCGTCGTCCACCTGCCCGTCGTAGTAGCGGATCGAACCAACAAACGCGTCGTCCTTGAGGCTTGGAGCAGCCCGAAGGGTTCCTCGCCGGGTCAGGTGCTTGTGGAAGGGAACACCCCGCTGGTGCCCGCTGGAGATGGACATGAGGTCGTACAGGGCAATTCCGGCCCCCACATAGGGTCGTTCAAAAAACGGCCTGGTCAGCGGGTACAGAAAAGGCACGGGCCTGGCGAGGTGCGGAGCGAGCTCCGAAAGCAGAAGGCCACGTTCCTGCAAGGCTTCCTTGACGAGGCCGAAATCCAGCATTTCCAGATAGCGAAGCCCACCGTGGATGAGTTTCGAGGACCGTGATGACGTACCGGCTGCCCAGTCGTTGGCTTCCACAATCCCGACGCTGAGGCCGCGGGTTACAGCATCCAGGGCCGCCCCGGTCCCCACGATTCCGCCACCGACGATGAGGATGTCCAGTTCCTTGCCTGGATCAGTGGTGGCCCTCAGTGCTTTCAGGGAAGCCTCCCGGGCCTCGGGCCCCAACGCCCCGGCTGCCTGCGGCGAACTGCTGGAAAGACTGCTCATTTCTCGTCTCCATCCACTTCAAGGCTCGTAGTTCACCAGACTACTTGCATGTTTCGTGGATGGGCAGGGTTGCCGCCGAACAAGCCCGGCTGCCCCCGGCCGTTCGCTGGGAGGTTCAGTTACCGGCGTAGGGCGAGACGACGACGTCGACCCGCTGGAATTCCTTCAGGTCCGAGTAGCCCGTGGTTGCCATGGAACGGCGGAGCGCCCCAATGAGGTTGGACGTACCGTTGGTGTGATGTCCCGGCCCGAAGAGGACTTCCTCAAGCGGGCCCACAGTGCCTACGTTTGCGCGATCGCCGCGCGGAAGTTCAAGGTGGTGCGCTTCCTGGCCCCAGTGCCAGCCCTTGCCTGGCGCTTCCTCTGCACGGGCCAAAGCGCTGCCCAGCATGACGGCGTCGGCGCCCATGGCGATTGCCTTGATGATGGCACCGGAGCTGCCCATCCCGCCGTCGGCGATCACGTGGACGTACCGCCCGCCGGATTCGTCCATATAGTCCCGGCGGGCAGCAGCGACGTCGGAAATGGCGGAAGCCATGGGCGAGTGAATCCCCAGGGCCCGCCGGGTGGTGCTGGTGGCTCCGCCGCCGAAGCCAACGAGGACGCCAGCTGCTCCGGTGCGCATTAGGTGCAGAGCCGGTGTGTAGCCGGCGGCGCCGCCCACAATGACCGGAACGTCCAGTTCGTAAATAAACTGCTTGAGATTAAGGGGCTCGTGGTCCTTCGAGACGTGCTCGGCGGAGACTGTGGTTCCGCGGATCACAAAGATGTCGACGCCGGCGGCCAGCACTGTCTTGTAGTGCTCCTGCGTGCGCTGCGGCGTCAGTGAGCCCGCGACCGTTACTCCGGCTGCCCGGATTTCCGCCAGGCGCGAGGTGATCAGGTCCGGCTGGATGGGCGCGCGGTAGAGCTCCTGCATCCGTCCGGTCACCGCCGGGCTGTTGGTCTCGTCTTCCAGGGCGCCAATCTCATCCAGGATGGACTGTGGGTCCTCGTACCGGGTCCAGAGACCCTCAAGGTCCAGCACGCCAAGTCCGCCCAGCCGGCCCAACGCGATAGCCGTGGCCGGGGACATCGCGGAGTCCATCGGAGCGGCGATAACCGGCATGTCGAACTTGTATGCGTCGATCTGCCACGAGACTGACACATCCTTGGGATCCCGGGTACGCCGGTTGGGGATGATCGCTATGTCATCCAGGGAGTAGGCACGACGCCCACGCTTGCCTCGGCCGATCTCAATCTCGTAAGTCACGTCCCCACTTTACTTGACGGCCGAGGTACTCCCGCGAGGTGTGACGTTGCACAGGTTAAATGAGAGTTATATTTCAATTGACGAAGTTTGTCAATGCATTTACAGCACGCGAAATTCTGTTTACATTTGCTCTCGGTTGCCAAGCAGCATCCCGCTTGCACCATCATCACTCCACCCAGATTCGGGACGAAGTGCTGTGCCCGATCCGAGAAAGCAGAACCCATGGAAAGTGCAAAATGCAGGACACCCCGTGTCCTGGCCCTGTCGTTGGCGGCTGTCGTCGCCATGATGGCATTGGCAGGCGCCCCGGCAAACGGTGATCCCGGCAACGGAGGCGGCGGCTCAGGAGATTCGAACGGAAACGCGTTCGTGCAGAACGTCTCCCCCGGGGAGGCCTATTCAGAGTTCATCGTCGAATACAAGGACGGGCCTTCCGGGGCAACGCCTGGAACCCGGGCCAACGCCTGGGGCAAGGCTGCGCGAGAGCAGGGAGTCTCGGTCCACGAAGTACGTTCACTCGCTACCGGGGCAACCCTGATCGCAGCCGACAAAGCGCTTTCCGGCCAGGCCGCGAAGGATTTCATGACTGAGCTGGCGGCGTCCGGCGCAGTTGCCTATGTGGAACCAAATGCCCGGATGTTTGCCTCCCTTACTCCCAATGATCCCCGGTACAGCGAACAGTGGGATTTCACGGCCACGAATGGCATGCGCATCCCTGGTGCGTGGGACATCTCCACCGGCACAGGCGTGAACGTTGCCGTCATCGATACCGGCATCACGTCCCATCCGGATCTTAACGCCAACGTCCTCCCGGGCTACGACTTCGTCTCCGATGCCACGTCGGCCCGGGATGGCAACGGCCGGGATGCCAATCCGCAGGACCAAGGCGATTGGTATGCGGCCGGCGAATGCGGTCAGGCCCGGGCAGCCAATTCCTCCTGGCACGGCACGCACGTTGCCGGGACCGTGGCGGCTGTTACGGGTAACGCTACCGGGGTGGCTGGCGTCGCCCCCGATGCAAGGATCGTTCCAATCCGGGTGCTGGCCAAGTGTGGAGGCTCCCTCTCGGATATCGCTGAAGCAATTGTCTGGGCAGCTGGAGGAACGGTGAGCGGTGTACCCGCCAACGCCAATCCGGCCAAGGTGATCAATATGAGCCTGGGAGGTTCCGGTACGTGCGGAACCACCTATCAAAATGCCATAAATGCTGCCGTCAACCGCGGAACAGCAGTAGTGGTGGCAGCAGGCAATGAAACCCAGAACGCCGCTAACTCCCGGCCGGCAAACTGCAGCAACGTCATCACGGTTGCAGCCAGCAATCCGAGCGGCTCGTTGTCCTACTACTCGAATTACGGCTCTGCCGTGGATCTGACAGCACCCGGCGGGGATGTAAGGGTGGCCGGTGGCGGCATCCTTTCGACGATCAACACCGGCACGACCACTCCCGGTGCGGCCGGCTATGCCGGCTACCAGGGCACATCGATGGCTGCTCCCCATATCGCCGGGCTCGTGGCTTTGATGAAGGCCAAGCAAAGCGCCTTCACTCCTGCCCAGGTGGAGTCCACCTTGAAGCAGGGCACACGGCCCATGCCAGGGGGTTGCACCCTCGGCTGCGGGACAGGGCTCTCGGATGCTGCCAAGACGATGGGGTTGCTCGCCGGGACCAGCACGCCGCCTCCGTCCGGCAACCTGCTGCTGAACCCCGGATTTGAAACCGGGGCAGTGTCTTGGTCCTCGAACCACACGGATACTTTCGAAAGCGGTGCGGGCGCGCGCACCGGAACCGGGTATGCGGGCCTGAACGGGTGGGGCCAGTCCAGCTCCTACAGCCTTGACCAGCCCGTTGCCGTACCTGCGGGGGCAGCCAGCGTTTCTCTGTCGTTCCACCTCAATGTGCAGACCGACGAGAGCACAGGGAGCACAGCTTATGACACCCTCAAAGTCCAGGTGATAAGCGACGGAACCACCACCACGCTGGGCACCTTTTCCAACCTGAACAAGTCAACCGGGTATGTCATGAAACAGCTTGATGTCACGGCGTTCAAAGGCAAGAACGTGACCGTCCGTTTCCTGGGAGTCGAGGATTCGTCCTTGAAGACCACGTTCTTCCTGGATGACACCGCGGTGACCACCGCCTAGCAGCCGTATGCGAAAGCGGAGCCGTCGGAGGCGAGGCACCTCCGACGGCTCCGCTGGGGCAGCAGCGCCCATGGCAGTTGTCCGCAGAACTCCGTACGGTGAGCGTCGGGGCGCTTCTCCGCACGGCAGTGGAATACGATCTGCCCACCTGGCGCGATCCGTATGGCAACGCCAGCTATGGCCCGCTCTAAACGTCGAGGCTGAGCTGGGATTCGAACATCCGGAAGTAGCGGCCTCGCAGCGCCACCAGTTCCTTATGGGTGCCCTGTTCCACGATTTCTCCGTCCTCCAGCATGTACACAACATCAGCCTTTTCAATGGTGGCCAGTCGGTGGCTGATGGCGATGATGGTGCTGCTGCGCTCTGCAAACAGGCGGGAGAAGATCCGGTGCTCCGCCAGGGCGTCAATCGCCGATGTGGGCTCATCCATCACCATGACAGAGGCGTTGCGGTAGAAGTTCCGGGCCATCGCCAGCCGCTGCCATTGGCCGCCGGAGAGCCCGCTCCCCTTCCGTCCGCGCGGATCCTCCATCCAGTTGCTGACGTGATTGTCCAGGCCATTGGGGAGCTTGCTGATGAACTCCAGCGCTTCAGCATCCGCTGCTGCCTTGCGGATCCGGTTATCGTCGCGGGACGAGTGGACATCCCCGAAGTAGATGTTCTCCGCCGCCGTCGCGAATTCATACTTCAGGAACTCCTGGCTCAATACGGCAAGGTGCCGGTGCCAGGAGGTGACGTCGACTGCGGCGAGGTCGACGCCGTCGAGCATTACCTGCCCCGAATCCGGCTGGTAGAGTCCGGCCAGGATGCGGATCAGAGTGGACTTTCCCGCCCCGTTCTCGCCGACGATGGCGATGTGCTGCCCCTCCTGGATGGTCATGGAGATGCCACGGATGACTTCGATTTCGCTCCCGGTGTAGGTGAAGCGGATGTCTCGGAGCTCCACCTCCCGCGGTGCCTGGAGCAGGGGCGGGGCATGTTCGGAATGGACCGGCAGCGCCATAAACTGCTCGTAGTCCTTGAGGTTGGCCAGATCCTCATCGATTGAGCTCAGCGATGAGACGAGGTTGTTGGCCGTCGACAAAGCCCGGCTGACAATCTGCTGGACGTAAAGGAACTGCCCCACCGGCTGGGCCCGGGCGATGATCTGGCCCACCACCCAGATGAGCGAGACCACCTCCGCACCGTACTGGAGAGCATCGGCGGCCAACTGCCTGGGGATGTACCGCTTCTGGAAATCCAGACGACGGCGTTCGTCCGCATCCCTCAGCCTGGAACGGAGATCCATCAGGTACCGCACGATCCCGTAGAGCCTCATCTCTGCAATGTGCTGGGGGCGCAGCAGGTTGTTTTCAATCATGCGGCGCTGCCGGCGGGAATCGACCTGCGTGTTCCAGTGCGCGATCTGCTCCCGGGAGAGCTTGAACTGCAGGTACACGCTGGGAACGATCGCCACCAGCACGATCACTGCTATCCACCAGCTGACAAGGAGCAGTGCTCCGATGGCCAGGATGACAGAAACCAGTTGGGTGAAGATCGCCGCGATCCTGTCCAAAACCCGGGCATAGGAGTCAGAAAACCGCTTGGCGCGGTCGTAGAGATCGACCGTTTCTTTGTCGTCATAGCGCCAGAATTCGAGGGCCAGGAACCGCTCGTACATGAGGTCACCGACGATAGCGCCGACCTTGAAACTCATAAGCTGCTGGATGTAGCGGTCCACGCTGCTGAAGGCGCCCCAAAACAAACCCAGGGCTGCCGTGATGATGACATAAACGATGGCCTGCTGGCCTGCAGCCGGGTCACCGGCGTAAGCCGCGGCCAGGGCTGTTGTGGTGAGCGCCGCGAAGTACGTTGTCACCAGGGGAAGAAGCGCCGAGATCAGCGAGCCTGCCACTTTCATAACGACAGCGACCGGCGAGGCCTGAAAACTGACCCGGAGAACCTGTGCCACTGCCTGGGCGTACGGCCTCACCGCCAGCCTCCGCTGAGGTTCCCTTTTGGAACTCAGTTCGGGCGGATGGCGTGGTTCAGACATGTCCCCAGCCTAGTTCCGGAGAGGGAGAGCTGGGTAACGGCTAGTACTCTGTGCCGTACTGGTATTCGGGGAGGTCGAAGCAGGCGCTGAAGCTATCGATCTGCAGGCTTTCTGGCCCGTCCCAGATGCCAACGACAAGGTGAGTACCGTCGTCATGGCGGATGTCCACATGGCGCGCACCGTCACCGTCGGCGCCATCGTTCGCTGTCCAGCCTGGCTCATTCAGCACCATATCCCGTACGTCATCCAGAAATGTCGTTCTATCCAGGCCTGGACGGAGTTCAACCTGACCTGTACCGTTCCACTTCTTCTGGTCTCCTGTGCATGGCATGAGGCTCGAAGTCTCATTCTCGAACACGGAAATGACCAAGTCCGCGGGCACCATCTCGATAATTTTGTGCTGTAAAGTCAGCAGCTTGCTTTTTGCCTCTTCCAGAGTGATTTCACCGGGCATCTGCTTACTCTCTCCTGTTGGTCCACATGACGCCAAGCCGACGGCCAAGCTGAGGGCTGCAAGTGCACGCAGCCACGCCGCGATGCTTGCCCTGTATTTGTCAGTCACTGAAGATTTCCTTCCGCACATCTCTCATCGCGATGTCATTCTCAGAACCCGCCGTTGCAATGAGCGTGTGGTTGTCACCGCTGAGATGATCCCTCCAGTCGTCGTCGCCGGGAGGCGAGTAGAGATGCTTCTCAAAAGCCGGATCCTTCATGGGGAAGTTCTCACCCGCGAGGCCGTTAGCCTCGGCTGTCAGCAAGATGTCGGGATAGGTGTAAGTCGAGTAATCCGTAGCTGGGTCGGCAACCCAGCCGGGCGGCATGGCAGCGCCCGATAAAGCGATCAATTTGTCGTAGCGGGCCCCATTGGTTTCCGAGCCCATCAGGTTTCGTGCGCCCCAACTGTGACCGATTCCCACTGTTTGGGCCACTGAAGGTTTCTCCAGATCCACCGCCGCCTGGAAGTCCTTCAGGACCGGCGACGAGCCTGCGACAAACTCATCGTTCTTGGCCTCCCCCACGAAAGCTTCCAGGGGATCTCCGTCGGGGAAGTCGCTTCCCTTGTAGACAAATGCCACCGTGCCACCGGACTTATCCGCGTCTACCAGCATCCTTGATACGGACTGTGGATTGCCGCCGTAGAACGAGGCTTCATTTGTGAGAGTGCCAGGAACGTAGGTAATTATTGTTGAAGTTCCGGCTTTGTACTCACCGATCATCTCCACGATTGAGTTGTTCCCAAGATCGTATGCCGCCAACTTGACGTCTCCGTCAACCACACTCTGCAGATAGTCGTGCCCCGACTGGCGCTGCTCCCAAGCATCATGCTCGGCCGCGAAACGGCCAGGGTAGCCCACGTCCATTCTGAGTCGATTGAACTGCGGTTCCGGATCGTGTTCCTTAAGCCAGTCAATCCGGTTCTGGGCGTTAATCTTGTTCGCCTCCACCCGGTCGTTGAACGGGATCCCGTTGGTGTTGCCGGCCTCAACCGGATACTCACGCATGAAGGCCTGACGCTGGTCAGCCGGCAGCGCCTCCCACCAACCCTTGATGTCCACCGCCGACTTACCCTCAATATCGTCGGGTCTCGGCGTCGGGGACTCTCCCAGCGGAAGCCCTGGAACGCTGATTACACTCGCCGGAAGGCTGCCCCCTCCTGCAAAACTGGCAAGTTCCTGCTCTTCCGCGTTGCGGCTCAGCTCCTTGGACGCATTGTGGAGAAAGGCCACTGCGCCCCTCAGGAGGCGGCTGTGGCTGGCTAGCCAGTCCTGCCGGAACTTGTCGGCATCCGGGCCAGGCCATGGCGTAACCGAAACACTGGAGTCCAAGCCGATCAGCTGGGACTGCAGTCTATTGCCGGCCGCGTCCATAGCGGACGCGAGCTGCTTCAGCTGGACAAGGTCCGCTCCATAAAATCCATCCGACATGTTGGTCCCCCACCAATCAACAGAGATAACTCCATCGAATATACATGCGGATGACTCAACTCAGGATGGGGAGGACTCCCCCCAAATGCAGCTCGGGCTTAGCGGGAGCCGTAGTTTGGTGCCTCCACGGTCATCTGGATGTCATGGGGGTGGGATTCTTTAAGCCCTGCAGGAGTGATGCGCACAAACTTTCCCCGGGCCTTGAGTTCCGGGATAGTGGGGGCGCC
This sequence comes from Arthrobacter sp., assembly GCF_031179985.1. Classification (GTDB taxonomy): domain Bacteria; phylum Actinomycetota; class Actinomycetes; order Actinomycetales; family Micrococcaceae; genus Arthrobacter. The sequence goes on along the minus strand of NZ_JAPSHJ010000004.1, from coordinate 8,252 downwards.
GGTATAGAACATGGTCTGGCGCAGGCCACCAACCAGCTGGTAGGCCACGGAGGCAAGGGGACCGCGGTAAGCGACCCGTCCTTCGATGCCCTCAGGGATGAGCTTGTCGTCACCGGAAACATCCGCCTGGAAGTAACGGTCCTTGGAGTAGGAAGTGTTCTTGCCACGGGATTGCATCGCACCCAGCGAGCCCATACCGCGGTAGCTCTTGAACTGCTTGCCGTTCACGAAGATCAACTCACCCGGTGACTCGTCACAACCTGCCAGCAGGGAACCGAGCATGACCGTGTCAGCACCGGCGACCAGTGCCTTGCCGATATCGCCGGAGTACTGGAGTCCGCCGTCGGCAATCAAAGGAACGCCTGCCGGAATGGCTGCCTTGGCAGACTCATAGATTGCAGTGATCTGCGGAACGCCCACACCTGCCACAACCCTGGTGGTACAGATGGAGCCAGGCCCCACGCCTACTTTGATGCCGTCGGCGCCGGCGTCGATCAGTGCCTGTGCGCCCTCGCGGGTCGCGGCCTGGCCGCCGATGATGTCCACATGGGCGGTCACAGGGTCCGACTTCAGGCGGCGGATCATGTCCAGAACACCCTGGGAGTGGCCGTTGGCGGTGTCAACAAAAAGTGCGTCCACGCCTGCATCGACGAGGGCCATGGCACGTTCCCAGCCATCACCGAAGAAGCCGATGGCTGCCCCCACGCGGAGGCGGCCTTCGTCATCCTTTGTGGCCAGCGGGTACTGCTCAGCCTTCGTGAAGTCCTTGGTGGTTATCAGGCCCTTGAGACGGCCTTGCTCGTCAACCAGCGGGAGCTTCTCGATCTTGTTCGTGGCCAGCTTGTGGGAGGCCTCTTCGCGGCTGATCCCGACGTGCCCGGTAACCAGCGGCATTTTTGTCATCACGTCGCTGACCAGGCGAAGCGGGAAATCCGACTCCGGTACAAAGCGGGTGTCCCTGTTGGTGACGATGCCCAGAAGCCTGCCGCCGTCGTCCACTACGGGAAGTCCTGAAACGCGGTACTGGGCGCAGAGTTCGTCCAGTTCCGACAGTGTGGCCTCGGGGCCGATGGTCAGCGGGTTAGTGATCATTCCCGACTCGCTGCGCTTGACCCGGTCCACCTGGTCAGCCTGGTCCGCGATGGCCAGGTTCCGGTGGATCACGCCAAGGCCGCCCTGGCGGGCCATGGCAATCGCCATACGCGACTCAGTGACCGTGTCCATGGCAGCAGAGAGCAACGGGGTGTGAACCGAGATGCGCTTGGAGATTTGGGAGGACGTATCAGCGTCGGAAGGGATGACGTCAGTGTGCCCGGGCAGGAGCAGGACGTCGTCATAGGTCAGGCCGATGAAGCCGAAGGGGTTGTGTTCGGGCTGGGTCATGAGTGCGCCTCTTACCTTGGTCACGGGGTCGGTCAGGGGTTGCAACCGATGACCAGCCCGTCATTACGGGACTGGCCTGTGCAGAGATTGCTGCAGGAGGTCCATGCAGAAGTGTTGAATAAATACTAGAACCTCCACGGCGATCCCCATATTCCGTGAGCCCAATGTGAGCAACGGCACCGTCCCCATCCGGCAGACTTCGGCCTATTTCCAGCCCGTCGCCGCGAGGAGCCGTTGCTCAAACATGGGAATCATGCTTTGGACATAGGTTTTGGTGAGGTGGTTGTCGTCCTTGTAGACGTACACATTTCCCACCACAGCAGGGCAGATTCCAGCGGCACAGATGAAGTCGCTCATATCCATGAGGTAGAGCCGGTCCACCGTTCCCTTGTAGTCGTCCAAAGGCGACGATGCCGCCAGGGACTCGGCCAGCAGCGGATTGCACTCCGGCGCCGACGCACCCTTCTTCTGGACGCATTCGGGCATGTTGATGGTGAACCTTGGATTGTCCCGGATTCCCACCACATCAATGCCGGCGTCCGTGAATGGCCGGATTCCGTCCACGTAGCCCGGGACCTCGGTTTCGAAGGGCGCCTCCTTGTGCGTCAGGGACGCTACCGTGAAGACGGCATCCGGTCGGTGCTGCATCACGTACTTGGAACTGGCCATGTTGAAGGCATTGCACTCCGCCACGCGGTCCGCAGTCTCCGCACCGAACCTGCAGTTCCCCAGCAACAGCGTGACCACTTCCCAGCCGCGCTGCTTGGCGATCGGGCCAAGGGCGGCCATGTACTGCTGCGCATGGGAATCCCCAAGAACGACGATGCGCTTCGTGACAACGTCCGGTTTCGAAAGCTCGCTGCAAGAGGAAAGGAGTGGGTCGTCCGGGACATTGGTGCCGGTGCATGGCCCCTCCAGGCTCGCCCATTCATCCTTCATGGCCACGGGCGCTGGAATAACGGTGGCCTCCGGAGCCGGCTTTCCCTCATTCCCCGGAGTGAGGGCCATGGCACCGGGCGTCAGATCCCTGGGCTGAGCGGCGGCAGCGGCCTCTTCCGCCGTGAGCCGCGTCTGCCAGAGGGACACCGGCCCGGCGAGAAGAGCTCCACAAGCCATCACGATGACGGCGGTCCGCCAGGTTTTGCGTTCGGGCCAGTGCCACAGCCGCAACGGTGTTTCAACAAAGCGGGTCGTGAGCACTGCAAGCACCAGCGATGCCGCCAGGATCGCGAGGCCCTGGCCAAGACTCGGTGTTGAGATGCCTAATTGGGCGAGGACGAACACCAGCACAGGCCAGTGCCAAAGATAGAGCGCGTAAGAGTTGTTTCCCAGCGCGACCAACGGCTTCCAGCTGAGCAGGCGGTCGACCCCCACACGGCTGCCGCTCTGGCCGGCCACGATGATGGCAGCGGCCGATAGCGTGGGCCACAAGGCCGCGAAGCCGGGGAAGGATCTCTCCACGGTAAGCAGCAGGCCACAGGAAATCATGGCGATGAGCCCCGTCCAGCCGAGGACGGCCCTCAGGAGCTTGCCGGGTTTTATGAACGGAAGGGCCAGGGCAAGCAGGGAGCCCAGTGCGAACTCCCATAAGCGCGTCCGAGTGTCGAAGTAGGCGTAGGCCTGGTTGGTGGCAGTCTGCTGGATGGAGAAGGCGAGCGAGACGGCGAAAATAGCTCCGAACGCTACCGCCAGCAGCAGCCGGTAGGAGATCCCTGTACGACGAAGAATGGGGCGGTGCAGAATTGCCGCGCCGGCAAATATCAGTGGCCAGAGGATAAAAACCTGGCCTTGGATGGATAGCGACCAGAAGTGCTGAAGCGGACTCGCGGCGGCGTGGTCCTGCGCGTAGTAGTCAATGGCGGTGTCAGCCAGCATCCAGTTCTGCCGGTACAGCAGCGACGCCCACGCCTGATCAAGCACGTCGGGCCAGCGCCCGGGCGGAAGAATTGCCCAGGTTCCGATCAGTACGCCCAGAATGACAACGACGGCGGCCGGCAGCAACCGTTTGAAAAGGTGCAGCCAGTAACTGACCAGCCGCAGGGGCTTCCTGGCCTCCGCCTTACGGGCAAAGGAAAGGGTCAGCAGGAACGCGGATATGAGAAGGAAAACATCAACGCCTCCGGAGACCCGGCCTAGCCACACGTGATAGGTGACCACCATCAGCACGGCCAGCGCACGAAGTCCCTGCACTTCGGGAAGGAAGTGCGCGCTGCCGTGAGCAGGCCTGGCTGCGCCGGCGTCGTTCTTGATGGTGTTCGTTGAGACCGCCGTCATCAGATGTCCCAGCCGGTCAGTGCGCCGAAACGCTCCTCAAAAGCGGGAACCAGGGTCTTCATGTAGGTGGCCGTCGGATGGTTGTCGTCAAGATAGACGACGATGTTTCCGATGACCGCAGGGCAGAATCCGTTGGGACAGAAGTAGTCGGACAGATCAAGGTTGTGGATCTGACTGTACTGGCTTGCGGGTGACTCCCCGCTGTACGCCTCGGACTTCGGAATCCCGCACGTCTGTTCGTCCTGGGCATTCTTGGTGATGCACTCCGGGACCGAAGCCGGGAACCGCGGAGTGTCACGTACACCCATGACAGGAATTCCGGCGGCACCAACCGGTTCCAGCATCTTTGCCCAGCTCGGATCCAGATATTCAGTGCGATCGTCACCGCGCCCCAGCCGGGTGCTGGTGGTGAAGACGAGGTCCGGTTTCATCTTGATGATTTCATCAGAGGCGGCCTTGTTGAAGGCCGCGCAGTCTTCGGGAACGGTGGTGTCGGTACCGTCAGTGATGGGGCACATCGACTTGAGGAAGGCCACCACTGCCCAGTTGTGCTTTTTTGCCATTTCCATGACGGGAGTCCCCCACACTCCTGCGTGGGAGCTTCCCCAGATGACAATGGTCTTTCGCGGCGATTCGGTCACGCCGTTGTTGCATTTGATCCCCTGCGGATCGTGAAACTTGTCACATCCGCCCGGATAGTCTGCCCAGTCACTTCCCACGGTGGCAAGATCCGGCAGCTGGACGGCGTCGGCCGCAGCCCTGTCCACGTAGCCGGGCTCAAGGCTTTTGGCTCCGGGATTGTTGTACACAGCTTGGGCAAGCGCTGCATCAGCCTCCATCTGAAGACCAATCCTTGCTGCACCGAGCGGGGTGGCCGCAACCACCAGGGACAGCGCCACGGCAACGAGGGAACGGCGCTTGTTGACTTCCGGCCACTTCCATTCCCGCCACGGCTTTTCGAGGAAACGGGTGGTGAGGTACGCGAGAACCATCGAGGCGCCAATGATGACGGTACCCGAAAGCCAACCCGCATGCTCCTTGCCGCTCCAGGCCAGCCCGATGACAAGCAGGGGCCAATGCCAGAGGTACAAGGCGTAGGAGTTATCCCCTAGCCTGACCAGCAGCTTTGAACTGAGAATCCTGTCCACGCCAAGGACGCTGCCGGTTTGGCCGGCAGCAATGACACAGGCTGCAGCGAGGGTTGGCCAAAGTGCTGCCACACCGGGAAAGGCGGCCTGGACGTTGAGAAGGATGCCGCAGGCCAGCATGGCAATAATGCCCAGCCAGCCCAGCACAATCCGGACCTTCCGGGGCAGGCGCAGGCCGGGGAGGATGAGGGCCACAAGCGTCCCCAGTGCGAACTCCCACAGGCGGGCCCACGTGTCAAAGTAGGCCTGCGCCTGGTTGGTGGCGGTGAAGTGAATCGAATACGCGAGCGAAACCACAAAAACGGCGCCGAAGACATAAACAAGAAGAGGGCGGTAGTGCAGCCGGTACCTCTTGGCCAGCCAGGCCATGGAGACAAAGATCAGCGGCCAAAGAATGAAGACCTGCCCTTGGATGGACAGCGACCAGAAATGCTGAAGGGGGCTGGCGATGCTGTGGTCGGTCGCGTAGTAATCCACAGCCTGGCTCTGAAGCAGCCAGTTCTCCGTGTAGGACAACGAAGCCCAGCCCTGCTGGATGATATCCAGCCACCTTGTACGGGGAAGGAGCAGAAAGGTGGCCACCAGGGTCACGACAATGACTGTCACAGCAGCCGGGAGAAGCCTGCGGAAAAGGTGCAGCCAGTGCTTGAGGAGGCTTACGGGAACCCGTTGTTCGTACCGTGCCACGAACTGAAGCGCCATCAGGAAGGCTGAGATGAGCAAGAAGACATCAACACCACCCGAAACCCGGCCGAACCACACGTGGTAGCTGACCACCATGAGCACTGCCAACGACCGCAGGCCTTGTATTTCCGGGCGGAAATTAGATTTTCGACGCACGTCCGGGACACCGCTTTGACGGCGTGGCGGCATCACGGTTCTCGCAACAGACACAGAAAAACCCTTCAGAGCGCCTAATCAAAACATCCATGTTACCGATTCGTGATCTTTAGTACTAATCGGCAGCATGGGCCGGCTTGCCCCGGGAACCATTAGTTCAGTTTTTCTGGGAAAAGACAAAACGTTTCTTAAGGAATCCCGGGCATGAAGTTTATGGAATCAGCTATAGAAAGTAGGCTTAGTATCTGCGAAAGAAGTGATATTCAGAAAGGATCAACTGATGAGCGAACACCAGGACGATGGGCAGGGATTCGTTGTACCGGACCCGTCGGCGGTGCGTGAGGACATCCCGGGCGACTCCGGAGACGAAGCCAATGTGGTCCGGTTCAGCGAGGAGCAGGCGCTGATCGAGGAACAGGCAGGCGGCGTCCAGCCGGAGCGTTACGACGTTCCATCCGGTGAGCCTGGCATGGATGAGGCCCGCGGAGATCTGGACCTGCCGGACCGAACCGGTTCCAGCACTGCCGATGACAGCAGCGACGATCCGATGCACGGCGGTGCAATGGAGTAGCGGAGAACAGCAAAAAGCTCCGGCCAGGAGTTCCTGGCCGGAGCTTTTTGTGCGAACTGCGGGTCCAGCTAGTGCTGGTGGCCTGCGTGTTCTTCTTCTTCTGCAGGCTTCTCGACAACAAGGGTCTCGGTGGTGAGGACCAGTGCGGCGATGGACGCTGCGTTACGGAGTGCTGCGCGGGTCACCTTGACGGGGTCGATGACACCGGCAGCGATGAGGTCTTCGTACTGCCCGGACTTGGCATTAAACCCGTGGTGGAGCTCTGCCTCAGCCACCTTGGCGACCACAACGTAGCCGTCGAAGCCGGCGTTCTGGGCGATCCAGCGCAGCGGCTGGACCAGGGCGCGGCGTACGATGCCAACAGCAGCAGCTGCATCGCCCTCGAGTGCCTGGACGGCCGGGTCCTCATCCAACGCCTTCAGGGCGTGGATCAGGGCGGAACCGCCACCGGCGACAATGCCTTCTTCAAGAGCAGCGCGCGTGGAGGAGACAGCATCCTCGATGCGGTGCTTCTTTTCCTTCAGCTCCACCTCGGTGGCCGCACCGACCTTGATGACACCGATGCCGCCGGCCAGCTTGGCGAGGCGCTCCTGGAGCTTTTCCTTGTCCCAGTCGGAGTCGGTGCGGGTAAGCTCGGCGCGCAACTGGGAAACCCGTGCTGCGACATCCTCAGCCGTTCCGGCGCCGTCGACGATGGTGGTGTTGTCCTTAGTGACCGTGATGCGGCGGGCCGTACCCAGAACCTCGAGGCCAACAGTGTCCAGGCTCAGGCCAAGCTCCGGGGAGACGACCTGGGCGCCGGTGAGGGTGGCGATGTCCTGAAGCATGGCCTTGCGGCGGTCGCCGAAGCCCGGAGCCTTGACGGCAACCACGTTCAGGGTGCCGCGGATGCGGTTGACGATCAGGGTGGACAATGCCTCGCCGTCGACGTCTTCAGCGATAATGAAGAGCGGCTTGGAGCTCTGCAGTGCCTTCTCCAGCAGCGGCAGGAATTCCTGTACCGAGGAGATTTTGCCCTGGTTGATCAGGATCAGTGCGTCTTCGAGGACAGCTTCCTGGCGTTCCGCGTCAGTGACGAAGTACGGGGAGAGGTAGCCCTTGTCGAACTGCATGCCCTCGGTGAGGACCAGCTCAGTCTGGGTGGTGGAAGATTCTTCAATGGTGATCACACCATCCTTGCCAACCTTGCCGAATGCTTCAGCCAGGAGCTCGCCGACCTCGTCGCTCTGGGCCGAGATGGCTGCAACGTTGGCTACCTGGGTTCCCTCGACGGGCCGGGCGTTCTCGAGCAGGCGGGCGGCGACGGCCTCAACCGAAACCTCGATGCCGCGCTTGATCTGGCCGGGAGCAGCGCCGGCAGCAACGTTGCGCAGGCCCTCCTTGACCAGGGCCTGGGCCAGGACGGTCGCAGTAGTGGTGCCGTCGCCGGCGACATCGTTCGTCTTGGTGGCGACTTCCTTGGCCAGCTGGGCACCAAGGTTTTCGTAGGGGTCATCCAATTCGACTTCGCGGGCGATGGTCACGCCGTCGTTGGTGATGGTGGGGGCTCCCCACTTCTTGTCCAAAACAACGTTGCGGCCACGCGGGCCCAGCGTCACCTTGACGGTATTGGCGAGCTTGTCGATGCCGGCTTCGAGCGACCGGCGGGCAGCGTCATTAAACGCAAGCTGCTTTGCCATGGTTGTGTCCTTTCAAAGACAGAAACCCCGCGCTGCTGACCGTCAGACAAGTCAGACGAGTCAGCTGCGCGGGGTCCAAGAGTTACTTAACGACGATCGCCAGAACGTCGCGGGCGGACAGCACGAGGTACTCGGTGCCGCTGTGCTTGACTTCGGTTCCGCCGTACTTCGAGTAGATTACGACGTCGCCTTCAGCGACATCGAGGGGAACGCGGTTGCCGTTGTCGTCAAAGCGGCCGGGGCCTACTGCAACAACTTCGCCTTCCTGCGGCTTCTCCTGTGCGGAGTCCGGGATGACCAGGCCGGAAGCCGTGGTCTGCTCGGCTTCGAGCGGGCGGACAACAATACGATCCTCAA
>NZ_JAPSHJ010000070.1:8457-11955 GCF_031179985.1 Arthrobacter sp. | reverse complement strand
CGTCAGAAACCCTCTCACGCAGGCTCTGACCGAGTTAGATACCGAGAACGGGTTCTGACCAAAAGTATCCCTCAAACAGGCCGGGATGCTGTTCGGCAAGCCGAAAAGACTAGTCAGAATTGGTCGTTTTTGACGTGGGTAGCGTTGACGCCTGCCCGAATCCGCTTCGCGACACCGGCTGACTACGCTGCAGTCGAGGCGATCGAAAATGCCGCCGATCGGCTGCTCATTGATTGGTTGCTTCCTGAGCAGTGGCCGCTGGCCCCAGCTGGAGCCACGAGAGCGTCAGAGCCCGGATTCCTGCTGGTCGCTGAAGCTACCGATACAGACGCTGTCGTGGGCTTCGTGCACGTCATTGAGTCAGAGAAGATTGCCCACCCGGAGCAACTTTCGGTCTCACCCGAATATAGTCGTCGCGGATATGGGCGCATGCTGATCGATGCCGCAATGGAAGAAGCCCGAGGACGGAAACATAACCGGTTGACCCTGCGTACGTATGCCGATATCCCTTGCAATGCGCCTTTTTACTCGCGAGCCGGTTTTGCAGAGGAGGCGCCTTCGACTGACTTCCACCGCAAACTGGTCCAGGTTGAAGACAGCCTCGAATTTGCCAGGTACGGGCGTCGAGTACAAATGGTCGCAGTGCTGGAGTAGTTCCTTCCCATCCGTGTAGGCCCTGTGAGCGATCCTTCACCGGACAGGTGATCCGAGGGGGGCCCATGAATGCGTACTCTCGTTGCATGGGTGAGTTCATTCGCTATCAAAGCGCCGTCCCTAACCGTCGCGGACGATTTCCAGGAGTTTTCGCGATGGCCAACGGCCTTAGAAACGAAGGGCTTTTGGGTGAAGCAGATAAGCAATGGCTCCAAACTGCCAACGCCAACGCCAACGCGGCATATACGGACCCGGCCACCGTTGTAGCCGATTGCTACAACTCGGAGCTGAACCCTGGCGCCAGGTCGTGGTTCAAAGCCGAGTGCACACAACTTCTTGATATGACGGCTGCATACCTAGACCTACTCGACCGGCACAACATCCCCTGGATGGCGCTTCGCACCCGAAGCCCGGGCCGACTTGTCTACGAGGACGAAGTGCAAGTCGTAGCAGTCCCTCACACCTATCCAGACCATTGGCCGTTCCAACCAGCCCGGTAGAGGATCCTTGGGTTCTTACGGTGATTGCAACACTTAGCGGATGGGCGTTGTCATGGCGAGGTATTCGATCTACGTAAGACCGGATCTTCTGCAGCTGTTTTGGGCCGGGATGCAGGCCGGTGATTTCATCACGGACGCTGTTGTGCCGATCAATTCGAGCAGGAGGACAAGGCGCCGCGTCCTGGCCGAGGCCGGCGGTGTCAGGCCTCGCCGCGGCCGTGACTTGAAAGGCCGTTGTCTGAGCTTCGCCCAACGGGAAGAGATCGCGGTGATGCGTGCCCGGGGATGCCAAGCGTGAAAGGCATCTGCTGTACGACGAAAGCGCCGAGGAAGTGTGTGGCGGCCGGGTTCTTCTTGGTTAGCATATCAGCGAGCCGCGCTATGTCCTCCCACAGGGGCTGCCATTGCCGCTCCTTGGACCAGACGTAAGGGCGCTGGAAAAGAGGCACCACCATTCTCGAGGGCTGATGACCTTCGGGCGCTTGCGATTCACTACAGGCGGATGTGGCGTGGCCGGGGTACGGGAAGGGCTTCTTTCCAATTGGTGCGCCGACGCCCCGGGGCTGGCCCGAATAGCCAATCCCGTTTTGGCCTGGGGCGTAGGAGCTTGCACAGCACTGGTTTCTGGTCCCTATATAAGTGGGATAACCCCTACGCGCGCATACTCGGGTGATGTTCTTCCCGTGTGGAAGTTGCATCCGTAGAGCAAGACAGACAGACCCCTGACTTCGTTCGTGGCTGCTGATAATCACGGCCAGCCGCTGTATCGATCCGCGCTGTGATTCGTAGGCGGTGGGCTCTTGTAGACCCTGCTTGCTGGGATTCAGCCTCTCTTTGGTGTCGTGGCGGCTTGGTGCGTCGGTGTCTGCGGAACTGCTCGTCTTGGGAGAACATCGATCGAATCCTATCGGGACGTGTCGGGTCCGCCGGGACGCTCCTGTCCCAGCTCCAGGAGATCGATGTCCACCACTCCGGAAGTGCCCGGCTTGGGGGAGCCGCGCAGCTTGCGCAGCTGCGTCGCCTTGTACTCATCGCGGGCCAGTATGAACGCATAGGGAGTCACAAACCCACAGATGCCAATCGGCCACAAGGCGCCCCACTCGGGTGCCCCTCCTTCCCACAGGGGACGCTGGAACAGCCAGCACATGGCGATGAACAAGGTTGCTGAGAAGACCATAAGAATCCCCATGCCCCACCAGGTGCTGACCTGGGCCTGGCCCCGGCCGGGCGTAAAGCCGATCTCGTCTCCCGCGTAACTGAACAGCTCGCCGGTGCTGGTCTTGCGGAGAACCCGCTTCTCGCCGGCGGCGACTGCTCTCTTGTGTTCGGCGTAGACGGCATCGTTGCGCCGCTCACGCTCACGGTCGTAGACCATAGTCGTTCCTATCTTTGAAGAGGATCTGGGCAAGCGGGACAGCTTCAGCCTGTTTCTAGGCTGCTGGGCTGACGTGAACGATGGTCACGTGGGTTTCTTTGGTGCCATCGTAACGGAGGTCATAGTTCACACCCAGGCCCGTGTCAGTTCCCGAGGGCAGGGAATAGTCACTACTTGAACCGGACTCCTTCTCATTTGAGGTGATCCAGCGTTCCGCGGCGTCGGCGTCGATGCCGTAGCGATGTACGCCGTCCCGGATGTACCCGTAGTAGTCATCCCGGGAGGTTGTGGTGAGGAAATAGGTGACCTCACTGAAGTCCGATCGCGGGTGGAAGGTGTTGAAGCGGATCCTGTCGGTTTCGCCGTTGATCTCCCCCGAGGGCCCCACGATGGTGAGGTTGATCTTGCTGGACCAGCATCCGTCGCTCCTCAACAGCCCCCCCGGACCGGACCGCGGCCGCGGCCGCGACCAGGATAGCCGTCACGACGACGTCGTAAGCTTTGTTGGCAGTTCTGCAGAACGACCTCATGTCCGGGTAGGGCGGCTCGATTGTGCCCTGAAGGCGGAATGTCTCGTGGGCTTCGCCGGCGGCTTCGAAGCCGTTCAGACGGATGCCTTCCGCATCGTTGACGATCGGCAGGCCTTGGCCCTTCGGTCCGCAGACCGTCACGGAGGAGGCGCCGATGATCTTCCTGACGTCGGCAAGAATTTCTCGTGAGGCTTTCAGGCCGGGGAAGTAGCGCGTGCAGCCCATCAGTGCTCCTTGTGGTCCTGTCTGAATCCATCGTGATTCGTGTTGCCTATGTGCGGAGGTCCCTTATCGGGGCGCCGGTTAGCAGGGCCCCATCCGCATACATCGGAGGCCAAGACGAGTATGGACGAGTTGGCATAAGGTTCTGTCTGTCATGGTATTAGTCCGCGCATTGAAGCCGTAGAGGGCCTTCATGGAACTACCAGTCATCTTGAAA
>NZ_JAPSHJ010000070.1:0-8357 GCF_031179985.1 Arthrobacter sp. | reverse complement strand
TCAGCGTCAAAGTGCCGGCCCAGGCCATCATCGGGCTGCAGGAAAAGCCGTTGGCTGCGAAAATACGCGGGTTCGGACATCGGGGAGAACTTAGATAGTCTAGCGAAATGATTATTTGGCGTGGCTGGGGCATTACCGCATCGTTTCTGCTCGTACCGCTACTGCTCACCGGCTGCGTCGTGCCCTATGGAGGCAGTGACGCAACGGCCACTGCAACAGCTACCGCGGCCGACGGGTACTCAACCCTGGATACCGCCGGCATCGCACAGATCAAGGCCTCCAAAGCTGTCCGCCTGGATATGACCTCCGGACAGCTCACCAAAGAGAGCGTCGGCCTGCAGGGTGGGACAAGCCAGGCGCCGGATGTCAAGATCAGCGATGGCGCCATGAAGCTGGACATTGAAGGGCCCAAGGGTCTCGTCAGCGCCACCACAGACCGGCTGCGCCTGAACGGCATGGACAACGGGCCAGACTTCAGTGAGGTCACGTACTTCCTCACGGCCAATTCGCTGGAGGACTACACCTCTTTGATCCGTAACGGCGTTGACCGCTACGGCATAGACAAAGAGTCGGCAGAGGGCTGGATCGAATCCATCTCCAGCAGGCCTGAGGACAAGAGTGGATTCGCACTCGGCCCAGGCACATCAACCGGGCTCGATGTTACCTACGACCTTCGCTACGACGGCGTCAAGGACGTTCAGGTCATCATTGTGCACGTCAGCCCGGTCTAACAGATGAGCCGAATCCTAAGGTCAGTCGCTGGAGCAACCATTGCAGGACTGCTCACGCTTTCCCTCACATCCTGTGGGCTGGATCAGACAGCCCAGGCAGACAAGCTGGAAACCGAGATGGAGGAAGCCGCAACATCTGTCTCGGGAGTTCAGTCAGCCAACGCCCATGTGAACATGAACACGTCGGGAAACTTCATCAACATAAAGCTGGTCGGGACCAGCGGGGATGATGACGTTCTCGGTGAGTCCCTCAAGGAAGCCCTTCCGGTGATCCTGGAGAAAACCAAGGACGTGGACGGCGGTACGTTCTCCATCAGTATCTTCTCGCCCGACGACACCATTCAAGTGGGGCCCAGTGACATAGGGTATCCGGCAGGGACTGGAGACACGCTGAATGGAATACGCAAGCACTTCCCCAGCGAGTAGCGCCTGGAAGACCATCGGTGTCATTGGTTTGGTTGTCCTTGGAATAGTTTTCGGCCCCCTGGCCCTCGTTCAGGCGCACAAGGCGGAGGTTTTAGGGGTTAAGGCAACCGCCGGAAAAGTTCTCGGATGGATCAGTGTAGCCCTGGGCTTTATCTGGTTGGCAGTCATCGTCCCCGCGATGACACGGTAAGGGAACCCTGCGACCAAAATCGCCGCTGTCCAATAGGGAATCGGTGGCTCTGGTAGCCTGCCCGTTGCCTCTCCCCCACAGGTGCACGGCAAAAGCTAATCCTCTCACCTTCCGTTACCGGCGAATGTGCACAGCCTAGGAAGGACGATCATCAGCTCAAAGAAGAATGAGCGGGAGAAGTGGTGTGGGACGGGCGGTCCTGTGAAAACCGTCCGTCACCACTGGGCGCCGAGGAAAGTCTTGCATCAATCGCAGCGCCCTGCGCGGGGCTCTCATGCTGGCAACCAGGGGAAGCATTGCATGAGCCGAGATGGGCATCCGTTTGCCCAGCAAACGTCCTTAACGCTGCAGCTTGCGTTTCCTGATGACGTTTCCCGTGGTTATCGGACCGTCTGTAATGGGCGTGCAGCGGGAACAGTACTTGGGGAACGGGTGGTACGGGCGGAATTTTCAAATTTCGTATTTCTATGGGTACGTGGCCGGCTTGTGCAACCTTCGCTGGGCCTATGTGAAGGGCAAAGGCTGTCCCAGTGGAGCCCGGGGTCGCTGTCTCCTCGATAGCCCGGTCATGACTATCGCCCTCGGACTGGGAGTTACGCACCCGCCGGCGCTCGATAAACCGGAAGATGACCACGCACAAGGCCAGGACCATGGCACCGATGATGAATACCACCAGCACGCCGGCATAAACAAGGAGATGTGGTTCGATCATTGGCTGTCCCCCGATTGGAGCCTATAGGCGAAAAACATCGCCCACCGCATAGACGGCAAATCACGAACATCGTGACACAACCGGCAGCTGCCGTGCCGGGCTAAAACCGTCAAGGTGTTCTTTTGTCAGTGCCCTCCCCCGGACTTAGATCCCGGCGGCCCGAGATGGTCGCCAAGATTTTGCGTGTTGATTCGAATATGTGTTTCCTCTAGCCGTTCCGGCGGTGTCGTTGATGTAATCGACGCGTCCGCGCGTACCCGCCAATATTCGCCGTGCCGGACCGTTATCTAGAGTGTTGTTCACGTTGCTTTCACGGTGTCAGGCCTGACCGTGACTGGTGACGCAGTGCGCGCTCTCATTCCACCGCGCCAGATGATCGGCTGCGCCTGTGTAGCCAGTCCGCTGTGGGCATATCGTCGCGAGGGTGGCGGGAGGTGGCCGATAGACTGTTTGCATTATGGATGACCCTCCTTCACATATGCCCAGGCCCCTCAACCTTCTGACCGGATCTCCGGCCACCGCGGGAGAGGGGCGCCCGAATGTATGAATGGATCATGATCGGGATCGGCCTGATCCTCACGGTGGGTACCGGATTCTTCGTTGCCTCCGAGTTCGCTCTGGTCAATCTGGACCGCAACGATCTGGAGGCCCGTCAGGCCCGCGGGGAAAAGCGTCTTACACCGACGATCAAGGCCCTGAAGATCACCTCGACGCATCTTTCGAGTGCGCAGCTCGGCATCACGCTGACCACACTCCTCACTGGTTACACCTTTGAGCCGGCCATCAGCTCCCTGTTGCGAGATCCGTTGGTTGGTGCGGGACTCCCCGAGGCCGTGGTGCCCGGGATAGGCGCCGTCGTCGGCATTTTCATCGCGACCATTTTCTCTATGGTGATCGGTGAGCTCGTTCCCAAGAACTTCGCCCTGGCGCTCCCGCTGGCGACGGCCAAGGTAGTGATCCCGTTCCAGGCCCTTTTCACGGCAATGTTCAAGCCAGTGATCGTGCTGTTCAATAACACCGCTAACGCGATCATCCGGTCCTTCGGCATCGAGCCTAAGGAAGAACTCTCTGGCGCCCGCACCGCCGAGGAACTCAGCTTCCTGGTCCGCCGCTCCGCCTTGGAAGGCGTTCTGGACCAGGACCACGCCGTCCTGCTGCACCGGACGCTGCGGTTCTCGGCGCACTCCGCGGCTGACGTTATGACGCCGCGGGTGCGGATGGCCACAGTTAACGCCGATGACACGGCGGAACAGATCGTCACTCTCGCCACATCTACCGGCTACTCACGTTTCCCAGTGATCGGCCGTGACCGCGACGACGTCGTGGGCGTGCTGCACGTCAAGCAGGCCTTCGCCGTGCCACTGGAAGAGCGGACGAACGTGACCGCTTCCGACCTCATGATCGAGCCCCTGAGGGTGCCAGAGTCCATGGGCGTGGACACCCTGCTGGTGCTGTTGCGTAAACAAGGCCTTCAGGTCGCCATCGTTTCCGACGAGCACGGCGGCACGGACGGCATCGTCACGCTCGAAGACCTGGTGGAAGAGATCGTCGGTGAGCTCGAGGACGAACACGACCGCGCCCGGGTGGGTGTGGTCCGGACGGGCCGCTCCATCACCTTCGATGCCTCCCTGCGCCCTGACGAGCTGCTGGACCGGACAGGGATCGAAGTCCCCGACGGTGAGGAGTACGACACTATCGCCGGCTTCGTCACGGACGAACTGGACCGGATCCCGGAGCTCGGCGACGAAGTCACCGTGCACGGCGGAATGCTGCGCGTGGAACGGGTGGCGGGCACGCATGTGGAGCGGCTCCGCTTCACCCCGGACGAATCGCAGGAAACGCCGCTGAGTGCCCATGACCGCATCGTTGAAAGCCTGACTCAGGAGCTGACCCATGAGTGAATATCTTCCCGGCATCATCTGGCTGGTGGTGCTCCTTGTGGTCAATGCCTTCTTCGTCGGCGCCGAGTTCGCCGTCATCTCGGCCCGCCGTTCCCAGATCGAGCCGAAGGCCGAGGCCGGGAGCAAGGCCGCGAAAACCACGCTCTGGGCCATGGAACATGCCACCCTCATGCTCGCGACCAGCCAGCTGGGCATCACCGTTTGTTCCTTGGTGATCCTGAACGTCTCCGAGCCGGCCATCCACCACTTGCTGGAGATCCCGCTAGGCCTGACGTCCCTATCAGGCGAGGCCATCGGGATCTTCGCGTTCGTCACGGCGCTGCTGCTCGTGACGTTCCTGCACGTAGTCCTGGGCGAGATGGTACCCAAAAACATCTCGTTCTCGGTCCCGACCCGGGCTGCGCTGATCCTGGCCCCGCCGCTGGTGTTGGTCGCACGCATCTTCAAGCCCGTGATCTGGACGCTCAACGGGATCGCCAACTCCATCCTGCGCCTCTTCAAGGTGGAGCCGAAGGATGAGGCGACCAGCGCCTACACCCTCGATGAGGTGGCCAACATCGTGGAGCAGTCCACCCGGGACGGGATGCTGACCGACACCAGCGGCACCCTGACCGCGGCCTTCGAATTCACGGCAAAAACCGTGGCCGACGTTGAGGTGCCCATTTCGGAGATGGTGCTGCTGCCGGAGTCCGCGACGCCGGCTGACATCCAGCGGGCCCTGGCCGAGCACGGCTACTCCCGCTACATCCTCACCAACGAGGACGCTGAGCCCTCCGGCTATCTGCACCTGAAGGACGTCATGGACCTGACGACGCCGCAGAAGTTCACCCTGCCCGTGCCGGCCAAGCGGATCCGCCGCCTGGCGTCCGCTTTCAGCGGCAGCGAGCTGGAGGACGCCCTTGCGACCATGCGCCGCACCGGCGCGCACGTCGCCCGGGTCTTTGACGCCCAGGGGAACACCACCGGCGTGCTGTTCCTGGAAGACATCATCGAAGAACTCGTCGGCGAGGTGCAGGACGCCACCAGCACCTGACAGACAGGCAGCAGAACCAGGGAAGGGGCCGCTCCATCGTGGAGCGGCCCCTTCCTGATTATCTGGAATCAGTCTTTCTTGAAAGCGTCTTTGACTTTCTCTCCGGCCTGCTTCAGGTCCGACTTGGCCTGGTCGCCCTGGCCTTCGGCCTTCAGGCTCTCATCACCGGTGGCCTCACCGGCGGCTTCCTTGCCCTTGCCGCCCAGCTTCTCCGAGGTGTTTTCGATCTTGTCATCCAAACCCATGGTGATTCTCCCTACGGTCTGTTGCTGCTGCAGGCTGTCTGCCGGCAGGTCACCTTTTCATCCCTTCTCGTGTTGTTGTCCCCAAACTAACCCACGACGACTAGGGACATCAGCATCTTGCACCGTCCCATTTCCTTAGAGTCGGGACACTTCCTTCTGGCGGGCGCGGCGCAATGGCCTGGCGCAGAGCCCGGGAGTCGATGGCCGCTTGACCCTACTATTAGTGGCATGCCAATTCTTCCGGTTGTGTTTGCAGGAGGCCATGAGGGCCCCTGGTCTGTGCGCGATATGACCGCTGTAACAGGGGCGCCTCTTCCGATGGTCGAGCGTGTCGCGGTCCTTGAAGGTGAGCGGGTCGCCGCGGAAGCAGCTATCTGGGCGCTGCGCGGCGTGGTGAGTCACCAGAGGTACGTCACGAAGCGGGAGCACGACGAACTGTCGGCCCGTTCGCCACGTCTCGGGCGGCCTGAGGCGACCCGCGGTGCACTCATCCCGATCAAGAAATCGCATGCGTGGTGGGCTCTTTCGCAAGATGAGCGGCGGGCGATCGTCGAGGAACAATCCCGTCACATCGCGATCGGCCTCAAGTACCTGCCCGCCGTGGCACGTCGACTCCACCACAGCCGGGACCTCGGCGAGCCGTTCGATTTCCTGACCTGGTTCGAATACGCCCCCGCCGATGAAGCTGGGTTCGAGGAACTGGTCACCATGCTCAGAGCGACCGAGGAATGGACTTTCGTCGAGCGCGAGGTCGACATCCGCCTCGAGCAGTAGCAACCATGGCCGTGTGACCAGTGATTGCGGTTCTTAGGGTCGTGCCTGTTCCATTTCCTTGGTAGCGGGACATTCCAGGAGCTTTATTCACCGGAGCTTGGCGTTGGCCACTTCCAACGGCCATCCGTTGTGATCTCGTAGGATACCCTGCCGAACAGGAGGTCACTCGTGCCGGCAGGATTGCCGCCGTGAACCACGTATTTGGCCTTGGTCTCTACGCCACGGCGCTTGAGGAATCGCAGGAGCCACCACACTGACGCAGCCGCGCAGAGCAAGGGAATTACGATCAGTGCCCATTGGCGCACACCAGCCCAGTGCAGGATGAACAAGGGGACCGCGACACCAAGGGAGCCGAAGATCGTCACTTGAAATCCGACCCAAAACCGGAGTTCACCGTTCGACGGCCGGTCGTGAATGTCGTAGAGGTAGTCATTCAGAGATACCACAGTGTCTTTCCTATCAGATTGGGCCTGGGCCCGTACACAACCCAGGATTAATCCACCGGAGCTCTATGTCGAACCTTGGAACGAGGACTCCTGTCGTCGCACAGCGCAGCGGGTTGGTACGTGAAGGGACAATGGGGAGCGGGCAAAAGACTACGGCGCCTCCCCTCGTCATAGTTTCTGTGTCCGGTTTCCTTGGAACCGGGACGATGGAGAAGCGGACTATTCGTCGGATTTGGCAGGCTTGTCGTCCTGACTTCCGGAGAGCGCCATACACTTGCTTGACCCTCCCCCTAGGACAGAGACCACGCTGACTTCATGAGCAACAAAGCACGTCTTACCATCGGCGCTTTTGCCGAGGCCACCATGCTCTCACGTAAGGCCCTGCGCCTCTACGACGAGAGTGGCCTGCTGGCACCAGCGGAAGTGGATCCATTTTCCGGATACCGCTACTACACCCCCGATCAGACACGGGCTGGACGGCTCATTGCTTTACTGCGTGCCGCGGATATGCCATTGGGGCAGATCCGGGAGTTCCTCGGACACTACGAGTCCGATCTGACAGCAGCGGGACAGGTCCTTGACCAGCACCTGCTCACCGTCCACCGGCAAGCAGCTTCGACCCGTACATTGATTGCCCAGGCACGCGTCCGTCTTACAGGAGAAACTATGGATAACGTCAGCACCGCCATTGAGCAGGATCAGCCCGTGCTCTCAACAATGATCCACACAACCGTCGAGCACCTCGACCAGGAAATAGAACTAGCCCTGGCCCGGCTCACTGCCGTTGCGGCCTCAAAGGCCCTGAGCGTCACCGCGGAACCCTTCGGGGTCTTCCATGGAGAAATCAACCAGGACAGCGACGGGCCACTAGAGGTGTGTTTGCCCGTCAGCACGCTCCTGCAATCCCGGCCGAGTCCAGGACAAACCGACGACGGTGTCCGCAGCTACCGTCTGTCCGGTGGCCGCTTCGCAGTCGTTACGGTTGAAGCAGAAGACACAGACTTCCCAGCGATACTGGCCGCCTACGACCAAGTCTGCTCCTGGATCGAGGCGACAGGAGGTACGCCAGTTGGCCCGCCACGGGAGATCTGGCACGTTCGGTCAGGAGCAGAAGAAGCCTGCCGGATAAGCGTGGCATGGCCCTACGCCTGAACACAGCCGGATCCTCCAGCAGATCGCGCCGTCTCACCACCTAATCAGCGGATCTGGGAAGTGCACCGAGACCGACCGGACCCGTCAGCCTGTCGGTACGTTGTCACGGGTGTCCCGTTTCCTTGGTTTCGGGACACTGCCGGTGGGACACTCCGCCACCGATCCGGATCCCCGGCATGCCGCGTAACAAGTGTGTCCCATTTGTTATCCCAAAACTCCCGTCGCAATCCCCGTCACAGAGACAGCTTTCCTCGCGTGTGCCCGTCAGCATTCCTCTCGTGTGGTGTCAAGACGGTATGCGGAACACGTTGCCGACCAGAGGATCACGACGTAGGCACGGATTGACCTCGACCCTGCCCAATACCCGGGAACCAGGAATCGTCGTGATTCTCGTTGTCTTGGCCGGCTTTTTCCTGCTCTCCACTGTGGCGCTGTGGGGATTGAATGTGTTTTGGAGCGTAGCCATGGCACTTAGCGCAGTAGAAATGTTGGTGGCCGCCCATTATCAGCGTCGCAGCAGCCCACCCATCCCCCGACGTGCACAGTTCGCCATGTTCACGCTCTTGGGCGCGGTCCTGGGTCTCCTTTGGTTCTCTTTCCAAACGTGACCCGCAAAGTCGTGGCGGCAGCGAGACGGGTGGAGCCGGATCCGTTCGTCGGATTGGATTCAGGGTTTGCTCAGGTGGCGGTAGATGGTGGGGCGGGTGACGCCGAATTCCTTAGCGATGTGCTCGACCGTGTGGGCGC
>NZ_JAPSHJ010000033.1 GCF_031179985.1 Arthrobacter sp. | reverse complement strand
GTGTGAGCTGGATTACGGACAGGAGTTGTAGACGAATGGCCGAGAGTGGCATTGACCGGGGCGAAGTCCGCCTGGACGACGTGGACCGGAACATCATTGCCGAGCTGACCCGCGATGGCCGGATGTCCGTGACTCAGGTGGCGGAGAATGTCCATATTTCCCGGGCGCATGCCTATACGCGGATAGCGCGACTGACAAGCGAAGGCGTACTGACTAAGTTCACGGCCCTCGTGGACCCCATCAAGGCCGGCCTCAAGTCCTCCGCTTACGTAACGCTCAAAGTCAGCCAGCACTCGTGGCGTGAGCTCCGGGAACAGCTGCGGCTCATTCCTGAAATTCATCACATTGCCCTCGTGGGCGGGGACTTCGACGTGATCCTTCTGGTCAGGGCAGTGGACAACGTGGATTTACGCCGGGTCATCTTTGACCAATTGCAGTCCATGCCTGGTGTGTTGGATACCCAGACATTCCTGGTGTTTGAGGATCTGGATACGCGGTAGACATGGACTAGAACGGCCCGCGCGGTATTTATGGCGCGAAGAGTCGATCTCCGTGAGCTTCTTGCCACGCTGTGTCTGGACAGGTGTCTGTTGTGCGACCTTGCGAGCTTCGTCGAAGTTCCAGCTGCGTTATCCAGATCAGACGCCCGACAGATCGCCCGCCTTTATCTAAGAATTACGAGAGATCCCTTCAGGAAGGGACCACATGTCACGCTGTTAACTCACGCTCAGCTCTCTGAGCCGCCAATTTTTACGATTTGACGACTCTTAGCAGATGCCAGCACGGCTTCGGCGACCCTGAGGGTGTCCAACCCTTCTTGCAGGGTGACCACATCCTGTCGCAGGCCGAGTACGGCGTCGCGAAAGGCTTCGTGCTCCGTTCGTAGAGGCTCAGGTTTAGCGATCGCTAGGCGGATAACGTTACCCTCGGAAACACCACGAAAGGCGGCCATGGATTCCCATTCTGTAGCCACAGTTCCATTCTCGAAGAACGTGAGATCTGCCGTGATCGTATCGGCCACAAAGGCTCCCTTTTCACCGGTAACGATCGTGAGCCTTTCCTTCATGGGAGATAGCCAGTTGACCAAGTGGTTGGTTATGATGCCGTTTTCGAGATGTCCGGTCGCTGCGACCATGTCTTCATGCGGACGGCCGCTGCGGGCGGTAATCTGGGCAAAGATCGACTGGAAGCTGCTCTGGGCTAGCCAGGCCGTCAAATCGATGTCGTGCGTGCCGAGGTCCTTAACGACGCCGACGTCAGCGATGCGTGCTGGGAATGGCCCTTGCCGACGGGTAGCGATCTGGTAAACATCGCCAAGCTCGCCGGCCTCTATCCGTTTCCGCAGCGACTGCAGCGCGGGGTTGAACCTTTCTATGTGTCCGACAGCACCGATGAGGCCTTTGGCTGCAAAGGCATCAACCATACGCTGCCCGGCCTCAGCGCTGAAGGCTATGGGTTTTTCTACCAACGTGTGGACACCGGCTTCGGCTAACGCCAATCCCACGTCCTCATGCAGTCCGGTGGGAACGGCAACGACTGCCATGTCGAGGCCGACGGCGATGAGTTCCTCCACCGACGACAGCAAGTTGAGTCGGTCGGCAACTCGGTGAGGGTCTCCGAGGGAGTCAGCGACGGCTACCAAATCAACGCCGTCGAGCTCCCGCAGTACGCGAGCGTGGTGCCGGCCCATCATCCCAAGGCCAATGAGGCCGACGCGAAGGTCCCCCATCAGGCACCGGCCCGGACGAGCTTGTTGACGGCCGCGACGATGCGTTCCAGATCGCCTTGGCTAAGCGACGGGTGGACTGGCAAAGACAGGACTTCCTGTACCGCGATCTCGGTATTCGGCAGATGCTCTGTGCGGTTAAAGGACGGAAGCCGGTGATTAGGAACCGGGTAGTACACGCCGGTGCCGATATTGAACTCCTCGCGCAGCGCATTGGCAAGCCCGTCACGGTCCTCGGAGACCCTAATGGTGTACTGGTGGTACACGTGGGATGCGCCATCGGCTACCGTCGGCTTGCCGACGCCCTCAAGATTGTCAGTCAGGAACATGGCGTTCTGCTGCCGCTGTTCGGTCCACCCCAGGACTTTCTTGAGCTGCACTCGACCAATCGAAGCGTGCATATCCGTCATCCGGGCGTTGAAGCCCACGATTTTGTTTTCGTACTGCTTTTCCATGCCCTGGTTTCGAAGGAGACGCAGGTTCCGCTCCACTGTGGCGTCCGGGCTAGAAACCATGCCGCCCTCCCCGGAGGTCATGTTCTTCGTGGGGTACAGGCTGAACATTGCGAATTTGCCAAACGTTCCCACCTTTTGCCCGTTGAAGCTGGCGCCGTGGGCCTGGGCCGCGTCCTCGTAAAGATCGATACCCCGCTCCGCCGCGAGATTCGCAAAACCGTCGACGTTGAACGGGTGCCCGTAAAGATGAACCGGCATGATGCCCTTGGTCTTGTCCGTAATGAGCGAGGAGACATGGTTTACATCGAGGGTGTAGTGATCCAGTTCGATGTCTGCGAACACGGGCGTGGCGCCCGTAAGTGCCACGGAATTGCCCGTTGCGGCGAACGTGAAGGAGGGAACGATGACTTCATCACCGGGCCCGACTCCGGACGCCAGCAGCCCCAAGTGCAGGCCGGACGTACCCGAACTCACCGCCACAGCAGATCGGCCGTCGAGGAGCACTTCAGAGAACTCCCTCTCGAAGTCTGCGACCTGCTGTCCTTGGGCAAGCATCCCGGTTGCAAGAACGGCATCGACGGCAGTCCGTTCGTCTAAGCCAATAATGGGCCTCGCCGCCGGAATAAAGTCGTAGCTCATGCGTTCTCCTCAGATTCTTTCAGGGAAGCTCCGTCTTCGATGTATTTAGTACCGGTGGCGGGGCACACCCAGAAGGCGTCCTGTTGCTTCAGCGGTTCACCGGCCTTGCCTACCCATCCCACGCGGCGCGCTGGGACTCCTACCATCAGTCCGAATGCCGGGACGTCCTTGGTAACTACGGCACCAGCGGCAATCGTGGCCCAACGCCCGACTGTCACGGGTGCCACGCAGACAGCCCGAGCACCGATGGAGGCGCCGTCCTCCACTGTGACCCCTACCGGGGTCCAGTCGTGCGAGTTCTTAAGCGAACCGTCGGGACCAACCGCACGCGGGTAGATGTCGTTGGTCAGCACAACTGCCGGTCCAATGAAGACGCCTTTGCCGAGTCGGGCAGGCTCGTACACTAAGGCGTAGTTCTGAATCTTGGTGTTCTCACCGATCTGGACACCCGTGCCTACATAGGCACCGCGGCCCACAATGCAGTTGTCGCCAAGAACGGCCTGCTCACGCACCTGTGCAAGATGCCAGACTTGGGTGCCTTCACCGAGGACAGCCTGATCGGAAACGTCAGCGCTCGAAGCAATCGTCGTCGTCATAATTCCGTTCCTTCCAGGAATCTCACCCTGTTTTTAGGACTTGCAGAAGCAGACCGGATCAGGCCTTCCCGATAACGCGGTAGATGACACCGTCCCACCTGTCGGCAGAGCTCACACGACGGCCGTCAATGAACGCCTTGATGCCAGGCAGGTCAGCGGGGGACAGCGACCGGTACTCAACGTGATCCGCCTGAACAACTGCAGCATCCACAGATTCACCTATATGGTGGGCCGCGAAGCCGAGCTTCTCCAGCTCCGCATCCGTATACAGCGGATCATGGACTGACACGGCCGCGCCACGCTTCTCCAGCGCCGCCACAGTATCGAAGACGCCAGAGAATGCTGTCTCCTTAACCCCGCCCCGATATGCGGCCCCAAGGACCACAACGCGGGCGCCGGTTAGATCCCCATGAACCCCCTCCAGCAGGCCCACCGTGTAATCCGGCATGTCAGCATTGGCAGCGCGGGCTGCCCGCACCACCGTTGCATCAGGGTCATTCCATAAGTACAGGCGCGGGTAAACTGGTATGCAGTGCCCACCAACGGCAATACCGGGCTGGTGAATATGGCTGTAAGGCTGAGAATTGGAAGCCTCAATTACCTGGTAGATGTCAATGCCAGCCGTCGCAGCAAAGCGCGCGAATTGGTTAGCCAGCCCAATATTGACATCTCGGTACGTGGTTTCTGCCAGCTTGGCCATCTCAGAGGCCTCGGCAGACCCAAGATCCCAAACACCGTTAGGGCGTGGAAGATCGGAGCGCTCATCGAAGTCGAGAACCGACTCATAGAATGCGACCGCCTTCGCTGCACCCTCCGCAGAAAGGCCGCCCACGAGTTTCGGGTATTTGCGCAAATCTTGAAAAACTCGGCCGGTAAGGACTCGTTCCGGGGAGAAGACTAAGTGGAAATCCCGGCCCTCGACAAGCCCGGAGGCCCCCTCCAACGCTGGTTTCCAGCGTGAGCGTGTGGTTCCGACCGGCAGGGTGGTCTCGTAGGAGACCAAGGTTCCGGGGCTCAGGTGCTTGGCCAGCTCGGCAGTTGCACCGTCCATCCAGCCGAAATCGGGTATTCCCTCAGAATCAACAAACAACGGCACAACGAGCACTACAGCATCGGCGCCTGGAACCGCATCAGCGTAGTCTGTAGTCGCACGTAGCCGGCCTGTCGGCACGAGTTCGGAGAGTTTCTCCTGCAAATGAGCCTCACCGGGAAACGGCTCAGTTCCAGCATTAACAAGGTTCACAACGTGCTGATTAGTATCGACGCCAACAACTTCATGCCCCTTGAGGGCAAACTGCACAGCCAGCGGCAGCCCAATTTTTCCCAACGCGACTACAGCAATCTTCACGATTCTGATGCCTTTTCTCTAATAACTGGCACGGAACAGCAGGACATTGACGCCCGTGGCAATAGACTATCTGGTTAATCGATAGCGGAGCCAAAGAACACCCTCCGTTCTCTTGGCCATAACCGCATATAAATAAAGCGTCCTACTTCGCGATCACGGAAGGGACACTTACGGGGTTTTCGCTTAGTCTGCCAGGGACTAACCGCGAAGTAGCAGCACATGCCGCAGGCACCGAGGTCGAAAACCGGGCAGCGTCGCCAGCAGCGCTAAATTTGTTTGAGGAAAAGGTAGCAGTAGGCACACCGAGCACCATTTTTTGGACCGGCGGTAGTACGGGCGCAATCCGCGTCTTTACCCGCCCCGTGTAATATTTTTCTGAATTGAGCTTGCCAAGCTGTGGAAGCCCTTCAGCGAAGCCGACCTCGCTGAGCCGCGGGGGCAGCAGCTGGCTAGACGATAAGTGGGAATCGAATGAAGCAATGGGCGACTGGCGCCAATAACTACTGGCCAACACTAAACTCCAACAAAACACCGAGTGCCCAGCAGAAGAAGTCCGTCGTGATCGTCAGTTCCGCTCATCCCTGGACGGATAACAGAATTCACTACCGAGAGGCCGCGACACTGGCAAGCGCTGGACACAGGGTTACCTTGATTGCCGTCGAAACGAACAATCATGTCCCTGCAGCGCCGGGAGTTAACGTGGTAAGAATCAGGAAGCGCTCTCGGCTGGCGAGATTCACCTTTGGCACTTGCGATGCGATAATTCGTGCGCTCAGGACAAGAGCCCAAGTTTTCCACCTACATGATCCAGAGCTGATCCCCGCCATCCCTTTCTTACGCCTTATAGGTAAGACGGTTATTTATGACGCGCACGAAGACCTATCTAGCCAGATTGTTGACAAACCTTACATTCCCGCCAAGTTAGCCGGCCTGGCCGTTTCCGGAGCAAAGCTTCTAGTTTCCGTATCCTCCATGGCAGACCATGTCGTGGCTGCCACAGAAAAAATTGCTGAAAGCTATCCAACTTCGAAGGTGCGTATTGTACGAAACTACCCCCCGTTGCGGGTCGCCGATCACAAGGCCCTAGCTGTATCCAGCCGAGCAAGCAACGTCGTGTACGTGGGTGCCCTCTCAGATTCAAGGGGTATTCCACAGATAGTTCGAGCTGCGGAATTATTCCCAGAAGGTTGGAACTTGGTGCTTGCAGGTCACGGAGCCACACCGTCTTATCGTGGTTCTCTTCAAAACTTGACTGGATGGAAGCGCGTTATTGATCATGGAGTGGTTTCTCCTGATGACGCGCGCGATCTGATGCTTTCCGCACGGGTGGGATTGGTGACCCTACAAAAAACCGCGGCCTACTTGGACTCGCTGCCCACCAAGATGTTTGAATACATGAGTGCGGGAATCCCTATAATTGCTTCCAACTTCCCCCTATGGCGAAAAATTATTGAGACATATGATTGTGGCACCCTTGTAGACGAGACCGATCCCGTTGAAATTGCTAACGCAGTTCAGCGCTACGCTGACGACCGTGACCTGCTTTTACTTCACGGTGGGAATGCTCGGAGGGCCGCCGAGGATGCCCTCAATTGGGGCTCCCAAGGACGGGTCCTCACCGATCTCTACTCCAAACTCCAAGGATGATAAAAGGGATTTGGGTACGTCTCCGGTCCTCTCCCATTGCCAAAATACTCCTTGGCAGCGCAGGAGGCCAAGGGATCCTGTTGTTGGCGTCCCCTCTCTTGACCCGGCTATACGCACCGACGGACTTTGGATCCCTAGCTGTCTTAACGGCCTTTTCAGCCGTAATCGCCGTCTTTGCTACTCTGCGCTGGGAGGCTGGCATCGTTCTGCCTCAAAAAGATACTGACGCAAAGGCCTTGGGCTGGCTGGCTTTGGGCAGCGCAGCTTTTATATCCTTTCTGGCTTACATCTCCACGCAGTTATGGCCATCCTCAATCGAGTTGTTTGCTGGAAGCGGTGCCGCGTCAATTTATTCGTGGATTCTCCCGCTGACAATCATGGCCATTTCATTCCACAAAATCCTATCTGCCTGGATGGTGAGGAAAGAGCAGTTCGTTCGACTGGGACAGCGAAATTTTCTTGTGGGCTTTGGTCAACTATGCGTCCAGTTGGGCTTGGGCGCGTTCGGGATTAGACCCATCGGTTTACTGTTAGGGCTTGCAGGGGGGCGGCTTGCTGGAATGGGAGGTGCCTTCGGACCCACTGGCTTATTCGCTGGCCCTCAGCCCAGGCTCAGGGACATTTTCCGTGTGGCTCAGCGGTACAAGAGATTTCCACTGGTTTCATCCCTTTCGGCGACAGTGAACTCAGTGGGCTTACAAGCGCCCGTGTTGATACTATCGGCATTCTATGGAGGCGTGGCCTTTGGTCTCTTGGCGCTAACAATGAGGGTACTGACGGCCCCAGTTGGAATTATCTCAGATGCCGTTTCTCAGCATTTTGAAGCAGTCGCCGCCAAGGGTATCCGCTCCAGCCGAACTGAACTGCTCTTGCAAGTTCGCCGAACCGTTCTACGCCAACTGTTTATAGGGGCAATACCCGTTGCCCTGATAATCACATATGGTCCGGTGCTATTCAAGATCGTATTCGGCGATAGTTGGGAGTCGTCCGGTGTTTTTGCTCAGATTCTAATTCTGGGTTACTACTCGCAGTTTGTAATCTCGCCCGTTTCTAAAACCTTATTGCTACTGGAGCTCCACGGACGACAAGCGGTTTGGGACGTATGTCGAGCAATTGCGATTGGAGGAGGTCTCGTTGGATGCGCCTTGCTGGAATGGGATCTCTTTCAAGCGTGCATCATCATGGTCTTAGTCCAGATCTTTAGCTATGGTTCACTGCTGCTAATTGTAATTCATGCAGTAAAAAGCAAAGCTGACCCAGTAATAATGCCAGTCCCGGAAGCAAAATGAATCTGTCATCGTGTTGGCCATATGGGGGGGGCATGCTGATATCCTTCTGGCCGTGCTGTTACCCAATGAGACCAATGGCTCCGGCGAGCCTACGAGCCGACGCTGGCGTAGATATCGAAGATGAACGAGCCCCTAACTGAGGCCAGCTACCTCATAAGGGACCACCTCACCCGCTCTTTGAGACTTCATTCAGCACCTGTTCCAGGGCTGAGGCAACGATGGGGCGGGAACGGTTGTTCAACATCCATTCGCGACCGTTTTGCCCCATAGCTCTAAGCTCCGTTCGTTCCAGCATCTTCATGGCCCTTATTCCACGAGATATCTCCCCGGATGAAACACCGACACCGGCCCTTGATACTTCCAAGATGTGATGCGGCTCTCCGACTGCATTGCTGATAACGGGCAATCCCACACCGAGGTAGTCGTGCAATTTGTTGGGGCTCATTCCACGCTTGAAAACTTCCCAATCTGCCACCAAGTGAAGTCCGACGTCCATTAGTTTGAGATAACTGGGAAGCTCTGCCTTGGTCACGGGCTCTAACATCAATACGTTCTTCAGGCCCTCCCGCTCTACGCGGTCAGCAAGCTTGCTCTTTTCCGTACCGTTCCCTATCAAGACAAAGAGATCCTCCGGAAAGTCTCCTACTGCATCAAGAAGCAAGTCAAGACCATCTTTCGGACCATGAGAGCCTGCAAAAACAAACTTGAGACCGTTCGTCGCTGAGCCATGCTTCCCCCAATCCAATGCTGCCGGCTTTGCTAAGTCGAAGGCTGCCACATCGGTACCGTTCGGTATTGCCGTAAAGCTTTTATTCGGGGCATTCTGTTGAAAGTAAACTTTCCACTGAACACTTACACCCACTATCCAGTCGGCTCGGTCATAAATCCATTTCTCCAAGGCCTTAAGCCCCTTGTACATTCGCCCCTGGGTCCGAATCACATCCAGTGCAATAAACGATTCGGGCCACAAATCGCGAATTTCGACCACCAACTTTGCCCGCATCATCTTCGCGAGTACCCACCCAGCTACAGGTGTAAACAAGTGTGGGGAAGACGCATAAATGACATCGACGTTGCGTTCCTTCAATCCAACAAAAATAGCTTTCACCATATACTCAAGCCACCCCATTGCGCGCCGGGCGGGTGTCTTACCGGTAATAAGTAGTCGAACGGTTCTGAACCGAGCATCGCTCGTGTCAATTCGTTCACCGGAGAAGTAATTTCTATCTCCCACAATAAAGATGCTTCGCCAGTTCTCCAATAGCGAAAACATTTCCACGTGCCTAGTTCCGCCAGGACAATTTGATGGCAGGGCAAACTGATTAAGAACCAAGACCGTACGTTGGGTATCCATTTTTTTGAACTGCCTGACATATCTTCCATCTCGAGAATAGCTACTATTGGGGAATGACAAGTGGCCCTCAATGTCGAAAGCCGGACTGTGTGGCTTCCTTAGAAAGTTACACGTCGTTCCTCACATCAGGGGACTTTCGGTCCTTTATTTCCGGCTGCCCACGAAATTCCGGCATTGTGGCAGAACCTTCAGCCGAAATACCAGAGCGTTTGCATACTGCCAGCACAGTCTCCGCGACTATCAGTAGGTCCAATCCGCAGGATTGGTGATCCACATAGATCAGATCCCATTTCAATTTCTCCTCCCACGTAATGGAGTTGCGCCCTTTCACTTGCGCCAGCCCAGTAACTCCGGGACGAACATCGTGCCGATGCGCCTGTTCAGGTGTATACAGTTCCAAATACTTGACCAACAGTGGCCTAGGCCCTACCAGACTCATATCACCCTTGAGTACGTTAATGAGACTGGGTAACTCATCCAGACTTGTCGACCTTAACCAACGCCCAAACCTCGTCAGTCGCTGTTCATCGGTGTCTAGACCCCCATCCTCATCGTGGTTCTTCATCGAACGAAATTTCAGCAAGCTAAATGTCTCACCATGGAGACCAGGCCGATCCTGCTTGAAGATGATGGGGCGGCCGTGTTTAAGTAAGACCAATACTGCGATCACCGATTGTGCGGGGGCAGACACAGCTAGGCCAATAGTTGCGAAAATCAAATCAAGTGCACGCTTTACCGTGCGATAGGAATAGAGTGAGTTCCTCATTCACTTGAGACTTTCGGCAAAAAACGCATCGAGCACATCTACTACGCGGCCGATGGATCGGCTACTAAGATTCGAACCGCTGGGAAGCGTAAGCCCATTCTCAAATAGATATTGGCTACTTCCATTCAAATATGATCGATGATTTTTGAAAACAGGTTGAAGGTGCATCGGTTTCCACAGCGGGCGGCTTTCAATATCAGCACGGTTCAATGCGTCTTGCAACTCGGTAGCCGTACGATGCGAAGCTTTAGGATCGATAATAATCGCGGTCAACCAACAGTTGTCCTGGCTATCGTCTTCCCCACCAAATATCTCAACACCCTCAAACTGGCTGACCGTTTCACGGTAGGTGTTTCTGTGAGCACGCCGAGCAGCAATCATTTCATCCAGCCGAGTCAACTGCGCCCTGCCCAACGCGGCCAATAGATTGCTGAGTCGATAGTTATACCCGATTTCAGTATGTTCATAGTGCGATGCTGGCTGCCGCGCCTGCGTGGCCAAATATCGGACTTTTGCGGCCAAGGCACCATCATCAGTCGTGATCATGCCGCCGCCTGAAGTGGTCATAATTTTGTTGCCATTAAAGGAAAAAACGGAAGCATCCCCCCAGCTGCCTGCCGCGATATTCTTGTGCGTCGCACCCAGGGATTCAGCTGCATCGGCGATGACTGGGATTCTCAACTCCTTCGCAAGTCTGCAGACCATTGTGTAGTCGACCGTCTTCCCTAGAAGATCGACGGGAACTATGGCCGCTGGCCTTTTCCCAAGGCGCATTAAGTCTATTACCGCCTCGGATAACACGTTTGGATCGATGTTTCCGGTACTTAGATCGCAGTCAACGAAAACCGGAGTGGCGCCAGTGTAAGTAATGGCGTTAGCAGTAGCCGCGAAGGTCATCGAGGCTGTCACGACTAAATCCCCTGGCTTGACGCCAACGCCGAGCAATCCAAGGTGCAGGCCTGCAGTCCCTGAACTGAGAGCAACGGCGTGGTGCGCTCCAACTCTGACAGCAACTTCTTCTTCAAACCGGTCCACATCAGGCCCGAGGGGAGCAACCCATCCTGAACGCATTGCTGAAAGAACATACTCCTCCTCCAGCTCACCTATATCCGGTGTCGACATCAAAATTCTGGTCGTTTCCACTGATCCCCCTTCGCCAGCAATCTTGTTGTGTGCACCCTGAACATCTGTCTTAACGAAACTCATCGTGCCGGCACGCCCTTGACCACCGTGCGTTCCGGCACGTCTTTAGTGACGACGGCTCCTGCGCCCACCAGTGAACCCGCGCCAACGGTGAGCCCCTGCAAGATTATGGAACCTGCTCCTACCAGAACTCGAGAACCCACCTCCACGCGACCAGAAACTATTGCCCCCGGATTTACGGATACATAGTCGGAAAGACGCGCGTCATGTCCTAAGATCGCACCAGGGTTTATGTGGACGTGAGCGCCAAACTTTACGTTGGTAGACACTTGGGCGCCGGCACAAATTACAGTGCCCGGCGCAAGTTGAAAATCTGAACCAATAGTTGCCCGTGGGTGGATTGCCGTTCCCGCTTGTAAGCCCGCCTGCCGGTACTGAAAGTCTATTTTTTCTCTGGCCGCGGGACTTCCGACACCTATGAGGTAACGGACGTCAGAGGCGATCGTATCCAGTACTTCACTGGTCGTACCGAGGTACCGCACACCTCTCCTCGACAGCAAAGCTAGGTCATCCAGAGCAGGGTTATCATCGACGACGCCTTGCAGCGAGTAGGTCTCAGCATGTGGTGAAACCTGATTGATGGCTTCGACAACATCAATGGTTTCACGACCGAAACCACCTGCGCCCACAATAATTAATGATGGAACCAAGGCTTAATCTCATATCCTGCTAGCTGTGCTCGTGGAAGAGGGGGCAAAGGGCAATACTCATCCTTTATCTGCTGGATAGGATATCGGCAGCTTGCGTAGGTTTCGCCAGTCGGAGCTATTTCTGTATGTCAGCAAGAGTGTGAAGTATCTGGGGCGGCTGTAAGTTTCTTGTACTAGCGATGCTTTCTTGCCATTTGTGTCTGTCCAAATCTGCAGGATCTAAAGTGGGTACGCTCGTGTGGCTAATACTTGCGTGGAAAGGACGCTCATCTGATTCGCTCGTTCCAATGAGGTCTTCATGGAGTTTTTCTCCTTCCCTCAGCCCCGTAAATGAGATGTCGATCTTCTTTCCAGATGTAGCAATCATTCTCTGGGCGATATCAAGAATACGAACTGGTTCCCCCATGTCTAGGATGAGCACCTCCCCAGCCCGCCCAATCGCCCCGGCCTGAATGACGAGCTGACAGGCTTCAGGAATAGTCATGAAGTAGCGTGTGACGTCGGGATGCGTGACAGTCACTGGACCGCCTGCTTCTATCTGCGCGATAAATGTAGGGAGCATTGATCCCCGGCTTCCAATGACATTGCCAAACCGCACTGAAAGGTAAGGTTTGTCAGTTGACCAGGCGGCCCATGCAGTCAGCTTTTCAGCAAGTCTTTTGGATCGACCTAGCACACTGACTGGATTCGCTGCTTTGTCTGTTGAAATATTGACGAAGGTCTCGACACCCACACTGCCGGCCACTTTCAAGACATTCAAGGTTCCTAGAACATTCGTCTTCCAAGCCTCGGATGGATACTGTTCGAGCATGGGAAGGTGTTTCAGCGCTGCCGCATGGAAAACGACCTCGGGCTTGCGCTCATCAAATATTCGCTGCAGTGCTTGCGCATCACGGATGTCGGCGAGAACTACCTCGTCACTGTCGAGCAGACCATGCCCAACGATGGACAGTTGTACTCCGTGAAGACCCGTCTCATCTCGATCAAGCATGATGAGCTCGCTCGGAGAGAATTTCGTCAGCTGACGGCAAAGTTCAGAACCGATTGATCCACCGGCCCCTGTAACCAAGACACGCTTGCCTGCGACGTATCCGGCAATCGATTCCACGTGGGTGTCGACTGGACGGCGTCCGATAATATCCTCGATCGCGACATCCCGCAGGTCAGCAAGCCCCATGCCCTCTTCAAGGATTTCGGAAAGTAGTGGCATCACCATTAACCGCAAACCCGCTCTGTCGGCCCGGTCAGACACTTCTCGAACGACGTCGGCATCGGCTCGTGCCACACACAGGACCAAAGCGGTTGCACCAGTCTTTTCGGCCACGGACGTCAAATCGAGGCCGCTGCCCAGAACCGGAATATTGGAGAGGCGAAGGTG
This sequence comes from Arthrobacter sp., assembly GCF_031179985.1. GTDB lineage: Bacteria > Actinomycetota > Actinomycetes > Actinomycetales > Micrococcaceae > Arthrobacter. Next base: position 28,843 of record NZ_JAPSHJ010000033.1, on the reverse strand, counting down.
CCGCTTGTCGGAATCATCGTCAACGAGTCCAACAGGTCTGTATGGAGACCCGGGATCAGTGAGCATTCGTTTGACGAGGTAGTCCCCGGTTTGGCCCGCCCCGTAGATCAGCACCCGTTCGGCGGAATTCAACGGACGAACTCTCCGTTCGGACACAATCCTCTGGAGATAGCGACTTCCTCCCATGAGCACGAACGCAACTGGTAAAGCTACGAGCGCGGTGCTCCGTGGAAGACCTGCAGCGCTAAGCAGATAAAAGTTGACCCCGAACAAGAGGGTAGCAACGACCACCACGGTACCCAGGAGAGTCTGCGCCTCATGAAACGCGCCGTGCCGGTGGCGCCCACGATAGAGGGCGAACGCCCAACCGACGACAGCCTGTAACAACATTGCCAATATGGATAAGATGCCAACAGACAACCAATTGACGCGATCGGCAACGAAATCGTAGCGAAACAACACGGCGAAGACTACAGCGATAACCCATGCCTCTGCATCAACAGAATACTGGAGGACGCGGGATGCCCAGCGTGCAGTGCGATCGCCTTCGCCCAGACGATTGCGCTCATTAATTGTTATTCCCACTCGAACTTTTCCCCCCGAAATTGGCCCAGACGTTGCCTAGATTGCCAAACCAATCAACGCAGTATCCATGCCCAGTGCTGCACTCGCACCGACGTAATACTCTTGAGACCCGTGCTGAGCACAACTGAATGGCTATTGAAACCAAGCTAGCCGTTCGACCTGATGCTTTCCTTTATAGCCTAGTTTGCGAGGCTGGCTGTGGGAATGGATCACGAAGATATTGAATCCCCGGGTCTTCCATGACGTGGAGTCCCTGGAGAATGCAGCACCACTCTTCCGTCTCCGAAATCTTGAAGCGCGGTACGATGAGGAAAAACTCGCCTAACCCTCATCCGGAAGGGGCTCGATTTTGGAGCTTAAGGATTATTTTCGCATTCTGAGACGAAATTGGATCGCGGTGGTGGCGAGTACTCTTGCTGGTCTCCTGATCGCGGGGGTTGCGACTCTCATGATTCAACCGACCTACGAGTCCGAAACGAAACTTTTTGTAGCACTTCAGAATTCGGCTACGGTCACGGAACTGCAGCAGGGCAACGTATTCACCCAGGCGCGAGTCCAGTCCTACGTTAAAACCGTAAATACACCAGCTGTACTTCAGCCGGTGGTTGACAGCTTGGGGCTGGAAGTGACTCCGGAAGTACTATCCAACAAAATAACAGCGACCTCAGATGTCAATACTGTCCTCATTAGTATTTCTGTGACTGACGAGTCACCCATACAAGCTGCGGCAATAGCCCAGGCAGTCGGCAACAGCCTCATTCAGGCAGTTGATGAGCTCGAAAAGCCATCTGCGGGCGGCTCCTCTCCGGTGAAATTGTCGATCATAACCCCAGCCATGGCCCCGGCTGGCCCTTCTTCACCCAACGTCCGCCTGAACCTGATTCTAGGATTGCTGGCGGGAATTGCTGCCGGCGTCGCGCTTGCCGTCCTCCGATCGGTTTTGGATACAAGAATCCGCGGCGAGGCAGATCTGCGCCGGGTGACGACGGCGGCACTACTCGGCGGGGTCAGCTTTGACTCAGATGCCGTGAAGAAGCCGTTGCTTACGCAAACGGCGACTCAAAGTCCAAGGGCAGAATCCTTCCGCCAGCTGCGCACGAATCTGCAGTTCGCCCACGTGGGCCATGACTCAAAAACCGTACTCATCACCTCGTCGGTTCCGGGCGAAGGCAAAAGCACAACAGCACTAAACCTTGCCATCGCAATGGCCCAGGCGGGACAGACTGTGGCCTTAGTGGATGCTGACCTGCGTAGACCTATGATCGCCGAATACCTGGGTCTGGAGCGCAATGCTGGGTTGACCACAGCCCTCATCGGGAGAGCGGACATCGTCGATCTGCTGCAACCCTGGGGCAGTGAGCAACTGTATGTTCTCGCGTCAGGTCAAATACCTCCAAACCCGAGCGAGTTGCTTGGATCCGAGAAAATGAAGCAATTAATATCCAGGTTGGAAGGCACCTTTGACGCCGTGATCATCGACGCGCCGCCGCTTCTGCCTGTGACTGATGCCGCGGTTCTCGCCCAGCAAGTAGGCGGAGTGGTAGTGGTCGTGGGGACGCAAAAGGTACGCACCACGGACCTCGAAAAATCTCTTGCTGCGTTGGAGATGGTGCAAGCTGATGTGTTGGGCGTGGTACTCAACCGGCTTCCGACTAAGGGACCCGATGCTTACGCCTACAGCTACTACAGCTACGGCAACACAACGAGCGGTGCCCAAACCATGAAACCGATCGACCCGGATTCTCAAGCGGCCCCGGACGACGACGAAGGACGCTTTGCAGAAGAAATACTGCACGGTGAGACCCGAGAGCCTACCCGCATAAGAAGCGGACTCGGCAGGCAGCCGCAGTGACCACTAAGGATTTGGGGGATCCTTTGGGCGTGTCAGGATCTACCGAACAACCTCGTGCCACTCGTCCGTCAAGGCCCGGTCCCAAGAGGTCTGATCGTAGCGGCCGACGCCGGCTTCTAGTACGAATGGCAGCAGTAATGGGGTCACTAGCCCTTCTGGCCGGAGCCGCAGCAGCCTGGTTGGCCTACCGCGCCACAGAGCTGCGAACTGAAATGGCGGCTGTCAGCCAACTCGTGCCACAGTTCAAGGAAGAACTGCTGGCCAAGGACAATCAAGCGGCACAAAAAACACTCGATGAGCTACAGCTACACATTGATACGGCACGCGGAGCGGCGACCGATCCGCTGTGGAAAGCAGCCGGGGCCCTTCCGTTTGTTGGGCCGAACTTTTCAGTCACGGCAGAGCTGGTTCTATCGGCTGACGATGTGGTGGACCGAGCCGCCCAACCGATGCTGGGAGTTGTTAGCTCGTTGGACTGGCAGAAAATGACTCCTGTGAACGGCAAGTTCGACGTGGCGCCATTGGAATCGTCTTCACCCACAATCGTGGCCGCCGCGAACACAGTTGAACTGACTCATGCACGCTTGTCCGGTATAGACGATTCAGGACTGTTCCCCGAAGTCTCGCGTCCGCTCGCAGAAGCAACGCAATCGCTGGACGATCTCCGGCAGACGCTCAATACTGCCGCTGACACATCGCGAATACTGCCAGCCATGATGGGGGCAGCTGGACCCAGAAACTACCTGGTCCTGATCCAGAACAATGCTGAGATACGTGCGACCGGCGGACTGCCTGGCGCTCTGGCCGTGTTGCACCTTGAGGACGGTGAAATTCGGCTTGAGGCGCAGTCCACCGGTTCCGCAATGGGCAGGTTCACGCCTCCTGTTGACGTGGATCCGGTGCAGACTCAGATTTACTCAAAGAGGCTGGGAACCTTCATCAGCGACGTCAACCTCACTCCGGATTTTCCGACGGCAGCAAAAGCCGCTAAGTCCATGTGGGAAGCCCGGCAGGGAAGTCCGGTGGACGGTGTTATCGCCTTGGATCCGGTGGTCCTGGCCCACATTCTGAAGGCATCTGGCCCGCTTACTATCCCTATTCCTGATGCCGTGATAGCAAGCGGGTTGCCCACGACCTTGACAGAAGAAAACGTTGTAAAGACCCTCCTCTCCGATGTCTACAAGGAATTGGACAGCAATGAGCTACAAGACGCCTATTTTGCATCGGCTTCAAAAGAAGTTTTCTCGGCGTTGGCTTCCGGTAAGGTTCCTGGAGATCACCTCCTTGAAGCTTTGACGACCGGTGCGCAGGAGAACCGGTTGCACGTCTGGAGCAGCCATAAAGCAGAACAGGACATTATCGGGAAAACCAGCATCGGCGGCTCAATATCCGGACCCGCTGCCGGTGGGAATTCCTTCGGCGTGTTCTTTAATGACGGAACGGGTGCCAAAATGGACTACTACGTCAGACGCAGCGTGCAACTGATGGAAGAGTGCAAAACTGATGGTTATTCGGAAGTCACCGTTCGGGTGACTACGTCCAACACTGCCCCCATGGACGCAGCTACTTCCCTACCCGAATTAGTGACTGGTGGCGGGCGCTATGGCGTGCCTGCAGGAACCGTGCAAACCAACATCGTGGTTTATGGTCCTGCGCAATCACACATTGAAACTGCCCACGACAACGGCACAAAAGTTCCCTTCGGCTCTCACATTCACGCCGGACGCCCGGTGGGCATGGTGACAACCAGTTTGGCCCCCGGCCAAGAAAGTACTGTTGACTTTACTTTCGGAAAAATTGTTCAACATACAGAACCGAAAGCCGTAGTAACCCCCACTGTCCAGAATGTCAAGGATGTAATTCTTGACAAAGAAGAGAAAGCTTGCACCGCTGGCACTCGGACTACAGATTAAGCTCAAGTAATCGTCAGGATTAACCTTTGCGGATCATCAAGCCGAAGTGGTACGGTCAACTTTGGGATACATATTCGATAGTTCCGCAGTTGGTCTCACAGCGGAGAGGAATCTCCTCAATATCGGGTGAATATAGTTATACATCATGCCTCCGGGGGGACGCTCATGAAAAAAGCATTTTCAGCAATCGCACTCGCAGGATTAATTGCGCTCGTCGGCGCAGCTCCGTCTGTTGCCGCAAACTACCCGCCGCTTCCGCCTCAGGCTGCCGTATCTGACGGCACAGTCGGCCCCGGCGAGGACTTCGTCTTCCGCGGCCAGGGCATGCACGCCAACGAACCGCTCACCATTTCTGTTACTCCCGGCGCCCGGCCTGCAGCTACTGGCGCAAGCATTGCCGGTGGCAGCCAGACCGTCTCAGGTAAGATCAAGCTGCCGATGGCAACGCAGACGTTCAGTACAGTTGCTGATGCACAGGGCAGGTTCAGCATCACCCTCAGCATCGACACACCAGGTACCTATGCCCTCACCGCTACCGGCAATAATTCAGGCATCACCGTTGGTCCGGTTTACGTGACAGTTGTGGGAGAGGCCGCTCCTCTCGCAGGCACCGGTGGCGCACCTCTGGCCAACACGGGTACTGACGCCAGCCTCCTCCTGTGGGGAGCAGCGGGAATTGGTGCCCTCGGCCTCGGCGCTGGAGCCGTTGTTGTCACTCGCCGCCGCGCTAAGGCTGAGACCGTAGCCTGGTCGCAATAAGTACATCAAAAACACGAATCACAAGGTGGGTGGTTCTCGGGGAAACCGGAGAACCACCCGCTTTTTTCGTCTGACTACCCGTATTCACCAAGTGCCACCCCGTGATAGTCATTTGCCTATGGGGCGACACTGGCGGAACACCAATGTAAGACCGGGCAGAACCATCACTCTGCCGCCACGGACGTGGCATCCCTACATTTGGCTGGCGGTGTTGGCCCTGGGCGCTGTAGGAACAGCGGCAATTGCCTTGGCGAGGACAACCTGACCGCTGGAAAGTACCCAGCTCGGAGGGTGAATCCCTGGGGCTGGGTACTCGTCGCTTATTTCGCAGCACTGGCAATCATTGGATACTGGCCCACACCTGTTGATGAACCTGCCTGGGAGGCATTGGAGGCCTTTTTCGACTGGGCGCACCAGCAAGGCGCACCCCGCTGGTTTGGCTACAAGCTGCTGGAGGCAGGAGCCAACGTGCTCCTCTTTATTCCTGTGGGCGCCCTGTGCGTGGCCACTTTCCGGCGAAACACCTGGTTCCAGAACGTCGCAATCGGAGTGATGGTGTCCGCGTCGATGGAGCTGGGGCAGTTCCTGTTCCTCAGCCGTCGTGACCCAAGCCCTCGGGATCTCGTCACTAACGCCACAGGAACAGTGATAGGGATCTTTCTCGTCTATGCCATGGCCTGGTGGCTTAGAAGGCGGCAGGCCCAACGCGACCAAGCGGCGCACTGAACCTGCCTAAAACTCTAAGAACAAGGAGGTCAGTTCACAAAGGCCTTCATCCATGCCCGGAGCTCTTCGCCGAACTCCACGCGCTCCGCTGCCAGCGTGATCACTGCCTTCAGGTAACTCAGCTTGTCCCCCGTATCGAAGCGCCGGCCCTTGAACACGACGCCGTACACGCCACCGCCGTCGCCGTTCACTGCGAGCGACTGCAAAGCGTCGGTCAACTGGATCTCGCCCCCGCGCCCGGGCCCGGTCTTCTCCAGAACGCCGAAAACGGAGGGATGAAGCACGTAACGGCCAATGACAGCGAGGTTGGAAGGAGCCTCATCTACTGACGGTTTCTCAACGAGGCTGTTTACCTGAACGTAGTCTTCGCCCTCCACCACTGAGATATCCGCGCAACCGTAGGCGCTGATCTGCGAGGGGTCCACCTCGATCAAGGCAATGACCGAACCGCCTGTCTTGGCCTGAACCTCGATCATGGTGGTGAGCAGCTCATCGTGCTCGTCAATGAGGTCATCCCCGAGCAGGACGGCAAAGGGCTCGTCACCCACGTGCTGGCGGGCGCAAAGAACAGCGTGACCCAGGCCCTTGGCTTCGCCCTGGCGGACATAGTGGATGGGCCCAAGCTCAGACGAGTGCTGTACGGCCTCCAGACGTGTCCTGTCGCCCTTCTCCTCGAGGGCACGCTCCAAGGCGGGAGTCCTGTCGAAGTGATCCTCCAGGGAACGCTTGTTGCGCCCGGTGATCATGAGCAGGTCCGTGAGTCCGGCCTTGACGGCTTCCTCCACCACATACTGGATTGCCGGCATATCAACCACCGGCAGCATTTCCTTCGGCATGGCCTTGGTGGCTGGCAAGAACCGGGTTCCCAGCCCTGCCGCCGGAATAACTGCTTTACGAACTTTCCCCATACTCATCTTTGAACCTTACAATCCGGCTTGAAAAAGCGAAATCAGCGATGGGAAAAACGAGTACCAAGACAGGTACTACTTGGGAAGGGCCCAGGGGAGCTCGACCAGCGGGACGGAGGCCGTTCTTCCTTCTTCCAACGGGAGCTCCCCAGGCCCTTCAAGTAACTAATGTGGCGGGAGGACTGAAGGTCTCAAGATCAGTCCTGAAACTACAAAGTGCACTTTCCACTTCTAGGGGCGGGATACAGAAGAACCCTGGGGCGCTCAACCACTATATGAAGGCCGTTCTTCCTTCATCCCCCAATGGGAGCGCCCCGCGGGTCCTACAACTGGTTAATGTGGCGGGTCCCCAAAAGGTCTCGCCTATTTTCACAATCATTTTCCTAATCCGTTCCAGGCCCGTATTCAGCCTGCCTTACACACCAGTTCCCTTAAAGTTCGGAACCCGCTTTTCCTGGAAAGCCCGGAATCCCTCGGCATAGTCAGCCGTCTTGCACAAGCGGGCCTGCTCGGCATTTTCTTCTTCCATGGCTTCCCAGAGTCCCAGCCTCTCGTCACGGATATGGGCCACCAATTCCTTGCTCACATTGAAGGCTCCCGTGGCCCCAGAGGCTACGCCGGCGACTATCCGGCGAGTTTTCTCCAGCAATTCACCCTTGGGCATGGCACGGCTGAACATTCCTTGGGCCACAGCCTCGGCTCCGCTCATCAGTTCAGCTGTGTAAATGAGGTCCAGCGTCCGGTGCATTCCCAGCCGTTCCGTGAAGTACCAGTGCCCACCTGAATCCAGGGTGGCGCCAAGCTTCGCGAACGGGGAGCCGAATTTGGCGTCCTCGGCCACGTAAACCACGTCGGTAGCAAGCAGCAGGCCCAGCCCGACGCCCAGGCAGGCGCCCTGGGCGGCCGCAAACGTCGGGGCCGGGAACGCGCTCATCTTCTGCAGCAGCGGCTGCACCAGTCCGCCCAGGTAAGCGGCGGCGTCGTCCGTCTCTGGCGTCACGCCGGAAATATCCCGTCCCGCGCAAAAGGCGCGTCCCTCACCCCTCAGCAGCAGCGCCCGCACATCCCCGCTGGAGGCGGCGGCAGCGGCGTCGTCGTACGCTTCGGCCAGATCCCGGAGCGCCTGCTCATCCAGCGAGTTCAGCTTGTGCGGGGCGTTAAGCACTATCTCGGCAACGCCGTCGGCTGTGGACAGGGAAATCATGGGGCTCCTTGAGGGTTCACCGGACGGTTGAAGGGGCGGGCTCGGCTGACGGGCCCAGCGGCGGAGCTAAACGTCGAAGTCCACAGTGACTTCCGGCGTCGTGGGATGCGACTGGCAGGTCAGGACGTAGCCCCTGTCCAGCTCATCCTGCTCCAAAGCGTAGTTTTCGTCCATATTCACGCTGCCGCTGACCAGTTTGGCGCGGCAGGTGCCGCAGACTCCCCCGGCGCACGCGAACGGGACGTCTGGCCGGACGCGCAGAGCCGCATTGAGGACGGATTCGCGGGCGTGGGTAGGGCTGGCCACCTCGCCCTGCAGACCGTCCAGCTTGAACGTGATCTTGTACGTTTCCTTGGACTCGTCCGCCACCACGGGACGGCCTGCATTGCCTTCAGGGCGGTCCGGTTTGCCCGAGGAGAACAGTTCGAAGCGGATCTGCTCAGGCTTCACTCCGCGCTCGGCAAGGGTGTCCCGGCACAGCTGCACCAGTTCGAACGGCCCGCACAGGAACCATTCGTCGACGTCGTCGGCATGGATGGCGGTGCCCAGCAGCGCCTGAAGCTTCTCGGCGTCGATCCTGCCGGTCATCAGGGGCGCGATCCGTTGCTCCCGGGACAGCACATGGTGAAGCGCCAGCCGGGAAGGGTACTTGTCCTTCAGGTCCGCGAGCTCCTCCAGGAACATCACGTCCATGGCCGCCTTGTTGGCATAGATCAGGTCAAAGCGGGTATCCGGATGGGCAGCCAGCAGGGTGCGGGCTATGGCGATCACGGGGGTGATGCCGGAACCGGCCGCGATGGCCACAAAGTTGCCGGGCTGCCCGTCCCGCTCGCCGGCCATCTCCAGCGGGTTGTTCATGGAGTTCATCAGCTTCTGCTCCACGGCCTTCCCATCCTTGCCGTGCCGGGAGACGAACGCACCCATGGGGCTCATGACGTCCAGCGTGTCCCCCGGCTTGAGCTCGGCATTGGCCCACGTGGAGAACAGCCCGCCGAGGTCCTTCTTGATGGCCACCCGGATCTCGCTGCTGCCGTCCTCGAAGGTCCGCGGCTCGGCGCAGATGGAGTAGCTGCGGCGGACCTCGTGCGGCTCGCCCTTCTCATCCGGCAAGGTGGTGCGCAGGGCCACGTACTGGCCTGGGAGGTAGTCGAACTGCCCGGCCAGCTCCGGCGGCACCCCGAACGTCACCTCGATCGCGTCCTCCGTCAACCGGCGGACTTCCGTCACGGTGAGGGTGTGGAAGGACGCACGACGGCGGCCGGTGGCTGCGGCCGACTCAGCGGCAGTCTGGCGGACAACAGTCATGGGACACCTGTTCCTTACAAAACTTTGAAGTAGTCGAACGGTTCCCTGCAGTCCTGGCAGACATACAGGGCCTTGCAGGATGTGGAGCCGAAGCGGGTGAGTTCCTTGGTGTTCAGGGAGGAACACTGCGGGCACTTGACGGCGAGGGTCAGCCGTACCGGGCCTGCATGCCGCAGAGCCGCGGCCCGCCCGCTCGGTGGCGCGATGCCGTACTCCCGCAGCTTCGCCTTACCGGCCTCGCTCATCCAGTCAGTGGTCCAGGCCGGTGAGAGCACCAGGTCCACTTCGACGTCGGCGTAGCCTTCTTTGGCGAACGCGGTCTTGAGGTCGTCCCGGATGGCGTCCATGGCCGGGCAGCCCGAGTAAGTTGGCGTGATGGTGACCCGGACCGTCTGGTGAGTGCCGCCGTCGGGCTCCCTTTCCTTTAGGATCTCGACGTTCCGCAGGATGCCCAGGTCCTCGATGGTGAGCACCGGGATCTCGGGGTCGCAGACAGTCGCGGCGATGCTCCACGCGCGCTGCCGGGTCTGCTGCTTTTCCTGAGGCTGCGTCTGTTCCCGGGTTATGGTCACGGCGGTCACCACTTAGCTCCCGGATGTTCGCGGGCCAGAACCTGCATCTCAGCAAGGATGTAGCCCAGGTGTTCAGAGTGCCGTCCCCGCCGTCCGCCGCCCGGTGCTGCCGGAACCTGCGGAACCTCCAGCTCGGCTTCGGCGAGCACCTCGCCTGTCAGGCGGTCAAAGTCGCCGCGCAGGCTGGAAGGTTCGACGGCGACACCGGCTTCAGCCAGGCGCGTGGTCAGCTCATCGTCGAGGAAGAGCTCATCAACGTAGGGCCAGATGAGCTTGAAGGCGTGCTGGATCCGACGGCGGGATTCCTCGGTCCCGAGGGCCAGGCGAAGTACCCATTGGGCGCTGTGATCCCGGTGGTAGTCCACTTCCTTCACGGCCTTGGCGGCGATAGCGGAAAGAGTGGAGTCCTTGGATTCGGTGAGCCGGCGGTAGAGCTCGAACTGGTAGTAGCTCACCACGAACTGGCGGGCAATGGTGACCGCGAAGTCCCCGTTGGGCTGCTCAACGAGGTGGGCGGAGCGGAACTCGGGCTCGCGCCGGAAGTAGGCGAGATCGTCCTCGCTCTTGCCCCACGCTCCCCCGGCGTAGCTGAGGAAGGAACGGGCATGGCCCAGCTGGTCGAGGGCGATGTTTCCCAGGGCCACGTCCTCTTCCAACTCAGGAGCCCGGGAGATCCAGTGGCCCAGTCGCTGGGCGAGGATCAGCGCGTCATCACCCAGCCGGAGGGCATATTCGGCCGCGTCTTCGGCGGGCTTGACCAGCCCGGTGCTGACCTCAAGCGCAATGTCCTCGGGGCGCAGCGCATTACCGGGAGTGATGCGGGTGGCTGACTCTGGACCCACGCCGACGAGGGCCCCGCTGCGAGCTTGCGAGTCGTGGGAGTCGGTGGGGATCACAGGTGCTTCACGCCCTCGCTCTTGGTGTAATACGTGGCGTGGCGGTAATCCTTGCCCTGGGGTGACTCGAAGAACGCGCCCTTGGCATCAGGGTCACTCGAGGCAATGGCGTCGGCCGGGACCACCCAGATGGAGACGCCCTCGTTCCGGCGGGTGTAGAGATCCCGGGCGTTGCGCAGGGCCATGGCGGCATCCGGCGCGTGCAGGGACCCGGCGTGAACGTGCGACAGGCCGCGGCTTGAGCGTACAAAGACTTCCCACAGAGGCCAGGCGCTGCGGTGGCCTTGGCCCGTCTGGGCCTGACTCTGGGGTGTGGCCTCCGGTGATGTGGTGCCGGGGGCTGTTGCAGTGCTGTTTGTTGGAGCGTCGGTTGGGGCCTGGGTTGTGGTCTCGGTTGGGGCCGACGACGAGTCCGACCCGCCGCCAGCGCTCGCTGGCATCTCCGGATTTCCGTGTGGTGGTTTCATGCTGCGAGTTCCTTTTCTGCCTGCTTGCGACTCTGCTTTTCGGCGTAGGCGGCTGCTGCTTCGCGCACCCATGCGCCGTTGTCGTGGGCCTTGCGGCGACGCTCAAGGCGCTGCGCGTTGCAGGGGCCGCGGCCGTCGAGTACTTCCTTGAACTCGTCCCAGTCCAGGGGTCCGTGTTCCCATTTCCTCGTTTCCTCGTTGAAACGAACCTCACTGTCCGGCAGGGTGAGCCCGAGGATCCTGACCTGCTCCACCATCATTCCGACGAACCGGCTGCGCAGCTCGTCGTTGCTGAAGCGCTTGATGTTCCAGGCCATGGATTGCTTGGAGTTGGGGGAATCGTCGTCGGGAGGGCCGAACATCATGAGCGACGGCGCGTACCAACGGTTCACTGCGTCCTGGGCCATCTGCTTCTGCTCAGGCGTTCCATTCGCAAGTTCCAGAAGGATCTCAAAGCCCTGGCGCTGGTGGAAGGACTCTTCCTTGCAGATGCGGACCATCGCGCGTCCGTACGGTCCATAGGATGCCCGGCACAGGGGCACCTGGTTGCAGATGGCCGCGCCGTCCACCAGCCAGCCGATGGCGCCCATGTCCGCCCAGGTCAAAGCCGGGTAGTTGAAGATGGAGGAGTAACGGGCTTTGCCTGCGATGAGGTCATCCATCATCTGGTCGCGCGATTGGCCCAGGGTCTCGGCAGCTGAGTACAGGTAGAGCCCGTGGCCTGCCTCGTCCTGGACCTTGGCCATGAGGATGGCCTTGCGCTTGAGGCTGGGAGCCCGGGAGATCCAGTTGGCCTCAGGCTGCATCCCGATAATCTCCGAGTGGGCGTGCTGGGATATCTGGCGCAGCAGAGTCTTACGGTAGCCCGCCGGCATCCAATCCCTGGGTTCGATCCGGGAGTCCTCTGAAATGATGCGGTCAAAGTATGCCTGGCCTTCAGCCTCGAGGGCGGCCTCGTCCTGCTGTGACTGCAGAATCTGCGATGCCATTGGTTGCTCCTATGCATTCCGAACGTCAGTAAATAATTACCGACCGTTCGTTCAGGATATGCGGAACGGCCGAGGAGCGTCAAGCAACAGCTGTTCAATACGGCCCCGCCGCGCTGGCGGTTCGGCACGTGCCCGTGGTGTTCCTGCGTGTTAAGTTGAAGTCCAGGAATCACCCGATCTCCCCGCCCTCCGGAAGTAGCCCTCACCTTTGGAAACACCCGCACCAGGCACCGTTCGAATCCTGACCGTCTGCACCGGCAACATCTGCCGCTCGCCCGTGGCGGAACGGCTGCTTCAGGCCGGGCTGGACCAGGTACTCCCCGGCGGATTCGTCGTTCGGAGCGCCGGGACCAGGGCAATGGTCGGGGACCCCATCCAGCCGCTTTCGGCCGAAATCATCACCCGGTACAGCGGGAACCCGGAGCAGTTTGCGGCCCGCCAACTGACACCCAAAATCCTCCGCGACACGGACCTGGTGCTGACCATGTCCACCGGACACCGCGGCGAAGTCCTCAAACTGGACCCCTCGCTCCTGCGGCGGACTTTCACCATCCGGGAGTTCGCCCGGATGCTCGAGGTGCTCGAAGAGCGAGGCGAGTCGGGAACCGAAACCGGTGTGCCGCCGTCGGACGCGCACTCCTCACGTGGTGACGTCAGGACTCTCTGGCAGGAGCTCCCTGGGCGGGCAGCGTCAGTACGCCACCTGTCCTTGGCTGCGGACCCAGCTGATAATGACGTGGTGGACCCCTACCTGCGCAGTGCCGATTACTACAACCGGATGGAAGACGAATTGGCGCCCGCAATCCTCTCAGTCCTTCGTTTTGCGCGGCTGAACGCCCCGGCAAAAAGGTAGCCCGCAAGCAGTATCGAGACCCGTGCTGGTACCTATTTCGCGGCGAATTCAGAAGTGGTACCGTCCCGTCATAGGCACGGTGTGGAGGGTGCCAGGCCCGGAAAATGTAACTGAAAAGGGTCATCCCAGAGGGGGTTCCTGCCTTGAGCATCCCATCCGATCCCGGTGGCGAATTGCGCCGGCCTCAACTGTTCCTTGCCATGGCCCTGTCCTTCGTACTGGTGCTTGGCGTCATCAGCGCAGCCCTCTTTTTCAACCGGCAGCCCACATCCAGCCAGGGTCGTTCCCCTACGGAAACATCAACTCCGAGTGTGACGGCGACGCCAACTCCCACGCCCACGCCGACTCCTGCGGCCCCACCGCCGCCCCCGCCGGAGACCGAACCCCCCAGGGCCGCGATGAACATCCTGCTGATCGGCAGCGACATCCGCGGCAACGCACGTGAGGCAGAAGCCGCACGGTCTGCCACAGGCCAACGGCCCGATCACCGCGCCGATGCCCTCATGCTGGTTCACGTGCCTGCTGACAGGCACGCCGTCTATGGTGTCTCACTGATGCGGGACATGTGGGTGAATATCCCGGGCTACGGCGGGTCCAAGATCAACGCGAGCCTCGAAGCCGGCGGCGTCCCGATGGTCACCCAGACCGTTGGCTCGCTGCTGAACACCCCGATCCACCACACCGTCCTGGTGGACTTCGAGGGCTTCAGGTGGATGGTGAATGCTGTGGGCGGCGTCGAGGTAAATGTGACGGTGCCATTCACTTCCACCAGCGAATCCCGGCATTACTTTCCGCCTGGAATGAACCGTCTGATGGGAAATGAAGCCCTGCAGTTTGTCCGTGAGCGCTATGCGTTTTCCGACGGCGACTACCAGCGGGTCCGCAACCAGCAGACCTTGCTTCGCGCGGTGCTGACAGAGGCGCACAAGAAGAACTGGCTGGCAGATCCAGCGGCAGCCCGGAGCCTCATCTCACAGGTGTTCCCGCTCATGACGGTTGACCAATCCATGGATGCCACCTCGCTTGCCTGGCTGGCCTACAGCCTTCGCAGCACCGGTCAGGTTGTCTTCTTCACGCTGCCCACTGCCGGAACAGGATTCTCGCCCGACGGCCAATCCATTGTGCTGCAGGACCCGGCTGCTACCGCCGCCGTGGGCGCAGCCTTTGCTGAGGGCAGGATCGGGGAGTATGTGGCTGCCAACGGTTTGGGCGGTGGGAACTAGGTGACTGCGCGAACTTTTTCTTGACGGACTTCAACCGCCGGGCGGAAACTTGGCGCATGCAAAGAGACAACGAGCCACATGCTTTGGTGGCTGTCATCGACCGTCTGGCCGAGCGTTTCCCGAACAAGCCGCGCCCGACGATCGAGATGGTGGTGGCTGAAGAACACGGCCTGCTAAACGCAGGCCCCATCCGCGACTACATTCCCGTACTGGTTGAAAGAGCGGCCAAGCGGCGCTTAGCTGACTAACCAAGTCTCTGTCCATGGGCGTCCGGTATGGTTCGTAAGGAACTTAATATCGGGGGGAATCATGGAACTGTTTCGACTTACGTTGATCGCGGGCTTTCTTGTTGCAGGCGTCGCCGGTTGCACCTACTCGGACCCTTCTTCGGAGGCGGGAAGCACGCCCACGCAACCTCCGGCGCCCTCAAGTTCCGCCCCATCCACTATCCCAACGACATTTGAGGGAAAGTTCCAGTCCCAGGCTGCCGCCACTAGCGGCTCCGTCACGGTTCAGGTCACAGACACGAGCGCGGTTCTTCAGTTGAAAGACATTTCAACCGGGCAGGGCGACGACCTCCGCCTCATGCTCAGCCCGGGAACTCTAAGCCCCAATGCCAGTGGAGAACTGGGACTCACGTCCCAGGATCTGATCGAGCTAGGGCAGCTCGACGGGTCCGGAAGCCAGCGCGTCGAAATGGACATCAGGCAGTGGTCCTCCCTGCCCTCACCAGTCAGGAGTGTGGTGATTTACAACTACGCCGACAGGACCGCCTACGGCACTGCCAACCTCATCGGCCAGCAAGTCATGCCAGGCGATAGGTAGCAGCGACGAGGCCGGGTACTGCAGGTTTGTAAAGCCTCCACCAGACCCGTCACGGGACACCTTCATTCGTTGACGTCCAGAGCTTCAGGAGGCCTCTCAGTCCTTGGTCGCCGCAAAAGAGAGGCTCATTACGCCAAACCTGTCAGTTGCGTTGCGGGCCCTGCCGGACAGAAATTCGTATGGATTCCTCTTTCGCTCTCCCAGCCGCAGCCCGCTGTCGGCGATTAGCTGCTGATACACATCTATCTGCTCAGCACCGCCGACGCACGCAGCCCACAAGTCCACATTGCAAACGATCTCGGGAGTCATGGGCTTCTTGGTGACAATGTCGGCAAAAACGAGCCGGCCACCTTTTCGCAGCACCCGTGCAGCCTCGCGGAACACGGCTGCCTTGTCCGGAGCCAGGTTGATTGCCCCGTTGGAGATGACGACGTCGAAGCTGGCGTCTTCGAATGGGAGCTCTTCTATGTGGCCTTGCCTGAAGTCCACATTGGGGAAGGCTCCGCCCTTTAGGAACCCGCTTGCCTTGTGGAGCTGCTCCGGCGTCATATCCAGGCCTATAACGGATCCACCGTGGCCAACAGACACAGCCGCAGCGAAGACATCCGCTCCGGAACCACTGCCAAGATCGAGGACACTTTCCCCCGGGGAAAGCCGGGCAAGGTCAAAGAAATAGCCCACTCCGGCGAAGGACTCCACGGCGCCGGCAGGGATGGCGTCGAGCAGTGGCACGGGGTAGCCGAGGCGTTCCGCCAGGGAGCGGCCCAGCTCAAAGTGATACTTCCCCTCCGGCGCCAAGGCCACCTGCCGGTAGACACCTTTGACCTTGGCCTCCAGGTCAGCGCGATCCACAGCCTCTCTCGCATTCCTCAGACCCGTCTCGATCAAATTTCCTACGTCGTTGCTGACGGTCTGCACTTCCTCCATTGCGGTTCGCCTCTTTCGACATGACACCAGGGGGCCGAGAAGCTCCGGGGCTTATTCAAGTAAATACTTGAATACTGTTCCTTGCCCGAGTACATTGTCAAGGAGTTACTTGAATAGTCGCGAGGGATACGCAATGAGCAGGCAGAAAAAGAGCAGCGGCACCCTTGGAAGCCGTGACGCTAAGAAGGAGCTGTTCGACGGTTTCGCATCCGTGGCCAAGGTGATGAGCAGTGGAAGACGCGCGGAGATCGTGGACATCCTGGCGCAGGGTGAGCGTCCGGTTGATGAGATCTCACATGAAATTCGCCAGAGCATCGCCAACACGTCCCAACATCTGCAGCTGCTATTGCGCGCAGGACTCCTCAAGAGCCGGCGCGACGGAACGAGAATCTACTACTCACTCAGCGGCTCAGCCGTGAGCCGGCTGTGGGCAGCCGTCCGGGACGTGGCTGTTGAACACCTTGCCGAACTTGAGGAGCTTGCCACGTCCTATCTGGGAGACCGATCCAGCCTCACCACCATGACGCGAAGCGAACTGCGTGAACGGATGGACGATGGCGACCTGATGCTCATCGACGTCCGGCCCGAGGCAGAGTTCAGAGCCGGCCATATTGCAGGCGCGTCCTCAGTGACAATCAAGGAGCTGGAGACCCGACTGGATCAACTGCCCAACGACAGACTGATCGTTGCGTACTGCCGCGGGCCCTACTGCGTCTATGCAGACAATGCCGTCCGGATACTGACTCGCCAAGGCATGAAGGCCGCACGGCTCGAGGACGGGTTTCCGGAGTGGAAAGAAGCAGGCCTCCCGGTGGAGGCCTCCAATACCCACGCATCCGGGGTATGACATGTTCCGGAACGAAAAGCCGAACGACGCGTCCCTGCCGCCTTTCGAGCGGCAGGGAGTGTTTCTCAGGCGGCCGTCGCCAAAGCGGGCAAGCGGCGTCCCGCCATAGTGTGCTTCCTGGCGTCGGCAACTGAGACGAGTGGTTTTTCCGCCGCGGGGGCCACGATGCGAAGTTTGCATTCGGACTGGAACGGATCGATAGATGCTGGCAGATGGTGGGTTTTGGAGCACTCGCGGAGCTGCTCCAGGGCGGCTGTGTCCACCTTTGCATGACTGACATCGACGACGACGTCAAGCCCTTCCCGCAGATGATTGGCACGCTTCACAACCACATAGAGTGCTTGGATGCTCTGGGCGGTCACATGACCTTGGGCGGCCACCTCGGCCTGTCCGCAATCCAGGTCCACGCGCACCAGTACCCGAAGTTTGTCGTTCAATGGAATCCCCCTCCATGGGTGGCCGCGACGCTGCGACCGAACCCCACAGTAGACAGCGCTATGTGATGTACGCAACAGCACCGTCATATTGATACCGGATTGCGTCAAAGAGCGCATTCCCGGAGCCCGTGCCAGGGCTCCGGACGAACAGTAGTAACCACTCCCTGTTGAGGAGAACTGAAATGCCTGCGGTAACCATAAAGGCCCTTGAAACAAAGTCCTTCGACGAACCCGACGAGAAGCGTCGCCCGCCGAAGACTCAGGTCGACGTAATCAACATCGGTGAGACTACGTTGGGCAGGTTCACCTTCGAGCCAGGCTGGCGCTGGTCCGAGACGGTCAAGACCGTGGTCCACACCGACAGCTGCCAGAGCAACCATCTGGGCTTCTGCACGGCCGGCACGCTCACCGTCGAGCTGGAGGACGGGAGTCGCACCACCATTCACGCCGGCGATGCCTACGCCATTCCTCCTGGCCACGATGCCTGGGTTGAAAATAACGAGACGTTCGTGGGCTACGAAATCATGAGCGCAGCCACGTTCGCCAAGCCAGCGTAGTTTTGCACTGAACCGGTTGCTCCGCCCCGCAAAAGTGACGCATTTCTGCGGAGGCCAAAGAATTTCTGCCGGGCCTGAGACCGGGTTTCAGCCCTCAGCTGGAACCCGGTTCAGCCGGAGGCGCACAACGGACCGTGGCGGTAGATTGTTGGAATGACCGAAACTCCGCTGCAGACCACCGTCGCCGCTCCGCCCGTTGCCAAGAGAGTCCCCACTGAGCGCACCCATCACGGTGACACGTTCGTGGACAACTACGAATGGCTCCGGAACAAGGAATCCGCAGAAGTTGTGGAGCACCTGAAGGCCGAAAACGCCTACCAGGAAGCAATGACCGCCCACCAGCAACCCCTGCGCGAGGCCATCTTCCAGGAGATCAAGGGCCGCACCCAGGAGACGGATCTCTCCGTGCCCAACCGGAAGGACGGCTGGTGGTACTACACCCGCTCAGTCGAGGGCAAGGAGTACGGTATTTCCTGCCGCGTCCTCGCCAGCAACACCGGCAACCCGGTGGCCGACTGGACCCCTCCCAAGGTGGAAGCCGGCGTTGAAATCCCCGGCGAGGAGGTTCTGCTGGACGGGAACGTGGAAGCCGAAGGCCAGCCGTTCTTCTCCATCGGCGGAACAGCTGTCACCGTGGACGGCCACATTTACGCCTACGCAGTGGACAACTCGGGCGACGAACGCTTCACCCTGCGCATGAAGGACCTCCGGACCGGCGAGATGCTGCCCGATGTCATTGAGAACGTGTTCTATGGCGTTGCCTTCTCCCCCGACGGCAGCCGGGTCTTCTACACGGTAGTGGATGATTCCTGGCGGCCGTACCAGGTGAAGGCCCACATTCTGGGCACACCCGTGGAACAGGACGCCATCATTTACCAGGAGGACGACGCCGCGATGTGGCTGGGCTTTGAGCTCTCCGCGGACCGGCGGCACCTCGTGCTGAGCATCGGCTGCTCGGAGTACAGCGAAACCCGGCTCCTGCGCTTCGACGATTACGACGCCGGGCTCACCACTGTCGTCTCCCGAAACGAGCGCGTCCTGTACGAGGCCGAGCCGTTCCTGCTCGAAGACGCCTCCGGTGCCAGCGCCGAGCAGATCCTCATCACGCACAACCGCAACGCCGTGAACTCCATGGTCTCGCTCATTGATCCTTCCGAACTGTCAAAGCCGCTGTCCGAGCAGCACTGGACCACCGTCGTCGAACATTCCGACGACGTCCGCGTCAACGGTGCCGGCGTGACCTCAACCCACCTCCTGGTCTCGGTCCGCAAGGACACCATCGAGCGGGTGCAGGTGCTGCCGCTGGCCGGGCTGGGGACGCCTGCACAGGGCGCTCCGGTGGAGCCTGCCTTCGATGAGGAGCTCTACACGGCTGGAGTGGGCGGGTCCGACTACGAGGCGCCGGTGATCAGGCTGGGCTACACGTCCTACTTCACGCCGTCGCGCGTCTATGACTTTGTGCTGCCCACAGAGGAACAGCCGGCCGGCGAGCTTCTGCTGCGCCGGGAAAGCCCGGTGCTGGGCGGCTACTCCGCCGCTGACTATGTGGCCACACGGGAGTGGGCAATCGCCGACGACGGCACCCGGATTCCGCTGTCAGTGCTCAGGCACGCTTCCCTCCAGCAGGACGGCACCAACGCCGGGCTGGTGTACGGATACGGATCGTACGAGATGAGCATGGATCCGGGATTCGGGATTGCCCGGTTGTCCCTCCTGGACCGCGGAATCATCTTCGTGATCGCCCATGTCCGCGGCGGCGGTGAGCTTGGCCGGCACTGGTACGAGGACGGAAAGAAGCTGCGGAAGAAGAACACCTTCACTGACTTTATCGCGGCCACCGATTGGCTGGCTGCCTCCGGCTGGGTGGACCCGGCACGGATTGCTGCGCTGGGTGGCTCGGCCGGCGGGCTCCTGATGGGCGCCGCGGCCAATCTCGCGCCGGAAAAGTATGCCGCAGTGGTGGCGCAGGTACCGTTCGTGGATCCCCTCACCTCGGTGCTGGACCCGGAGCTGCCGCTGTCCGCCCTGGAGTGGGAGGAGTGGGGCAATCCCATCACTGATCCCGAGGCGTACGCGTACATGAAGTCCTACGCCCCGTATGAGAACGTCCACACTGCCAGGTATCCCAAGATTGCGGCGGTCACCTCGTTCAACGACACGCGTGTCCTTTACGTGGAACCGGCCAAGTGGGTCCAGGTCCTGCGCGAGGCCACCACCGGCAGCGAGCCGATCGTGATGAAGATCGAGATGGAAGGCGGGCACGGCGGAGCCTCCGGCCGCTACGTCCAGTGGCGTGAACGCGCCTGGGACTACGCCTTTATCGCCGATGCCCTCGGAGCCACCGGGCTTCTGCCCGGAGCCGGGCTGAAGTAACCGTCCCCGGCGAGTTCAAGCATTTGAGCATCAGCTTACGGAAAGGCAGATCAATGCAGCTTGACGAAGTAATCGACCAGTTTCATAAGGCGCTAAATCAGTTTGCCCAAGGCGACCCGGAACCGGCAAAGGCCATCTGCTCCCACAGCGCGGATATGTCCCTTGCCAATCCTTGGGGCCCTCCCGCGGTGGGCTGGGACCTGGTGTCCGAGACCCTCGATTCAGCCGCCGCACGATTCAAAGAAGGACGAGTCTCTTCCATCGAGTCCCTCACCCGTCATGTCGCTTCCGATCTGGCCTGCTTTCTGGACATCGAACATTGGCAGGCGAAGATAGGAGGGAGCGACGAGGAATCCACACTGGACCTGCGCGTAACAAGTGTTTATCGGGCTGAAGGAGGCACGTGGGCGCTCGTCCATCGCCACGCAGACCCGATCATGAATCCCCGACCTCTGAATGCCGGGCCGCAGAGAGAAGGCTGAGCGCTGGTCTCGTAACCTCCCATCCATTGCTCCGTAAGTGCCCATTTGGCCCTCAAAACGGCACCTACGGAGCATTGGATGGGTTGGGGCGCCTGCTAGTACCGCATCGGCTCCTGTAAGACTTCCTCCGGCGGGACATCACCCAGGCGATGCGTCCGTTCCACGGCCTGAGCCACCATCCCGGCAAGGGAACCTGCCGCCAGCGCGGCCCGGCGCTGTATAGCCGCACCCGTTCCGCCAGCGAGGATGTCCCCGACAACACGCGCCACGGCTTCGACTTCTCCGGCCTCGGCCAAGGCCCGCTGTATGTGGTCCAAAAGCGCTGCGACCACCACGGCGGCGTCCCGTGGCTGGCCCGTGATCGGGTGGATCAGATCGCCTTCCACGCCCGACTTGCTGGCCTTCCACGAAGCCATGCGCAAGGCACTTGCCGGGACCTGTCGGGGTTTCCGGCCCGCTTTCCAGTCACGGGCGGCCGTCTGGACGAGCGCCCGGACCACAGCGGCTATCCCTGCTGCATGTTCGGCGTCAAGGCAGACATCAGCGATCCGCACTTCCACCGTGGGATGGTGCCGGGAAAGCCGGGCATCAAAGTAGATCATTCCGGGGTCGAGAGGAACACCCGTTTCCAGCAGCCGCGCCACTTCCCGCCGGTAGGCAGGGGCGGAGCCGAAGATCTCGCAGGGACCCGCTGTAGGCCAGCGGCCCCACAGCTGATACCGGTAACTGGCAAACCCGCTGTCGGTTCCACTCCAGAACGGCGAGTTGCTGCTCAATGCCAGGAGGACCGGCAGCCAGATCCGGATCCGGTCCAGAACAGCCACGCCTTCCTCTGCGGAGCCCACCTCCACATGGACGTGGAACCCGCACGTGAGCTGGTCCCTCATGGTCCTGCCAAAGCGCGACTCCATGGCGAGGTACCGGCTGGTCCGGACGATATGGGGAACCACCGAAACGGCTGAGGTTGCCAGTGCCACCGCCCTGGCACCGGCACTGGACGCCGCGGCATCGGCAAGGCGCCGGCCCTGCCTGATGGAGGACAAGGCATCGGCCATGGTCAGGGAGGGAGATCCAACCACTTCGATCTGTTCCTGCTTGACCTCAAGTTCAAGGAAGGCCGCATTGACAGCGGCAGGTTGGCCGGCAAGGGCCGAGGCTACGGCAGGCACCGGCTTGAAGGTGAGGGAATCCACAAGCAGCAGTTCCTCTTCGACCCCAAACTGGCGCAAATGCCCGGGCTGCTGATACTTCACGTTTGACCTCCATGGTCGAACGATGATTAGCGGGCCACCTGCACGACCCGGAGAGCACAAACCAATCCCTACCAGCCGGGTCCGAAGGATCTCCTCAGGCCAGGATGTGAAATCAATTATAAGGGGGCTGTCTAGGGCGTCCCCAGCGGAAGAGCTGAGAATTATCAGGCAGTTTCCTCAACGTTTAGCCAGGGCCGTGAACCGGCTTGATCGCTTGACCGCCGACGACGGCGGCAGTTGCCTCCGCGATGGCCTGCTCTTCGTCAGTGGGAACCACCAGCACAGGAATGGCCGAATCGGCTGCCGAGATGATGCGGGCCATTTTGGATCGGACCTGGTTAAGACCGGCGTCGAGCTGTATTCCCAGGGCGGTCAGGTGCTCCCCGACGAGGGCGCGGAACTGATGGGAGTTTTCGCCGATCCCTGCCGTAAACACGATGGCCTTGGCCCCGCCGGCCGCCACGTGGTAGCCGCCGATGTACTTCGCAAGCCGGTATGCAGCAACCGCGAGCGCCATGGACGCCTTGGCATCGCCGGCCTCGGACGCCTCTACGACTGACCTCATGTCGTTGTCCCCGGACAGGCCCTTGAGCCCGGACTGGCGGTTGAGCATCGAGTCGATGTCCTCGGTGGACCAGCCCGCGCGGGCCAGGAAAACGAGGATGGACGGGTCCAGGTCTCCGGACCGGGTGCCCATGACCAGCCCCTCCAAGGGAGTGAATCCCATGGAGGTGTCCACGGATTTTCCGCCTTGGATCGCCGTGACGGAGGCGCCGTTCCCCAGGTGGGCGATGACGCCGTCGAACTCTTCCACGGGAAGATCCAGCATGGCGGCGGCACGGTGCGTCACATACTCATGTGAGGTTCCGTGGAAGCCGTAGCGGCGGATGCCGTGGTTCGTGTAGAGCTCGTCCGGGACCGCGTACCGCCACGCGTGCTCGGGCAGGGTGCGGTGGAAGGCGGTGTCGAAGACGGCCACCTGCGGCATGTCCGGCCACTTTTTGGAGATGGCGCGGATGCCCAGCACGTTCGCCGGATTGTGCAGGGGCGCCAGCGGGTTGAGTCGTTCAATGGCCCGGGTGATCTCGTTGTCGATCAGGACGGGCTCGGAAAACCGTTCGCCGCCATGCACAACGCGGTGCCCCACGGCTGCGAGCTCCAGCTCCCCGAGTTCCTGATGGATGGCGGCATCCACCTGCTCCAGCGCCTCGGCGTGGTCCCTGGGCCCCATGATTTCACCGTCACCCTCGCCTCCGTTGCCCATGCCGATTTTCTCGATCAGCCCTTCGGTGAGCACGTTGGCGGCTTCCACATCACGGACCTGGTACTTGAGCGAGGACGAGCCGGAATTGATGACGAGGACGAGCACGGGGCCTCCTAAGCCTTCGGTTCTGCTGAAAGTTCTTGTATCGGAGCTTCGGCCGGGGCGTCCGGCAGGCTTACTGCTCCGGCGTCGCAGGGGGCCTGGCGCAGCGCCCATAAGTTCCACTATAAATTGCCGGGCCGGCAGTTCCGTGACTCGCCCGGCCACGATACGGTTGCCTTGCGGATCCTGTGGGTGACGCCGAGAGTCGGCGGACACCCTGGACACCCCGAGAGGAACCTCCCATGACGAAAGACACCACGCAGCCGGACAACACCACGCCTGAGAACATCGAGGCCCATACCGAAACGGCCCAGCCGCCCGCAGGCGGCACAGAGGGCGAAAATCCTGCTCTGGACGATACGGGCCGCAGCAAGGCAGCTCCGGGCGAAGCCGCGAAGGGCAAGGATGCTGATGACATGGAACTCACGCCCCTGGGTCTTTCGGACGAACCGGCCAAAGAGGAGGACCCGGAGAGCTTCGCCAAGCCCGAAAACAGCTAATTCTGCGGTAGGGACTGGGCTGCCGGAAGCTGTGTGACTGTCACCTGGGCCTGAATGGCGGTGATGGCCACAGTGTTGACGATGTCCTCCACTGTGCAGCCGCGGGAGAGATCGTTCACCGGCTTCCGCAGCCCCTGCAGGACAGGTCCGACGGCTACCGCCCCCGAGGATTGCTGCACCGCCTTATAGGTGTTGTTGCCCGTGTTCAGATCGGGGAAGATGAACACGGTGGCCTGGCCGGCAACTGTTGATCCCGGCATCTTGGACTCGGCGATCGCGGCGTCCACGGCGGCGTCGTACTGGATGGGACCTTCGACAGCCAGATCCGGCCGCCGGTCCTTGACCAGTTCGGTGGCCTGCCGGACAGCCTCCACTGCCTCACCGGAGCCGGATCCACCGGTGGAGTACGAGAGCATGGCAACCCGCGGCTCCACCCCGAACTGGGCAGCGGTTTCAGCCGAGGCCAGGGCGATGTCGGCGAGCTGTTCCACGTTCGGATTCGGGTTCACTGCGCAGTCCCCGTACACCAGCACGCGGTCCGGCATCAGCATCAGGAACACCGAGGACACAATCTTGACGCCGTCGCGGGTCTTCACGAATTCCAGCGCCGGCCGGATGGTGTGGGCCGTGGTGTGGGCGGCGCCGGACACCATCCCGTCCACCACTCCCAGCTGGACCATCATGGTGCCGAAATAGCTTTCATCGTGCATCACCTCAAGCGCCTTAGGGAAGTCAACGCCCTTGTGCGCGCGCAGCTCGGCGTACTTCCTGGCAAATTCTTGGCGCCACCGGGAGGTGAGCGGATCCACGATGTTGATCCCGGTCAGGTCAATCCCCTGGCTCGCCGCGAGCTCCCGGATGTCCGCTTCCCGCCCCAGCACCGTCAGATCGCAGACATCACGCCGTTGCAGGATCTCGGCTGCCCGCAGTATCCGCACGTCCGTGCCTTCGGGGAGCACAATGTGCCGTCGCTGCGACCTTGCCCGCTCAACCAGGTCGTGCAGGAAGCGCAGCGGCGTCATCCGCTCCGCACGTGGCAGGTGAAGCCGCTCCACCAGTTCCGTTTCGTCCACCCGCCGGGCCCACAGGCCGAGGGCAGAAGCAACCTTCCGGCGGTGGCCGGACCAGATCTCGCTGCGGACCTCGGAGACCTGCTTGGCTGTGGTGTACGTATCGTGCGGCGCCGTGAACACGGGGAAGGGTGCCTGCGCCAGGAGTGAATAGATGGTGGGATCCGGGGCGAGGTTGCCGGTGAGGATCAGGCCGGAGGGCACCGGAAACTCCGGGGAGAACGACGATGCGAGGCAGGCCACCATCACGTCCGCCCTGTCACCCGGAACGATCACCAGGGCGCCGTCGTCGAGCACGTGCAGGAAGTTGGCCACATTCATGGCCGCAACTTTGTTGGAGTGGACATCCCGTTCCATGTCCTGGCGCCCTGCTACTTGGCGGATGCCGAGGGCGGACGCCACTTCCCCGATGGTGGGCCGGGCAATGTCCTCGAGCTCGGGTAGGACATAGACCGGGCGGCCGGATGCGCCGGGACGCACGGCTGCGGTGATGGCCTCAAGATCGCCGGCATCGGCGCGGTTCACCATGATGGCCAGGAGGGAACAGCGCTCCGCCACCAGTTCCTTGCGGGCTACCTCGACGGCGTCCGCTGCTTCCGCCACGGTGCGGCCTTTTGCCCCCACAACGGCCACCACAGGGGCGGCAAGATTGTTGGCAAGGCGGGCGTTGAGATCGAATTCGACGGCAGCATCCTGGCCGGTCAGGTCGGTGCCTTCAACAATCACCACATCGCAGTGACGGGACATTTCCGCGAAGATCTCAACACACCGGGTGTCGATCTCGGCCCGGTTGCCCTCGGCCAGGAGCTTCCTGACTTCAGTGGAGGTCAGGCCACCACGGCATCGTTGATCGTCCAGGTCGAAGCGGGCCCTCATCAGCGCCACCATGGGATCAGCCGAGGGCTCATCCCCGTGTACCACCGGCTTGAAGAACCCGATCCGGTCCGCGTGCCTGTGGAGCGTGTCCGCCAGGCCCAATGCAACGAGCGACTTCCCGGAGCCTGGAGTTGTTGCGCTGACGTAGATCCCTTTAGCCATGGTCCACCCTTGATTGTGCTGGTCCCGTCCCACCATACTTTCACCTCTTGACAGCCACCACCCAAATGGGATTACCTAATGAACATTCGGTAAATAAAGCTGGAGGCAATGACGCATGGCTGAACTCACCATCCCTGGCGCCGCTACAGGCACCTCCCAAGAGCAGGCCACCACCCATCCGATATTGAAGGACGACTACGCCTCCGAATGGATGGGAATCGAAGTCCTCGCGCTCGGTGAAGGCCATGCCACCATCCGGATGACCCTCCGCCAGGAAATGCTCAACGGCTTCGGTATGGCGCACGGCGGAATGATCTTCGCCTTCGCCGATTCGGCCTTTGCGCTCGCCTGCAACCCGGTCAACCCGACAGCAGAGGAGGCGGACACCATCACTGTTGCCGCCGGCGTCGACATTAACTTCCTGCAGCCTGCCTATACAGGCCAGGTGATCACCGCCATCGCCGATCTCCGGGCGAGCGCGGGGCGAACCGGGCTCTACGACATCCGGATCTTTGCTGCCGACGCCGGAACTCCCGCCGCGACGGCGACGCCAACTTCCGACGCCGTTGCCGCCTTCGCTCCAGGCGACCTCATCGCCGAGTTCCGGGGGCGCAGCCGGACCATCGCCAAGAAACAGAACCCCACCAGGCAATAGAACGCCTCCAGGCAACAGAACAGAGAACCATCATGACCCTGCACGCCACCGAGCCCGCATCAGCTTCCAGCGATGCAGTCCTGGACCGCGAAGAAACCATGTCCCGCGACGAACTGGAGGCCCTGCAGCTCAAGCGTCTGCAGGACACGGTGGCCTACGCCTATGAGCGGGTGCCCCTGTACAAGCGCAAATTCGACGAGGCCGGGATCCACCCCAGCGATTTGGCGGATTTGGCCGACCTCGGAAACTTCCCCTTCACCACCAAGGAGGACCTCCGGCAGGAATACCCGTTCGGCATGTTCGCAGTGCCGCAAAACGAGGTGGCCCGCGTCCACGCCAGCTCGGGCACCACCGGCCGCCCCACCGTGGTTGGCTATACCAAACAGGACCTCGCCGACTGGGCCAAACTGGTGGCCCGCTGCCTGCGCGCTTCCGGCATCCGCCCTGGAATGAAAGTCCACAACGCCTACGGCTACGGCCTCTTTACCGGCGGCCTGGGGGCACACGCCGGAGCGGAAGTCCTCGGCTGCACCGTCATTCCCATGTCCGGCGGGCAGACCGAGCGCCAGATTCAGCTCATCCAGGACTTTGAGCCGGACGCCATTCTGTGCACGCCTACCTACCTGCTGACCATCGCCGACGCCATGGTGCACGCCGGGATCGACCCCGCCTCGACGTCCTTGAAATACGCCGTGCTGGGAGCGGAGCCATGGACCGAGGAGATGCGGCACGAGCTTGAAGCCACCATGAACATCAAGGCCTGCGACATTTACGGGCTCTCCGAAGTCATGGGCCCGGGAGTGGCCGGGGAAGCCGTGGAGACGCAGGACGGCAGCCACATCTGGGAGGACCACTTCCGCCCTGAAATCATCGACGCGTTCAACCCGGTGATTGGCGTGGACGCGGTGCTGGGCGATGGCGAGCACGGCGAACTGGTGTTCACGTCCCTCACCAAGGAAGCGCTGCCCATCATCCGTTACCGCACCAAGGACCTCACCCGGCTCCTGCCCGGTACCGCCCGCCCCGCGCACCGAAGGATGGGCCGCATCACTGGCCGCAGTGACGACATGATCATCCTCAGGGGCGTCAATCTGTTCCCGTCCCAGATCGAGGAGATTGCACTGCGGATCCCGGAGTTGAGCCCGCACTTCCAACTGGAACTCACCCGCCCTGAAGGCCAGCGCATGGACCAGATGACGGTCAAGATCGAGCGGCGGGAATCGGTAACGCCGGAGCAAAGCTCGACGGCGGCACGGGCGTTGCAGGAACAGATCAAGATCCACGTGGGTTCATCGTGCGAGGTCGCCGTGGTGGAGCCTGGAACGCTGGAGCGCTCAAGCGGGAAGCTGCGGAGGATCTACGATCTGCGGCCCAAGGGCCAACACAGCCAGGCCGCGCCAACCGACCGTTCATGAGAAACTAGCCAACATGTCCAGTACAGAAGCACCCACGAAGCGCGGCCGGCCCGGTTACGACCAGCAGTCGGTGCTGCTGATTGCCGTCGACGTTTTCAACAAGCACGGCTACGACGCCACGTCGATGGGGATCCTGGCCGAGAACCTGGGCATCTCCAAGTCGGCGATCTACCACCACGTCCCGTCCAAGGGCGATCTGCTCAAGCTGGCTCTGGAACACGCCCTGGGCGGTTTGGAAGCCATCCTGGAAGAGCCGGAGGCCAAGGAAGGTTCCGCGGAGGCGCGGCTGGAATTCGTGCTGCGCCAGACCATCTCCGTGCTGGTGGACCGCCTGCCGTTCGTGACTCTGCTCCTGCGCCTGAGGGGCAATACGGAGATCGAGCGGAACGCCATGGAACGCCGCCGGGCCTTCGACCACATTGTTGCCGGCTTGATCTCCTCGGCCCAGGACGAGGGCTCCATGCGCAAGGACATCGACCCGCGCACGGTGACCAGGCTCCTGTTCGGAACGATCAACTCGATCGTGGAGTGGTACAAACCGGCCGGTTCCCTGTCCCCCGAAAAGCTGGCCGACGACGTCATCGCCATGGCCTTCCGCGGGCTCCACGCCAACCCCTAACCGGACGCTCCCTCACATCCTGCGGGCGTTTCCCGGACGCTCCCTCACATCCTGCGGGCGTTTCCCGAACGCTCCCTCACATCCTGCGGGCGTTTCCCGGACGCTCCCTCACATCCTGCGGGCGTTTCCCGAACGCTCCCTCACATCCGTGAGGCTCCGATCAGCGTGGCTGGGAAGGATTGGTAGGTACGCCCTGAGAAGGCGGGTTCACCGGTGGCCCGGAAGTG